>NZ_JBIRGD010000001.1:0-716530 GCF_044327805.1 Streptomyces sp. NPDC018019 | reverse complement strand
ACCTTACCAGATCCGTTCGGCGTTTCCGCTTTCCGTTTCCGGCTCCCTGCTGGAGCGGGCCGGCCGTCCGGCTTTCGCTTTCCGGCCTTTCCGACTCTATCAGATCCGATTTCCAGTCCGTTACCGGGCTGAATTCGTTTCCGATTTCGTCGGAGGGGTTTGCCTTTCGGCTGTTCCGACTTTATCAGAACCGTTTCACCGAACTGATCGGCGCACGTTTTCCGGATAAAGATTCGGAGGTGCTCCACGGAATCAACGTTCCGGCGGAAGCAGATGAGAGACTAACCGTCGCGCTCGAACATGTCTAGTCCGTTGCAACCGTTCGAATCTACCTCCCCACTCCGCCCGTGTCAACGGGTTCTTTGGGGTGATGAGGAGATTAGCAGGTCAGGGGGGCTGTACGCACATCAGGCAGCGGTCGGGAGGGAGGCCTCGCGGTCCGTCGCCTCGACGTCGCCGGTTTCGCCTGACCGGACGGCACGGCCGCCCAGTACGTACACGTACACCAGGAAGGCCAGCTCGGCGATGACGCCGATGGTGATGCGGGCCCAGGTGGGCAGGCCGGACGGAGTCACGAAACCTTCGATGGCGCCCGACACGAACAGCACGGCGGCCAGGCCGACGGCCACGCCGAGGGCAGTACGGCCTTCTTCCGCGAGGGCGGTGCGGCGGGTACGCGGGCCCGGGTCGATGACCGTCCAGCCGAGGCGCAGGCCCACTCCGGCGGCGACGAAGACCGCGGTCAGTTCCAGGAGGCCGTGCGGGAGGAGCAGGCCCAGGAAGGAGTCGAGGCGGCCGGCCGAGGACATCAGGCCCAGGCCGACGCCCAGGTTGAGCATGTTCTGGAAGAGCACCCAGAAGACGGGCAGGCCGAGGAAGGCGCCCAGGACCAGGCACAGGGCGACGGCCTGGGCGTTGTTCGTCCAGACCTGCGCGGCGAAGGACGCGGCGGGGTGTCTGGAGTAGTACGTCTCGTACTCCCCGCCCGGCCGCGTCATGGCGCGCAGGTCCTCGGGAGCGCCGATGGCGGCCTGGACCTCGGGGTGGGTGGAGATCCACCAGGCGATGAGGGCGCCTACCGCGGTGGAGAGGAGGGCCGTCGGTATCCACCAGTGGCGCAGCCGGTAGACCGCGGCCGGGAACGAGACCGTGAAGAAGCGGGCGACATCGCGCCAGGACGCCTTGCGCGCGCCGGTGACCGTACTCCTGGCGCGGGCCACGAGCGAGGTGAGGCGTCCCGTGATGACCGGGTCCGGGGCGCTGGTCTGGAGGAGGGACAGGTGGGTGGTGGTGCGCTGGTACAGGGTGACCAGTTCGTCGGCCTCGGCGCCGGTGAGGCGGCGTCTGCGGCGCAGCAGTTCTTCGAGCCGGTCCCACTCTGCTCGGTGGGCCGTGACGAAGACATCGAGGTCCATGGGGTTCCGCTCCTGGCAGCGCCGTGAGGTGACTGTGCCGTCAGCTTGGCAGACTGGGCGCGTCGGCCGTGGGGCGGGCGGCGGTTCGGGGACGGACCGGTACGGAACGGGGCAGGGAAGGACGGCGCGCGTGAGTGAGCTCGTAACGGGCGAAGCGGTGGTGTTGGGGCTGCGGCCTGCCCGGTTGCCGAGCCGGGCGCTGGCGGTCCTCATCGATC
Organism: Streptomyces sp. NPDC018019; assembly: GCF_044327805.1. Taxonomy (NCBI): domain Bacteria; kingdom Bacillati; phylum Actinomycetota; class Actinomycetes; order Kitasatosporales; family Streptomycetaceae; genus Streptomyces; species Streptomyces sp. NPDC018019. Next base: position 714,897 of record NZ_JBIRGD010000001.1, on the reverse strand, counting down.
TGGGCGTGACCTGGAGTGCCTACGTCCTGCTGTCGGTGGTGATGCTGAGCGCCACGGCGTCGATGGACTCGGCGGCGGTGGCCGCCGTGTCGGTGGCGCTGTTCGTGCTGGTGCTGGTCGGTGTGCCGATCATCGTGGAGACGCTGAGCCGCGGTCGCTCGCTGGGGAAGCTGGCGTGCGGGCTGCGGGTGGTGCGTGAGGACGGCGGACCGGTCCGCTTCCGGCACGCGCTGGTACGGGGCGCGATGGGCGCGATAGAGATCGTCCTGACGATGGGCGTGGTGGCGTGCATCGCTTCGCTCGTCTCGGCGCGGGGCCGGCGGCTCGGGGACGTCTTCGCGGGCACCGTGGTCGTACGGGAACGGATACCCACCCCGCGGGGGATACCGGTGCTGCCGCCCCCGCCGCCGTGGCTGGCGGCGGAGCTCGGCGCGCTGGACCTGTCGCGGGTACCGGACGGCTGGTGGCTGACGGTGCGCCAGTTCCTGAGCCGAATATCCCAGCTGGATCCGCAGGTCGGGGGTGCGATGGCGGCACGGCTGACGGGGGATCTGAGCGGCTGGACCGGGGCGTCGGTGCCCGCGGGCATGCATCCGGCGATGTATCTGGCCGCGGTGGCGGGCGAACGGCAGGCGCGGGAGGCGCAGCGGGCGTTCGGGGCGCCTCTGGGGGCTCCGGGGCCGGTGGCGGCGGGGTCGGTGACGGCGGGGTCGGTGACGGCGGGGGCCGGCTGGGGCGGGTCCGCGGCCGGGAGCGGGTACGGGGGTCCGCCTGGAGGCGGTGTGCACGTGGGCCAGGCGGCGTACGGAGGCGGACCGCACGGAAGTGGTCCGTACGGCAGTGGTGCGGATGGAAACGGCCCGTACGGAGGTGCCGCGTACGGGAGTGGCCCGTACGGGTCCGAGTCGGCAGCCGGGGGCGGCCGGGGCGCCGCTGAGTCGGCCGGGTCGGCGGGCGGCAGCGAGCCAGGAGCCGGGGCCGGTCCTGGAACCGGAGCCGGTGCCGGTGCCGGTGCCGGTGTCGGTGTCGGTGCCGGTGCCGGTGTCGGTGTCGGTGCCGGTGCCGGTGTCGGTGCCGGTGCCGGTGCCGGTGTCGGTGACGAGAAGGGAACCGGGCCCGGAGAGGGCCACGGAGGCACCCAGCCGGGAACGGGGCCCGAAAGCGGCGCTGAGCGCCGCACGGGGTTCTCGCCGCCCGCATAGGGGCCCCGCACAACCCCTCGCGTAAGGGGCCGCTCGCGTAAGGGCAAGTCGTTGCCCGGCTCGGCCAGGGGACGTCAGGGGAAGTCGGGGAAGGCCGAAGGCGGGGTTTCGAGGTCTTCGAGTTCGATGCCGGGAGCCGACAGGACGACGTCGCCGGCGAGGTGCACGGCGTGCTGTTCGCCGGTCTCCAGGTCGTTTACCTGGTATTCGTCCGCGGTCAGCGGGCCGTTGTCAGTGGGGTGTGCTGTCCTTTTCACCAAGGCCCAGGACTGGTCGAGGGTGCGGGGTGCGAGGACGGGGGGTGTGAAGGCCACCAGGCGGGTGCGGACGGCTCCGGCGCCGGGGGCGGGGCGGAGCAGCCGGGCGGTGGCGACGAGGAAAGCGGGGGACGCGCCGGTGAAGGCGTGGGCGGGGACGTTGCCTTCGGTGGCGTGGGTGCCGGTCGGGTCGGTACGGACCCAGGTGACGCCTTCCAGGGCGGCGCCGCGGACCTGCCAGTCGCCGGCGTGGAGTTCGAGCCGGATGGGGCGGCCGAGGTCGTCGAGGGTGAGGTCGACGGAGCCCGCGTGGTCTCCGGAGGGGGTGGTGAGCTGGGAGACGTAACGCCAGCCGGAGGGACCGGTGGCGCAGTGGAAGTGTTCTTCGCCGAGGGGGGTGTGGTCGTGCGGGTCGTGGAGGGAGTAACGGCCGCGAGGCATGGGGGTCCTTGGTCGGGTCCGGTGGTACGGGTCAGGCCCCCGCCGTGGTGCTGGGCGGGGGCCTGGTTCACCGGCTGCCGGTGGTGGTGCCCGGTGTGCGCGGGGGCGCGGCGGGCACCGGGGGCACCGGGGGCACCGGAATCAGTAGCGGTAGTGGTCGGGCTTGTACGGGCCCTCGACCGTGACGCCGATGTAGGCGGCCTGCTCCGGGCGGAGGGTCGTGAGCTTGACGCCGAGGGCGTCGAGGTGGAGGCGGGCGACCTTCTCGTCCAAGTGCTTGGGCAGGACGTAGACGTCGGTCGGGTACTCCTCCGGCTTGGTGAACAGCTCGATCTGGGCCAGGGTCTGGTCCGCGAAGGAGTTGGACATCACGAAGGAGGGGTGGCCGGTCGCGTTGCCGAGGTTCAGCAGGCGGCCCTCGGACAGCACGATCAGGACCTTGCCGTCGGGGAAGGTCCAGGTGTGGACCTGCGGCTTGACCTCGTCCTTGACGATGCCGTCGATGGCGGCGAGGCCGGCCATGTCGATCTCGTTGTCGAAGTGGCCGATGTTGCCGACGATCGCCTGGTGCTTCATCTTGGCCATGTCGGAGGCCATGATGATGTCCTTGTTGCCCGTCGTGGTGACGAAGATGTCGGCGGTCTCGACGACCTCGTCCAGGGTGGTGACCTGGTAGCCGTCCATCGCGGCCTGGAGGGCGCAGATCGGGTCGATCTCGGTGATGATGACGCGGGCGCCCTGGCCGCGCAGCGACTCGGCGCAGCCCTTGCCGACGTCGCCGTAGCCGCAGACGACGGCGGTCTTGCCGCCGATGAGGGTGTCGGTGGCGCGGTTGATGCCGTCGATCAGGGAGTGCCGGCAGCCGTACTTGTTGTCGAACTTCGACTTGGTCACGGCGTCGTTCACGTTGATCGCCGGGAAGAGCAGCACGCCGTCCCGCTGCATCTCGTACAGGCGGTGCACGCCGGTGGTGGTCTCCTCGGTGACGCCGCGGATCTCCGACGCCAGCTTGGTCCACTTCTGCGGGTTCTCGGCGAGGGTGCGGTTGAGGAGCTGGAGGATCGCGCGGTGCTCGTCGTTCTCCGCGGTCTCGACGGCGGGGGCCTTGCCGTCCTTCTCGTACTCGACGCCCTTGTGGACCAGGAGCGTGGCGTCGCCGCCGTCGTCCAGGATCATGTTCGGGCCGCCGGTGGGCGAGTTCGGCCAGGTCAGCGCCTGCTCCGTGCACCACCAGTACTCTTCGAGCGTCTCGCCCTTCCAGGCGAAGACCGGGACGCCCTGCGGGTTCTCGGGGGTGCCGTTCGGGCCGACCGCGATGGCGGCCGCGGCGTGGTCCTGGGTGGAGAAGATGTTGCAGGAGGCCCAGCGGACCTCGGCGCCGAGAGCGGTGAGGGTCTCGATCAGCACGGCGGTCTGCACGGTCATGTGCAGCGAGCCGGTGACGCGGGCGCCGGTCAGCGGCTGGGCGGCGGCGTACTCCTTGCGGATCGCCATCAGGCCGGGCATCTCGTGCTCGGCGAGGGTGATCTCCTTGCGGCCGAAGGCGGCGAGGGACAGGTCGGCGACCTTGAAGTCCTGGCTGTTGGCTGCGGTCGACATTCGGGTTGCTCCCGTGGTCGAGGGTGGTCGGCTGGCAGTCTGCGGCGCGGGCCGGTGTGGACGTTACCGCCCGGCGCTTCGCGCGGGCGGACGTACCGCTGGAGCGGTATTCCGTCCGAGGCGGTATGCCGTACGGGCGGCACCCCGCGTCGTACGGGTGGTGCCTCATGTCGTACGGGCGGTACCGCGTGGGCGGACACACCTCTCCCCCGGCCGCAGCGCAGTCCGTCGGAGGCCCTCTCTCCCTCGGCCGGCCCGCGGGGCGGACCGCCCGACCGCCATCAGCAGCGACGTCTGGCACTGGTCACGAATCTACACCGATCGCCCCGGGGAACCCCAGCCCGCCCGAGGAGTTCGCGTACGGCCGGGCGGGCGCGCGGGCCGCCGGCCGGTACGGGGGCGCAGGTGGCGGGGTACGGGCCCCGGCCGGAGTGGCTTTGGGCACTGTGCACCGCTCCCGTCGTATTGCAGGATGCGGGAAGCGCGGGGACACTCGCACGTCACCCCGCGCGCACGTCCGTTAGGAGAACCACGTGACCACCAGTCCAGCCGATCCCCGCGAGGGCGCGGGGAGGGGCGGGCGAGGGCTGAAGCTGCTCGCCGTGACCGCCTGCCCGACCGGCATAGCCCATACGTACATGGCCGCCGAGAAGCTGACCCAGGCCGCCGAGTCGCTCGGCCACGCGATGAAGGTGGAGACGCAGGGGTCGATCGGCGCCGAGAACGTCCTGTCTGACAACGATGTCAGAGATGCCGACGGCATCATCATCGCGGCGGACAAGGACGTCGACCGGGCGCGCTTCGTCGGCAAGCGGCTGCTGGTGGTGGGGGTGGCCGAGGGCATCCGCCATCCGGAGGAGCTGATCGAACGGGTGCGGAGCGCGCCCGTGTACGGGGCGGACACCGGCGGGGCCGGCGGAGACGGCGGGTCCGGTGCCGGTGCGGCCGGTGCCGGCGGTGCGGCCGCCGGGGCGTCCGGCTCGTCCGGTTCATCTGGTCCGTCCGGCGCCGCCGGTGGGGGCAAGGAGCGCAGCCTCGCGTACAAGGCGCTGATGAACGGCGTCAGCTACATGATCCCGTTCGTCGTGGTCGGCGGTCTGCTGCTGGCGCTGTCCCTGGCGGTCGGCGGGGAGCCGACGCCGAAGGGCCTCGTCATCCCGGAGGGCACCTTCTGGGCGCACGTCAACGACATCGGCACCATCGGCTTCCAGCTGATGGTGCCGATCCTCTCCGGCTACATCGCGTACGCCATCGGGGACCGGCCCGCGCTGGTGCCGGGCATGATCGGCGGCTGGATAGCCAACACGGGCGCGCTGTACGACTCCGAGGCGGGCGCCGGGTTCATCGGGGCGATCGTGACCGGCTTCCTGGCCGGGTACCTGGTGCTGTGGATCAAGAAGGTCCGGGTGCCCCGGTTCGTACGGCCGATCATGCCGATCATCGTGATCCCGATCGTCGCGACGGCGGTGCTCGGGCTGTTCTTCATCTACGTCCTGGGCAAACCGATCTCGTGGGTCTTCACGCACCTGACGAGCTGGCTCAGCGGGATGACGGGCACCAGCGCGATCGCGCTGGGCGCGGTCCTCGGCCTGATGATCGCGTTCGACATGGGCGGGCCGGTCAACAAGACGGCGTTCCTCTTCGGCACGGGGCTGATCGCGACCGGCAACCAGACCGTCATGGGCATGTGCGCCGCCGCGATCCCGGTGATGCCGCTCGGCCAGGGCCTGGCCACGCTGGTCCGCCGGCGCCTGTACTCCGACCAGGAGCGGGAAACCGGCATGGCGGCGCTCTTCATGGGTCTGTTCGGCATATCGGAGGGCGCGATCCCGTTCGCGGCGGCGCGACCGGCGCAGGTCATCCCGGCGAACATGCTGGGCGGCGCGGTGGCCGGTGCCGTCGCGGGCATGGCCGGGGTGACGGACGCGGTGCCGCACGGCGGGCCGATCGTGGCGGTGCTGGGCGCGGTCGGCGGGGTGCCGATGTTCTTCGTGGCCGTGGCGGCCGGCTCGGTGGTGACGGCGCTGACGACGGTGGCGTTGGTGGACGTGTCCGCGCGTGGAAAGGGCCGCTCGGCGGACGGCGCCACGGGTCGTACGGCGGACGGCGCCACGGACCGTGCGGCGGACCGGGCGACGGGCGGGGACCCGGCCGCCGCGCCCGAACCGGTGCTCGCCGGGGTCGGCGCGACAGCGGTCGCCGTACCGCCTGCGGGTGGGGCGGCCGGAACGACAGCGGCCTCCGGGACGGCCGGAAAGGCCTCGACCCGCGAGGCGGACGGCGCGGCACCGGCTGCGGAGGCGCCCCGTACGGCATCGGCCAGTGAGACTGAGACAGGCGGCACGGTGACGGGGCGTACGGCAGATGCCGATGGGGCGGCCGGGGCGACGGCGGCGGGCTCGGCCGCGGGTGGGGAAGGTACTGACGCCGGCGGTCCGGAGGGGGCGGCCTCCGACGGCGAAGTGCTGTCCGGGTATCTGAGCCGGGAGACCGTGAAGGTGCGGCTGGCCGCCGGCGGCAAGGAGGCCGCGATCCGCGAGATGGCGGAGCTGGCGGCCCGGACCGGCAAGGTGGCGGACGTGGACGAGCTGGTCCGGGTGGCGTTGGCGCGCGAGGCACAGGGCACCACCGGCCTGGGCGAGGAGATAGCGATCCCGCACGCCAAGACGGACGCGGTGACCGCTCCCGTCGTCGGCTTCGCCCGTTCCGAGGAGGGCATCGACTGGGACTCGCTGGACGGTACGCGCGCCAAGCTGGTGTTCATGATCTCGGTACCGGAGGCCGCCGCGGGCGACGAACACCTGCGCATCCTGGCGCTGCTGTCGCGGAAGCTGATGGACACCGGCTTCCGGGCCCGGCTGCAGGGCGCGCCGGACGAGGCGGCGATCCTGCGGGTGCTGAGCGAGGTCGGGTAGGCGGACGGCGTGGGCGGACACGGGCCGCCGTACGTCGGCGCCGTGCGGCCGTACGCGGCGCCGACGGGCCGTACCCGCACCGGGACGACCGCCCGCGTACGGGCCGGTACCCGAGCCGGGACAACCGCCGCGTACGGGCCGCTACCCGAGCCGGGACAACCGCCCGTGTACCGCCCTACGCGGACCAGGCAGCCCCGCGCGGCCCGGACGGGGCCCGGCGCAACGGTACGTGGCAGGGGCCCTGCACCACATCGGGTGCAGGGCCCCTGCCACGTACGGAACAGTCGCGTGCGGACCCGTCAGGGAGCGAGCCCCCCGCGCAACCACCGGCCAAACCGACCAGACCAGCCAGCCCGGTCAGACCAGCCAGCCCGGTCAGACCAGCCAGCCCGGTCAGACCACCCGGACCGATCAGAACAGCCGAACCGCTCAGACCAGCCGAACCGCTCAGTGCCCCCCAGGCGTCTTGCCCGGATCGCTGCCCGCAGCGGCGGCGGTCTCGCGGTAGATGTCCGGTTCCAGGTAGATCACGCGGGCGATCGGGACGGCCTCGCGGATGCGTTCCTCGGCGGCGTTGATGGCGTCCGCGACCTCCTTCGCCGTGTCGTCGTGCTGGACCGCGATCTTCGCGGCGACGAGGAGTTCTTCCGGGCCGAGGTGGAGGGTGCGCATGTGGATGACGCGGGTGACGGTGTCGCCGTCGACCAAGGCCGCGCGGATCCTGGCGACCTGTTCGGGGCCGGCCGCCTCGCCGAGCAGCAGCGACTTGGTCTCGGCGGCGAGGACCAGGGCGATCAGGACCAGGAGGGCGCCGATGCACATGGTGCCGATGCCGTCCCAGACGCCGTTGCCGGTGGCGAGGGTGAGGCCGACACCGCCGAGGGCGAGCACCAGGCCGACGAGGGCGCCGAAGTCCTCGAGGAGGACGACGGGGAGTTCGGGCGCCTTGGCGCGGCGGACGAACTGGGCCCAGCTCTGCTTGCCGCGCAGCTCGTTGGACTCCTTGATGGCCGTACGGAAGGAGAAGCTCTCGGCGATGATCGCGAAGACCAGGACGCCGACCGGCCAGAACCAGTTGTCGAGCTCGTGCGGGTCGTGGATCTTCTCGTAGCCCTCGTACAGAGCGAAGACGCCGCCGATGGTGAACAGGACGATGGAGACGAGGAAGCCGTAGATGTAGCGCTCGCGGCCGTAGCCGAAGGGGTGTTCCTCGGTGGCGGCGCGCTTGGCCTTCTTGCCGCCGAGCAGCAGCAGCCCCTGGTTGCCGGAGTCGGCGACGGAGTGGACGCCTTCGGCCAGCATCGAGGACGATCCGCTGAAGGCGAAGGCCACGAACTTCGCCGCCGCGATGGCCAGGTTGGCGCCCAGCGCCGCGACGATCGCCTTGGTACCACCTGATGCACTCATGGGTGGCGCATTTCCCTTCCGTCGAACGGCTGCGGTGCGCAGCCTGCTCCGAGGCCGCTCCGAGGGCTGCTTTACGAGCCCTTTAGGCGGGTCATTGTTGCAGCCCGGCCACCGGGGCGCCGGACGGGGCCGCTCTCCGGGCCACGCCCGGGACCGCCCTCAGGCCACCACCGTCGCCCGGAAGACCGTGCCCTCCCCCGCGAGCTCCACGCGCTCCCCGGCGCGTATGAAGGCCGATTCGCCGGGGGCGAGGGTGAGGGCGGCGGCGGAATCCGCACCGGAACCGGCGACGGCCCGCAGCGTGGCCGTCCCCGCCGTGCACAGGAGGATCTGCGGCGTGCGGTCGTCGAGCGGGTGGGGCGCGGCGCCGGGGGCCGGCACGAAGCGGGAGAGCCGGAACTCGTCGATCGGGGTGTCGTAGACCTCCTCGCCGGACGCCGTGGCCGCCTCCGGCCGCAGCACCCCCGCGTCGCGCGGCTCGAAGCGGACCACGCGCAGCAGCTCCGGTACGTCCACGTGCTTGGGGGTCAGTCCGCAGCGCAGCACGTTGTCGGAGTTGGCCATCAGCTCCACGCCGAGGCCGCCGAGGTAGGCGTGCGGGATGCCGGCGCCGAGGAAGAGGGCCTCGCCGGGCTGGAGCCGTACGTGGTTGAGGAGCATGGCGGCGAGTACGCCCGGGTCGCCCGGGTAGTGGTGGGCGATGGCGGCGTACGCGGCGCAGGCGTCGGCGTGCGGGCCGTCTTCGGCGGCCAGGCGCCGGGCGGCGGCCGCGGCCTGTTCGACGGTCTCGGCCGTCTCGTCGCGGTCGGCGCTCAGTACGGCGGTGAGGACCTCGCGCAGCGCGGCGTCCTCCGGAGCGGCGCGCAGGATGTCGGCGTACGGCTTGAGGGCGCCGACGCCGAGTGCGTCGAGGAGGCCGGCGGTCTCGGCCGGGTGCCGGAAGCCGCAGAGCCCTTCGAAGGGGGTGAGGGCGCAGATCAGTTCGGGCTTGTGGTTGGCGTCCTTGTAGTTGCGGTGCGGGGCGTCGAGGGGAACGCCGCGCCGTTCCTCGTCGGCGTGGCCCGCCTCGGCCTGGGCGAGGTCGGGGTGGACCTGGAGGGAGAGCGGGGAGCCGGCGGCGAGCAGCTTGAGCAGGAAGGGCAGCCGGGGGCCGAAGGCGCGTACGGCGTCGGGGCCCAGTTCGCGTTCCGGGTCGGCGGCTATGAGGTCGGCCAGCGACACCGGGCCGGTGCCGCGGTCGGTGCGGGAGGGGGCGCCGGGGTGCGCGCCCATCCACATCTCGGCCTGCGGCTCGCCGGTCGGCTCGGTGCCGAGGAGTTCCGGGATGGCGGTGGTGGAGCCCCAGGCGTAGGGGCGCACGGTGTTGGTGAGGCGGTCCATGGGCTTCCTGACTTCTCGTGCGGGCTGCTCGCGTCCTTCGCACCGTACGGGGCGGGCGGAACCCGCCTGCCGGGCAGGTCGTGCGATCGCCGCGCAGGTCACCGGCCCGCCGGGCGGCCCCTCATGGTCCCCCGGTGCCGGCGAGCGCCAGGTAGACGGCGGCGAAATCCGTGACGGCGAGCAGTTCGGCGGCCTTCTCCAGGGCGCTGCCGTCCTCCGGTTCCAGTTCGCTGACCGGTGTGTCGTGCTCCAGCACCAGGTCGCGGGCGGCGGGTGCGGCGGAGAGCGGGCCGGGCGGCTCCTCGCGCAGCAGGACGACGCGGGCGTGCAGGGCGGTGGGCTGTTCGACGCGGTCGCGGAAGAAGTCGTCCGGGTCGGCGCCGGCCGCGAACGGGCCGGCGAGCAGCGCGCCGTGGGTGGTCATCGTCTCGGGCAGTTCGCCGGCCAGCGCGGGCCGGCCGGCGAGTCCGGCCAGGACGGTCGCGAAGTGCCGGCCGACGGCGCCGGAGACGGTGCCCTCGGTCCAGATCAGCGGCAGCGCGTCGGCGAGTTCGGCGGCGAGCGTCTTGGCGGGGTTGGAGTACGTCCCGATGGCCGGGCCGCAGCGTTCGGCGACCTGGTCGAGGCGGCCGGCGAGCTGGGCGAGCAGTTCGGCGGGCGCGCTGAGCAGGCCGATCCGGTCGGCGAGCGCGAGCAGGGGGGTGAGCAGCGACCAGAGGGTGCCGGGGGCGGCGGGCGGGGCGCCCTCCACGTCGAACTCGGCGTCGTACGGGGTGGTGGCCAGCGGGACGGTCAGGCCGCGGGCCTGGACGACGGCGTCGGCGAGCGGGCCGTCGGCCGGGGTGACGGCGACGACGGAGCAGCCGCGGCGGTAGGCCTGCTCGATGAGCTGGGCGAGGCCCGGGTCGGTGCCGTCCGGGGCGGTGATCAGCAGCAGGTCCAGCGGACCGCACCAGCCGGGCAGGGTCCAGCGGAGCGCTCCGGGGCGCGCCGCGACGCCGGTGGGCCGGATGAGGGTGACCGGGCAGCTGCCGCCGCCGAGGGCGCCCAGGAGGTCGGCGACGCAGGCGGCGGCCGGTGCCGGGCCCGCTACGAGGACGGTGCGGGGGCGGCCGTCGGGCCGCAGGTCGGGGATGCCGGACTCGGCGGCGTTGCGGGCCGCCGTGCGGACCCGGGCCCCGGATTCGGCGACGCCGCGCAACAGCCCGTAGCGGTCGGCGCCGGCCAGCGCTTCGGGTGCGTCCAAGAGGGACTCGTCGAGCATGGTGTGCGCTGCCTCCGATCGCCGTTACGGGCGGGGTGGGGTCCGGACGGCTCCGGCGCCCGGGTCAGGCGGGGCGGCGTGCCTCGTCCACCAGGAGTACGGGGATGCCGTCGCGGACGGGGTAGGCGAGGCCGCATTCCGTGCCGGTGCACCGCAGCTCGGCCGGGTCGTCGTCCGACCGGTCCGCCAGCGGGGCGTGGCACGCCGGGCAGGCGAGGATCTCGATCAGGCTGGCGTCGACCGGCATGGGGGCTTCTCCTTCGGCGTGGATACGGCTCCTGCCAGCCTACCGCCGGGGCGGGCGGGCGGACGCGCCGCAGGTGGGCCCGGGCGGGGCCGGGCGGCCGGGCGGGTGCTCGCCCGTCCGGCCGCTGCCGCCCCGACCCCCTGGCCGAACGTTCGACCGCCGGATCGTCATCACCCGTTCGGGGAAGGCGTCGGTGCCCGCCTCAGGCCCGTACGATCTCCAGCACCTCGTCCCGCACCCGCTCGACCGTCTCCCGGTCCCGGGCCTCGACGTTCAGGCGGAGCAGCGGTTCGGTGTTGGAGGGGCGGAGGTTGAACCACCAGTCGGCGGTAGTGACGGTCAGGCCGTCCAGCTCGTCCAGTTCGGTGCCCTCGCGGCCCTCGTAGGCGGCCTTGACGGCGGCGAGGCGGCCCGTCTGGTCGTCGACGGTGCTGTTGATCTCGCCGGAGGCGGCGTACCGGTCGTACTGGGCGACCAGCTGGGACAGCGTGCCGTCCTGGCCGCCGAGGGCCGCCAGGACGTGCAGGGCGGCGAGCATGCCGGTGTCGGCGTTCCAGAAGTCGCGGAAGTAGTAGTGCGCGGAGTGCTCGCCGCCGAAGATGGCGCCGGTGCGGGCCATCTCGCCCTTGATGAAGGAGTGGCCGACGCGGGTGCGGACGGGCGTGCCGCCGTTCTCCTTGACGACCTCCGGGACGGACCAGGAGGTGATGCAGTTGTGGATGACCGTGCCGGCGGGGTGCTTGCCCAGTTCGCGGGCGGCGACCAGGGCGGTGATCGCGGACGGGGAGACCGGGTCGCCGTTCTGGTCGACGACGAAGCAGCGGTCGGCGTCGCCGTCGAAGGCCAGGCCGATGTCGGCGCCGGTCTCGCGGACGCGGGCCTGGAGGTCGGTGATGTTCTTCGGGTCGAGCGGGTTGGCCTCGTGGTGGGGGAAGGTGCCGTCCAGCTCGAAGTAGAGGGCGTCCAGCTCGATCGGGAGCCCTTCGAAGACGGTGGGGACGGTGTGGCCGCCCATGCCGTTGCCGGCGTCCACCACGGCCTTCAGGGGGCGGATGCCGGAGAGGTCCACGAGGCTGCGCAGGTGGGCGGCGTAGTCGGCGAGGACGTCGCGCTGCGTGATGGTGCCGGGCCGGGCCGCGGGCTCCGGGCCGTCGCCGTCCCGCCACTGCTCGACGAGGGCGCGGATCTCGGCGAGACCGGTGTCCTGGCCGACCGGGGCGGCGCCCGCGCGGCACATCTTGATGCCGTTGTACTGGGCGGGGTTGTGCGAGGCGGTGAACATGGCGCCCGGCAGGTCGAGCGCGCCGCTGGCGTAGTACAGCTGGTCGGTGGAGCACAGCCCGATCTCGGTGACGTCGGCTCCGCGCGCCGCGGCGCCGCGGGCGAAGGCCCGGGACAGGCCGGGCGAGGAGGGCCGCATGTCGTGCCCGGTCACGATCGCGTCCGCTCCGGTCACCTGGGCGAAGGCCGCGCCGAACAGCTCGGCCAGCGTCTCGTCCCACTGGTCGGGGACCACACCGCGCACGTCGTACGCCTTCACGATCTGCGACAGATCAGTCACAGCCAGCCCTCCTGAATGTCATGACGGGGTCCCAAACCTACCCGTACGCGACCGGAGGGAGGCTGGAGCGGGTGCGGGGCCCGGCCGCCCGGTTCCTCGGGTGTCCCGTGGGGCGCCCGCCATGCGCGCCGCTCCGGCCGGCGGCCGTCCCGGTACGCCCGCCCTACGGCAGCATCCACCTCAGCACATCCGTGCTCTGCCCCACCACGATCAGGCACATCACTAGCAACAGCCCCAGACTCCACGGCAGCACCTTGCGCAGCAGGTCGCCCTCGCGGCCGGCCAGTCCGACCGCCGCGCAGGCGATCGCCAGGTTCTGCGGGGAGATCATCTTGCCGAGGACGCCGCCGGAGCTGTTGGCCGCGGCGAGCAGGACGGGCGAGAGGCCGGACTGCCGGGCCGCGGTGACTTGGAGGGCGCCGAAGAGGGCGTTGGCGGAGGTGTCGGAGCCGGTGACGGCGACGCCGAACCAGCCGAGCACGGGCGAGAGGAAGGCCAGGCCGGCGCCCGCGGCGGCGACGAGGTGGCCGATGGTGGCGGCCTGGCCGGAGAGGTTCAGGACGTAGGCGAGCGCCAGGACGGCGGTGACGGTGACGATGGCCAGGCGCAGTTCGCGGACGGTCGCGGCCCATTCCCGTACGGCGGCGCCGGGACGGACGCCCAGGACCGCGGCGCTCAGCGCGCCGGCCAGCAGCACCAGCGTGCCGCCGGTGGCGAGCAGCGGCAGCGCGAAGGTGTTACCGGCGACCGGTGTGCCGTCCGGGCCGGCGACGTCCAGGAAGGGCCAGTCGAAGGTGCGGGTGGCGCGTGCGAGGAGGTCCCTGACGGGCGGGACCTGGGCGAGGGAGAAGACGGCGACGATGAGGGCGTACGGCGCGTAGGCCCGTACGACGTCGGCGCGGGGGTCGCGCACGTCCAGGTCCGCGCTGCGGGCGCCGGTCAGCACGGCGGCCCGTACCGGCTCGGCGGCGGGCCTGCGGGCGCCCGGTACGGCGACCAGCGCGGCGGCTCCGGCCAGGGCCGCGCCGATGTCGGCGAGCTGCGCGGAGACGTAGTTGGCCGCCGCGAACTGCACGGCGGCGAAGGCCAGTCCGCAGGCGAGCGCGGGCGGCCAGGTCTCGCGCAGGCCGCGCCGCCCGTCGACCAGGAACACCAGGAGCAGCGGGACGACGAGGGCGAGCAGCGGGGTCTGGCGGCCGACGACCGGGGCGACGGTGTCCAGCGGCAGGCCGGTGACCTGGGCGAGCGTCACCACGGGCGTGCCCATGGCGCCGAAGGCCACCGGCGCGGTGTTGGCGACGAGCGCGACGACGGCGGCCCGTACCGGGGCGAAGCCGAGCGCGACCAGCATCACCGCGCTGATCGCGACGGGCGCCCCGAACCCGGCGAGCGCTTCGAGCAGCGCGCCGAAGCAGAAGGCGATGACCAGGGCCTGGACGCGGGGGTCGGCGGAGAGCCCGGAGAAGGAGCGGCGCAGCACGTCGAAGTGCCGGGTGCGGACCGTCATCCGGTAGACCCACAGGGCGTTGACGACGATCCACAGGATGGGGAAGAGGCCGAAGAGGGCGCCCTGCGCGGCGGCGGACAGGGCCTGTCCGGCGGGCATGCCGTGGCCGAGGCAGGCGGTGGCGAGGGCGACGGCGAGGCCGGCGAGCCCGGCGCGGTGGGCCCGCATCCGTACGGCGCCGAGCAGGACGAGGACGGTGACCAGCGGCAGGGCGGCGACGAGCGCGGACAGGGCGAGCGAATCGGCTACGGGCTCCAGCTGCTGGACGAACACACGGCCTCCCGGGCCTCCCGGCGGACAGCTCTCCCGTCACCTTCCGCCATGCGGAAGCGGATCATTCGGGAGTGGAGGCATGGTGGTGGCTGCGCGGAACCGGCGTCAATGCCGCGGACGGGAGGAGATCCGGAACGGCGCGGCGGCGGCCGTCCCGTCCCGCTGGGCCCGGGTGCTCAGGAGTCCGGGGACCGCAGCACCCGCAGGTGTCCCCGGCGGGCGACCTCCATGGGGTGGGCGTCGCGCCCGTTCGGTCCGGTGACCTGGGGTCCGCTGCCGCCGCCCGCCGCGCGCTCCTGCGGGCGGGCCGCCTCGCGCACCGCGTTGGCGAGCGCTTCGAGGTCGTCGCCGCTGGGGCGGGCCGGTCCGGCGTCGGTGGCCAGCCGTACGACCTCCCAGCCGCGCGGCGCGGTCAGCCGCTCGGAGTGCTCGGCGCACAGGTCGTAGCAGTGGGGCTCGGCGTAGGTGGCGAGCGGTCCGAGCACGGCGGTCGAATCCGCGTAGACGTACGTCAGCGTTGCGACGGCGGGGCGGCCGCACGCAGTGCGCGAACAGCGACGTACAGGGCTCACGACGTTGGACGGTACCGCACTCTTGAGCGGGCCGCGATGACTCTCCACGACCTCACCCGACCGTGTCGTCCTGGTTCGTCCGGTGCGCCTGACCTGCGGGCGCTCGGGCCGTCCGGCGCCGGGAGCACTGCGCCGGACGGCGCAGGGGGTCAAAATCCGTCACGACTGTGTGCATTTCGTGTCATTCCTCATGCCGTTCACGGTCCGCCGCGCAGTCGCGAACGGACTCATCGAGCCTATGACCGGTCACTCGGTGACATGGCACCGGATCGGCCGCTCTCCCGCCCCGGCTGCCGCCGGACGGTTACGCTCGGTTCTGATGGACAGCCCCGTACCTCCTCCGGCCGACGCCGAGGGGACCCCCGCCCCGGCCGGCGACGCCGAGCGACACCCCGCGCCGGCGGAGCCGCGCCCGCGCCGGCGCGACCGCCACGGCCGGGGCATGCGCGGCCCGGTCGCGCCGCCCCAGGTGCCGCTCTCCGTGAGCCGCGCGGACGCCTTCGTGGACCTGGTCTACGACTCACGGGACCGGCTGGAGCGGCGCTGGCCGCAGCTGGCGGACGTGGACTTCCTGGTCGTCGAGGTGCCCGGGTTCGGCCCCGACGGGGCCGCCGGGCCGCCGGCCGACGAGGAGACGGTGCCGCTGGGCCGGCTGCTGCCCGCCGGCGGCGACCACCGGGACCGGGTGGTCGTCTACCGCCGCCCGGTCGAGATCCGTACGAAGAACCGCGACGAGCGGGCGCTCCTGGTCCACGAGGTCGTCGTCGAGCAGGTCGCCGAGTTGCTCGGCCTGGCACCGGAGTCGGTGGACCCGCGGTACGGACAGGACTGAAACGGGCGGGGCCGGGGGCGCGGGGCCGAGTCGCCCCGTGCGTCCCCCGGCCCCGCCCGGTCCGTCCGTCCTACTGCGTCAGCAGCGACAGGTCCTCCGACGCCGTCGGCACCACGACCGTCCCCCGGTCGTCCGGCAGTGTCTGGATGGTGAAGGCCGGCAGACCGCCCTGCGGCAGGGCCAGGGTCCGGGCCGCGTGGACCGGGCCGCTGCCCGCCGCCGGTTCGACGGTCAGCGCGTAGGAACCCTTGAGGCCCTGCGGACGCGGCGGCTCGACGGCGAGGGTGCTGCCGCCCTTGACCGTGTACGTCTTCGAGACCGGCGTGCCGCCCTCGCTGCCCGCCGACGCGGTGACCGTGACCTTGGCGTCCCTGCCCTTCTCCGGCGCGACCAGGGACAGCGTGCCGCCCTTGTCCCGGTTGTCGGCGGCGGTGGCCCGCTGCCCGACCGGCCGGGTCGCCGGGATGAAGGCCATCTCCTGCTTGTCGCCCTTGCCGCGGACGACCTGGAGGGCCGCGGTGACCGGCGCCGTGGAGCCGTCGGCCGGGGTGAGCACCAGTGAGCCCGCCTCGCCCTTGGTGAGGTCCTTGAGGTCGGCGGACGCGGTCATCCCGCTCCTGACGTGCAGGGTCTCCAGCCCGGCCGGGGTGATCAGGCCGTTCGGGGTGGCCAGCTGCACCTTGAGGTCGGCGTCCGACCGGCCGGGGGCGACGGCGACCAGGTGGACGGCGGTGGCGTCGGCCGGGATGCCGGGCAGCACCAGACCGGACGCCGGGTCGGCCGCGGCGGGCAGCCAGTCGCCGCCGAGCTTGGCGTCGGCGGCCTGGACGGAGGCGCCGACCCGGCCCTCGCGGGCGATGACGTGCAGCGCCGCGTCCGGGGTGGGCGTACCGGTCAGCGTGGAGAGCAGCACCGGCACGGTGGCGTGCGGCGGGACGGTGATGTTCTCGCCGGACGCGGACCGCAGCGCGCCGTCCTTGCCGCGCAGGTCCAGGTCGACGACGGCCGGGGTGCTGTCCGGGTTGGTGAGGTGGACGTAGTCCTGACGGTCCTTGGCGGTGCTCACGCCGGGGAACCAGAAGTCGGTGTCGGGCGCCGCGCAGGTCAGGCCGAGCAGGCCGCGTCCGCCGCCGGCCGCGACGCTGGTGGTCTGCTGGACGGTCCAGCCGGGTGCGAGGGCGCCGTCGGCGGCCCCGATGAGGGCGGGCGCGTCGGCGCGGTCCGTGGTCGCGGTGGCCGGCGTGCCGGGCTGCTTCAGGGGCGCGACGGGCCGGGCGTCCGGCTGCGCGCCCGTGCCGCCGCCCTTGCCGTCCTGCTGCTTGCCCGGCCGGGCGGGCAGCAGTCCGGCGGTGCCCTGGGTCCCGGTCTTGCCGCCCGTCCCCTTGGGCGTGAAGGCGGTGTACGTGGTGTCGCCGACCTCGGAGGAGGTGGGCGGCGGGCACAGCAGCGCGGACCGCTCGACGGGCAGCCGGGAGGCGCCCTTGGCCGTGCCGTCCCGCGGCCCGTCCGGGGCGGCGACGGCGGCCACGCCGGTGACCGCGCCGAGCGCCGCGGCGGCGCCGATCAGGGACATGATGGTGCGCTTCACTGCTGGTCGCTCCCGTCGCGGCGGGGCTCGGGGTAGGAGCCGGGGTACGTCGTGCCGTCGTCGTAGGGCTGCTGGTGCGGCGGCTGCTGAGGCGGCTGCCGGCCGTAGTGGTACGGGTCGTGGGTGCCGGGCTGGTACGGGCCGGCGGTCTGGTCCGGGGCCGCTTGGTAGGCGCCCGGGTACGGGTGGCCGTACGGGTCCTGGCCGTACGGTTCCTGGCCGTACGCCGGTGCGCCCGCGTCCTGCCCTCCGTACGCCGGTGCGCCCGCGTCCTGCCCCTGCGGCGGCGCGCCTTGGTCCTGCCCGTACGGCGTCTGCCACTGGTCGTACGTCTGCTGCCCGTAGCCGTCCTGCTGTCCGTACCCGTGCTGCTGGTCGTAGCCCTGCTGCGGGACGGCCGCGTACGGGTCGGCGGTCTGGCCGGCCATCGGATCGGCGGGACCGCCCTGGGGCGCCGCCATCGGGCCGGGTACGGGCTCCTCGCCGGACCGCGGTGCCGGAACGCCCGGTTCCGCGCCGCCCTCGGGGGCGCCGGCGGCCTGGGCCGCGCGCAGCCGCCGGGCCCGGCGGCCCTCGCCCGCGGCGGCCGGTGCGGACAGCGCGGCCGTGCCCTCCTCGGGCAGGTCGTCGTCGTTCTCCCGGCGGCGGCCCGGCAGCGCCAGCACCACCAGGACCACGGCGAGCAGGCCCTGCGCCCACAGCCACGCGGTGTGGCCCAGGGGGTCGTCGTAGGTGAGGTCCAGGCGCCCGCCGGTCGCGGGGAGTTCGAAGCCCTGCGCCCAGCCGTCCAGCTTGACGGGCTTGAGCGCCTTGCCGTCCAGGGTGGCCTGCCAGCCCGGGTCAGCGGTGTCGGCGATGCGCAGCACCCGGCCGTCGGGGCCGTTGGGCAGGTCGGTGTGGGCCTCGACCGGCCCCGCGGCGACCGGTACCGGCGCCGCGGCACGGCCCGCGCGGGTCCCGTCCTTGGCCTCCCCCGGCACGATCGCCACACGTGAGACGCGCTGGTCCACGCGCCACAGGGCGCTGCCGTCCTCCTGGCTGAGCCGGGTCAGGCCGGGCGTGGCGTCCAGGACGCGGCCCATCTCGCGGGGCGCGCCGTCGCGGACCAGGATGTAGCGGACCGCGTAGCCGCCGAGCTGGTTGGTCTGGTCGGCGCCGGAGCCGGCGACGAGGTGGGCGACGATGCCGCCGAGCCGCTTGTCCTCGCCGGTCGCCGCGGCGATGTCGGCGTCTCCCAGGCGCGCGCCGGAGCCGCGTACCAGGGTGTACGCGACGTGCCCGGCGTCGCCGTCCAGGACGAGGGTGCGCGCCCGGTCGACGGAGCCGGAGTCCTCGGCGACGAACGCGGGGACCTGGGCGGGGTCGCGGCGCTCCAGCGGCCCGGCCGCACCGGTGATCATCCAGCTGACCGCCGCGTACAGCGGGGCGAGCAGCGCGGACAGCGCGATCAGCACGGCGACCGGCTGCTTCCAGCCGAAGCCGAGGGTCTCCATGCGGGAGCGGATGCCCTCGGCGCCGACGGCGGCGGCGCACAGCAGCGCCAGCCCGTAGACGAGGACGGCGGGCCCGGCCCACGCGGAGCGGTTGGCCAGTACGGCGAAGAGCAGGCCGGTCACGGCCACGGCCCAGGCCGTGCGGACCGCGAACTGCCGGTCGGCGCGCAGCGTGGCGGCCAGCGCGGCCAGCACGATGCCGAGGAGCAGCACCCCGCCGACGGCCTTCGGGCCGCCGGGGCTGATGCCGACCAGGTCCAGTACGGAGGCCGGGCCCGCGCCGAGGTCCAGTCCGGCTTCGCGGAAGAAGCGGAACGGGTGGGTGAGCAGGGACAGCGACCAGGGCGCCAGGACGACCAGCGGGGTGCCGGCGACGGCGAGGAAGCGCAGCGCGTAGTGCGGGAGCAGGCCGCGGTTGCCGTCGAAGGCGCGCAGCGCCAGCAGGGCGACGCCGAGGACGACGGCGACGGGCCACACGACCGGGGTGAAGGCGGTGGTGAAGGTCAGCAGCAGCGCGTACGCCCAGGCGGCGCGCCAGCTCGGCCGGGTGCCGGGGCCCAGCCGCAGTCCGCCGGCGGCGACGGCGGCCCGGGCCATCGGCGGCAGCAGGATCGCGAGGACCGCGGTGCCGATGCGGCCGCCGGCCAGGGCGCCGGTGGCGGCGGGCAGAAAGGCGTAGCCGACGCTGCCCCAGGCGCGCAGCAGGCGGGAGGTGACCAGCGGCCGGGAGGCGAAGTAGGCGCTGAGCCCGGCGAGCGGCACGGAGCACACGAGCAGCACGGTGACGGCCAGGCCGGTGCTGCCCAGGAAGAAGGTGGCGACCAGGGCGAGGACGGCGAGGTAGGGGGGCGCGGCGGCGGTGCTGCCGGTGCCGGTGGCGTGCCAGCCGTCGAGGTAGCCGGACCAGAGGTCGCCGAGGCTGCCGGGGGCGGGCAGCAGGGCACCGCCGGTGAGGGCGCCGGAGCCGAGCAGGGAGCGGCAGGCGACGAGGGAGACGGCGAGCAGGACGAGGAAGAGCACCGGGGCCGGTTTGCGGGCGATCCGCTTGAGCCGGGCGAACTGCTCGATCTCCAGGTAGTCGGCGTCGTCGCCGCCGGGTCCGGACTCGACGGCGCCGTGCCGGCCGGCCGAGGCGGCTTCGGGTGCGGAGCGGCCGGCGAGGTTGCCGGCGACCTGTTCGACGGTGGCCCGCACCGTCGCGCCGGGTGGCGGGAAGAGGGGCCGCAGTTCGCTCGCGTCCGCCGTGGGACGGCCGCGTTTTCTCCGCGCGGCGAGGATCGTGCCGGGGCGCAGCAGGGTGCCGAAGAGCCCGGCGAGTTCGTCGAGGGCCTGGCCGGGGACCTTGCCGACGAGGTAGGCCAGGACGCGGAGCAGGGTGCCGAGGACGATGCGCAGGGCGACGTACGGGAGGAGGGCGCCGCGGGTGTTGGCGAGGAGGGTGTAGACGGCGCCCGCCTTGTCGACCCGGTGGGGGCCGGCGACGGAGCGGCCGACGCAGTCGATGGGGCGGCGTTCGCGGGCGGACGCCTCGGCGTGCCGCAGGACCGCGTCGGGGGCGACCAGGACCTGGTGGCCGGCGGCCTGGGCGCGCCAGCACAGGTCGACGTCGTCGCGCATCAGCGGCAGTCTGCGGTCGAAGCCGCCCAACTGCTCGTACACGTCCCGCCGGATGAGCATGCCCGCGGTGGAGACGGACAGCACCGGCCGCACCTGGTCGTGCTGTCCCTGATCCTGTTCGCGGCGGTCCAGGCCGGTCCAACGGCGCCCGCTGCGGGCGATGCTGACGCCGGCTTCGAGGAGCTGGCGGCGGTCGTACCAGCTGCGCAGCTTGGGGCCGACGACGGCGGTGGACGGGCTGGCGTCGGCCACCCGCAGCAGTTCGGCGAGCGCGTCGGGTTCGGGCGCGCAGTCGTCGTGCAGCAGCCACAGCCACTGGACGGGTTCGCCGTGCGGCAGTTCCGGCAGGTCGTAGGCGTCGTCGCGCCAGGTGCGGCCGACCGGGTCCCAGCCGCTGGGGCGGCGCAGGTACGGCAGGTCGTCGGGGCCGAGGACGGGGGCGGCGCGCACGGCCTCGTCGACGGCGGTGCCGAATCCGGAGCGGCGGGCGAGGTGGAGCACCCGGTCGTCGCCGAGGGCCTCGCCGAGGAGCCGGGCGGAGCCGTCCGCGCTGCCGGTGTCGGCGCCGACGGCCTGCTGTGGCGGGCGTTCCTGGCCGAGCAGCCCGGCCAGCGCGTCGGGCAGCCAGCGTTCGCCGTCGTGGGAGACGATCACGGCGGTGACGACGTGCCGGGGGAACTCGGGGGTGCCGTCGTGGTACTGGGCGGCGGCTTGCGCGGCCTGGGCGGCCGGCTGACTGTGCAGGGACATCGAGGTAGGGGCCCTCCCCGGGGGTCTCGGGGTCCTCCCCCGGCATAGCGCTCGCTGTGGACTGCGACGGACGGCGACGCGGTGCGGGCGACGGCACGTCCCGTGGCCGGGTGCCCGTCTGGGCGTCGGTGCGCCTCGGACGCGGCCCCACACTAATGCTTCCCGCCGGCGCGGCCGTCGGCCGTGTGCACAGCGGTCCGCCTCCGGTGGGTGGGCACCGGAGGCGGACCGTTGTCTATAGGGGGATATAGGGAGATGCGGTGACCCGGCGGCCGGGCCGTTCCACTGGACGTCAGACCGCCGCCTTCTTGAGCCGGCGCCGCTCGCGCTCGGACAGTCCGCCCCAGATGCCGAAGCGTTCGTCGTTGGCGAGGGCGTATTCAAGGCATTCGGAGCGGACCTCGCACGCGAGGCAGACCTTCTTGGCCTCGCGGGTCGAGCCGCCCTTCTCCGGGAAGAAGGATTCGGGGTCGGTCTGGGCGCACAGCGCGCGCTCCTGCCAGCCGAGCTCCTCGTCCGCCTCTTCGACCAGCAATTCCTGGAACAGCTCGGTCATGTGCGCCCCTCGTCTGTCTTTGCGTCCCCGTGATGCAGCCGTTATCGATGACGGCTGAACGACACGAGTGAAATTACAAGTGTGCCGATCCGGGCCAGTCAAGCCGAGATCTGCTATTGGGCCCCTTATTCACTCTGCGGAACCAAGCCTATGCAGAAAGTGTTCAAATCGGCAAAAAACAGGACACTTCCTCAGCCGTATCACCCGTAACTTCCCTCTCAGACCCAAGGACGCGACGGGCGCCGCAGCCGTTGCACCGCGCACGCCGAAGCGGGCCGGATCACATTCAGGTCACGAGACCGCAACGACGCCCGGGAGCGCGGGGTTGTCCGCCGTCTTCTCCGCACCGCGTCTGCACAAACCTTTCGCCGGGCGCAGCAACCGGATGAGGTGAAACATCTCGCCCAAACCCGGCATCCGGTTGACACGGCGCCGAGTACCCGGTCTCCTTACATGCATGCCAGCGATTCCTGCGCTCCGCCTGACCCGTGCCTACGGGTCCCGCTGCGCTGCCCAGGCCCGCTGTCGCTGTTCCAGCTGTTGACGCCACCGAGCTCCGGCTTTCTCTTTCCGCAGCACCCCGCCGCACGGCTCCCGTGACCGCTGCGCGCGCTCCGCGCGGCGGCGCACCCCATCTGCGCCACCTGAGCACCTTGCCGAGGAAACCCCGTACATGAACAGCGATGTCCAGATCGCCGGCGACCCGCTCGCCGTCCCGCATCTGCTCCCGCCCGTCCCCGCCCACCCCGCCACCGTCGCCGGCTTCGCCGGACTCGCCCGGGAGATCGCCGCCGACCGCGCCGCCTGGGCCCCGCTGGTGCGCTACGACGCCACCACCCGCTGGTACCACCGGCTGCGCACCGGGCCCGGCTACGAGGTGTGGCTGCTGAGCTGGCTGCCCGGCCAGGGCAGCGGGCGGCACGACCACGGCCCCTCCTCCGGCGTACTGACCGTCCTGGAGGGCGAGTTGAGCGAGCACACCGCCACCGGGCACCGCACCCTGGCGGCCGGCGCGCAGCGGGTCTTCGCGCCCGGCTACGTCCACGAGGTCGTCAACGACACGCTGGCACCCGCGGTCAGCCTGCACGTGTACTTCCCCGGCCTGACCGAGATGCCGATGCACAGCGGGCCCAGCGCGCGCTGCGCGGCAGGCGCCTCCCACGAGGCGGTCACCGGCTGACATGCTGGGGCCATGCGCATTGTGGTTCTCGCCGGCGGCATCGGCGGCGCCCGCTTCCTGCGGGGTGTGAAAGCAGCGGCGCCGGACGCCGACATCACGGTCATCGGCAACACCGGTGACGACATCCATCTGTTCGGGCTGAAGGTCTGTCCGGACCTCGACACCGTGATGTACACGCTCGGCGGCGGCATCAACGAAGAGCAGGGCTGGGGCCGGGACGGTGAAACCTTCCGGGTGAAGGAGGAGTTGGCGGCCTACGGGGTCGGGCCCGAGTGGTTCGGGCTCGGCGACCGGGACTTCGCCACCCACATCGTCCGTACGCAGATGCTCGGCGCCGGCTACCCGCTCAGCGCGGTGACCGAGGCGCTGTGCGCGCGCTGGCAGCCGGGCGTGCGCCTGCTGCCGATGTCCGACGACCGGGTCGAGACCCACGTCGCCGTGGACATCGACGGCGAGCGCAAGGCCGTCCACTTCCAGGAGTACTGGGTACGGCTGCGCGCCTCGGTCGACGCGCACGCGGTGGTGCCGGTCGGCGCCGACCAGGCCAAGCCCGCGCCCGGCGTGCTGGAAGCCATCGCCGAAGCCGACGTGGTGCTCTTCCCGCCGTCCAACCCGGTGGTGAGCGTCGGCACGATCCTGGCGGTGCCGGGCATCCGCGAGGCGATCGCGGACGCCGGGGTGCCGGTGGTCGGGCTGTCGCCGATCGTCGGGGACGCCCCGGTGCGCGGCATGGCGGACAAGGTGCTGGCCGCGGTCGGCGTCGAGTCCACGGCCGCGGCGGTGGCCGAGCACTACGGCTCCGGACTGCTGGACGGCTGGCTCGTGGACACGGTGGACGCCGCCGCGGTGGCCCGGGTCGAGGAGGCGGGCATCCGCTGCAAGGCCGTACCGCTGATGATGACGGACCTGGACGCGACCGCCGCGATGGCCCGCGAGGCGCTGGCGCTGGCCGAGGAGGTCCGCGCATGAGCGGCCCCGGGCCGGCTCCCGCGTACCGGGTGTGGGCGCTGCCCGGCATTCCCGAGGTGCGGGCCGGTGACGACCTCGCCAAGGTCATCGCGGCCGCGGCGACCGCCGACGGGCTGCCCGGCCTGGCCGACGGCGACGTGCTGCTGGTGACCTCGAAGATCGTCAGCAAGGCCGAGGGCCGGATCATGGAGGCCGCCGACCGCGAGGCGGCCATCGACCAGGAGTCGGTACGGGTCGTGGCGCGCCGCGGCACGCTGCGCATCGTGGAGAACCGGCAGGGCCTGGTGATGGCGGCGGCGGGCGTGGACGCGTCCAACACCCCGGCCGGGACGGTGCTGTTGCTCCCCGAGGACCCGGACGCCTCGGCCCGCGCGATCCGCGACGGGCTGCGGGCCGCCCTCGGTGTGCGCGTCGGCGTCGTCGTCAGCGACACCTTCGGGCGGCCGTGGCGCAGCGGGCTGACCGATGTCGCGATCGGCGCGGCCGGGGTGCGGGTGCTGGACGACCTGCGCGGCGGCGTGGACGCGTACGGCAACCCGCTCAGCGCGACCGTGGTCGCCACCGCGGACGAACTGGCCGCGGCGGGCGACCTGGTGAAGGGCAAGGCGGCCGGGCTGCCGGTCGCGGTGGTCCGCGGGCTCCCCCATGTGGTGCGCGAGGACGGTACGGACGGAGCCGGCGACGGGCCCGACACGGGCGCCCGGGAACTGGTCCGCGGGGCCGAGAGCGACATGTTCCGGCTGGGCACCTCGGAGGCCGTACGGGAAGCGGTGACCCTGCGGCGTACGGTCCGCGAGTTCACCGACGCGCCGGTGGACCCCGGTGCGGTGCGGCGCGCGGTCGCCGCCGCGGTCACCGCGCCCGCGCCGCACCACACCACGCCCTGGCGGTTCGTCCTGCTGGAGTCGGCGGACGCGCGTACGGAGCTACTGGACGCGATGCGGGACGCGTGGATCGCCGATCTGCGCGGGGACGGCTTCAGCGAGGAGTCGATCGCCAAGCGGGTGCGCCGGGGCGACGTCCTGCGCAACGCTCCGTACCTGGTCGTGCCGTGCCTGGTGATGGACGGTGCGCACACGTATCCGGACGCGCGGCGCAACGCGGCCGAGCGGGAGATGTTCGTCGTCGCGGGCGGCGCGGGCATCCAGAACTTCCTGGTCGCGCTGGCCGGGGAGCGGCTGGGGTCGGCGTGGGTGTCCTCGACGATGTTCTGCCGCGACGTCGTACGGGAGGTGCTGGACCTGCCGGCGGACTGGGATCCGATGGGCGCGGTGGCCGTGGGCCACGCGGCGGCGCCGCCCCGGCCGCGTCCGCCGCGCCCGGGTGAGGACTTCGTGGTGGTGCGCTGAGCGCCCGTACGGCGCCGGGGCCGCGGCCCGCCGTCGCTACAGCCGCGCGATGTCCCCGACGGGGAAGCGCGGGGCACGGCGCGGCGGGGTGCGGCCCGCCAGCAGGATGAATCGGGCGGCGCGGTGCCGCTGTCCCGCGTAGGGGGCGAGCAGGTCGAGCATCTGTTCATCGGTACCGTCGCGCCGCCCGGTCAGCGCGTAGCCGACGATGCGCGGCAGGTGCAGGTCGCCGACGGTGATCGCGTCGGGCGCGCCGTTGGAGCGCTGGAGCGCCTCGGCGGCCGTCCACGGGCCGATGCCCTGGACCAGCTGGAGCCGGTGCAGGGCGTCCGGCAGGTCCATGGCCGCGGCCTCTTCGAGGCGGCGGGCGACGCGTACGGCGCGCAGGATCGTGGCCGAACGCTTGTGGTCGACGCCCGCGCGGTGCCACTCCCAGGACGGGATCTGCGCCCAGCCGCGCGGATCGGGCATCACGCGCAGCCGGTCCCAGGGTCCGGGCGCTCGCTCGCCGTGCCGCTGGAGGAGCAGGCGCCAGGCGCGGTACGCCTCGTCGGCGGTGACCTTCTGCTCCAGGACCGAGGGGATCAGCGACTCCAGGACCAGGCCGGTGCGGGCCAGCCGGACACCGGGGTGGCGGCGGTGCGCTTCGTGGACGAGGCGGTGCCGCGGGGTGAAGGCCGCCGGGTCGTCGTCCGCGCCCAGCAGGGCGGGCAGTCCGTCGAGCAGCCAGTCGGCCCCCGGCCCCCATGCCTCGGCCTCGACCTCCCCGGTGCCGGGCCGCGCCCGTACGCACAGGGTGCCCGGGCCCTGCGGCGTGCGGCTGGCCCGCCAGACGGCGCCGTCCGCCACCCGGAAGGCCGGGTCGCCGGGGCCGCGCCCGAGCACACCGAGGGTGCGGTGCAGGTCGTACGGGCCGGACGGGGCCCAGGTGCGGCGGCGGGGGGCGGGCATCCGGCCAGGGTAAGCGATGCGGACGCGCGGTGGCGGGGCCCTGGGGTCCGGAGGGGCGGCGCCCTCCGGCCGTACCCGGCCCTGTGGCTCAGCGGTCCCCGGTCCTCCGGTCTACTGGTCCGACGAGAAGCGGACCGACGCCTCGGGTATCTCGGCGCCGCACCACACCCGTATGCCGTCGCGCAGCTCGTTGTCGGCTCCGATGACCGCGCCGTCGCCGATGACCGCGCCCTCCAGCACCGTACGGGCGCCGATCCGGGCCCCGGCGCCGATCAGCGAGCCGTGGACGCGGGCGCCCGGCTCGACGACGGCGCCCTCCAGGACCGTGCTGCCGTCGATGCGCGCGCCCGCGCCGATCCGGGCCCGGGCGCCGATGGACGTACCGCCGGTGAGCTTGGCGTCCGGGGCCACGTCGGCGGTGTCCAGCACCAGCCGGTCGCCGCAGCGGCCGGGAACGGCCGGGGACGGCGCGCGGCCCAGCACCAGGTCGGCGGAGCCGCGGACGAAGGCGTGCGGGGTGCCCAGGTCGAGCCAGTAGGTGGAGTCGACCATGCCCTGGAGGTGGGCGCCGTCCGCCAGCAGGCCGGGGAAGGTCTCGCGCTCGACGGAGACCGGGCGGCCGGCGGGGATGGTGTCGATGACCGAGCGGTCGAAGACATAGGCGCCCGCGTTGATCTGGTCGGTGACGATCTCCTCGGGCGTCTGCGGCTTCTCCAGGAAGGCGGTGACCCGGCCGGTGGCGTCGGTGGGCACCAGGCCGAAGGCGCGCGGGTCGGCGACCTTGGTCAGGTGCAGCGAGACATCGGCGCCGGTGGTGCGGTGGGTGTCCACCAGGGCCTCGATGTCCAGTCCGGTGAGGATGTCGCCGTTGAAGATCAGGACCGGGTCGCCGGGCGCCGAGTGCAGGCGGGAGGCGACGTTGCGGATGGCGCCGCCGGTGCCCAGCGGCTCCTCCTCGGTGACGTACTCCAGGTGCAGGCCGAGCGCGGACCCGTCGCCGAAGTACGGCTCGAAGACCTCGGCGAGGTAGGAGGTGGCCAGCACGATGTGCTCCACCCCCGCGGCGCGGGCGCGCGCCAGCTGGTGGGTGAGGAAGGGGACACCGGCGGCCGGGACCATGGGCTTGGGCGTGTGCACCGTCAGCGGGCGCAGTCGGGTGCCCTTGCCGCCGACCAGGAGGATCGCTTCTGTCACCTTGTCTTCTCTGCTTCCTGCTGGGGTCGGCCGGTCGGCGGACCAGTGTAGGCAGACGCTTTCGAACGGACTTTCAGCGGCCCTGGAGGCGCGCCGCGGAACTGCGTACGGTGCCGAGCTTGCGGTAGAGACGCTCACCGGGGCATTCGGTGGAGAAACCGTCCCGGTGGCCCGAGATGACGTGCAGCCTAGCCCGGGTCCCCTTCTCGAACCGATTGCCGCCGCCGGAAACTAGGGAAGTTGTGGCTCGCGGGTCCACGCCGTACAACCCGAGTTTCCACGCCGTCAGCTTCGCCGCCGCGGAAAGCGCGGAGGTTGGCGGATTTGCATTCTCGAACGTCCCGAGGACGGCGATGCCCATGCTGTTCTCGTTGAATCCGCGGGTGTGCGCGCCCATCACCGGCTTGGCTACGCCGCCCGCGCGGCCTTCGTAGATGGTGCCGCACTTGTCG
This sequence comes from Streptomyces sp. NPDC018019, assembly GCF_044327805.1. Taxonomy (NCBI): domain Bacteria; kingdom Bacillati; phylum Actinomycetota; class Actinomycetes; order Kitasatosporales; family Streptomycetaceae; genus Streptomyces; species Streptomyces sp. NPDC018019. The sequence continues at coordinate 687,341 of NZ_JBIRGD010000001.1, read as the reverse complement.
ATGAGGAAGTTGTAGCCGATGTCCCGCCAGCCGCTGCTCTTGACGTGGAAGCGGTAGATGCTGCGCAGGACGGCGGGGGCCTGCCTGCACGTGTAGTGGTTGCCGGTCGCGCTGTGGTGGACGAAGGCCGCCTTGACGGTCCTGGTGTAGGCGAACTTCCGCTCGCGCAGCTTCTCGTCGGCGCCCCAGCCCGCCCGGGTGACGATGGCCGGGCGCGGCCCGACGTGGGAGCGGGGGGCGGTGGGCCGGGAGGTGGTGCCGGGGCTCGGGGTGCCGGGGCGGCTCACGGACTCGTCGTCGTCATCGCCGGGGGCGGGCTTCGTGTTCAGCGCCGGGATGCGGAAGACGCCGAGCAGGGCGTCGAGGGCGGAGCCGACGGTACCGGTGCCACCGGGCGGCGTCGGACGGCCGCCGTCGGCCACCCGTTCGCCGGTACGCGCCGCGCGCACCTGGGGGGTGTCCTTGCCGGGGTCGACGAGTTCGAGGTGCATCCCGGCCGGCAGCGCCCGGCGCGCCCGCGCGCGGCCGTCGCCGCCGTGCTCCGGGACGACGCGCAGTTCCACGGCGTCGGAGGCGCCGACCCACAGGGGCGCGCTGCTGCCCCGCACGGAGGCGCCGTGCCGTTCGGCGGAGCGCGGGTCGGGCGCGTCGTCGTCGTGGGCCTGGATGTCCTGCCAGCCGGACCAGCCGGTGCCGCCGGCCGGGCGGGTGCGGACCTGGACGTGGCCGTGCAGTCGGGCCGCCGGGTCGTCCCAGACGACGCCGACCAGTGAGAACGGGGCGACGCCGTACGCGGCCAGGCCCTGGGCACCGGGTGCCGCGCCGCGGTCCGAGGTCCGCAGGGGGCGCAGCGGGAGGGAGCGGGTGCTGCCGGGGATGCCGGCGGGGGCGGCCCGTCCGGACGGTGCGGCGGCCGGTGCGTGGGCCGCGGCGGGGGTGGAGCCGCCGGTGCGCCCGGGGGCGGTCGCGCCGGCGGGGAGGGCGAGCGGGAGGGAGAGGGCGGCGGCGCATGTCACGGCGATCGAGGTAGCAAGAATGGCACGCATGAAGAAAGCGTGAACGAATGGGACATAACATGCCATTCGTAATCTGACGGCGCGTCGGCCCGGCCGGCGGTCGGCCGCCCGCCGTCCGGCTGACCGCCGGCCGCCCCCGCGCGTACCCTGACGCCGATGAACACCACCGATCGCACCCCCGCCGACCTGCTGCGTTCCGCGCTCGCCGCGGACCCGGCCCGGCCCCTCGTGACCTTCTACGACGACGCCACCGGCGAGCGCGTGGAACTGTCCGTGGCCACCTTCGCCAATTGGGTGGCGAAGACCGCCAACTACCTCCAGGGCGACCTGGCAGCCGAGCCCGGCGACCGGCTGGCGCTGCTGCTGCCCGCCCACTGGCAGACCGCCGTCTGGCTGCTGGCCTGCTCCTCGGTCGGCGTCGTCGCCGACGTCGGCGGCGACCCGGCGGCGGCCGGCCTCGTCGTGAGCGGCCCGGACACACTGGAGGAGGCGCGCGCCTGCACGGGCGAGCGGGTCGCGCTGGCGCTGCGCCCGCTGGGCGGCCGTTTCCCGCAGCCGCCGCAGGGCTTCGCGGACTACGCGGTCGAGGTGCCGGGGCAGGGCGACCAGTTCGCACCGTACGTGCCGGTCTCCCCGCAGGACCCGGCGCTCGCCGTGGACGGCCGGGAGCTGACCGGCGCCGAGGCCGTGGCGGCGGCGCTGGCCGACGCCGCGGAGCGCGGGCTGTCCGATGGTTCCCGGCTGCTGTCCGGCCTGCCGTACGACACCTGGGCGGGCCTGTCCGCCGGGCTGCTGGCCCCGCTCGCCGCGGGCGGGTCGGTCGTCCTGTGCCGCAACCTGGACCGGCTGGACGCGGACCGCCTGGCCCAGCGCGAGGAGAGCGAGCGGGTCACGCACCGCGCGCTCTGAAGATCCCCCGTCCGGCGGACGCCCGGCCCTCCGTGAGGGGCCGAGCCGCGCCGCGCGGGCCATGATCTTGGGGTACGGACGTCCTTGCGCGGGTCCGCACATCCGGCCTCCGGAGCCGGCCCGCGCGGGCGCGACGCCGACTCCGGAGGGATGGGGACGCACACGTGACCGACAGCCCGGAGCACCCTTCCGGCCCGCAGGGACCCGCCGGCCGGGCCGGTGCGCCCGCGGGCCCGCCCGCCGCCCCGCCGCTGGACCTCACGGCGGAGAGCGGCGCGACGGCCGCCGGTCCGCGGCCGGGCCGGCGGTGGCTGCGCTGGACCGCCGTCGGGCTCTCCGTGCTGGTGCTGGGCCTGGCCGGGGCCGGCTGGCTGCTCTACAACAAGCTGGACGGCAACATCCGTAGCGACCCGGACACCCGCAACGAGCTGGAGAAGTACGAGGCCGAGCGGCCGAAGTCGGAGCCCGGCGGCGCGGAGAACGTCCTGCTGATCGGCTCCGACCGGCGCTCCGGGGAGAACAACGGCAAGTACGGCGCGGACAACGGCACCCAGCGCTCGGACACCACGATCCTGCTGCACGCGGCGGCGGACCGCAGAAGCGCGACGGCGGTCAGCATCCCGCGCGACCTGATGGTGCTGCTTCCCGGGTGCAAGCGTTCCGACGGAAAGCAGTCGGTGCCGCAATTCAACCCGTTCAACTGGGCGTTCGAGTTCGCGGGCGCGGCCTGCACGATCCGTACGGTCGAGAAGATGACCGGCATTCGCATCGATCACCACATGATCGTGGACTTCACCGGGTTCAAGAAAATGGTGGACGCGGTGGACGGTGTGGATGTCTGCCTGGAGCGGCCGGTCAATGACGACGAGGCACATCTGCGGCTGCCGGCCGGCTGGCAGACGCTGCGCGGCGAGGAGGCGCTCGGTTACGTACGGGCCCGCAAGAGCCTCGGCGACGGCAGCGACACCCAGCGCATGGAACGCCAGCAGCAGTTCCTCGCGGCGCTGGTGAACAAGGTCCAGAGCAATGGCGTCCTGCTCAATCCGGGCCGGCTCTACCCGCTGCTGGACGCCGCGACGAGTTCCCTGACCACCGACGAGGATCTGGCGTCGCTGCGCGGTCTGTACGAATGGGTCCGCGGTATGCGCAGCATTCCGACCGAGAAGGTGCAGTTCCTGACCGTGCCGCGGCAGGAGTACCGCTTCGACGCGGACCGCGACGAACTCGTCCAGCCGGACGCGGAACGCCTCTTCCGGCAGCTGGGCAAGGACCGCCCGGTGACCGTCCGGCCCGCTTCCGCGCCCGCCTCCCCCACGCCCACGGCCTCCCCCGGGCCGGGTCCGGCAGCCGGGCCGCGTGAAGATTCCGCAAATGACTCCGCGAACGGTTCGCCTTCTCCGACCGGGACGCCGACGTTCCGGGGAACCACCGCAGAGCGCGGGATCTGCCGATAAAAGCTCCGCAAAGGTACGCTCGGCTGCTCGAAAGCTGTCGAAAGGTTGGGGTGAATTGCCCAGTTGTAGGGGAGTGGAATTTGTCACGGGCGTCGCTCGACGCTGAACTGGGCGGATAGTGTGAGCGATCCGGTCCGCACGACCAGGCTGACCGCGCATTGCACAACCGACCGACCGAGCGCCTTGAGGGGGAGGCGCCGCGTGGCACCGACGGAGGACACAAGGCACCGTGGACGCGCAAGGCCGTGGGCGAGCGGACGACTTCGACCCCGCTGATCAGTGGGTGTTCGATCCCAACACCGGCAACTACGAGCTGCGGCTGGACCCGGCCGGCGCTCCGGCACCGCAGCCGGCCGACCGCGGGACTCCGGCGCCCGGACGCGGCAGCGGCCCGGCCCGGCCCGAGGGGGGCCGCGGCGCCCGGGGCCCCGGCAACGGCACAGGGCAAAACGGTTCTGGACGCGGTGCGACACGCCAGGACGGCGACACCCGCGAGCTGCCGGCCCAGCGCGACCGGCGGGCCGGGAGCCGGTCCGCGCCCGGTGGCGGCGCCCCGGCCAGCCGCCGTAAGCCCAAGCCGAAGAAGACCGCCAAGAAGAAGGCGCTCTACTGGACATCCGGCGCGCTCGGCTTCGTCCTCGTCGCGGGCTGCGGCGGTGCGTTCTACCTCTACCAGCAGCTGAACGGGAACATCTCCAAGGTCGACGTCGGCAAGGAGAACCCGGCGGTCAAGGACGGCCCGGTCAACATCCTCGTCATCGGCACGGACGCCCGCTCCGGGAAGGGCAACCAGGGCTACGGCGACTCGGGCAGCGTGGGCCACGCGGACACCACGATCCTGATGCACATCTCCAAGGACCGCTCCAACGCGACGGCCCTGAGCATCCCCCGTGACATGATCACCGACATTCCGGACTGCCCGACCAAGAAGGACGGCACGACCCGGACGATCCCCGGCGAGCGCAACGTCCGCTTCAACACGAGCCTGGGCCAGGAGGACCGCGACCCCGGCTGCACCTGGCGCACCGTGGAGAAGATGACCGGCCTGTCCATAGATCACTTCATGATGGCCGACTTCAACGCGGTCAAGGAGCTGTCGGAGGCGGTGGACGGCGTGGAGGTGTGCGCCGCGAAGCCGATCGACGACCCGAAGTCCCATCTGCACCTGCCCGCGGGCAAGAGCGTCGTCAAGGGCGAGCAGGCGCTGGCGTTCGTCCGTACCCGGCACTCCGTCGGCACCGGCAGCGACCTGAGCCGGATCAAGCTCCAGCAGCAGTTCATCAGCTCGATGATCCGCAAGATGAAGTCCGGCGACACCCTCACCAGCGTGCCCAAGCTCTACGACCTGGCCCAGGCCGCCACCAAGGCGCTGACCGTGGACACCGGGATCGGCAGCGCGGGCAAGCTCGTGGACCTCGCCAAGGACCTCAGCCGGGTCGACATCAAGAACATCACTTTCGCCACAGTGCCCGTCCTGGACAACCCGAAGGACCGTGCGACCGTCGTACTGGACGAGGCGAAGGCCGAGCCGCTGTTCCAGATGATCCGCGCCGACCATTCGCTGTCCAAGACCGAGGAGAAGAAGAAGGGCAAGGGCACGTCGGACGACAAGCAGGTTCCCAAGGCGCCGGCCGACCAGGTCCGGGTCGATGTCAGCAACGGCGGCGGGCCGATCGGGGCCGCCCAGGAGACGGTGGACTGGCTGCAGAACAGCAAGGCCGCGAAGCTGTCGACGAACGCCGGCAACGCGCCGACGAAGCTGGCCGCGACCCGGCTGGAGTACGCGCCCAACCAGGCCGACCAGGCCGCCACCCTGGCCGCCTGGATGGGCCTGCCCAAGAGCGCGCTGAAGAAGACCACCGCGGACGCGGGGCCCAAGGTCCCGATGAAGCTGATTCTGGGCAAGGACTTCCAGGGAGCCGGCAAGTCGATCGAGGCGCCGACGAAGACGCCGGACGGCGTGCAGAACGTGAACGCCGACGACAAGAACATCTGCGCCAAGTAGCCGGACACCGGCCGGGCCCCGCCCGCCGGACCACGGCTGCACGGGGCAGCCGAACGACCAAGCGAGCCCCGGCCGCCGTGACCGGCGCCGACCGACGGGGGAGAACCCAATGCGGCAGAGCAGCGTGCGCGGTGACGGACCGCGCCGGCGCCGGCCCGACGCCAAGGATCTGGGCTGGGACGACAGCCTGTACGAGGAGCAGGGGAACGGGGCGGCCGGAGCCGGCCGTACGGGGGCTGCGGACGCCGCGGACGCCCCCGCTCCGGATGCCCCTGTTCCGGACGCCCCTGCTCCGGACGCTGCTGTTCCGGGCATCACCGGTGCGCCGGTGGGCGGTGGTACGCCGGTGACCGGTGGAACGCCCGTGGCCGGTGGAACGCCCGTGGCCGGTGGCGGCGTGGCTGCCACGCCGCCGGTGATCACCGGTGGGGTGTCCGGGCCGCCCGGGATCACCGGCGGCGTCGCGGGTCCGGCCACCGGGAGCGGCTCCGGTACGGTCCCGGCACCGGCCACCCCGGCCGCGGCCACCAGCGCCACCGCCACGAAGGACGCGGCGGACCCCGCCGCGCCCCCGGCCGACCCCGCCGACCCCGCCGCGCCCGGCGTCCCCGACGGAACCGAGCCCACCGCCAAGGGCACGCGCCGCGCCAGGAAACCGCGCAGCAAGGGCCGGCGCGTGCTGCGCTGGAGTGCGATAACCCTGGCCGTGCTGATAGTGGGCACGGCCGGCGCCGGTTACTGGTACTACCAGCACCTCAACGGCAACCTCCGCAAGGACGCCCTGGACCTGGGCTCCGGCGGCCTGGAGAAGCCCGAGCCGAACGCCTTCGGGCAGACCCCGCTGAACATCCTGCTGCTCGGCTCGGACGGCCGGAACAGCGAGAAGAACATCGAACTCGGCGGCGCCCGCCAGGACGCGGACCGCAAGCCACTGGCGGACGTGCAGATGCTGCTGCACGTCTCCGCCGACCGCAGCAACATGTCGGTCATCTCGATCCCCCGCGACACCCGCGTGACGATCCCGAAGTGCACCGACCCGGACGACGGCAAGGTCTACCCGCAGACCACCGCGGCCATCAACACCTCGCTCCAGCACGGCGGCCCCGGCTGCACGGTCGCCACCTGGAAGGAGCTGACCGGCATCTACATCGACCACTTCATGATGGTCGACTTCGCGGGCGTGGTGGACATGGCGGACGCCATCGGCGGCGTCCCCGTGTGTGTGGACAAGAACATCTACTCGCACGACAAGAAGGGCCACGGCAGCGGGCTGAAGCTGACCGCGGGCACCCACTCGGTCAAGGGCGTGCAGGCCCTCCAGTGGCTGCGCACCCGGTACGGCTTCGAGGACAACACCGACATCGGCCGGGCCAAGGCCCAGCACATGTACATGAATTCGATGGTCCGCGAGCTGAAGGCGGGCACCAAGCTCACCGACCCGATGAAGCTGCGCGACCTGGCCGAGGCCGCCACCAAGGCGCTGACCGTGGACGAGGGCCTGGGCAGCGTCAAGAAGCTGTACGACCTCGGCGGCGACCTCCAGCGGGTGCCGACCGAGCGGATCACCATGGTCACCATGCCGTGGCAGTACGCGGCGGGCGGCGAGTACGTCGTACCCAAGCCCGGTGACGCCGAGCAGACCTTCTCCCTCGTGCGCAACGACACCGCGCTGGACGGCAAGGACACGAAGAAAAAGAAGCCGGCCCCCGACCCGAAGCCGACGACCGCCAAGGACAAGCTGGACGTCATCGTCCAGAACGGCACCAACAGCACGGTCCGCGGCCCGGTCTCCGGCCGTGCCAACGTGATCCAGGACCGACTGGTGTCCCTCGGCTACACCGGCGCCTCCACGGACTCCCGCCTCACCAGCCAGGCCGACACCACGATCACCTACCCGGCCAAGGAGGGGCGCGGCGACGCCCTCGCGCTCGCCCAGGCCCTCGGCCTGCCCAAGGACGCGGTCAAGGAGTCCAGCGCGGCCACCCGGCTGCGGCTGGTGATCGGCAACGACTGGCGCCGGGGGACGGCGTTCCCGAAGCCGCCGGCCGAGAAGAAGGAGGCCGACAAGGCACCGGAGAGCGCCGACGCCCTCAACGGCGAGGACAAGAAGGCGTGCATGAAGGTGAACCCCGCCTACACCTTCTGACCGGACCGGTCCCGCACGCGGGTGACCGGCACCACCGGGCCCGGGGGCAGGGTGCAGTGCGCGCCGTGCGGGCCCGCCGGGGCGATGGCGTACGCGGTGGTCCGTACCTCGTCGTCGACGCGCCGGTGCAGACAGGCGGTGAACGGCGAGTCGGGGGCCAGGGACTCCAGCAGGGCGTGGGCGTGCTGGTGGATGTCCGCGAGAAAGCGCTGGTACGGGACGAGCACCTCCGGGTCGAGCATCATGGCGGCCAGCTGCCGGCGGTCGGCGGCCGACTCGGCGGCCCGGCCGAGGAGTTCCACGGCGCGCTCCCTGGCCGCTTCGGGGGCCGAGTGCAGCAGCTGAACCAGCAGATAGGTGGCGGTCCGGTTGCCGAGGTCCTCGTTGTGGCCAGAGCGCAGGTCGTCCTCGTCGTTGCGGAACTGCGCGAGCAGGCCGACGGCCTGGCCGAACTCGCCCCAGGCGGCGGCCCGCGGGTCGTCGGCGCCGTCCGCGCCGAGCGCGAGGCGGGCCGCCATGGTGGCGGCCATGGCGTAGACCGAGCCGCTCTTGTGCCGGTAGACGGTCAGCACCTCTTCGGGGCTGGTCCCCGTCGGCGAGCCGAGGATGTCGCCGACCTGCCCGTCGCAGGCGGCGGTCCAGCCGTCCAGGAAGTCGGCGGTCAGGCGCTCGCGCAGCGGCGCGGACACCGGCAGCGCGGCCAGCGCGCGCAGCGGCAGGGCGTAGCCGCATTCCAGGGCGGCGGTCAGCACGGCGCCCGGATCGCCCCCGTACAGCAGCCGGGAGCCCAGGTCGCCGTCCGACACGTCGTCGAAGGTGTTGGCGGCCCGCCACCACAGGGCGTGCACCCCCGCCACCGGCACGGCCGGCTCCAGGCTGCCTTCGATCGCGCCGTGCACCAGGAGCGGCAGCGCGCATTCGAGGGGGGTGCGCCGGCCGTCGGCGACGAGCCGTTCGAGGGCGGGGCGCAGATGCGCGTACCGGGGCCGGTAGTCGTCGAGGAGCCCGGCCAGGTACTGCCGTACCCGCGGGACGGCTTCGGCGAGCCGGTCTTCGGGGCTCGGCCGCACGGCGGCGGGCGGGGGATGAGGGGACAAGCGTGGCTCCGTACGGTCAGGGGGCAGAGCGCCTTGCGGCGTCACATCCGGAGGTCGCCCGTCGGCGTACCGGGGGCGTGCTCGTGGCGGCCGGCGGGCGCGGCGGCCCGGGGCAGGTCGCGGGCGAGGACGCCGGCGGCGGCCGACGTCGTGGTCAGTGCGGCGGTGGTGACCGCGAAGGCGCCGACGACGTCGGCCGTGGCGCGCACCTGGGCGAAGAAGAGGAAGCCGAAGACGCACACACCGAGCGCGGCGCCGAGCTGCTGGGCCGTGGCGACGACGCCGGACGCCGCGCCCGCGACGGTGTCCGGCACGGTCCGCAGGGTCACGGACAGGGCCGGGGTGACGCACAGGCCCAGCGCGGCGCCGACGGCGCAGACCGCGCCGATCAGCAGGCGCGGGTCGTCGCCGAGGGAGGCCGCGGCGCAGCCCGCGTAGGAGGCGGTGGCGGCGATCGAGGCCAGGACCAGCAGCCGGGTCTCCGCGCCGCGGGCGAGCCGCGGCGCCAGCAGCGAACCGGCCGCGAAGGCGACCGCCGCCGGGGCCATGCCCGCTCCCGTGGCCAACGGGCTCCAGTCGAAGCCGCGTTGCAGCAGCAGGCCGAGCGTCAGCACGAACGCGCTGAGGCCGCAGTTGACGAGGACGATCAGCGCGATGCCGTGACGGAAGCCGCCGAGCCCTAGCAGCACCGGCGGGACGAGCGGGGCGCCGCCCCGCTCGTCCAGGGCGCGTTCATGGCGCAGGAAGCAGGCCGCGACCGGGACCGAGGCGGCCAGGCAGGCCGGTCCCCACCACACCATGCCGGCCGCGCCGCCCGCCACCAGCGGCACGACGAACAGCCCGAGCGCGCCCGCGGCGAGGCCGATGCCCGGCAGATCGGCGCGCACCGGGCCGTGCCGTACGGGGCGCCGTACGCGGTGCCATACGAGGTGCCGGACGGGGCTCCGTACGCCGTGCGGTACGGGGCGCCGAACACCCGCGGCCCACGGCAGGAGGGTGAGCGCCAGGACGCCCACCGGCACGTTGACGAGGAAGACGGCGCGCCACCCCAGCCCGAGGACGTCGGCCGACAGCAGCCAGCCGCCCAGCAGTTGGCCGCCGATGGCGCCGAGCCCCATCACCGCGCCGATCGCGGCGTACGCCCGGCGCTGCGCCGCGCCGGTGAACAGGGTCTGCGCCGCCCGGTAGACCTGCGGCACCATCAGCGCCGTACCGGCGCCCTGGACCATCCGCGCCACGACCAGGACGGCCGTGACGGGCGCCGCGCCGCAGGCGACCGACGCGCCGGTGAAGACGGCCATGCCGAGGCCGAAGACCCGCAGCGGGCCCAGCGCGTCGCCCAGCCGGCCGCCGGCGGCCAGACCGAGGGCATAGACCAACTGGTAGCCGGCGAGGACCAGTTGCTGCTGGCCGCCGTCCGCCCCGAGGTCCCGCTCCAGCGCGGGCATCGCCACCACCACGATGAAGACATCGAGGTTGGCCAGGAAGGTGCCGCACAGCAGGACAACCAGCGCCGCCCAGGGACGCACGGGGGCACCTCCAGCCGGTCGCCGAGCACGATACGTGATGATCGAGACACGTATCGTAACCACGAGGGCGCGCCTGTGCCCAGCCCGTTCCCACGGTAGGGACGGGAGGGACGGATGGTGCGGTTGAGGCGGTACGCGGGTGGGTGCGGGGCGGTGGGCGTACGGGAGGGACAGCGGGGCGTACGTGTACGGGAGCGGCGGAGCGGTACGCGTACGGAGGCAGCGGGGCGGTACGCGTCGGCGCCCGTACACGTCGGTCGTACGGGCGCCGGGCGCGCGTCAGGAGGCGGTGCGGACCGCCGGGCTCACTCGGCCGCGGCCGGGCGCGGGGCCGTGACCGCCGGGCGGCGGCTGGCGATGACCTTCTTGGCCAGCGACCGCGGGCTGGTCAGGAAGCCCCAGCCCCAGGACATGTGCATGGTCGCCAGGGCGACCGGGATCTGGGCGCGGGCCTTCAGCGGCAGCCCCTTGCCCGCCGGGACCGAGCCCGCCGTGATGGCGGCCAGGTAACCGGCCGGGACGGCGAAGCCCCAGGGCGTGACGAAGGCGCCGACCACCGCGCCCGCCGCGATGGCGCACACGGCGGCCGGCGGCGCCAGGTACCGCAGGTTGATCGAACCGGAGTGGTAGCGGGCCACGACGTGGCGCCAGCGCCCGTAGTCCTTGTACTGCTTGGCGAGCGCCTTCACGCTCGGCCGCGGCCGGTAGCTGACCCGCAGCTCCGGCGAGAACCAGATCTGCCCGCCCGCCTCGCGGATGCGGAAGTTCAGCTCCCAGTCCTGGGCGCGGATGAACTCCTCGTTGTAGCCGCCCTGCTGCTCCAGCGCCTCGCGCCGGAAGACGCCCAGGTAGACCGTTTCGGCCGGACCGGCCGTACCGCCCGTGTGGAACGCGGCGTTGCCCACACCGATCTTGGCGGTCATCGCGGCGGCCACCGCGTCCTCCCACGCGTTCTCGCCCTCGGCGTGCATGATGCCGCCGACGTTCTGCGCGCCGGTCTCCTCCAGGAGGCGGACCGCGGTCGCGATGTAGCCCGGCGAGAGCATCCCGTGGCCGTCGACGCGCACCACGACGGGGTGGCGGGACGCCTTGATCGCCGCGTTCAGGGCGGCCGGGGTGCGGCCGGTGGGATTGGGCACGGTCAGCACGCGGCGCTCGCCGGAGGCGTTCTCGGCGACCAGCTCGGCGGCGATCTCGTCGGTACGGTCCGTCGACGGCCCCAGCGCGATCACCACCTCCATCTCGCCGGCGTAGTCCTGCTCCAGGATGTGCTGGACCGAGCTGCGCAGATGACGTTCCTCATTGAGCACCGGCATGATCACGGAGACGGCCGGGGGCTGCTGCGGGGGCGTGGCGTTCATCGCGGTCACGTTACCGCGTATGGGGGACGGGGGCCGACGGCAGCCGGGTGGCCCTGGGGCCGGCGCCCGGCGTGTGGTGCTTTACAGCCGATCATATGGGCCTACGGTGACCCGGCCCGCTTGTTCCCGTTCAAAGACGATTCGCCGGGTTCCGGAAACGGTCCCTCCCGGCCCCCGGCCGGTCCGTCCCGACCCACCGTCCCGCCCCGTCCCGTACGGCTTCGGCCCAGCCCCTGCCCCGTCCCCTATCGCGCTCCCCGTCCCGTACTCCGTCCGCCCCGACCCGCCGCGGAGGTGTCCCCATGACCGCACCGCACCGCACGCCCCGTCCGCCCGCCCGTCACCGGCGCCCGGACGGGCGGCCCCGCTGGGGTCTGCGCGTGGCCGCGAGCGTTTCGCTGCTGCTGCTGGCGGCGGGCGGCATCGGGCACGCCATGGTCACCGGCGTCGAGGACGGCATCTCCCGGGTGGACGCCTTCAAGGGGCTGGGCAACCGGCCGGACAACAGCGGCGGCGACGGCATGAACTTCCTGGTCGTCGGCACCGACGGGCGGGACAGGCTCTCCGCCGAGGACAAGCGCCGGTTCCACCTGGGCGGTGAACCGTGCCACTGCACCGACACGATCATGATCGTCCACCTGTCCGCCGACCGGGACCGCGCCAGCGTGGTCAGCCTGCCGCGCGACTCGTACGCCCGGACGCCGCCGCACACCGACACCACCACCGGACAGCGGCACCACGGCCACCCGGTGAAGCTGAACGCGGCGTACGCGGAGGGCGGGCCCGGCCTGACCATCCGGACCGTCGAGCGCATGACCGGGGTGCACATCGACCACTACCTGGAGGTCGACTTCACCAGCTTCATGAAGACCGTGGACGCGGTCGACGGCGTGGAGATCTGCACCACCCGCCCCCTGAAGGACAGCTACACCGGCCTGGACCTGCCTCCCGGCCGCTCCCGGCTGGACGGCGGCCGGGCGCTCCAGTACGTCCGCGCCCGGCACCTGGACAGCGCCTCCGACCTGGGGCGGATGCAGCGCCAGCAGCGCTTCTTCGCGGCGCTGATGCACAAGATCACCAGCTCCGGCGCGCTGCTGAACCCGGTCCAGTTCAAGCACATCACCGACGCGCTGCTGGAGTCCGTACGGGCCGACGAGGGCTTCGGCGCCGACGAGATGGTCGATCTCGGCCAGGCGCTGCGCGGCTTCAACCCGTCGTCGTCCGAGTTCGCCTCCGTACCGCTGGGCGACATCGACTTCCAGGTGCCGAACGTGGGCTCGACCGTGATGTGGAACGAGGCCAAGGCGAAGAAACTCTTCCAGGCGCTGCGCGAGGACCGGCCGCTGGCCGTGCGGCGGCCCGGCCGGCAGCGCGCGACGGTGGTGGACGTACCGCCCGGCACGATCCGGGTGCAGGTCGACAACGGCGCCGGGCGGAACGGGCTGGGCCGCAAGGTGGACAAGGCCCTGCGCGCCACCGGCTTCGACACCACCGGCACCCCCGGCAACGCGCCCGCGCGCGTACGGCGGACGGTGATCGCCTACGACCCGCGCTGGGACCGCTCGGTGCGCTCCCTGGCCGCCGCCCTGCCCAGGGCCGCCCTGCGCCAGGTCCCCGGCCAGGGCGCGGTGCTGCGCGTCACGGTCGGCAAGGACTTCACCTCGGTGCACAAGGTCCGCTCCGACGACCCGACCCAGCCCTCCGGCTCCGGCGACTTCGCCACCCTGACCGGCGACGAGGCGGGGTGCCCCTGATCACCGGGCCCGGACACCGCCGATGGCCATGTACCCGGTTGTCCGCCCCTTGTGTACTCAGTACAGTCCCCACCCATGAGTGAAAAACGATCACCACTCGGCGACCGGTGGTACATCGACCAGATCACCGCCGTCGCGCAGCAGTTCCTGCGCTCACAGCCGGACAGCCGGGTACCGGACGCGCCGCCCGCCCCGCAGCGCTCCGGGTACGCGGACCTGACCGCCCGCGCCGCCCGGCTGTCCGCCCTGCGCGCCCGGCTGGAGCAGGAGGAGGCCGCGCTCCAGGCGGACGTGGAGCGTCTGAACCACGCGTCCCGGGACTCCGGCTCCGCGCCGTGGCCGGACCCGGCGGCCGTCGTCCCCGAGGCGGAGATCAGCGCCGAGACCCTCACCCTCGCCGAGGCGGGCCGCATCCGGCGCGCCTACAAGGCCGCCGAGGCCGCCCTGCCGCGCCTGGTCCTGGAGGCCGCCGCGGACGGCCTCGAAGCACCGGCCATCGCCCGCGACCTCGCCGTCACACCGTCGTACGTGTACCGCATCCTGCGTGAACGCGTCCGCTACACCTGGCGCCTCGACGTCCGCGACGGCGGCGGGTGGGCGGTACGGAGCAGCGGCCAGGACGTCGTGGAACGTGCCCTCGGCAGCGCGTCCCGGCTCGCCGAGCGGCTTCTCGCCGAAACCGGCGCGGACCGGGTGCTGCTCTGGGAGGGCCCGCGCACCACCGACGCCGACGCGGTCCTCGACCTGGTCCGGCCGGAGGGCGCGTGACCGTGCCCCGTACGGGTCCGCCCTACGCGTCGCTCTCGTCCGCCGCGCTCTGCTCCCGCAGTTCCTTGATCGCGCGGCGCCGGGCCAGCCGGTGGGTGCGGCGGATCTGGGCCTCCTGGTAGCGGCGCTTGTCGCGCTCGGTCTCCGGGATGACCGGGGGCACGGGGCGGGGCTTGCCGTTCTCGTCCACCGCCGCGAACACCAGGTACGCCGAGCCGACCTGGGTCGCGGGCGTGGACTCGTTCCAGCGCTCGGCCAGCACCCGTACGCCGATCTCCATCGACGACCGGCCGGTCCAGTTCACCTGGGCCTTCACATGTAATAGATCCTCTAAAACACAAACTCACGCTTACGCAACAACGGCGAGGTGCGGCGCCCGCTGGGCCGGTACTGCCTGCTTGGGCTGCTTCACCAGGGACACCTTTTGCGGCGCCCACGGGTCCGGCTCCCACACCGGATGAATCTCGACGCGGGACGTCGCCCGCTTGCCCCGGCCGCGGTCGATACGCACGACCGATACGCGCCGCAGCAGCTTTCGGAGGATGCCGTTCTTCTCCCCCACGGTGAGCGTGTCCCACTCATCGAGCAGGCCCAGGACGAGCGGTTGAAAGTCGACCTGCTGCGGAGTCGTTTCGACCTCGACGACGTCCTGTAGCGCCTGCTCGGCTGCCGCCTTCTCCTTCCTGATCTTGTCGCGTGCCGCCTCGTACTCTCCCGGCTCGTAGTCGTCTGCGTTCACCGCGTGGTCGGCCCGGAGCCGCGCAAGGCCGTCCGACAGCTTCTTGATCTGCTTCGTCAGTCGCTCCCGCTCCCGCTTGGCGAGGTCCCGCGCCCTGTCGACGTCCTGCCGCCGCCGCTGCTGCACGGGGGGCGCCGCGTCGACGCCTGGCGCTACCTCATTGGCCAGGAACGTAAGCACGGCCATTTCGACCTTGGCGCGGGTAATGCTTACCCCTGTGCACGCGGTCCCGCCGCTCTTGGTGTACCAGTTGCAGCGGTAGCCGTAGCCGTTCACCGTGGCGCCCGTGGAACCGCCCCGGAACGCTGCCAGACTGCGCTGGCAGTCGCCGTGACGCATAAGTCCCGTGAGTGGGTAGGTGGCGTTCCGCTCGCGCGGCGGCTGGCTCTTGATCAGCTCGCGGTGCGCAAGGTACGCGTCCCACAGCTCTTGATCGACGATGGCGGGTTGCGCACCGGGCATGAAGTGGAAGTTCTTGCACGTCGACATTTCGGTGCACTTGCAGTCCTGGTTGTGGACACGGAGCAGGCCGGCGGGAAATCCCGAATCCATGTACTTGCGTAGGGCGGACTGTTCCCAGGGGTTGCCCTGAGTGGTTCGGAGGCCAAGAGAGTTGAGCCATGCGCAGATGGTCGTGAACCCCTCGTTCCCGTGCACCTTCCGCTCGTAGGCTTCGAGAACGATCTCGGCTGTCTCGGGGTCGAGTGAGTACCGCTCTTTCTGGAGGGTCTCTGTCCTCGGGTCCCAGCGCCGATGCCAGATGTACCCGAACCGCTTCCGTCCGGTGGCGGGGAGGCGTTCTGTGTTGCGTCGGTGCTCGTGGGTCTCGCGCCACTGCTCACCGGCTCTGTTGCTCTCGAAGTTGCCGAACGCGAAGATCATTTCTCGCTGGAACTCGCCGATGGCCGTTTCGGCGTCGACGGGTTCTGTAGCGGATTCGAGGCGTCCGCCGGCGTATTCGAGTCGGGCGAGGTTTACGGCGTTCCCGGTCCTGTTGCGCCCGAAGCGGGAGTACCGCCACACGGCGATGCCTCGGGCGAACCCTGCCTCGATCGCTTCGACTCCGCGCATGATCTTGCGCTTGAAGTTCCGGCCGGTGGCGTCGAGGTCGACTATCCAACCGATGATCCGGCGTCCGGTCTTTCGCGCCCATTCCTCAATGGCCGACTTCTGTAGTTCGGGGCTGATCTTCTCCTCTCGCCAAGTGCTGACGCGTATGTACCCGATGTACGGCTCTAGGTCGTCGAGTTCAGACAGATCGTCTGGCGCGCGAAACGGTGCCGGCAGGTCTTCTGTGCGGAACGAGTCGGGTACGTCCTGAAAGGTCTTTTGGAGTTCTTCCCATGTGATGGTGGCGGTTGGTGCGCGCATCATGGGCGCGGTGCCCTCCTTTGTGTATGGGTGCGCGGTTGCGCTACCCCCCCCCGCGGTAGCGCGTACGGCTGATGGCGGTTCCTCCTTCGGCGCTGAAACGTTTCGTCAGGCAGTGCGGCGCGATGGCGCTTCGTCTTGTGCGGCGCTGCGTGGCGCGGGGACGGCGTGGAGGCGTCGCACGGTGGGGGTGTCCGGCGTGGTGTTGGTGGTTCCGTCGCCGTTGGGCGGGGTGATCAGTCCGCGGGAGCAGTGTTCGAGGCAGAGGCGGTATCCCTCCCGGCGCAGGGCCTCGTCCGAGTCGCGGCTGATGCGGGTGTGCCGGCGGACGCGGGAGAGGATGACACCGGGCAGGAGGGCGAATGCGAGGCAGGCCCCGACAGCCGCGAGCGGTCCGTTATCAGTTGCTGCGCCGCTGGCGATCAGGGCAAGGCTGATGACGAACGCAAGGTGCGTGGCCGCGATGTTGAGGTGCTCGCGGGTGATCAATGGGGCGGGCCTTTCTGTGCTATCCGTTCGCGCGGCGGTCGTCCTTCGTGCCGCGTAGGGCGCTGACCATGGCCTCGAATGCGGCGACGGACTGCGGGTCTGTGATGCCTAGCTCGGCTGCTGCCTGCTGTGGCGTTATGGGGTCAGGACTGATGGGACGGGCGGCGGCGGCGAGGTCTTCGGGCTTGGCGATGGCGGCGCGTACGAGCAGTTCGCCGAGGGGGACGCGCACCGCTTCGGCAAGGAGTGTGAGCGTCTTGAGGTCGGGGATGCCGTCAGCTCGTAGGAGTCGTGAGACGGTCGCCGGGCTGATGCCTGAGTCGGTGGCGAATCTTTTCTGTCCTCCGCGCTCGGTGTAACCGCGCTGGTCGAGCTGCTCGCGGAGCCATGTCGCGAACGTCTGTGGTGAGTGGGCAGCACCTGATGTCATGCGTGAAACATATCGCGCATGAATGAAACCCACAGCCTGAGTTCCGGTTTGTCAAGGTTTGCGCCCCTCCCCCGCTGCGTCGTGCTTGTCACTGTTCGTCACAGGATGATCGTTATTTTTCAGTTTAAGCATGCAGGGGACGGCCTGTCACCCACGTTCTGAAACATACCGTCACGGAGTGACAGCCCCTCTGGCCTCGTCGCCGACGGTGCGTGACGACCAGTCCGTTTCACGCACGAAACAATCATGGTAGTTTCACTCCCGAGAGAAACGTTTCTCTCGTGAAAGGAACAGCCATGCCCTACGCCTCTGCTGCCCTGCGCGCTGCTGCCACCAAGCGCGGCGATCACACCCCCGCCGCCATGGCCCGCCGCATGGGTGTCCCCTACCTCGCCGCCTACCGGTGGGCCACCGGCCGCCACGCCCCCAGCCCGGCCGGCCTCGCCGCCATCGAGCGCGCCTACGGCCTCACCGCCGCCGACCTCGTCCGCAAGGAGGTCAGCGCATGAGCGCCGCCGTGATCCCCCGCGAGCAGGCGTTCGCCGACGCCCGCCGCATCCTCGACCACGCACGCGCCCGCCGCGACGCCCTGCCCATCCGGCAGGCCGCCGAGCAGGCCGCCGTCAACAGCTTCCGCACCGCCGACGAGATCGAACTGCACCTGCGCCGACTGCATCGCATCGTCCGCCAACAGCAGCCGGCCGCGGCCCCGATCTCCGCCGCCGCCTGATGAGCCCCCTCGACGCCCTCGCCGAGGCGTACGCCGACGACCCGGCCACCGTCGAACACCTGCTGCTCGGCCTCGCCGACGCGTCCGCGCACGCCGACCACATGCTGCACGACCCGGCCGCCACCGACTACGGCCGCAACTCGGCCTATGCCGCGCTCGACGCCGCACGCGAGCGCCTTGCCGCCGTCCTCGACCTGTCCAGCACTACGAACGGAGCCACCCTGTGACCGTCGCCACCCTGCCCACTCGCGCCCCGCAGCAGCAGGCTGCCCTCGCCCACCCCGCGCCCGGTGGCGCCCTGTCGCTCGGCCACATGTCCCCGCACGAGGCGTGGCAGTTCTCCGAGGCCCTCGCCGGAGCCAACCTGCTCCCGGCCGAGTACCGGAACAATCCGGCATCCGTCCTGTGGGCCATGGAGTACGGGCGGGCCCTCGGCCTCGACGTCGTGACCACCATCACGACGATCCACGTCATCAAGGGCAAGCCCACCCAGAGTGCCGACCTGATGCTGTCCCGGGCCCGCGAGGCTGGGCACAAGGTGCGCATCCGCCCGGGGAACGAGTCGTGCGTCGTGAGCATCTGGCGCCACGACGATCCCGAATTCGAGAACCGTGTCGAGTGGACGCTCGACGACGCCCGCCGCGCGCAGCTCTACCCCGGTAAGAGCGACAGCAATTGGGCGAAGTACCCCCGCGCGATGCTGCGGGCCCGCGCGATTGCCGAGTGCGTACGTTCGGCGTGCCCCGAGGTGCTGCACGGCGCGATCTACACACCCGAGGAACTCGGCGAGGTCGTCGACCAGGAAGGCAACCCGGTCATCGTCGAGCGGGCCGACGCTCCTGTGCAGCAGCAGGCGACCGTCGTACAGCAGGCACCGGCCGACGGTCCGCCGCGCGACTTCCTCGCCGAGGCAACTGCCGCGGAGACTGCCGACGCCGTCCGCGCGCTCTACAAGGAGGCCGCGCAGTCCGGCGCCCCGCGCGAGTACCTCGCCGACCTCGCCGCCATCGGGGCGGACAAGCCCGGTGCCCGCACCGACGACGAGCACCAGGACGACGAGCAGCACCGGGACGACCAGGAGGAGACGCCCGAGCAGGCGCCGGCCGCGGAGAGTGGCGACCAGCACGCCGCCGCCCTCGCCGAGCTGCTCGCCGTGGGGACCGCCCTCAGCCTGACCGCCGAGCACCTCGACGACATCGCGCGCGCCGAGCACGGCCGCCCGGCCGCCGAGTGCACCGCCGAGCAGCTCGCCACCCTGACGGCGGACCTGCGCGCCGCCGTCGAGGGAGCCGCCGCGTGAGCACCTCGGAGGAGACCGAGCAGCAGGTCGAGGCGCCCAAGTTCACCGCGGCGCAGATCAAGGCCGCCACCACCAAAGAGGCAGTCCTGAAAGCCCTGTTGGACCAGGTCGACAAGGCGTACAAGGACGCACGCAAGGAAGTGCAGGCCATGCTCGACGAGCAGAAGCGCACAACGGGCGGAACGAAGTTCGACGCCTGCTTGCCCGATGGCACCAAGGTGGGGGACGTCCGCCTCAGCGGTGGTGAAGCGGCGGCGAAGATCACTGACGAGCAGGCGTTCATCGAGTGGGCGCACCGGACGTATCCGAGCGAGGCCGTGACCAAGCTGGTCCGGCCCGTCCCGGCGCGGCTGGTCAAGTCCGTGCAGCCCAAGTTCGTAACACTGCTGCTCGAACGGATGACCGCCGCGGGCGTGCCGCAGGTGTTCGACGAAGAGACCGGCGAAATCCTCGACGTTCCCGGCGTAAGCATCGTGCCCGCCCGCGCGCGCACGCATTCGGTGAACTTCACCCGGGCCAGCAAGGGCAAGCGTGCCGGGCGGGACCTGGTCGCCGAGGCATGGCGGGCCGGGGCCCTGGCCCCGATCGCGCTGCCCGCCCTTGCCCCGGCGCCGCCGGCCGTCGAGGACGGGGACGCAGCGTGAGCCGCATTGTGCGGGGACTCGACCTGTCGCTGACCGGTGCCGGTGTGGCCAGCGCCGGTTGGGCGCAGACCCTCGGCAGCAAGGGACGGCGGCACGACCCGTACGCGGTGCGCCGCGCCCGCCTCGACCGCCTCGCCGACCGCATCCTCGACACCGTCGGTACCTGCGATCTCGCCGTAGTCGAGGGGCCCAGTTACGGGTCGCGCGGCGCCGGAACCTGGGACCGCGCCGGGTTGTGGTGGCTGGTCGTCGACCGCCTCGCCGCCCGGGAAATCCCGGTCGCCGTCGTCGCCCCGACCGCCCGTGCTCGGTACGCGACCGGGGACGGCCGCGCAGGGAAAGCGGCGGTGCTCGACGCCACTGCGGCCCGGTACGGAATCGCGCTGCGCGACGACAACCAGGCCGACGCGTACGTGCTCGCCGCGATGGGGCACGACTGGCTCGGCGAACCGCTCGCCCCCGTGCCGGACCGGCACCGCGCCGCCCTGGCCCGGGTCGAGTGGCCCGAGCTGCTGCCGCCCCCGGCCGTGCAGCTCGGCCTCGACGGGACCGGGTTGCCGTACCCGGAGACGATCCCTGCCGCGCCGCGGCGGCGCCGACTGCGCCCGGTCGAGCCTCCCGCGGCCGGCCCCGGGCAGGTCGACGCCCTCGCCCTGGTCGAAGGGGGCGCCGCATGAAGTGCGCCCACTGGATCGGCGCGAACAAACGTTTCTGCCGCATCCCCGGGGCCCGCCGCTACCTGCCCGGCTACCGGTGCCCCCTGCACACCCCCGCGGCCCTCAACGGCCGCCCGGAGCCCAGCGCGCCGCCCCGCCCCGCACCCGCTCAACCCTGAACCCGGAGACCCCCGCACATGAGTTACAACGCCCGCGAATGGGTGTGGGAGCACAGCACCACCAAGGGCACCGCCCGCATGGTCCTCGTTCTGATCGCCGACCGGTGCCCTGACCGCCGGTGCATCGCGTACGCCTCGGTGTCCGCGCTGATGAAGCGCGCCAACGCGTCCCGTACGGCCGTGCGCTCCGCGCTCGACAAGCTGCTCGAAGGCGACGAGCTGCTGCTGCTCGAAGGCCGCAAGGGGCCCCGCGGAGAGACGTACTACCAGCTGCCGGCCGCCGCGCGGTTCCTCGCCGAGCAGGACGTCGAGGGGGGCCGGAATGCGGCCCCCGCAGGGTCGGAATCCGACCCGGCAGACCACTTCGAAGGGGGGTCGGAATCCGACCCGGGGGAGCGGAATCCGACCCGGGAGGGGGTCGGAATCCGACCCGGCGGGGGGACGGAATCCGACCCCCAGAACAGAAGTGAACCGAAGGTGAACGGTAAGAGCAGCAGCTCTACCCCCACCACCGTCGACGAGTGGCACCTCGACGACGCCGCCCGCACATGGGCGCAGCAGCAGGGCCACCTCGACCGCCTCGGCGAGCACGGCCTGCTCGCCGCTACGGAGAAGTGGCGCACGTACCGGCACACCGCCGCCCCGCGTGCGCGTGCGGCGTGGGCCGCCGACTGGCGCGCATGGGTCGCACGGGAGCGCCCCGCCGCCCCCGGCCGCCCCGCCCTGTACGCCCTGCCCGGCGGCACGCCCGCCTCGGCGCCCGGCCGGACCCGCGCACAGGCCCACACCGCCGCCCTGCTCGCTGCCCTTGAAGACGACCCGACCGGAACGGAGTAAGACCGTGGAACGCCGCGAAATCGCTGGACTGCTCGCCTACATCGGCCGCCTCGACCCGCGCACCATGCGCACCGACACCGCCGAACTGCGCGACCAGATCGCCCAATGGCACGAACTGCTCGGCGACGTCCCCCTGTCCACCGAGCACGGGTGGGACGCCCGCGAGACCGTACGGGCGCACATCCTCGACAGTCCGTACCCGATCCTGCCCGTGGACGTCGCCCGCAAGTGGCGCGCCTACCAGCGCGACCGCCTCGCCCGTCACACCGACCCGACCCCGGCCGCGGACCCTGACAACGTCACGGCATGGCGGGCCGAACTGCTCGGCACCCGGCACGCCGTTGCGCACGGCCAGCAGGCGCCGGTCGAGCAGCGCGCCATTACCGCCGGGCCGGGCCCGGACATTGAGGCGTATCTCGAAGCCACCGGATCGCCCATCCCGCCCGTCGTCCGCGCCCAACTCGCCCCCTTCCGGCCGACACGGGCCGCACGTGAGGCCGCCGTCATGGCCGGCCGCCCCGACCCACTCAGCGTCCGGTGCGAGTGGTGCCACGCCCCGATCGGCGAGCCCTGCCGCTCTCGCCGCACCGGTCCCGACGGCACCGCCCGCGGCAACGCCCGGCGCACCGTCCCGCATCCCTCGCGCGTCGACCTCGCTGCCGCACGTACCCGACAGGGGGCAGCAGCGTGACCCGCACGTTCCGTGTCACTGGCGTATGGCCGGCGCCCGCACACACGACCACCGCGCAGGGCAGCGACCGGGCCCGCATCCGGGCCACTGCCCGCAGGTGGGCCGCCGCCGGAGCAACCGCCACCGTCGAGGAGGCCGCCGCCGGTTGGTCGTGGCGCCACGTGAAGACCTACGCCCCGCCCGCACCGGCCCCGAAGGTCGAGCCGGTCGTCGTTCCGCCGCCGCGCGTCGAGCAGGTCGTCGACCAGGACGAGCGCGCCATGTACGAGCGGCTCATGCGGCAGGCCCCGACCGGCCGAGACCACCGCGGACGCGTCGCCTGCCGCCATGTCGCCAATGGCCGCGGCATCCGCTGACCCCCGGGGCAACTCGGAGGACAGCGCACACCCATACCCGCTACGTTTCACGTACGATTCAAAACGAGCATTTCGTTTCACTAAAGAAAGAGAGCGCCCGTTGTCCGGCGAGACCGTCATCACGCTTATAGGCAACCTGGTCGACGACCCCGAGCTGCGGTTCACCCCCGCCGGCGTCGCGGTCGCATCCTTCCGCGTCGCCTCGACCCCGCGCACGTTCGACCGGCAGGCCAACGAGTGGAAGGACGGCGAGAGCCTGTTCCTGACCTGCTCGGCGTGGCGCAGCCTCGGCGAGAACGTCGCCGCAACCCTCAGCCGCGGCGCCCGGGTCATCGTGCAGGGCCGTCTCAAGCAGCGCAGCTACGAAGACCGCGAGGGGGTCAAGCGCACCGTGTTCGAGCTGGACGTCGAGGACTGCGGCCCCTCCCTGCTCCGCGCAACCGCCGCCATCACGAAAACCACCGGCAACAACGGCTTCAACGGCCCGCAGGCGCCTCAGCAGCCTGCCGCCGACCCGTGGGCCCAGCAGCAGCCGCAACGCCCCGCACAGCGGCCCCAGCAGCCGCAGCAGCACCAGGGCGGATACAGCGACGAGCCCCCGTTCTGACCTCTCGCCCGCGACCGGTCGATGCCGCCCCCACGCGCAGGGGGCGGCCCGCCCCTCTTCACAGAAAGCCCCACCCGTGATCGTTCCGCACCGCCGCACCGTCCACGTCACCCGAACCGAACACGCCCTGCCGCTCCCCGCGTCGCTGCTCGACGTAGCGCACCTGGTCGAGATCGTGCGCGACGAACTCGACCGCGCCGACCGCTCCGCCACCGAGGCCGAGCTGCGCGCCGCCGACGGGGACCTGATCGCGTCGTACGAGATACCGCGCGCCTCGATGGTGAAGCGATGACCCGCCGCACCACTTGGTTTCACATCACGGGGGCCGGGACTCCGTCTTACGAGGATCGGCGCCCTCACGCTGACCAGCCATCACAACCAACAGGGCGCCCGCAGCGAGGTTTCCCACCTCGGAAGCAGTGACGGCCGCCATGAAAGCTCCAAGGGAATCACCCTTCTCCAGGCAGGCACGCGCCCTCGACGCTGCCTCTGCAAGCAACACGACCTGCTCGGAAGCGACGCCCTCGGGCGTGTTCATCACTCCCTCTTGCTCAGCCACGTAAACAGCATGGCGAAAACGAATCGCCCTCGTCCGCCGAACGCCATAACACCCCCCACGCCGCCGGTAACTACCCCTGTTCTGGGCCACACCCGTCGAGGAGACACCGCCCGTGCAGCACCCCGTCGCCCACCGCACCACCGCCCGCCTGCGCACCATCCGGGAGCAGTGGGGCGCCCTGCTCGCCGCCATCGAGACACCGCCCGCCTCCCGTGAGTGGCCGCCGGCCGAGACCCGCGCGTTCCTGAACACGGGGAGCAGCGACGACGGGGCCCTGCTGGTCGAGGACCGTGCGCCCCTCACGTTGCGGCAGCATCCGGCGCCCGCGAACCTCGACGCGCTCGACTGCGCCCTGTTCGTCGAGCAGCAGGTGTTCGACCTCGCTGACACCCTCGCCGCCGCCGTGCAGCACACCGACCCAGCCGACCCGCGCCGGTGGACGTATCGGAACCCGGGCGCACCGGACGCTCGTACGGCCGCAGGCTCCCGCGCGCACGGTCTGCACTGGGCCGTCCTGTACGTCGAGGGCCGCGTGCTCGACGAGGACACCGCCCCCGAACACGATGAGACTGGCACCCTGCTGCCTGCCCCGTTCTCTCCGCTCCCCGAGCACCTGCTGCACGAAGCGGCGCGCGTAGCCCGGCAGTGCGAGCAGCGCATCGCGCGCATCCTCGCCGCGGACGCGATCACCGCCAGCCGGACCCTGCCGACCCCGTGCCCGTCATGCGGGGGCGCCCTGGTCGTGCGTGCCGCGCCGGCCGAACCGCCGACCGTGACCTGCCGTACGGGCGCAGCGTGCGGGGCCAACACCACTCAGGACGCGCAGGGGCGCCGCGTGTGGGGGTGGCCTGAGTGCCTGCCCTTGCTGCTCACCGCACAGCAAGCCGGGGACAGGTTGGCGCAGGCAGCGTGACGAGGGGCCCCAGGGGCGACCCCGGGGCCCCTCATGCGTGGCGCACGGAATTCGGCGGACCAACTTCGGCGCGGCCAACGCAACTTCCGCAACTCCACCCCTGTGAAACGACTTCACAAGTCGCTACAGTGAGGCTCGCCGGACCTCACCCGGCGTCCTGCCGGACCTCACCCGGCACACCACAACCAAGGGAGCAACCCCCATGGACATGTACCGCCCCGCCAACCCCCGCAGCCGCGGCGCCGCCCACTACCGCCGCCCCGGCACATCCGCGAGCTACTGCGGGCGCACCCTCGAAGCCAACCCCACCGAAGAGAAGTACGTGACCGGCGTGTGCCAGGTGTGCGCCAAGGCCGAGAAGCGCGACCGCGTCGCCGCCGAGCAGACCGCCACCAACCACAGCACGGCCGCGCCGGCACTCCGCGAGCGCGCCAACGTCCGGTACGCCCTGGTCGGCAAGGGGCGCCGCGTCCACTACTCGCCAAACAACGACGAGACCCTGTGCGGGCGCCCCGTGTCCGAGTACCGCGAGCCGCAGGACGTTGACCTTTCCGGGCGCCTTGACGGCCTGTGCGCCCCCTGCGTCCGGGCCGCTGAGGAGCGCGCCTACGCCCGTGCCCTCGCCGCCACCTCGCCCCTCGCCGCCGCCGCGGTCAAGGTTGCCGAGATCGTCGAGCAGGCCGAAGGCGCGCCCGACCAGGCTGCCGAGCAGAGCGGGCCGAGCGTTACCGACATCGTCGCCGCCATCCGGACCAGCGGCGAGCACCTCCCCCACATCATGACGCGTCTGCACTCACCCCTCTTCGGAGAGGCTGTTGCCATGTGGGCCCACCCCATGAGCAGCGAAGAGGCTGCGGCAACGGATTGGGAACAGGTCCGTACCGCACTGCTCGCCCCCGCAGACGAGCAGCACACGAGTGCTGACGCACGGGAGCAGCAGGCCACCGACGAGCCGTCGGACACGTGGACGATCATGACTCGCAATGAGGAGGAGATCGCCCGCGTGGAAGGCGCCACCGTCGAGGACATGACCCGCGCCGCCGAAGCCCTGCCCGAAGTTCAGGCCAATATCCGCCGCGAGGGCGGGTTCGCCCGACGCCGCCTCTACCGCTCCGAGCTGCGCCCCGCAGACATCGAGAGGGCCAGCCACGCGTCATGGCGCGACGAGTGGATCGGCGAACAGGCCGCCAACGGCACCCTGTTCGACATCACTCCGGCCACCGAGCAGGGCGCATTGTTCGCCCCCGAGTCCGCCGCGTAACCAACCGGCCCGCCCTCAGCCGGGGGCGGGCCCTGTCCCACATCGACAGGAGCAGTACAGGTGAACGACAAGCAGCCCGCCGAGCAGGGCGACAAGCCGACCGCTACGCACTCAGGTGAGGCCCCTTGGACTTCGGGCGAGATCGACCGGCGTGTACGTCGCAACCGCCGGTTGAGCGACGCCGAGATGCGCCGGTTGAGCGACGCCGACATGCTGCGTGAACAGATTCTCACGCTGATTGAGGAGCACGAGCGCAAGACAGTGGCCGCGCGCGCCCTCGCAGGTGACCCCAACCCGACCGACGCCGACCCCCTCGAATACGTACAGGAAATCGCCGAGCACTACGCCCAGCGCGACCACCGCCCCACCTACCTCGACCAGCTCGCCGACGAACTCACCCTCGACGACGTGCGCACACTCCGTCTGGCCGGGGAAGCTGCCCAGGCTGTCACGCCCCGCGTGATCATGCGCGCGGCCGAAGGGGGTAAGCAGCCGCGAGAGATCGCTGCGGAAATCGGTCTTACTGAGTCCCGTGTGTACGGCGTTCTACGTGAAGAGCGCCGCAAGGGGCACGAAGCCGAGCAAGGCGCCACCGGCGACCAGCAGTAACCGAAACAGTACGGGCCCGCTCCGGCGACCTCACCGCCGTACGGGCCCTAACCGAGAACGGGAGCAACCCCCGCCCATGGCTACGCACCACCCTACCTACGCACGCCCGGACACGAGTACGCCCTCATGGGCGCACCTCGCCGCCGCCGTGGCTGCCACCGCCGGTTTCGCCGCCTTGGCGTTCCGGCTGTCCTTTGAGGCGCTTACCGCCCTCGCCGCCGAGCATGGCACCGCCGCCGATGTGGCGTGGATGTTCGCTGTTCTGGTGGATGGGGGCGCGGTCGTCGGCACCGTCGGTGTCATCGCCGCCCGGCGCGCCGGCCGACCGACGACTGCCTACTGGTTGACCGTCGTCGCATTCGCCTTGACGTCGCTGTGCTTCAACATCGCGCACAGCGACGGCACCGGCGCCGGCGCCGCCATCGCCGTCGTGCCGCCTGTTGCGCAGCTTGTCGCAACGGAACTCCTGGTGCGCATGCTGCCGACCGCCGACAGCGTCGCCGCCGACGACGTCGCCCCGGCCGTTGCCGCCGCCACCGACGCCGCCCGCCGCGCCCAGGACGCAGCCGCCGCCGCTCAGACCGCCGCCGACACGGCGCAGGCCGCCGTCGAGGACGCCGTCGCCACCGTCACGGAAGCGGTGACCACCGCACGGGCCGACACCCGCGACGCCGCCGCCGACATCGTCGAGGCCGCCGTCGCCGCCACAGACGCCGCCGCCCGAGCCGAGCAGGCCGCCGCCACCCTCACCACCGCCGCCGCGCCGCCGCTCGCACTCGTCGATCTCGCCGCCGCCGTCGCCGCCGTCGAGGCGCCGCCCGTCCTCGACGACGCTCTCGACGACATCCCGGCGCCGCTCCCCCTGGCCGCGGTGTTCACCGCGCCGCCGCTCCCCGACGCCCGCACCGCTCGACGACGCCACCCCGGACGACGCAGCAGAGCCCGCCGTCGCTGCGCCGGCCGACGCCGTCGCCGCGTACCGCCGCCTGCGACGCGAGACCGGCGGCCGGCCGACGGCCGAGGCCCTCGGTAAGGCACTGGGGGTGAAACGCACGAGGGGTGGTGAGCTGCGCCGCCTGGTCGAGCAGGCCCTCGAAACCCCCTTTGCCTCCGTTATCGAATCGTGATCTAATGGGGGGCGTCTCCGGCGTGCCCGGAAACACCCCACCCTCGACGCCCCGGTGCATCCCCCCTGCACCGGGGCGTCGTCATTCCCGCGGGAGGTGAGACCGTGCGCGAGCCGATCACCGACGCCGACCGCGACGAGGTCCGCCGCCTGCACGCTGCGGGCAACACCCGCAACCAGATCGCACGGGAGATCGGGCGCAGCGGCTCGACCGTGTCCAAGATCGCCCGTGACCTGAACCTGTCGTTCGAGCGCGGGCCCGAAGTCGTCGCCGCCACCGAGGCACGCCGTATCGACCTTGCCGCCCGCCGGCAGCAGCTCGCCGAGACCCTCCACCAGGACGCCGAGCGTCTGCGCGCGCAGCTCTGGGAGCCCTGCACCATCGGAGCGTTCGGCGGCAAAGACAATCAGTGGTCCGAGCAGGCCCTCGACCGGCCGCAGTTCTCCGATCAACGGCAGATCCTCGCCGCCACGTCCATAGCCATCGACCGGTCCCTGCGCCTCGCCCCTGCTGAGGGCGGCGAGGGCGCCGACCAGGTCCGTTCGATGCTCGGCACCCTCGGCGACGTTCTCACCGGCGCTTTCGCCGACGACGAGGGGGACGACGGGGGGTGAGCCGTGCGCCTGCCCAAAGGCGTCGACCTCCCCCTGTCCCGCAAACAGCTCCGCTCCATCGGGCGCGCCACCGCCCGTATCAACCTATGGCACGGCAGCGTCAGGTCTGGCAAGACCGTCGCAAGCCTGCTGGCGTTCGTGATCGCGGTGGCCGCGGCCGGCCCGTCGGGGCTCATCCTGATCTGCGGCCGCAGCTTGCAGACCATCGAGCGCAACGTGTTCGAGCCGCTGGCCGACCCGGCTCTGTTCGGCCCTCTGTCGCGGCACATTCACCACACCCGCGGCGCCACCACGGCCACGATTCTTGGCCGTACGGTCCACCTGATCGGCGCGTCCGATGTCCGGGCTGAGGGGCGCCTGCGTGGCCTGACCGCACAGCTCGCCTACGTCGACGAGGCCACCCTCGTTCCAGAGAGTTTCTGGACGCAGCTTCTCGCCCGACTCAGTACGCCCGGCGCGCGGCTGCTCGCCACCACCAACCCCGATTCGCCGCGGCATTGGCTCAAGGTCGGCTACCTCGACCGGTCCGCCGAACTGGACCTGCGGGCGTGGCACTTCAAGCTCGCCGACAACCCCTCACTGTCCGCGGCATACGTCGAGGCTCTGAGCGCCGAATACGTCGGTCTGTGGCGTCGCCGCATGATCGACGGTGCATGGGTCGTCGCCGAAGGCGCCGTGTTCGACATGTGGGACGAGCAGCAGCACGTCGTCGACACTCTGCCGCCGATGGTGCGCTACTGGTGCGCCGCGGACTACGGCACGACGAATCCGTTCGCCGCCCTGGTGCTGGGCCTCGGCGCCGACGACCGGCTGTACGTCGTCTCGGAGTGGCGCCACGACAGTAAGGCCGCGCACCGGCAGATGACCGACGCCCAGTACAGCGAAGCCGTACGGGCGTGGCTGGCGCGGCAGCAGGTCGAGCCGGAGTGGACGTTCATCGACCCGTCGGCCGCCAGTTTTCAGACTCAGCTTTGGGCTGACGGGCACCCCGGCGTCACCCGAGCCGACAACGAGGTTGGCGCGGGCATCCGGTCAGTGTCGTCCGCCCTCGCCGCCGGCCTGCTGCGCGTGCACGCGTCCTGTACCGGCCTGCTCGCCGAACTCCCCGGTTACTCATGGGACCCGGCCGCCTCCGCCAAGGGCGAAGACCGGCCCATCAAGGCGAACGACCACTCCGTTGACGCGCTGCGGTACGCGGTGCACAGCACGGCCCACGAGTGGCGCCACCTGCTCACCACGAAGGAGGTGGCCGCGTGATCACCCTGCCTGTCCACCTGCGCGTGCTGGGCCACGAGACCGAGGTTGGCACCGTCACCGTGGATGCCGCGGAAGAACTCCCCGGAGCCCTCGCCGAGCTGTTGCACGCCGTCGCCGACTGCCTCGCCGAGCAGCGAGAAGAGGAGGGGCCGACGTGAGCTTGCCGGAGAACGGGACCGCGTGGCCGCCTCGGAGCGTCGCTCCGCTGTACGCCGACATCAAGCTCGACGATGCTTGGTACTCCGGCGACCGTAAGAAGCTGACCACCGTCTACCGCCACGCATCGGAACACCGCCACGACGGCCGGCGCCGTCTGTGGGGGCGCCACCGCCCGCCGGGCCAGCGCGAGCACCGGCTGCACATTCCCCTCGCCGGAGAGATCGCGCAGACCTCCGCCGATCTGCTGTTCGCCGACACTCCCGTGATCACCGTGGGGGACACCGCGACGCAGGATCGCCTCGACACCCTGCTCGACGCGGGCGGGGTGCCCGAGCTGCTGCTCACCGCGGCCGAGACCGCCGCGGCCCTCAGCGGCGTTTTCCTGCGGGTGACGTGGGACCGGGACGCCGCCCCCGACCGGCCCCTGCTCACGGCCGTACACCCCGACCAGGCCGTACCGGAATGGCACTTTGGGATCATGAAGGCCGTCACCTTCTGGCGGGCCCTGTCCTCGACGACCGCGACCGTGTGGCGTCACCTCGAACGCCACGAACGCGGGCGCATCCTGCACGGCCTGTACGAGGGGACCGACGACCAGCTCGGCCGCCGCGTGCCACTCACTGAGCACCCCGACACCGCGGCCCTCACCGACTCCCTCGGTGCGGAAGGCGACGCCATCGAAACCGGCATCGATCTGCTCACCGCCGTGTACGTGCCGAACATCGGCCCCAACCGCCGACACCGCGGCGCCCCCTGGGGACGCAGTGATCTACAGGGCGTGCACGACCTGCTCGACGCTCTCGACGAGACATGGACGAGTTGGCTGCGGGATATTCGGCTGGCCCGCGCCCGCCTGATCGTGCCCGACGGCTACCTGCGTGACCGCGGCCCCGGCCGCGGCGCGTCGTTCGACGCCGACCAGGAGGTATGGCAGACCCTCAACATCCCGCCGACGGAGCAGGGCGCCGGCATCACGTTGTCGCAGTTCGCCATCCGGGTCGAAGAGCACCGCGCGACCGCTGAGACCATCGTGCGGCAGGCCACGACCGCGGCCGGCTACTCCCCCGCCTCCATCGGACTCGACGGGGACGGGGCCGCCGTCACAGCAACCGAGATCGCCGCCCGTGACCATCGGTCGATGGTGACCCGCGGCAAGAAAGCCAGGTATTGGCGTCGGGCAATCGCCGACATCCTGCATGCCCTGCTCGCCGTCGACGCCGCGCAGTTCGGCAGCCGTGTCACGCCGGAGCGGCCGACCGTGGATATCGGCGACGGTGTCGCCGAGGACCCTGGCAGCACTGCGCAGACACTTGCCCTGCTCACACAGGCGCAGGCCCTGAGCACCGACACGAAGGTGCGCATTCTGCGCCCAGACTGGGACGACCAGGCCGTTGCCGAGGAAGTTGCACGCATTCACGCGGAGACGGGGCAGGCCGCCCCCGACCCGGTCGGAGCCTTTCCTCTCGCCCAGTAATCTTTTTCGGCCGCCCGTTAGGATTGGCTCCCCTGGGGGGCGCATCTTCATATTTTCGACGGACCGATTGGAGCGGATCGCACTCCCACGCGCCGGGCACATTGAGGGTCACGACCTCTTTTAACGGGAATCCTTTCAGCGGACACAAAGGCATGTTTTCACCGCTGAACTTCGGAGGTCCTCATGCGCACTGTCCGTCGAACCTTCCGCGGCGCCCTCGTTCTTGCCTCGGCCATCGGCCTTGCTTTGTCCGGCACTACGCCTGCGCAGGCAGCAAACATCACCCGTAAAATCCCGGACCTCTACGCGGGAGGCTGGCTCGGCCAGTGGGCGACATCCTCCGAAGGGACTGTCACCTTTGAGAGGAATCGCATCACGATCGCCGCAAAACTTCGCGCCGTTTGCCCAAGTTCCGACGGTGCTGCGTACTTGCAGCATTACACGCGCAACCACGGCGACTCCAGCAGTAGGCGAGAGACAACTCCGGTCTACTGCACCGGGAATGCAGACGGTAACTACGGCTGGTCGACAGGAACGAACCGCTACAGCGAGGCTTTCGGTGAAAGCGCCCTCTTCCGGTTGTGCTTGTCAGCATGGGGATCGAGCTGTAGCGACTGGGTCGAGGTACGCGAAAACCAATAGCCCGCACCCTGCGAGGAATCGTTAGGTTCCAGCGCAGCGCAAAACTGAATCGACTCGTTACCTGGCGCGATCGGGGGGACGATGCCTGTGTCCCCCGATCAGGTCGAGTACCTCGCCGCGGTGACCGCGGACCTGTACGCGGATGTCGAACGACGCCTGCTCGAACTGTGTGCGCGGCAGCTCGCCGCCGGGCTGGACGCGCCCGGCTGGGCCGTCGCCAAACTCGCCGCCGTGTCACCGCTGCGGCGTGCGGCCGACGTGCTGCTCGGCGCCCTCGCCGGGACCGTCGACACCGAGGTACGCCACGCTGTGGCCGAGGCGTACACCGCTGGCCGCGCCTCCGCCCTCGAAGAACTCGACGCCCTGCCGGAGGAGGAGCTGCGGACGGTGGCCGAGCGGACCCCGCACGCGCGGGCCGTCGACCGCCTCGCCGCCGAGACCATCGACACCGTCACCTCGACCCATCGCGGCATTCTCCGCGCGGTCGAGGACGGGTATCGGCAGGTCGTTGCCGAGGTCACCGCGGCGCCCCTGCTCGGCACCGAGACGCGCCGCCAGGCCACACAGCAGGCCATGCAGCGGTTCGCCGACCGGGGGATTTCCTCGTTTCGGGACCGGGCCGGGCGCCGCTGGTCGCTGACCGCGTACGCCGAAATGGCGGTGCGCACCAGCGTCGCGCGGGCCGCGACCGAAGCGCACATGACCACCCTCGCCGACGCGGGCGTTGACCTGGTGATCGTCTCCAACTCGCCGCGCGAGTGCCCGCTGTGCCGCCCGTGGGAGCGCCGCATCCTGTCCATTGGCGGGCCGGACGGGGCCCGGACGGTTGAGGTCGAGCACGCCCTCGACGACGGCCGCATGATCCGCGTGGACGTGGCCGGATCGCTCGACGAGGCCCGCCGCGCCGGACTCCAACACCCCAACTGCCGACACAGCGTGAGCAGCTACACGCCGGGCCTGACCCGCGTTGAGGCGCCGGAGCCGGACCCTTCCGGGTACGAGGCTGGGCAGCGGCAGCGCGAGATCGAGCGGCACATTCGCAAGTACAAGAACCGGGTGGCCGGTGCGACGACGCCGGAAGCCAAGGCGCAGGCCGAGGCCAAGGTGCGCCAGTGGCAGGGGGCCATGCGGCTCCATCTGGCCGCGCATCCGAAGTTGCGGCGCCTGCGCCACCGGGAGCAGCCGGGCGCGTCCAACCTCCCCACGAAGACCACGGCGGCGCCGGACGATGTCATGCAGGCCGCCCGCGTGCGTGCCGGTGACGACGGCACGCTGCGGGAGATGTCCGACGAGCAGCTCGGCGCCGCCATGCGCCCCGGAGTGCTCGACGACCGCGCCCGCGACCGGATCGCCACCGAAGCGGACCGCCGCGAAACGGCCGACCTGCTCGACCGCATCCGGCCACAGGGACGTCTCGCCGACAACCTCGCCACCTACAGCGACGATGAACTCGCCCGCGTCTCCTCGCACCTGTCCGACGCTGACCTGCTGCGCGTCATGGCGGAGATGGACCGGCGCGACCTCGACGCCGCCCTGCCCGGCGCCCGCCGGGACCTGATCGGCATGTCCGAGCAGCAGCTCGCCGAACGCGCCCGGCACGCCGACGACACCGAGCGTGGCGCCCTGGCCGCCGAGGCGCACCGCCGGCACCTGCTCGGCGCACTGTTCCCCGGCGGGCGCCTGGTCGCGGACCTGTCCGCGGTCGGCGACGACCTGCTCGGCTGGGCCATGCGTTACGCCACCGAGTACGACGTCGAGCGGATCGCCGCCGAACTCGACCGGCGGTACCCGCCCGCTCCGCCGCCTGCTGCGGCTGGCGCGCACACCGTCGAGGGTCAACTCGCCGACCGGGCCGCCATCGAGGAGGCCCTCGCCCCGGCCGCCGAGCCGGACGACTGGGCGCACCTGGCCCTCGACGATCCGTACGCCGAGCTGACCGCGGCCGAGCGGTGGCTCGCCGAGCGGGAGCAGGCCGCCGAGGCGCAGCGCACCGCCTACACCCGCGAGCAGGTACGCGAGATGTACCAAGAGCACATCTACGCTCAGTGGTTGGAGGCCGAGACCGAGCTGCGCGGGCACCTGCTCACGCGGGAGGCCGAGGCCGCCGGCGTCGACCCGCGGAGCCTGTTCACGGGCCCGTCGCACGTGGCGTACGCCCGCGCGTCGGAGGACCTCAAACGGTGGTGGGCCGATCACCCGCGCACTACGCTTGCGGAGTACACCGAGCAGCTCACCGGCGTACGCGACGCCGCCGCGGACACCGCCCGCAAGGCGCGCAGCGACCGGCAGAACCGACTCTGAGGGGGCACCGTGAGCCGCGCTGAACTGGTGCGCGCGATCAACGAGGGCGCCGCGGCCGGCCGTGAACGCCAGCCCGTGACCGTCTGCCCCTACCCCCGCGGTGACCTGCGCCGCTCCGCGTGGGTGCGTGGCTACGCCAAGGCCCGCCCCCTCGACGCCGAGGCTGCCGACTAATCACCTTGTGGTGCGGCCTGGTCACACCCATTCTCACACTCAGTGCGCAGCCTGCATCGCCAGACCGGCGAGCTGCTCCAAGACGGGTATATCGGCACCGGCTTTTGTATACGGTCTCCATCGCAGATCTCACATCGCCCTACCACTCGTACATTTTCATCCATACCTGAGTAATACCCCTGGTAGCTGACACACAGTTCGAATCAGTGAAGTGATCTTGGGCCCGCCATCGGCGGGCCCTTTTTCATGCCCGCACACGCCCCGGAGGCCGATTCCGCATGTCCGAAACCGCCACCCCTGCCGCCGAGGCCCCCGGCACCGACCCGGGCGCCAACACCCCGGAGCCGACCGGCACCGAGCCCGCCCCCGCGGCCCCGGCCGCCGATCCGGCCGCCGAGCAGCGCGTGAGCGCCGCCGAGCAGGCCGCGCAGCAGGCCGCCGCCGAGCGCGACAACCTGCTCGCCGCCCTGCGTAAGGTGCTCGACCCGGACGGCGCCGACGGCGAGGCCGACCCGGCGCGTCTGGCCGAGCAGGCCGCCGCCGAGCGCGACCAGGCCCGCGCCGAGGCGCGGCAGCTCCGTGTCGAGCTGGCCGCGCACCAGGCCGCGCACACCGCCGGCGCCGACCCCGCCCGCCTGCTCGACTCCCGCACCGTCGAGAAGCAGCTCGCCGACCTCGACCCTGACGACAAGGCTTTCGGCGACCGGCTCGCCGAGGTGATCAAGACTGCCGTAGAGGCCAGCCCGCATCTGCGCGCCACCGGTGCCGGCCCCGTACGCGCCGGCGCGGAGTTCAGCGGTCCCCCGTCGCCGGGCGTCACGGCCGCTCAGTTCGCCGCCATGGATTACGCCGCGCGCGCCGAGCTGTTCCAGTCCGATCCCGACACGTACCGGCGCCTCGCCGGTTCCTGATTCCGGCACCCGCGCCGGGCCCCCGACCATCCCGGCACCGCGCCGGCAGAACAGGAGTACCACTGTGCCTGAGACCAAGGCCGCAAATCTGATCGTTCCCGAGGTGTGGGCCGACATGGCGCAGGCCCGATTCACTGGTGCCGTACGCGTCGCTGGATCGTCTGCCGTCATGGTCGACAACACCCTCGTTGGCCAGCCCGGCGCATCGATCAGCTTCCCCAAGTGGGGCGCCCTCGGCGAACTGGACGAGCTGACCGAGGCC
Source organism: Streptomyces sp. NPDC018019 (assembly GCF_044327805.1). Classification (NCBI taxonomy): domain Bacteria; kingdom Bacillati; phylum Actinomycetota; class Actinomycetes; order Kitasatosporales; family Streptomycetaceae; genus Streptomyces; species Streptomyces sp. NPDC018019. The sequence goes on along the minus strand of NZ_JBIRGD010000001.1, from coordinate 652,010 downwards.
GTCGCCATGACTACGTCCGTGATGGGGCAGAGCAGCAGCTCGGCGACCATCAAGGAAGTCGGTAAGGGTGTAGAGATCAGCGATAAGGCGATGTTGACCGCGCTGGGCGACCCGCGCGCCGAGGCACAGCGCCAGTTCGGCATCCTTGCCGCCCGCAAGGTCGATGCCGACCTGATCGCCCAGGCCCAGGCCGACGAGACCGCCGCCGGTGGCGGACAGCCGTACCAGTACGCCGCCACCGACACTGCGCTGTCGTGGAAGGTGGTCAACCACGCTGTTGCGCTGTTCGGCGACGAGTTCGAGCCCGACCAGTTCGCCGGCCTGTTCATCAACTCCGCCCAGCGCACACAGGTGTGGGACGATCCGCAGTTCACCGACGCTTCCAAGCTGGGCGGCTCCATCCCGGTCACCACAGGCACGATCGGCGCCCTCGCCGGTATGCCCGTCATCGTCACCGACCGAGTCGCCGCCGGCCGCTTCCTGCTGCTGAAGACCAACTCTCTCGGCCTGCTCTACAAGCGCGCCCCGATCGTCGAGACCGACCGCGACATCCTCAAGCGCACCACCGTCATCACTACGAACATCCACTACGCCGTGAAGCGCCTCGACGACAAGGGCGTGTGCGTCGGCACACTCGCCACCAAGGACGGCGGTTCCTGATGCTGCTCCGCCGCTACCACCAGAGCAGAAACGATCCTGCGACCAGTGAGGAGCAGGCCCCCGACGGGCCGCCGGTGAAGAAGCCGGCGGCCCGTTCTGCTGCCCGCACCAAGAGGGGGTGACCATGGCGCGCCGCCCCTACGCCACGCCTGAACAGCTGGCCGCGTGGGCTGGGACTGCGGCGCCGGACGACGCCGAGCGGCTGCTCGCCCGAGCGTCCGAGGACATCGATTCGGCGCTGCTGACCGCGGTCTACGCGGTCGACGCGGACGGTGACCCGACCGACCCGGTGACCGCCGAGGCTCTCGCCCGCGCCACGTGCGCGCAGGTCGAGTACTGGCTCGCTGCGGGCACCGACGGCACCGGTGCAGGTGATCACTGGGATTCGGTGAGCATCGGGCCCGTGAGCCTGTCGGGGCGCACCGCGCGCCCGCCGGGCGCTACCGGGGTGGAGCTGGCGCCGCGCGCCGACCGCATTCTGCGGCGGGCCGGACTCACCCCGGGCCGGGTGATCGCGTGGTGACCCGCGTGCCCGAGGTTCTGCTGCGCCACCGCATCACGGTCGAGCCGTACGCCGGGGAAGGCGCCTACGGGCCCCAGTACCGCCACGCCATCCCGAACGTGCCCGCCCTGGTCGACGTGAGCGTGCGAATGGTGCGTGCCCCGGACGGCCGACAGGTGACCGCCTCGGCAACGATCGTGGCCGGGCCGCTGCTCGACTGCCCGCCCGGGTCCCGCATCACGCTCCCCGACGGGCGCACCACTACGGCGCTCACCACCGCCCACCACACCGCGCCCGGTCTGCCGGTGCCTGCCTGTACGGAGGTGACCTGCGAATGAGCGGACCGCGCGCCGAACTGCACTGGAACGGACAGGCCGTGACCGAGGCGCTTCGGCAGGCCGCCGCCCGCGGTGCCCTGCTCGGCGCCGAGCATGTTCTACAGCTCAGCCGTCAGCTGGTGCCGATCGAGGAGGGCACCCTCGAACGGAGCGGCGCGACCAGTGTGGACGCGCGCCGCGGCACGGCCGCCGTGTCGTACGACACCCCGTACGCCCGCCGCGTGCACGAGGACATGACCGCCCGGCACGACCCGGGCCGCACCGCCAAGTACCTCGAACGCGTCCTGCCCGGCTCCACCGACACCGTGCAGGCGTTGATCGCCGCGCAGGTCCGGCGGGCGCTGCGCTGATGTCGTACACCGTTGATCTGCTCGACGGTCTCGCCCGTCTGCTCGACGCCGCCGGGGTCGGCACCTACCGGCCCGACGGCGTGTACGCGGCCGGCGAGACCGCCATCACCATTGCCGCCACTCCTCCGGCGCCGGATCGGGTCATCTGCCTGTCGGCGTACCCCGTCGAGGAGTCCGCAGCCCTGACCGACACCACCACCGGCATACAGGTGCGCACCCGCGCCGGGCCGGACCCGCGCGAAGTCGACGCCCTCGACGACCAGGTACTCGACGTGCTGCACGGCTCCGGCCCCCACCACTGGGGCGCCGCGTGGGTGCAGCTCATCTACCGCAACTCGGCCGCCCCCATCGGCGCCGACAGCAGCGGGCGCGCGGAGCGCAGCAGCAACTACTACGCCCGCGCACACCGCGCGGCCCGACACCTTGAATAGGGAGGCGCCTTGAGCACCCCGACGCCGCCGGCCGAGACGATCACCGCGCTTGCGCGCCGGTACCGGTGCGAGATCGACATGAGCACGGACGGCACCACCCCCGCATGGACGCTGCTGCCGGGTATCAGCGAGTTCGCGCCGAAGATCGAACCGACGCAGCAGGAATCGACCACGTATGACGCCGAGGGGTGGGTCGAGCAGACCGTGACCATGCTCGCGTGGTCCATCGAGACGACCATCGCGCACCGCGCCCACCCGACCACTGGGGCTTTCAACGCCGTACAGGAGAAGCTGCGGAAGGCGTCGATGGCGTTCGGTGCTGACTCGTATGTGCGGGTGCGGTACTACGACCGCAACGGGGCCGCGGACGCGTACGCGGGCCAGGCCCTGGTCACGTGGGAGCCGGACGGCGGCGGCGCCGACGAACTCGACACGGTCAAGGTCACCCTGACCGGGTCGGGCCCGCTGGTTGAGATCACCAACCCGGCCGCCGGTACCGGCAAGACGCTGACCCCTGAGAAGGGGGCCGCGTAATGGCCTTCAAGGAACTCGGCGAACTCCTCGACGAGACCCTGCAACTCCCCGTTGCGGGCACCGTCTACACCGTGCCCGCCCCGTCCGCCGAGGTCGGTCTGCGGGTACAGGCGATCACCAACGCCGCGGCGGTCGCCGCCGACGGCGGGAAGGTCGACGAGACGATCCTCAGCGATGCGGCCGAGCGCGATCTGTTCCGCGACGTGCTCGGCCCCGCGCACGCTCAGATGGTGGCCGACGGCGTGCCGTGGCCTGCCCTCAAGCACGCGGCGATCACGGCCATGGTGTGGATCGCGCAGGACAAGGACGCCGCCGAACAGTTCTGGAACGCGGCCGGCGACCCAAACCGCTTGGCCCCGAACCGGGCGGCACGTCGGGCCCGGTCGGGCGCGGCGAACTCGACCCAGTCTCGGGGCTCTACGAGTGGTACGAGTGGCCCGAAGGGCAAGCCCCGTCCCGCGGGCAAGGGTCGCGCGCCGCGCTGACGTGGCGCCGCATCCTCGACGAGTGGCCGCTCGTCGAGGCGGACCTGCACGAGGTCTACGGCATCGACCTGGGCGACCGCGCGCTGCTGCGCGACCGCTCCTGGCGCTGGCTCCGCCTGCGCATCCTGGGCCTTCTGTCTGCTGAATCGCGGCTCGCCCGCGTGCTCACCCCCTCGCACGATGCTCCCGCACCCCCGGGAGGCACGACCCCCCGGAGGTGAGCCGTGGCTCTCATGGTCGGCGAACTCGCCGCCACGATTCGGGTGGACGACTCCGGGGCCCGTGCGGGTATCCGCCGCGCCGAGGCCGCCATGCGCGCCGGCGGCGACCGGATGGCCGCGGATGCGGGCAGCAGCGGTCAGCAGGCCGGTCGCCAGCTCGGCGACGGTGTGGCCGATGGTGCCGAGCGGGGCGGGGGCCGCGCGGCCAGCAAGGTCGGCGAGGCCCTGAAAAAGGGGATCGCCGCCGCGGCGATCGGCGCCACCATCGGTGGCGCGCTGATCGCGGGTATCGGCTCGGCCCTCGAACAGGGCAAGATTCCGGGCCAGTTGCAGGCGCAGCTCGGCACCACCGGGCCCGTGGCCGCCAAGTACGGCCGCGTCGCGGGTGATCTGTATGCCGGTGCCGTGGTCGACTCGGTGCAGGACGGCGCCGAGATCATCAAGGGCATCGCCCGCAATGGTCTGCTGCCGCCGGAGGCGACACAGGCCCAGGTCCAGACGATGGGCCGACGGGTCGCCGATACGGCCGCCGTCATGGGCGAGGACGTTTCCAAGGTCTCTCGTGCCGTTGGCACGATGATGAAAAACGGCCTCGCCAAATCGGCGGATGAGGCCATGGATGTCCTTGTCAAGGGCTCCCAGCGCGGCATCGATACCGCCGAGGATCTGCTCGATACGTTCTCGGAGTATCCGACGGAATTCCGTCAGCTTGGCCTCGACGCGAAAACGTCGATGGGCCTGCTCCAGCAGGGACTCAAGGGCGGTGCGCGCGATGCGGACGTAGTCGCCGACGCGCTGAAGGAATTCACCCTGCAAGCGCAGGGGATGAACGACGCCACAAAGAAGGCGTATGCGGATCTCGGCCTGTCCGGCGAGAAGATGCAGGCCGTCTTTCAGAAGGGCGGGCCCGCCGCCGGGGCAGCCTTCGAGCAGGTCATCACCAAACTTCGGGGCGTCAAGGACCCGGCCAAAAAGGCCGAGATCGCCCTCGGGCTGTTTGGCACCAAGTTCGAGGACATGCAGCAGGCGATCTACGCCCTCGATCCTGCGCACGCGGTGCAGGCCCTCGGCAAGGTCAAGGGCGCCACCGACGCGGCCGGCAACGCCATGCGCGACAACGCCGCGACGAAGATCGAACGCTTCAAGCGGTCGTTGACGCAAGGCGCCGTCGAGGTGATCGGCACGTACGTGGTTCCGGCGTTGATCAAGTTGGGTCAGTGGGTGCTCTCGCTCGGCTCGAAGTGGGACGCCGTAACCGGGTTCATCTCCCGGCACTCGACCGCCCTGACGATCGCGGCGAGCGTGATCACGCTCCTGATGCTGCCCACGCTGGTCAGCCTCGGCGTACAGGCCACCACGACCGGCGCGGCCGTGGTCGCGAGCTGGGCCACACAGAGCGCCGCCGCGGTAACCGGCGCGGCGCGGTTCGTCGCCTCGAACGCTATGACGTTGGCCGGGTGGGCGGCGCAAGGTGCCGCCGCCACGGTCAACGCCGGGCGGGTGGTGGCTGGTTGGGTGCTCATGGGCGCGCAGTCGATGATCCAGGGCGCCCGGATGGCCGCGGCGTGGCTGCTGGCCATGGGCCCGATACCGCTGATCATCGCGGCGGTTGTCGGTCTGGTCGCGCTGATCGTCTCCAACTGGGATTCCATCAAGGCGAAGACGGCCGCCGTCTGGGACTGGATTTGGGAGAAGATCAAGGCCGTTGGTCAATTCCTGATCGACCTGTTCCTGAACTTCACCCTCGTCGGCATCATCATAAAGCACTGGGATTCCATCAAGGCCGGAACTCAGCGCGTGTGGACGGCCATCGTCGATTGGGTCAAGGCCCTGCCGGGCCGCATCGTCGATTTCTTCCTGAACTGGACTCTCGTTGGGCTGATCATTAAGCACTGGAGTTCCATCAAGGAGGGCACGAAGCGCAAGGCCGGGGAAATGCTCGATTTCGTGCGCGGACTGCCGGGCCGGATCGTCGGGTTTTTCGGCGATTTCGGATCGATGCTCTACGACAAAGGCACTGACCTGATCCGGGGCCTGTGGAACGGCATCCGGAATATGGGCCCGTGGATTGCTGGCAAGCTGGTGAGCTGGGCCAAGGACATGATTCCGGGCCCGATCGCCCGCGCGCTGGGCATCCATTCGCCCTCGCGTCTGATGCGCGACAAGATCGGCAAGTTCATTCCGGCCGGTGTCGTCGAGGGCATCAAGGCGGGTGCGCCCGCGGTCGATCGCACCATGCGCAACCTTGTGTCCCTCCCGCCCGCGCCGCAGTTCGCCGCCGCCGGTGGCGGTCCGTCGTACGGGCCCGGATTCGGCGGGGGCATGTCGCCCGCAGTGCACATCGAGAACTGGCACGCCGGATCGGCGACCGCAGATCAGACGGCCGCGGCGCTGGCCTGGCACGCCAAGGGCAGGGGGTGACATGGCCGCCGGCGACCTGGTCACCCTGCCCGGCCACATTCAGTACGGCGACCTGCTGCTCGGCCCCGGCACCGCCGTACGCTGGAAGTCCCTCTCCGGCTGGATCGATACGCCCGGCCTCGATTCGGGCACCGTGACGCGCTCGGACGGGCACGGCGCCTACCTCGGGCCGCTGTACGCGCAGCCGCGCACGATCACCGTTGACGGGCTGGTGATCCGTACGGCGCCCGGCGCCATGTCGGCCGCCGTACGGACCCTGTCCGCACACCTCGCGTTCCGCGACGACGAACTGCCGCTCGCGATCCGCCTTGACGACGCGCCGCCGCTCATGTGCTGGGCCCGGTGCCTACGCCGCTCCATCCCCGTCGACACCAGCGGGTACCGCATCGGGTTCTCACAAGGCGGCGCGCTCCAGTTCGAGGCCACCGACCCGCGCCTCTACTCCCTCACTGAGCAGCGCATCGAGACCCGCCTGCCCTCCCCCGAGCCCGGTCTCGACTGGCACCTCGACCCCGGGCCCGAACACCTCGACTGGCACCTCGACCCGGGCCCCGAACAGCTCGACTTCGGCGCCCCCGGATCGACCGGCGCCCTGATCGCCGTCAACGAGGGCGACGCCGACGCTCACCCCGCGATCACCTTCCGGGGCCCGGTCACCCGGCCGAGCCTGACCAACCTCACGACCGGCGAGGTGGTCGAGTACGACATCGACCTCGCCGCCGACGACGTACTGCACGTCGACACCAACGCCGGCACCGTCACCCTCAACGGCCACGGTGGCGCCTCGCGCCTGCACACCGCGACCGCCCGCTCGATCCCAGAGCAGGCATTCACCCTCGCCCCCGGTGTCACGCAGTTCGCGTTCCGGGCCGCGCCCGGATCATCCGACCCCCGCGCGAGCGTCACCGTGCGCTACCGCTCGGCCTACTGGTAAGGAGAGATCGCCTGTGACCGTGCGCGCCGCATGGCTGCTGCCCCTTGGGCAGACCCGACAAGACACCCGCACCGCGCCCGTGGGGACCATGGCGCCGGAGGACGAAATGACCTCGCGCGCCGGAGTGATCGCCGGAGGCCGGCCGTTCACCGCAACCGGGGTCGGCGCCATGCAGGTGCAGATCGGTGTCGGCCGCGCCCTGGTGCAGGGCACCGCCGCACAGGGGGCGTACCCGGTCGCCGTGACGGCCCCGGAGACGCTGACGGTCGCCGACGGGGATGCGCAGTACGGCCGGATCGACACGGTCGTGCTGCGTGTCCTCGACGGGCTGTACGACACCAGCGAGCAGACCCTCGCCGCGGTCGAGATCATCCAGGGGGAACGCTCCGACACCCCCACCGCGCCGACCCTGCCGCCCGCCTGCCTCGCCTTGTGGGACATCGCGGTTCCGGCGGGCACGTCCGCCGGGGTGGGCGGGATCAACTGGGCCACCGCGTTGACCGATCGGCGCCGCTACACCGCGTCGTACGGCGGGATCATCCCCCGCGGCGGGCCCGCGTCCTACCCGGGCGCCTACGACGGGCAGTACCGCGACACCGGCACCGGACTGGAACGCTGGTCCGCCGCCGCCGCGGCGTGGCAGCCGTACCCGGCCGATACCGGGTGGCTCGACCTGCCCCTGCCCACCGGCTACACGCGCTTTAGCAGCAACGCGTACCCCTTCCAGATCCGTAAGACCGGCACGCAGGTGCACCTCCGCGGGCGCATCGTGCGCACTGCCGGACTCATCCCGGCCGACGGGCAACCCCTGCCCGGTCTGACCCTGCCCCAGACGTATTGGCCCACGCAGTCGCCCACCTCGTACGCCGAGGTGAGTTTCGGCTGTGAGGTCAGTGCGACCTCTCCGGCCGGCACCGTCCGCGGCGAGATCAGCGGCCGAGGCAAGATCACCGCAGCTTTTCAGCGCCCCTCATCTTCGTGGCTGGCGTTCGGCTGCTCCTGGTGGACCGACTGACCTACCGTGCGCTGATTCACCGGCCCGCCGCTGACCTGTCGAGTAGCCCCATCGCGGACAGCACCGATACACATAGCGTCATCCAGACGACGAAGGCGCCGCCGCCGTAGAGGACTGCACCCGGCACACTCGTGCCTGACGCAAACGACAGGACACCAGCGACTACGGCGACCAGCAGAGACAGCAGAGACGCAAGGGCCAGCAGAAGGGCCCGCGTAGAGATTCCCGAGTTCAACGGCCAAGATTCCTTCTCTGAAGGGCAGCCGTTCCGAGGCAGACACGCCTCAGCCCGACTACTGGAAATGCACAGGTAGTTGGCTGAGGCGGTGTAACAACCCGGACACCAGAAGCAGCGACAAAAACCGACTCTGGTGCCGAGAAACTACGCCCCGACAGTGGGACTTACGGTACGCGCCCGCTTTCAAGAACACCAGGAAGCGGGGTGACAGTTGTCTCCCCCTGCCTACCGGGCCTTGTTCTGCGACCTGCGCACCGACCAGCTCATCGACGCCCTGCCGGTACAGGGCGTGTCCCTTGACGACTGGATCGGCAAGGCCGGGTCGCTCGGCGCCACCATTCCCATACCGAACGCCGGTCTTGCGGCCCGGGTGCGGCGCGCGGTGACGCCCGGCCGCACGGCCGTGTGGATCGAGCGGGGCCGCGAGATTTGGTGGGGCGGAATCCTGTGGACCGCCAACGTCAGCAGCTCCTCGCGCGGGTTTCTGTCCATGCAGATACAGGCCGCTACCTGGGATTCGTACCTCGATCACCGGCTGCTGTACGACACGATGACCGCGGCCGGTGTCGATCAGTTCGACATCGCGCGGCAGCTCGTCGACTACGCGCAGCAGCAGGCCGGCGGAGACATCGGCATCGAGTACGACACCCACGCCTCCGGGATGCTGCGCGACCGCACGTACAGCCGGTACGACCTGCCCACGGTCCGCGATCTTCTGTCCAAACTCGGTCAGGTCGAGGGCGGATTCGAGTGGCGCATCGCGTCTTACCGCGATCCGGAGTCCGGCCGACGGGTCAAACGCCTGCGTCTGGGGGCCCCGATACTGCGCAGCGGTACCGCCGACATCGTCCTTGACCACCCCGGGCCGGTCCTGACGTACTCGTGGCCGGTGGACGCGACCGGGCAGGCGAACGTCTGGCAGTCGCGCGGCGCGTCCAGCAACAGCAACCAGGCCGCCGACTCCACGCCGATGCTCTCTCAGCTCCTGGTCGCCGAGGACGCCATCGCGGCCGGCTGGCCGCGGCTGGACGGCAGCAGCGATCACTCGACCGTCGAGCAACAGGCCACCCTCGACGCGCACGCCCGCGCGGACTGGGCCGCCGCCCGCCACCCGCTCACCATTCCCGAGATCACCGTGCGCGTGACCGACGCGATTTCGCCCGCCCTGCTCGGCACCACCGTGAGGCTGCGCATCCGCGATCTGTGGTTCCCCGAAGGGCTCGACCGCCGGTACCGGGTCGTCGGCATCGCGATCACGCCGCCGTCGCGCGGTACGCCCGAGACCGCAAAGCTCTATCTGGAGGCCGCCTGACATGGCCGCGATCCCCCTTGACCTGCTCGACCGCATCCGGGCCCTCGAACGGCAGGTGCGGGAGCTTTCCGGCCGCTCGCAGATGCGGCCGGCGCTGAACACCATCTCGCACGGCACTGTAACCATCGGCGAGGGCGGACAACTGCGCGTGCAGGCGCCCAACGGACACGACGTTTTCGGCACCGGGCAGGCCCCCCAAGGTGACTGGTACGTCGAGCTGGCCCGCGAGGACGGCACCCCGGCCGTCCAGGTCGGCAACAACACCTTCGATGGCGACGACGTCCGGCAGATGGTCCGCCTGCGGTCGCGCTCCGGCGACGTGATTGTGATGGACGACTACTACGCCGACGGCTACCTCGGCCGACCGTGGGTGCCCATTCCCATGTCCTCAGCCGTCTACGTCACCGGGTCCGAATGGCACACCACGCACATCGGGCGTATCCAGGCGCAGCATGCCGTACTCGCCGCGTCCTGGTCGGTCTACGCCCCGCCCGGGACGACCGTCGAGACGCGTCTGATGATCAACCACGGTGGGGAGTTGTCGCAGCTCGGCGAGGTGGTCGCGTCCAGCGGCAGAGAAGTCTTCACTACCCCGCGGTTCACCCCTGGTGACCACCGCCTCAAGATCGGCGATACCGCCGTACTCGTCCTCCAGGCCCGACGCGCCAACGGCACCGGTACCGGTGAAGCGTGGTGCCTGGGCATGTGGGGCGTGAACACCCGCACCGCCAAAGAAGCCGAGTAATGGAGTGCTTTCGTGCTGCCCGAGAACATCCCCACGGTCACCGTGACCGGCCGTTTCCTCTCCCCCGACGGGCAACCCCTGTCCGGCAGCGTGATTTTCCGCGCGCCCGCACAGCTGACGTTCCCCGACTCCGACGTGATCCTCGGCGGGCCGGTCGTGGCGACGCTCGACGCACAGGGCCGGATCACCGCGCGTCTGCCCGCGACGGACGCGCCGCACATGGACCCGTCCGGCTGGTCGTACACCGTCGCCGAGCAGCTCGCCGGTATCCCCAACGGCCGCAGCTATCAGATTCTGCTGCCGGCGGAGACGCCGCAGGTCGACCTCGCCGACATCGCGCCCACCGACCCCAGCAAGCCGAACTACGTCGCCGTACGCGGCGCGAGCGCCTATGAGGTAGCCGTCGCGAGCGGCTTCTCCGGCACGCCCGCCGACTGGCTCGCGTCCCTGGTCGGCCCGCGCGGGCCGGAGGGTGCGACCGGCCCGCGCGGCGAACAGGGCCCCCGCGGCGAACGCGGCGAGCAGGGCCCGCCCGGCGCCGACGGGGCACCGGGAAAGGACGGTGCCCCCGGCGTCGTCCAGTCCATCAACGGGCGCTCCGCGGCCGAGGTCACTCTCGACGCCGCGGACGTGCACGCCGTACCGGACACCGCGCCGGGCGCACCGGGCGGTGTCGCGCAGCTCGACGCCGCCGGCCGCGTGCCCGCCGCCCAGCTCCCCCCGCTCACCGCGGGCGGCGTGGCGTCCGTCAACGGGGACCGCGGCCCGGACGTGCAGCTCGACGCCGCGCGCGTCGGAGCGATCCCTGCCGCCGCGGCCGGCGCCCCGAACGGCGTCGCCCAGCTCGGTGCGGACGGGCGCGTGCCCGCCGCGCAGCTCCCCGCGCCGGCCAGTGGCGCCCGCAACGTCTGGACGCCGCAGGCTCTCGGTTTTCAGGCATGGACGTGTGACCCGTACACGGTCGCCAACCCCGTGATCAAGTACCTCACTCCTCAGCGGCTGTACGTCTGCGGCATCAACATCACCGAGCCGACCCCGGTCAACCGGGTGATCATGTTCGCCCGCGGCTATGGGGGCGTGTCGTCCAACCGCTACGCCGCGGGGATCTACCGCGAGGACGGCACGAAGGTCACCAGCACCGCGGCGCCGGTCGGCCTCGCGATGGCCGGGCAGACCGCCGGTAGCCCACCGCAGATGCTCAACAACCACATCGGGGCAACGCCGATCGCCATGCCTGCAACGGTGACTCTGGCGCCCGGCCGCTACTGGCTGACCTGGGCACTGACCACGGGCGGCACAGCCGATTACGCGTACTTCCACGTGCAGAACGAGTCGCCGGTCGCAACGGCGAACTTCTTCTTCGGTGCGCCGTTCGCGCGTGCCTGGTACCTCAACGGCCAGTCCGACACCCCCGCCCGCCTCAACCAGGCCGAGGCGAACGCACTGACTGACCACGATTTTCCGATCATGGCTCTCGCCCTGGCCTGAGCTGCCCGCAACAGAGAGGACCCATCCATGTCCAAGACCGTCCGCGCCGAAGTCACCGTGACCTACGGCGACGGCAAGGGGCTGAGTAGGGCCGTCATCAGCCACGACATTGCCGTCACCGGCTGGGCGCCGGGTGGCTCCGTCTACCTCACGCCCCAGGAGAACGAGGCCGCGCTGCGCGCCGCCGCCCAGGCGTTCGCCGCCGCCCTGCCCACCGACCGCGGGTACAACATCGACGCCTTCCTGGTGAGCGAGACCGAGACTCCCGCCTGATCCGCTCCGCTCCCACGCCCCAGCCCCGTGCCACATGGCCGGGGCTTTCTTGATGTCTGGAGATACATGGCACAGCCGCTTTCCGCCGACCGCCTGCTCGCCGCCCTGCGCGCCGAGGGACTCAACGTCATTGAGTACGGCAACTGGCGTTCCCACAACCGCAACCACAAGGGCTCGTTCGGCCCGGTCAACGGCGTGATCATTCATCACACCGTCAGCTCCGGCACCGACAACACGGTGCGCATGTGCCACGACGGATACGCCGATCTTCCCGGGCCGCTGTGCCATGCCGTGATCGCCAAGAACGGCGACGTCTACCTGATCAGCTCCGGCCGCGCCAACCACGCGGGCAAGGGCGACCGCGACGTGCTCAACGCCGTGATCGCCGAGCGCGCCCTGCCCGCCACCAACGACAACAACACCGACGGCAACGTGCACTTCTACGGATTCGAGTGCGTGAACCTGGGCAACGGGGCCGACCCGTGGCCCGAGGCGCAGCTCGACGCCATCGAGCGGGCCGGCGCCGCCATCTGCCGCGCCTACGGCTGGAGTGCAGCGAGCGTGATCGGTCACAAGGAGTGGACGAACACCAAGATCGACCCGCGCGGTTTCAGCATGGCCACCATGCGCGAGCGCATCGACCGCCGCCTCGGCACCAAGCCCGGCAAGCCCGTCCCGGCGCCGCAGTACGAGCCGTTTCCGGGAGTCGACTTCTTCAAGACCTACCCGCGGTCCCCGATCGTGACCGCGATGGGCCGGCGCCTGGTCGAGGTGGGGTGTTCGGCGTATGCGTCCGGGCCCGGCCCGCAGTGGACCAGTGCTGATCGCGAGTCGTTCCGCAAGTGGCAGAAGCGCCTCGGCGACGCCCCGCAGTACTGCGATGGCTGGCCCGGCCGCCGCCAGTGGGACGCGCTCAAGGTCCCCAAGGTCTGACCTCCACCACACCCGTACGGGCCCGCGCCGCCGCGCGGGCCCGCTCCCATTCCCCGAGAGGAACCCTCATGTCCCCCGAAGCGAAGCGCACCGTACGCACCATCCTCCAGGGCATCGTCATGTTCTCCCTGGCCCTGCCCGCGATCATCGACGCATCCGGCATCCCCGACACGCTGCCGTGGGTGGCCGGCGCCCTCGCCGTCGCCGGTGGCCTCACCCGCGTGATGGCCCTGCCGCAGGTCGAGGCCCTGCTCGACCGCGTCGGCCTCGGCCTGGTCGACGACCAGGCCCCGGCCCGTACGGACGGGGGCGACGTGTGACCGACCCCGACGCGCCCGCGGTCGCCGTCGAACTCGAACGCATCCGCGGCACGATCGAGACGCGGTTCGCCCATGTCGACGGGGCTCTGTCCCTGCTCGTGCAGCGGTCCGACCAGACCGACCGGGCCCTCGCCGATCTCGACAAGCGCCTCGACGCCGTTGAAGGCCGCAGGTGGCCCCTGCCCAGCATCGCGGCCCTGGTCGCCATCGTCGGCGTTCTGGTCACCCTGTGGCAGGCCACCGCCGCCCGCTGAACAGCACTTCGCCCCCGCTCCGGCTACGTGCCGGGGTGGGGGCGCCTTTGTCGTTTTGAGGCGTGCGGCGGCCCGCCGACTTGTGGCCGGCGGGCCGCCAGAGAGGTCCGCTCACTGATACGCCTGTTCGGCTACTTGTGAGGGAAACTCGCCCCCTCTCCACGCTGTCCGCCCGCCACGTTGGGAGGCAGGTTCGGGCGGAAGCGGCGGTGTGCAGGCGACCTGTGCCGGCCGCGTGGTTCGTCGTCAACGTCGATGTGCACGCGCACCGGCCCCTCGTACGCGCTGCAATGGCAGGTGTAGAGATACCCGCGGCGATCTGGCGGGGGCGTAACGCCATGCAGAGTGGTCGGCCACGTCGCCCAGTGGATGAGCAGGACCGTTGCCGCACAGCACACGCCGAGGATGAACAGGCCCCACAGCAGGGGTGCGTACGTCACTGCGCCGCCCCCCTTCCGTGCACCGTGGGGTCGTAGACCTCTAAGCCCATGACGGCCGCGAGTTCGTATAAGGCGTCGAGGGCATCCTCGACGGTGAGTTCGGTGTAGTGCTGCATGTGGTTGATGTGCAGCCACACCGGGCGTTCCCCGCCCACCCAACTCACGTAGACAGGCGGGAAGACGACCGCTTGTGCAAGCCGTTTGGTCATGCAGCGTCCTCTCTGGCGTCTCTGTCGAGCGCGAACCACACGCCCTTCCGGGTGCGGCATTCGACGTTGGGCCGATAGATGCCCCAGCGCGACGCGAGCGCCTCGACCAGAAGCAGGCCGCGGCCCGACTTGTCGTCGGCCAGAGCAGGCAGGCTGAGTAGGCGGCTACGGGGGGCGTCGTCCCACACGGCCACGCGTACGGACGTGGGGTGCACGGCTACGTCGAGGCGTACGACGGGTGTGGAAGTGTGCAGGTGGACGTTTGTTACCAGTTCACTGACCAATACACGTACGTCGTCGGCGAGATCGTCGACGCCGAGCAGGGTCAGCAGGTCACCGAGGACGGTCCGGGCGATCTTCGGCGCGGTAGCGCCGCTGGGCAGATCGAACCGAAACGAGTGGTGTTGCGCTTCGGGGGGTGCGGGGGATGGTGCAGGGGGTGCGAGAGTCATTGCTACGTCTCCCAACGCGGGTCTGCGCGGTGCGCCACCGTGGCTCTGCCGCTCCCCGGGGCACGCCCGAAGGCGTGCGCGAGCAGCCGCTCTGCGGCTTTACCGGCGCACTACGCGGTGCTGCGAAGACGGTAGCGCGTCCGTCTAACTTGTTGTACCCCTTCGCACGAAAGATGGAACCGTGTGGACCCTCGTTGGTACACGGTCCACACTGGAGCAGAGCAGGAGGGGAGCCGATGCCACCAAGAAAGGCGCCAACCGCGCGCCAACGCCGCGTAGGGGTCGAGTTGCGCAAAATGCGCGAACATGCCGGCCTCGCACTGGGTGAGGCCGCGGGCCTACTCGGCACCGATCGCACCACGATCAGCAACACCGAGTCCGGAAGGTTCGGAGTGAGCGGCGAGCGCGTGCGCGCATGGGCGACGCACTACGCGTGCCCGGATACCGACTACGTCGATGCTCTGGCAGCGATGGCCGAGGAACGCATACACGGCTGGTGGGAGGATTACAGAGACGACCTATCAAGCGGCGTCTTGGACCTGGCTGAACTGGAGCACCACGCGGTAGCACTGCGACAGGTGACGATCATGCACATGCCTGGTCTGCTTCAGTCCGAGGACTACGCTCGCGCCGTCTTTGAGGAAGCCGTCCCGCCCCTCGAACCTGCCGCGCTCCGCCGTCGTCTATCGCACCGCTTGAGGCGTCGCGACGTACTCGACCGCACAACGCCCCCTTCGTGCACCTTCCTGATTCATGAGGCCGCTCTGCGGATGGAGTTCGGCGGACGCGCAGTCGCCCGCACCCAACGCGAGTTCCTGCTCAAACAGATGGAGCGCGACAACGTCGAGGTTCGCATCATTCCGTTCGGTCCCGGGTTCCCCAATGCTGGAAGCTCGACACTGTACGTGCATGGCCCAGTCCCACAACTCGACACCGTGCAGACCGACATTCCGACAGGCCCAACGTTCTTGGATGCAGAAACACGCTTGGCCAATTACCGTGCGGTTCTCGATCGCACGCAAGAGAGGTCTTTGCCTGCCGCGAAGTCAGCCGACTTCATTCGTCAAATAGCAAAACAAGCATGAAGGCTGGAGATAGTGGAAATTCAGTGGCGGAAGTCGTCTAAGTCGACCGACGCAGAGGACAATTGCGTTGAGATCGCCATGCACGAGGGTGAAATACTGATGCGCGAGAGCGACGCCCCAGACGCCATTGTCCGCACATCGCGGGCCAAGTTCCGCGCGTTCCTCGCAGGCGCCAAGGAAGGCGAGTTCGACGACATGATCTGACCCTTCACTGCGGCAACCCTCTATCCGTCGAGATAGGGGGTTTTGTCGTTGCATGCAGGTATCAATCATTGGCATATGCAGTCTCACCCTTTAGACGTACAACCATTGAGACGTTCATGGAAGACGCGCTACCGTGGCAGTGCGCCGCCGCTCCGAGGCCGCATCCCGCAATGCGCGGATCGGTGCGCGTCTCTTAATGCCGCATGGCATGAGGGAACCCGTGAACCCCTCCCTGTCGATTTTCCCTAGCAGGTTGCGACGGGGAGGGGCACAGCAGCACGCAGCAGGTCTACACATACCCGCAAGGGGAAGGAAAGGCCCTGTGACATCGGTTGCGCACCCCCGGGAATCTTTTCCGCTCGCCCCCGAAAACGGGCGTATCCCACACAGCGCCGAATCCCCCACCGGGCCGAACACCCGCCCTTGGATTCTGCGCTTCGCCCGCGTCCCCGACGCCACCCGCGCGTCCGTACGGCCGGCCGCCGTCTACGACCCCGAATTACAGGTGTCCGTCAGCCTGTTCGGCGACCCGCTCACCTTCGCCGGCACCCATGATCCGACCGTCCCAGACGGGGACGTGGAAGACCCGCCCCCGCTCGACGAGGGAGCCAAGGACTGATGACCGTCCTTGTCGTCGCGGCCCGGGATGACTGGCCCGCCGACCGCATCGTGCGAATGCTGTCCGACCGCGGCGTCGACGTGTTCCGCCTCGACTCCGCCGACTTCCCCCAACAACTCACCCTCGACAGCCACCTCGGCCCCACCGGCTGGGCCGGGACCCTGTCCACCGCGCACCACACCGCGGACCTCTCCAAGATCGAGGCCGCCTACTTCCGCGCCCCTACGGCCTTTGAGTTCCCACCCGGCATGTCCGGCCCGGAACGCCGCTTCGCCGCCGCCCAGGCCCGCGCCGGCCTCGGCGGCATCCTCACCTCGCTCAACTGCCGGTGGGTCAGCCACCCCGCCGCCATGTCCCGCGCCGAGTACAAGCCCCTGCAACTCGCCGCAGCCCGCGAGTGCGGCCTGCGTGTCCCCCCAACGCTGATCACCAACGACCCGGCCGCCGTGCGCGCGTTCGCCGACGACATCGGCGGCCCGATCATCTGCAAGCCGATCGCCAGCCCCGTCTTCATCGAGGGCGACCAGCTCAAGACCATCTACACCCGCCGCCTCACCGCCGACGACCTCGCCGACCTCTCCGGCATCACCACCACCGCCCACCTCTTTCAGGCATGGGCCGACAAGGCGTACGAGGTCCGCCTCACCGTCGTTGGCTCCCGCCATTTCGCCGCCGAAATCCACGCCGGCAGCCCCCAGGCACACGAGGACTGGCGCAGCGACTACCCCGCCCTCACCTACAAACCCACCCACACCCCCGACCGCATCGCACACGCCGTACGCCGCCTCACCAGCCGCCTCGGCCTCCGATACGCCGCCTGCGACTTCGTCGTATCCCCCTCCGGCGAGTGGACGTTCCTCGAAGCCAACCCCTGCGGCCAATGGGACTGGATCGCCCACGCCACCGGGCTACCCATCGCCGAAGCCATCGCCGACGAACTGCAAGGAGTGCTGTGAACCCCATCTCCGACGACGTACGGCGCCGAATGGCCGCCCTCGTCATCGACCTCGAAAAGGCCGGCGCACTCCGCTCCGCCTCCTGGGCCCAGGTCTTCGCCACCGTGCCCCGCCACGTCTTCGTGCCGCGCTGGTACGAGCAGCAGACCACCGAGCAGGGCATCACCGCATGGCGCCTGCACGACTCCTCCGACCGCGACGCGTGGCTCACCGCCGCCTACAGCGACCGCACCCTCGTCACCGCCCTCGACCCCGCCACCGCCGAACAGATCGACGCCCGCACGTGGACCGGCATCCCCACCTCGTCCACCACCGCACCACACATCACGGCCGGAATGCTCGAAGAACTCGACCTTCGCGACGGTCACCATGTGTGGGACGTGGGCACCGGGACCGGCTACCTCACCGCCCTCTTGTGCGCCCGCCTCGGCTCCCGCCGCGTGCACTCCAGCGACATCGACCCCGCCCTCGTCGAAACCGCCCGCGACCGCTTGGCCGGCCTCGGCTACACCCCCCACCTCACCACCGCCGACGCCCGCCTCGGCCACCCCGGATCGGTCACCTTCGACCGCATCCTCGCCACCTGCTCCGTGCAGACCATCCCCACTGCGTGGCTCCAGCAGACCCGCCCCGGCGGCGCCATCCTCACCGACCTTGACCTCGGCATCGAGGGGGGACTCGTCCGCCTCACGGTCGACGGCGACCACGCCGCCGGCCGCTTCACCGCCACAACCGGCCGCTTCATGGCGGCCCGCGGCGACGCCCACACCTACCCCCGCAAGAACCGCCCTCCGTACGCCCCAGAAACCGCCATACGGCCCACCACGGTCACCGCAGCAGACATCCGGGATCACTACCCCTTCCGCCTGCTCCTGGCCTTCCACCTGCCACACAGCGCCCTCGTCTACCACTCCGCCGACGACGGCACCCTGTCGCTCCAACTACAGCAGCAGGACGGAACCTGGGCCCGCGCCCCGATCACCGCAGACCACCCCCACACCGTCACCTACGGCGGAACACACAACCTGTGGACGCACGTGGAAACCGCGTGGCAGTGGTGGAACGACCACGACCAACCCACACAAGATCAGTTCGGCTACGCCTGCGACCCGAACCGCCAGCACTACGCATGGCACATCCCCACCGGCCACCGATGGGACCTGAAAGCCCCATGACCTACCCGGCGTCGTCCGACCCGCCCTGCTCCCGCAGCTCCATAATCGCCCGCCGCCGCGCCAGACGATGCGTACGACGGATCTGCGCCTCCTGGTAGCGGCGCTTGTCGCGCTCGGTCTCCGGTATGACTGGCGGCACAGAACGGGGCTTGCCGTCCTCATCCACAGCCGCGAAGACCAAGTACGCCGAGCCAACCTGTGTCGCGGGCGTGGACTCGTTCCAGCGTTCGGCCATGACCCGAACGCCGATCTCCATGGATGTCCGTCCAGTCCAGTTGCACTGAGCGTGCACATGCACAAGATCGCCGACACGCACAGGCGAGAGAAACGCCATTTCGTCCATGGAGGCGGTGACCGCCGGCCCGCCGGAGTGCCGACCCGCCACGGCGCCGGCCGCGTCGTCGACGAGTTTCATGATCACGCCACCGTGCACCGTGCCGAGCAGGTTCGTGTCGCCCGCCGTCATGATGTGCGACAGCGTCGTACGGGAAGCCGACGTTGGCTTACCCGCAGGATCGCTTTCCAGCTCCGTAGAGACCTGATCAGTCATGTTCACCACCATAAGCGGACGGCCCCGACACCGTGCTCGGACGATGCCGGGGCCGCCCCCGTAGACCCTCGCCGCGCGTTTTCGCTGGTCAGCGTGTTTATGTCTTAGAGGACTAGGCGTGGACCAGGTCGCCCACCCGGACCGGTTCCAGGAAGGCCATCTCGTCCATGGAGGCGGTGACCGCGGGCCCGCCGGAGTGCCGGCCGGCCACCGCGCCCGCCGCGTCGTCGACGAGTTTCATGATCACGCCACCGTGCACCGTGCCGAGCAGGTTGGTGTCGCCTGCCGTCATGATGTGCGACAGCGTCGTACGGGAGACGGAGGTGGGCTTGCCCGGAAGGTCGCCCTCCGGGCCGGTGGTGACGAGATCGGTCATGCGCCCAGCTTATGCGCGGGCGCACGCTCCTCCACCGGCGCCCGTCCCGCACCCCGTACCCCACGCTCCACGCTCCGCGCCACCGTGGCGTGTTACCCGCGCCGTCGCCCCACCCCGTTCCAGCGCCCTCCGCCGCCCCGCCTCCGACCAGGAAGAACCGGCCGGATTGGGCGGCTCCGCCCGGATTGCGCAAGCGACGCCCCGTGTCACTTTGCATCAGCTCTGCAACAGCGGCGGCCCGATCTCGTACCTGGGCTGTATGGCGGAGCGGTAGGACAGGCAGACTTCCTCCATGAACGAGTGGCCTGGGTCCGACAACAGAGACCGGTACGGACGTGGCAGCGGCGCCGAGCCGGAGGGCGCGCGCGCCATGCCGCACGTGCGGCGCGGCGGTCCGCACGGCCCCGGCGGTCCTGGCGGGTCCGGCCCCGGGCCGGGGCAGCAGCCGCCCGAGCCGCCGCTGCCGCCGCACCTCTCGCCGCGCGGCCCGGCCGTCCCCCACCAGAGCCAGGGCCACGACCGGTACGGCGACGGCCGCGGTCACGACGACGGCTACAACACCGGCCAGGTCTACGGCGGGGGCCGCGGCGGCGGGCGGGGCGGCGACCGCGGGGCGCGCCCGGCGCCCAACTGGGGCCGCCGGATCAAGTGGACCGTGCTGACGCTGGTCGCCGTACTGCTCGTCACCTCGGTCGCCACGTACTTCTGGGCGGACGGCAAGCTGCGCCGCGAGGTGGACCTGAGCAAGGTCATCGACCGGCCGGCGGAGGGCGACGGCACCAACTACCTGATCGTCGGCTCGGACAGCCGCGAGGGCATGTCCGACGAGGACAAGAAGAAGCTGCACACCGGTTCCGCCGAGGGCAAGCGCACCGACTCGATGATGATCCTGCACGACGGGAGCAACGGCCCGACGCTGGTCTCGCTGCCGCGCGACTCGGACGTGGAGATCCCCTCGTTCGTCGGCTCCAAGTCCGGCAAGAAGTACCCGGGTCGCGGCCGGCACACCAAGCTCAACGCGGCGTACGCCGAGGACGGCCCGGAGCTGCTGGTGCGCACCGTCGAGCACAACACCGGCCTGCGCATCGACCACTACGTCGAGATCGGCTTCGCGGGCTTCGCCAACATCGTGGACGCGATCGGCGGCGTGGAGATGGACATCCCCAAGGCGTTCAAGGACAAGAAGTCCGGCGCCGACTTCCAGGCCGGCAAGCAGACCCTCAACGGCGAGCAGGCCCTGGCCTTCGTCCGCACCCGCTACGCCTTCGCGGGCAGCGACCTGGACCGTACGAAGAACCAGCAGAAGTTCCTGGCCGCCCTCGCCAACCAGACGGCCACCCCCGGCACGATCATGAACCCCTTCAAGCTCTACCCGACGCTGGGCGCGGGCCTGGACACCCTGGTCGTCGACAAGGACATGGGCCTGTTCGACCTGGGCCAGATGTTCTTCGCGATGAAGGGCGTCACGGGCGGCGACGGCAAGTCGATGAACATGCCCATCGCGGGCACCACCGGCGGCAACCTCCGCTGGGACAAGGCCAAGGTCGCCAAGCTCGTCGAACAGCTGAAGAACGACGAGCCGGTGACGGTCGGCGGGAACGAGTGAAACAAGCGGCACGGAACACGTGAGAGGGCCCCCGCCGAGGCGGGGGCCCTCTCACATGCGTCGCGTCACGGCAGGTTGCGCGCCATGACGATCCGCTGCACCTGGTTCGTGCCCTCGTAGATCTGCGTGATCTTGGCGTCGCGCATCATCCGCTCCAGCGGGTAGTCGCGGGTGTAGCCGTAGCCGCCGAGGAGCTGGACCGCGTCGGTGGTGATCTCCATGGCGGCGTCGGAGGCGTAGCACTTGGCGGCGGCGCCGAAGAAAGTGAGGTCCTCGTCCTTGCCGCCGGCCGAGATCCGCTCGGAGCGGGCGGCCGCGGCGTAGGTGAGCTGCCGGGCGGCCTCCAGCTTCATGGCCATGTCGGCGAGCATGAACTGCACGCCCTGGAAGTCGCCGATCGGCTTGCCGAACTGCTTGCGCTCCTGGACGTAGCCCTTGGCGTAGTCCAGGGCGCCCTGGGCGATGCCGAGAGCCTGGGCCGCGATGGTGATGCGGGTGTGGTCCAGCGTCTTCATCGCGGTCGCGAAGCCGGTGCCCTCCGCGCCGATCATGCGGTCGGCGGGAATGCGGACGTTGTCGAGGTAGACCTCGCGGGTGGGCGAGCCCTTGATGCCGAGCTTCTTCTCCGGGGCGCCGAAGGAGACGCCCTCGTCGTCCTTCTCGACGACGAAGGCGCTGATGCCCTTGGAGCGCTTCTCGGGGTCGGTGACGGCCATGACCGTGTAGTACTCGCTGACGCCGGCGTTGGTGATCCAGCGCTTGACGCCGTTGAGGACGTAGTGGTCGCCGTCCCGTACGGCCTTGGTCTTCATGCCGGCCGCGTCCGAACCCGCGTCCGGCTCGCTCAGGCAGTACGAGAACATCGCGTCGCCCTTGGCGAGCGGGCCCAGGTACTTCCGCTTCAGCTCCTCGGAGCCGGAGAGGATCACGGGCAGCGAGCCGAGCTTGTTGACGGCGGGGATCAGCGAGGAGGAGGCGCAGACCCGGGCGACCTCCTCGATGACGATGACGGTGGCCAGCGCGTCCGCGCCGGCGCCGCCGTACGCCTCCGGTACGTGGACGGCGTGCAGGTCGTTGAGGGTCAGCGCGTCCCGGGCCTCCTGCGGGAAGCGGGCCTGCTCGTCCACCTCGGCGGCGAACGGCGCGATCTTCGCCTCGGCGAGCGAGCGCACCGACTCGCGGAGCATGTCGTGCTCCTCGGACGTGCGGTACAGATCGAAATCAGCGGTTCCCGCCAAGGTTTCTCACTCCCCTGAGAGCTGTCTACAACGCTAACTACCGTTAAGTAACCCGAATTCTAGGGGCCGTCGGGCGGGTGGGGGACGTGAGTTTGCCGACAGCCACCCGTACAGTCCCGGCCACCGGGCCCGAAGGCCGGGACACCGGCCGGACTATGCTCAGGCTGCGCAGACCTCCCCGTACGCACCTGGAGCACCCATGGCCTTGAAGATCACCGTGATCGGCACCGGCTACCTCGGCGCGACGCATGCCGCGGCCATGGCGGAGCTGGGATTCGAGGTGCTGGGCCTGGACATCGACCCGGCGAAGATCGAGATGCTGGAGCGGGGCGAGACCCCGATGTTCGAGCCCGGCCTGGAGGAGCTGCTGCGGTCGCACGTCGCGGGCATCGAGGGCGCCAGCGGCCGGCTGCGCTTCACCACCTCCTGGGAAGAGGTCGCGGACTTCGGCGACGTGCACTTCCTGTGCGTCAACACCCCGCAGAAGCACGGCGAGTACGCCTGTGACATGTCGTACGTCGACTCGGCCGTCGAGTCGCTGGCCCCGCTGCTGCGGCGCCCGGCGCTGGTGGTCGGCAAGTCGACGGTCCCGGTGGGCAGCGCGGTCCGGCTGGCCGCGCGGGTCGCCGAGCTGGCGCCGGCCGGCGAGGACGTGGAGCTGGCCTGGAACCCGGAGTTCCTGCGCGAGGGCTTCGCCGTGCAGGACACCCTGCACCCGGACCGGATCGTGATCGGTGTCGACGGCGGACGGGCCGAGGAGGTGCTGCGGGAGGTGTACGCCAAGCCCGTGGCCGAGGGATCGCCGTTCGTGGTGGCCGACTTCCCCACCGCGGAGCTGGTCAAGACCTCCGCCAACTCCTTCCTGGCCACGAAGATCTCGTTCATCAACGCCATGGCGGAGGTCTGCGAGGCGGCCGGCGGCGACGTGGTGAAGCTGGCGGAGGCGATCGGTCACGACGAGCGGATCGGCAAGAAGTTCCTGCGCGCCGGCATCGGCTTCGGCGGCGGCTGTCTGCCCAAGGACATCCGGGCGTTCATGGCGCGCGCCGGTGAGCTGGGCGCCGACCAGGCATTGACGTTCCTGCGCGAGGTGGACTCGATCAACATGCGGCGCCGCGGCCACATGGTCGAGCTGACCCGGGAGGCGGTCGGCGGCTCCTTCCTCGGCACCCGGGTCGCCGTCCTGGGCGCCACTTTCAAGCCGGATTCGGACGATGTGCGCGACTCCCCCGCGCTCAACGTCGCCGGGCAGATCCACCTCCAGGGCGGCCAGGTGACGGTGTACGACCCCAAGGGCATGGAGAACGCGCGGCGCGTGTTCCCGACGCTGGGGTACGCGGACACGGCGCGGGACGCGGTGCGCGGCGCCGACGTGGTGCTGCACCTGACCGAGTGGCGGGAGTTCCGGGAGCTGGACCCGGCCGCGCTGGCCGAGGTGGTGGCCACCCCGCGCATCCTGGACGGGCGCAACGCGCTCGACCCGGCGCTGTGGCGCAAGGCGGGCTGGACGTACCGGGCGCTGGGGCGTCCGCAGGCGTAGCAGAGGCGTACGAGTGAGGGCCGGACTCCGCGGAGTCCGGCCCTCCTGGCATTGTGCTGCCGCTCAGCCGTCCAGCTGGTCGATGGTCGCGATGGACGGGCCGCGTCCGGCGCGCAGCGTGCGCGCGACGTCCTCGGCGCCGCGGAGCGTACGGACCGCGTTCTGCCAGGTCAGCTTGGCCAGGTCGGCTGTGGACCACTTGCGGTCGAGCAGCTCGGCGACCAGGTTCGGGTAGCCGGCCACGTCGGCGAGGTCGGCGGGCGTGAAGGCGGTGCCGTCGAAGTCGCCGCCGATGCCGATGTGGTCGATGCCGGCGACCTCGCGCATGTGGTCGAGGTGATCGGCGACGGTGGCGGCGGTGGCGAGCGGACGCGGGTTCGCCGCCTCGAAGGCGCGGTGTATCGCCATGCCCTCGGCGGTGGTGTCCAGGTGGTGGAAGCCGTGCGCGCGCATGTTCTCGTCGGCGCGCAGCGTCCAGTCGACGGCCTCGGGCAGGATGAACTTCGGTACGAAGGTGGCCATCGCGATGCCGCCGTTGGCGGGCAGCCGCTCCAGCACGTCGTCCGGGATGTTGCGCGGGTGGTCGCAGACCGCGCGGGCGGAGGAGTGCGAGAAGACGACCGGCGCGGCGCTGGTGTCCAGCGCGTCGCGCATGGTGTCGGCGGAGACGTGCGAGAGGTCGACGAGCATGCCGAGGCGGTTCATCTCGCGGACGACCTCGTGGCCGAAGGCGGTGAGGCCGTGCGCGCGCGGCTCGTCGGTGGCCGAGTCCGCCCAGTCGATGTTGTCGTTGTGGGTGAGCGTCATGTAGCGGACGCCGAGTTCGTACAGCGCGCGCAGGGTGGCCAGCGAGTTGTTGATCGAGTGGCCGCCCTCGGCGCCCATCAGGGAGGCGATCCGGCCGTCGGCGCGGGCCGCCTCCATGTCGTCGGCGGTGTACGCCAGGCGCAGGTCGCCGGGGTGGCGGTCGGCCAGCCGGCGCACCACGTCGATCTGTTCGAAGGTGGCGCTGACCGCCTGGTCGCCGGTGTAGTCGGTGCGTACGTACACCGACCAGAACTGCGCGCCGACGCCGCCGGCCCGCAGCCGGGGGATGTCGGTGTGCAGGCGGCCGCTCTGGTCGGCGGCGATGTCGCACCGGTCGAGGTCGTAGCGGACCTGCTCGCGCAGCGCCCAGGGCAGGTCGTTGTGGCCGTCGACCACGGGGTGCTCGGCGAGCAGCGCGCGGGCCGCCTCCAGGGACGCGCTCACTTGCCGCCCCCGAAGCCGAAGCCGGCCGGGGAGGCGACCTTGTTGCGCAGCCGCTTGCCCTTCTCGGTGGCCTGCTCGTTCAGCTCCTGCTGGAACTCGCGCATCCGGGCCAGCAGCTCCGGGTCGTGGGCGGCGAGCATGCGGGCGGCGAGCAGCCCGGCGTTGCGGGCGCCGCCGACCGAGACGGTGGCGACCGGCACCCCGGCCGGCATCTGCACGATGGACAGCAGCGAGTCCATGCCGTCCAGGTGCTTCAGCGGTACGGGCACGCCGATGACCGGCAGCGGGGTGACCGAGGCGAGCATCCCCGGCAGGTGGGCGGCGCCCCCGGCCCCCGCGATGACCGCCTTCAGGCCACGGCCCGCGGCCTGCTCGCCGTACGCGATCATCTCGTGCGGCATCCGGTGCGCGGAGACGACGTCGACCTCGTAGGGGATCTCGAACTCGTCGAGGGCCTTGGCGGCGGCCTCCATGACGGGCCAGTCGGAGTCGGAGCCCATGACGATGCCGACAGTGGGCGAAGAATCGGAGGGGCGCGCTGGGGGTCCCCCCGCACGGAGTGTGGGGGAGCTCGTTGAGGGGCGGTGGCCGGGCGACGGGTGGGCACTCATTCGGTGATGGTTCCTCGCAGATAGCCGGCGGCGTGCGCGGCGCGCTCGCGCACGTCGGCCAGGTCGTCGCCGTAGGTGTTGACGTGTCCGACCTTGCGGCCGGGCTTCACGTCCTTCCCGTACATATGGATCTTCAACTGCGGGTCCCGTGCCATGCAATGGAGGTACGCGGAATACATGTCGGGATAGTCGCCGCCGAGGACGTTGGCCATCACCGTCCACGTGGCGCGCGGGCGCGGATCGCCGAGCGGAAGGTCGAGGACGGCCCGTACGTGGTTGGCGAACTGCGAGGTGATCGCGCCGTCCTGGGTCCAGTGGCCGGAATTGTGCGGGCGCATGGCCAGCTCGTTGACCAGGATGCGGCCGTCGGCGGTCTCGAACAGCTCGACCGCGAGGTGGCCCACCACGCCCAGCTCCCGCGCGATGCGCAGCGCCAGTTCCTGGGCCCGGCCGGACAGCTCGTCGGACAGGCCGGGGGCGGGCGCGATGACCGTGTCGCAGACGCCGTCGACCTGGACGGACTCCACGACCGGGTACGCGACGGCCTGGCCGTGCGGCGAGCGGACGATGTTGGCGGCCAGTTCCCGGACGAAGGAGACCTTCTCCTCGGCGAGCACCGGCACCCCGGCGCGGAACGGCTCGGCCGCCTCTTCGGAGGATCGTACGACCCATACGCCCTTGCCGTCGTAGCCCCCGCGGACCGTCTTCAGGACGACCGGGAAGCCCTCCCCCTCCGCCGCGAACCGCGCCACGTCCGCCGGGTCGGCGACGATGCGGTGCCGGGGGCAGGGTGCCCCGATCTCGGTCAGCTTCGCGCGCATCACCCCCTTGTCCTGGGCGTGCACCAGCGCGTCGGGGCCGGGCCGTACGGGGATGCCGTCGGCCTCCAGTGCCCTCAAGTGCTCGGTGGGAACGTGCTCATGATCGAAGGTGATCACATCACAGCCACGGGCGAAGGCGCGCAGCGTGTCCAGGTCGCGGTAATCGCCGATGACGATGTCACCGACCACCTGGGCCGCCGAGTCCTGCGGAGTGTCGCTGAGGAGCTTGAATCTGATGCCGAGGGGGATGCCCGCCTCGTGGGTCATACGGGCGAGCTGGCCGCCGCCGACCATGCCGACTACCGGGAACGTCACGCCCCCAGGGTAGCCGCCCGGCCGTCCCGCCCGGTCGCCCCCCTTGGAGGAACATACGAATGCAAGCGCGCCACCCTCACCGTTCCGGCCTCCGGAGATCACCCCGGAGCGGTAGGCTCGCCGCCGCCGTGGAGGGGGAGGACACATGGGCGACGGAGGCATACCCAGGCGCACCAGGACCGCGGGGATCGCCGTCGCGGTGGCGGCCCTGCTCGCCGCCGTCTACGCGGTGGTCACCCAGCTGACGGCCCCCGTCGTCTTCGCCGAGGACGACCGGGAGATCACGGTCTCCGTCGGCACCCACTTCTCGATCCGCCTCAAGGACAACCCCGCCAGCGGCTTCCGATGGGTCCTCGCGGCACCGGCGCCGGACCCGGCCGTACTGAAGGGGGCGATCGGGCATTACGACGCCGGCGAGCCGACCCGTCCGGGATCGGGCGGTATCCGCTACGCCGATTTCACGGCCCGGGGCGCCGGACGTACCGAGGTGACTCTCAGGTACTGCTACCGCTGTGGCACTCCGCAGGCCGACGAGCAGGACGAGAACGCCAGGATCCGGCGCTTCCGGGTGACCGTGGACTGACAAGTCCCGGGCGCCCCTCCGGTCACGGATGGCAGGCAGCACACAGGTCGCCTGGTTAGCATGAGCGGGCGGACTCAGGTTGACGACCGCGCGAAGACGCCCACGAACGCCCACCACCAGGAGCTGAACGATCACTATGAGTGAACGGAGCGCACTGCGGGCCCGACTGGACGCACTGGCCCGCGAACTCATGAAGTTCGGCGCCGTCGGCGGGGCGGGGGTCCTCGTCAACTTCGTGGTCTTCAACCTCGTACGGCACCTGACCGAGCTGCCCGTCGTCCGGGCCAGCATCGTCGCGACCGTGGTCGCCACCGGCACGAACTACCTCGGCTACCGCTACTTCACCTACCGGGACCGCGACAAGAACGGCCGCACCAAGGAGCTGACGCTCTTCCTGCTGTTCAGCGTCGTCGGCCTGGTCATCGAGAACGGCGTCCTGTACGTGGCGACGTACGGGTTCGGGTGGGACACCTCACTCCAGAGCAACGTCTTCAAGTTCCTCGGCATCGGCCTGGCCACGCTCTTCCGCTTCTGGTCGTACCGGACCTGGGTGTTCCGGGCGCTGCCCGCGCGCAAGGCCGTGGAGACCGCGGAGTCCTTCCTGGCCGAGGGCGCGCAGGCGCGGCGCGCGGCGAGCGCGGCCACCACCGAGCCGCCGCGCGACTAGGAGCCGTACGGGCAGCCGTACGGGCAGCCGTACGGGCAGCAACCGGGCGCACGCGACCGGCCGCTCACTCCCCGGCCGACTCCGCCTCGCGGGCCAGGAACAGCGCGAAGACCGGCGGATGCTGCTGGAGCAGTTCCAGCCGCCCGCCGTCCGCCTCCGCCAGATCGCGGGCCACGGCCAGCCCCAGCCCGGTCGAATTCCGGCCACTGACCGTCCGCTCGAAGACCCGGGAACCGAGGTCCGGCGGCACGCCCCGGCCGGCGTCCGTCACCTCGACCACCGCCTGGTTGCCGGTGACCCGGGTGCGCAGCGCCACCGTCCCGTCCCCGTGCATCAGCGAGTTCTCGATCAGGGTGGCGAGCACCTGCGCCACCGCGCCGGGCGTGCCGACCGCGCGCAGCCCCTTCTTGCCGGAGCGCACGATGGCCCGGCCGGCGCTGCGGTAGGCCGGGCGCCACTCCTCGACCTGCTGCTTGACGACCTCGTCGAGGTCGAAGGCGACGGCGGAGCCGGAGCGCGGATCGCGGGAGTTGGTCAGCAGCCGCTGGACGACGTCGGTCAGCCGCTCGACCTGGCCCAGCGCGATGGTGGCCTCCTCCTTCACGGTGTCCGGGTCGTCGGTGACGGTGATCTCCTCCAGCCGCATGGACAGCGCGGTCAGCGGCGTGCGCAGCTGGTGGGAGGCGTCGGCGGCGAGCCGCCGCTCGGCGGTGAGCATCCGCGCGATCCGCTCGGCGCTGGCGTCCAGCACGTCCGCGACCCGGTCCAGTTCCTGCACGCCGTAGCGGCGGTGGCGCGGGCGCGGGTCGCCGGAGCCGAGCCGCTCGGCGGTCTCGGCGAGGTCGGTCAGCGGCGCGGTCAGCCGGCGGGCCTGGCGGACGGCGAGCACCACCGCGGCCAGGATCGCCAGGATCGCGACGGCCAGGATCACCAGCAGCGTCCGGCCGATCTCGGCGCTGACCGTGGAGCGCGGCTCCTGGACGGTGACCGTCTCGCCGCGGTCGCCGTGCTGCGTGGACTCGATGACGTCGCCGGCCGGCCGGGAGCCGATCTCGATGCGCGGCCGGCCGGGGACCTCGATCTCGGCGTACCGCTTCGCGGTGATCTGTTCCGAGAGGATCTCGGGCGTCAGTTTCTCGCCGCTGCCCAGCCGGCTCTCGACGATGCCGACGAGCCGTACGGCCTCGGAGGCGACGCTCTCCTGCGCCCCCGACTGGATGGTGCGGGTCTCGACGATGACCAGCGACACGCCGAAGACGGCGATCACGACGAGCACCACGGCGAGGGTGGAGTTGATCAGACGGCGGCGCACGGTGTCCTCCGGGCGGGATGCGTTCGTTCTTCTGCTTCTTCCCGCCCGGCGGCGGGCCCTCAGCTCTTCTCGAAGCGGAAGCCGACGCCGCGGACGGTGGCGATGTAGCGCGGGTTGGCCGCGTCGTCGCCGAGCTTCTTGCGGAGCCAGGAGATGTGCATGTCCAGCGTCTTCGTGGACGACCACCAGGTGGTGTCCCAGACCTCGCGCATCAGCTGGTCGCGGGTGACGACCCGTCCCGCGTCCCGCACCAGCACCCGCAGCAGGTCGAACTCCTTGGCCGTGAGCTGGAGTTCCTCGTCCCCCATCCAGGCGCGGTGCGACTCCACGTCGATCCGTACGCCGTGGGTCGCGGGCGGCTGCTGCGGCTCGGCGGACGAACCGCGGCGCAGCAGGGCCCGCACCCGGGCGAGCAGTTCGGCGAGCCGGAAGGGCTTGGTGACGTAGTCGTCGGCGCCGGCGTCCAGGCCGACGACGGTGTCCACCTCGTCGGCGCGGGCGGTGAGCACGAGGATGGGGAAGGAGTGGCCTTCGTTGCGCAGCCGGCGGGCCACCTCCAGCCCGTCCATGCCGGGCAGACCCAGGTCGAGGACGACCAGGTCGATATTGCCCTGCAGACCGGCGTCGAGCGCCGTGGGGCCGTCCTCGCGCACCTCGACTTCGTAACCCTCGCGGCGCAGGGCGCGGGCGAGCGGCTCCGAGATGGACGCGTCATCCTCGGCGAGCAGTACACGGGTCATGGGCCGATGGTAGTCCGATGTCCTACCTTCCCGGGCCGGACCCGGTGCGACCGGAGGTGGCCGGAAAACGACCTCCGGGCCGCGGGCCGGCGGCCGGACCGGAGCGGCGTGGCGGCACGGCGGGGGCCGGCGGGTGATCTTGCACTGCGCGCCACCGGCCGCAGCTGCGACCCCCCGCACGGTTCCCGGTTGCACATGTGACCGTTGTCTCACTCGCCCCACCGGCGTGGTTACCGGACGTATGGTGTCCCAACGTCCGTAGCACGACCTCGGGACCCTTGACTCTCAAGTGAGTCATCGGTCCCTGTTGTGTGCGGGGCCGGAACCACCGGTCCCGCTACACAGTGAATGACCTGTCGACCGGGTCCACCGCGCATGGCACGGGGGCGTGGATCCCGGTGTCACGACTGTCCTGCCGATTCCTCTTCCAGTGGCGTCGGCCCCCGTAGGACGTAGGGGGCGGGCAAGGTGACGCCGGTGCCGGTCAGCCCGACCCGGGCGCGCTGCGGTCTCCCCCGACGCGTCCCGAGCACACCTAGGAAGAACCCATGGCGTCCAGCCTGACGAAGGACGCCGCCGCACAGGGGAACCCTGGCAGCGACGGCAAAACCTTCTTCGGCCACCCCCGCGGACTGGCCACCCTCTTCATGACCGAGATGTGGGAGCGGTTCAGCTTCTACGGGATGCGGGCGCTGCTCGTCCTGTATCTGATCTCGGGCGGTCCTGATGCCAAGGACGGCGCCCAGGGCGGTGGTCTGGGCATACCCCAGACCAGTGCCCTGTCGATCTACGCCGTCTACATGGCGATGGTCTACCTGCTCGCCATGCCCGGGGGCTGGTTCGGCGACCGGGTCTGGGGCCCCCGTAAGACGGTGATCGTCGGTGCCTCCGTGGTCATCGCCGGTCACGTGGTGCTCGCCGTCCCCGGCCAGACGTTCTTCGTCGGCCTGGCGATGGTCGCGCTGGGCTCGGGTCTGCTGAAGTCCAACATCTCCACGATGGTGGGCCACCTCTACAACGGCCCGCAGGACAAGCGCCGGGACGGTGGTTTCACCGTCTTCTACATGAGCATCAACATCGGGTCCACGGCCGCCCCGCTGGTCATCGGCGGCATCGGCCAGAGCATCAACTGGCACCTGGGCTTCGGCATCGCGGCGGTCGGTATGGCACTGGGCCTGGTCCAGTTCCTGTTCGGCACCAAGCACCTGGACCCGAAGAGCAGCCAGGTCCCGACCCCGCTGTCGGTCGCGGAGCGCAACAGCTGGCTGCGCAAGGGCCTGTTCTGGGCCGCCCTCGCCGCGGTCTTCTACGCCGTCATCGGGTTCTCCGGCAACTTCAACGAGAAGTGGCTGCTGATCCCGCTCGGCGTCATCGGCATCCTCGTGCCCGTCGTGGTGCTGTTCCGCATCAAGCGGGACAAGGACCTCTCGGCCGACGAGCAGAGCAAGGTCAGCAGCTACGTCTGGTTCTTCGTCGCGGCCGCCGCGTTCTGGATGATCTTCGACCAGGCCGGTTCGACGCTGAACGTCTTCGCCGAGAAGAACACCGCGGACACGATCTTCGGGTTGAGCTTCCCCTCGTCGTGGCTGCAGTCGGTCAACCCGATCTGGGTGCTGGCCCTGGCCCCGGTCTTCGCCTCGGTGTGGCTGTCGCTGGCCAACCGCGGCAAGGAGCCGAAGACCACCGCGAAGTTCACCATGGGCATGGTGATGATCGGTGCCTCCTACTTCATCTTCCTGCTCCCGATCACCCTCTCCTCGGACGGGTCGAAGGTCACGCCGCTGTGGCTGATCGGCATCTACTGCATGCAGACCATCGGTGAGCTGTGCGTCTCCCCGGTCGGCCTGTCGGTGACCACGAAGCTGGCTCCGCCGAAGTACGCCAGCCAGATGATGGGTGTCTGGTTCCTCGCCAACACCGCCGGCGACAGCGTCGTCAACCTGCTGGGGCAGGCCGGCGCCGACCTCTCCGGTGTGGGCGTGCTGGTGGGTGAAGCGGTGCTCGCCACCCTGGCGGGTGTGATCATCTACCTGAACCGCAAGCGGATCAACGGTCAGATGAACGACGTGAACTAGGCGGCACGCCGTTCCCGTCGTCCGGCCGAGGGCCCCGGTGCGCATCCCGCGCCGGGGCCCTCGGCCGTTTCCGCGTACGGGCCGGCCGGCTTTCGCGTCCGGGCCGGTCAGCGGCCCAGGCGCCGCCACGGGGTGAGGGTGAGCACCGCGCCGCCCAGCAGGAGCACCGTGCCCGCGGCGAGGGCCAGGGCGCGGAGGGTGCCGTGGTCGCCCGCGCCGGTTTCGGCCAGGCCGCCGGAGGTGCCGCCCGCGCTCGCCGGGCCGGCCGCGCCGCCGCTCGCCGCGCTGCCGCCCGCCGCGCCGCCCCCGGTGGTGCCGCCGGACGAGGCGCCGCCGGTGCCGCCCTGCTGGGCCGTGGTGTCCAGGGCGAGGGAGACGCCCGGGTCCTTCTCCGGGGTGCAGGTCGTGGTCGTCCCCAGGGCCCGTACGGTCAGCACGCCCGGCGTCAGTGTCGCCTTGCCGGTCGCACCCGGTGTGTAGGTGCCCTTCAGGTCGGGGACCGCGATCGGCTGACCGGACTTGATGGGCTCCTTGTTCGCCGGGCCCTCGGTCCTGACCGTCCCCTTGTCGGCGCCGCCGACCCGGACGTCCATGGACGGCTTGACGGCGCCCGCGGGGATGTCCGCCGGGCTGTCCATCACCGACTTGGCGAACTTCACCGTCAGGCCGTAGCCGCCGCCCTGCTTGACGGCGTTGATCTGCACCGGCGAGGTGGCCTTCTTGTCGCCGATGGGGGTCTTGCAGGCGTACGGGACCTGGACGACCTTGCCCTCGTAGGACGTGCCGTCGGAGTCGCCGCCGCCGGTGGAACCGCCCGCGCCGCCCGCCGTGCCGGTGCTGCCGCCGCTGCCGGCCGTACCGCCGGTGTCCGAGCCGCCCGTGCCACCGCCGGTCGTCCCGCCGGTCGTCGTGGTGCCACCGGTGGTGCCGCCCGTACCGCTGCCTCCCGAGGTGCCGCCGGCCGTGCCGCCCCCGGTCGTACCGCCCGTGCCGCCCCCACCGTCGGTCACCTTGATCGTGGCGGCGGGCCGCACCTCCTCCTTCGGGGTGCACTTGGTGTCCGTGGAGATCGGCTTGTTGACGTTGATGTTGTAGAAGCCGGGCGCCAGCGTGACCTCGCCGGGCTTCTCCAGCTTCAGGGTGCCCTTCATGTCCGACAGCTTCATCGGGCTGTTCTTGGGGATCGGCGGGTTCTGCCGCGGCCCCTGGACCTTCAGCTCGCCGCTCTGCGCGCCCCCGACCTCGACCGTGCCGGTGGGCTGCACGGTGTCCTTCTCCAGGTCGAGGATGTCGGGGTTCTTGGACGCGGCCTCGACCGTGCGCCACACCACCTCGACCTCGTCGCCGACCTTCGCCGTCGCGGGCGCGGTCACCTCGACCTTGGTGGTGCCCTGGATCGCGGGCAGGCCCGAGATCGGCGGCGGTACGCACTCGGTGCGGTACGCCGTCTCCGCGGCCCCGGCCGGCCCCGCGGCCGCCAGGATTCCCGCGCCGGCGAGCAGCAGGGCGACCCCGCCCGCGCTCGCTCTCCTGCGTTGCCTCGTCACGTGGTACTTCACGTGGAACATCACGGGGAACCTTTCGCTCTCGGCGGGTCGGTCGGATCGGACGTGGCGGCGGACGGTGCGGAGTCCGGGGTGAACCACGGCAGGGTGGCGGCGGGGTCCGCGCGGGGCGGCTCCGCCGCACCGGGTACGGCCTCGCGCCCGCTACGGCGCGTGAGGCGGCCCGCCAGGCCGGAGAGCCGCCCGGCCGGGCCCCGGGCGTCGGCGTCGCGGTGGCGCCCGGTGGCCGCCGTACGCCGGGGCCCGCGCGCGGCGCCGCTCCCCCGCTCCCGTACCGGCGTACGGGCGGCTCCCGCGCGCGGGCGGACGCGGTCGACGACCGCCATGCCGATACGGAAGACCGCGGCCGGGACGACGACGCACAGCAGGATCCAGAACAGCGTCACGCCCCAGGGCCGTCCGACGCCCCACGGCTGCTCGGCGAGCACCTTGCCGCCGTACTTGAGCGAGACCAGGTAGTCGCCGTGCGCCCCGGCGGGCAGTTCCACCGGCAGCTCGATCCGCTGCCTGCGTCCGGCGGGCACGGTGCCCTGCCACTGCCGTTCCTCCCACTGCGGCGCGTAGACCCCGTGCGAGGTGCCCACCTCGAAGACCGGGTCCTTGGCCGGAGCCGCGCCGAGGTTGCCCACGGTGACCACCAGCCGGCGCCGGGGCGGCGCGCCGAACCAGGTCAGCAGGTTGCCGGAGCCCTCCAGTCGCGGCGGGGCCAGGACGCTCAGCCGTCCGCCGGCGTCCTCCTGGGGCAGCGGCGCGACCGGGTGCCCGGCCACCGTGAACGGGGCGTCGGCGGTGGCGGGCGCGCCGGTCACGGTGGCGGCGTGCACGACGCACGGGCAGGGCTTGGGCGGCTCGGCGACCGGGATGGCCTTGCGGAAGGAGCCGTCCGGGCCGGTGGTCACGGCCCGGCCGTCGCCGTTGGCACAGGCGTTGGTGCCGCCGATCATGTTCTGTCCGCAGATCAGCAGGGTGAGCAGCGTCTTGGGACGCCAGCCGCGGCCGGTGACGGTGACGGTGCCGCCGTTGCCCGCCTGCTGGGCGGAGAGGTGGATACGGGGAGTGGCGGCGGCCGAAGACGCTGGGGCGGCCGAGGCCGGGGGCGCGACGGGGAGGGGCAGCAGGACGAGGCCGAGGAGGGCGGCGGTGACCAGGGCGAGGAGGGTCAGGGGGGAGAGGGGGGACGAGGGGGCCCGGGAGGCCGGGGAGGGGAAGGAGGTGCGTCGTGCTCGCGTAGCGGAGTATTCGCTTGCGGCGCTCATGTGCCGACCTCCGCCCCGGAGGACGCTGCGGCGGCCTGGGAGACCGGACCGGGCTGCGGGGCCGGCTGAGGCGGCCCTGACCGGCCCCCTGGGCCCGCCCCTGCCTGCGCCGCCCGCACCTCCGCGCGCGCTTCTCCCACCCGTACCTCCGCCTGCGCTTCCCCCGCCCGCCTCCGGCGCCGTACACGCCAACCGGCCGCGCCTGCCAGCAGTCCGGCCGCTGGCAGCGCGGCGGCCCACCACGGCACCGCCGTGTACGTCGCCCCGGCCGTCCCCCGCGCCCCGCCCGCCGCCGTGACCGTCAGCCGTACGTCCACCGAGTCCAGCGCGGGCGCATCCGGCCACGGCTCGGTCAGCGGGATCCGGCGGCCCGGCGGCAGCGTGACGGGCAGGGCGCGCGCGACGCGGCGCAGGACCGGTCCGAGGAGCCCGTCGGCGTGCACGGCGAGGCGCGGCGCGAGCGGGGCGTTGCCGCGGTTGACCAGCACGTACCGGATGACCGCCGCGCTCCCCCGGCGCTCCACCGCCACGTCCTCGACGCTCAGCGCGGCCAGGGTGGGCCCGGTCACCCGCAGATGCACCGGGACCGCGGTCTTCCGGCCGCCGCCCTCGGCGACGACGGCGGCCGGGTGGTCGCCCGGGGCCGCGTCCCTGGGAACGGTCACCGTGAAGGGCACGTCCGCCCGGGTACGCGGTGGCACCCGTACCTCCTTCGCCGCGGCCGTGATCCAGCGCCCGGAGCCGGCCGGCGCACCGCCCACCCGGAGCGTCACCGCGCCGCCGGTCGGATTGGTGAGCGCGAGGCGTTCCTTCAGGACCGCGCCGGGGGCGCCTTCCAGATAGAAGTACGGGCGGTCCGGGGCGCCCGGCCGGGAGCCGCTGCCCGGGGCGGGCGCGGCGCTCCACCGCCCGCCGTCCGTACCCGGGGCGGCAGGGGTGGGTGCGGCGTGCGCGGGGGCCGGGCCCAGCAGCGCGACGGCGGCCGCCAGGGCGGCACCCGTGACCACCGCGCGGGTACGGAACGGCATCGGCGGCTCCAGGTGCTGGTGGTGCTGCTGGTACGCGTACGGGGTGCGGGGCGCCGCCGGGCGGCTCCGGTGCCGGTGCCCGCCGGGCCGCCGGACGGCCTCACGCCTGACCGTGATGGCGCCGCGTCAGCCAGAGGACGCCCGCCGCACCGGCGAGGAGCACCGTGCCGCCGAGGGTGCCGAGGGCGACGGCGGAGTCGGCCGGGCCGGTCTGCGGCAGCTGCCCGCCGCCGGAGCCGCCCGTGGCCGAGTCCCCGGCGCCGCTCCCGGAGCCGCCGGTGGTCCCACCCGTGGAACCGCCCGTTCCACTGCCACCCGTACCACCGGAGCCACCCGTTCCGCCTGTGCCCTTGACGTCCAGGGTGAGCGACGGCTTCGGGTTGTTGACGGGTGTGCAGGTGGTGGTCGTCCCGAGGGCCTTGATGGTGAGCGTGGACGCGGTGAAGGTGACCTTCCCGCTCTGCCCGGGGGTGTACGTCCCGCTCAAATCGCTGATTTTGATGGGCGTGTTGGCGGGGATCGCCCTGTCGTTGGGCGGCCCGGACACCGGTACCGTGCCGCTCTCCGCGCCGCCCAGCTTGATGAGCGCGCTCGGCTTCATGGCGCCCGCGCCCAGTTCGACGGGGCTGGAGGAGACGCCCTTCTGGAAGGACATCACCAGCTTGTACGCGCTGCCGCTGCGGGTGCTCCTGATGTCGATGGGCGAGACCGCGCCCTTGTTCCCGATCGGCGTCTTGCACTGGTAGTTGACGTCCACGACCTCGGCCCGCGCGGCCGGCGCGGCGAGCAGGACCACGGACCCCGCCGTCAGCGCCACGGCCGCGGCCAGACCGGCCGCGCGGCGGGGGCGCGCGGGGTGCTGTTCGTAGAAGCGGGCCACCTTGAGTTCCCCTTCTCGCGGTTGAGCGCCGCCCGATGTTACTGACGGCACATCAGATCGGTGGCTCAAGGTACGCCGGGGACCTTGTCGAGGGAAGTCACAGAACGGGCCGGATCCGTGCGGCACGGAGCGCCGGGAACGCCGGGGGCGGCCCGGAGGGAGAGGAAAGGGGAGGAAACGGGGAGGGTGAGGAAGGAGAAGGGGGAAAGCGGAGGAAGGGCGGCAAGGAGGGCGTACGGGTTCGGGTGTGTCCACGAGGGGCGCGCCATCCGCGTCACCCGCGGTGCGCAGGCCCGTCACGCCGGGACGTCGCCACCCAACGCGGCCGGCCCCTCACCCAGGGCCACACCGCTGCGCCGCACCGCACCCGAGGCCGGGCCCGATGCCCTGCCGCAGCCTCGGTGCCGGAACCGGACCGTCCAGGCCCGCCACCCCGCAGTCGCGAAGGAGGGCCCCGGCCCGGGGCCCTAGGAGGGAGCTGCGAGTTCCGCCCACACGGTCTTGCCCGTGCCGTCGGGGTTGCGGACGACACCCCAGTCCAGACACAGGCGCTGCACGATGAACATGCCGTGCCCGCCGGGCCGCCCCGCCCGGTGCGGGGTGCGCGGTGCGGGCGAGCCCGCGCCCAGGTCGGTCACTTCGAGGCGCAGCACCTTGGCGTTGCTGCGCAGCCGCAGTTCCTCCGGCCCCTCGGCGTGCAGACAGGCGTTGGTGACCAGCTCGGACACCACGAGCAGTACGTCCTCGGCGGCGGCCCGCTGGTCGGCACCGGCAGCCGGCAGCCAGCCCCAGTCGTGGAGGGCCTCCCGGGCGAAGTCACGGGCCCGCGCAACGGCTCCCTGCACACCCGCCAGGCGCAGCCTGCGGATCTGGCCGGCCGGGACGGCCGGGGAGGCGGAGGGAGCGCCGGCGTTGCCCGGCTCCGGGCCGAGGTCGCCCGGCGGGTACGGCCGGGTGGTGCTCATCAGCGCTTCACCTCACCGATTCGCCATTTCACGGATAGCGGTTACCTGACAGATTCAACAGATTCAGATGTCTCCTGCCCGACGGGACCGTGAGAACACCCACTTCTTGGGTACGGAAGTTGTGACGCGGGCAACGCGCACGGGAGGCGACCCCCCTGGTGCACCGCTCGCGCCGCTTCCGTCAGTCGGCGAGAGCCTTGTCGAGGGAGTCGTGCACGGTGAAGACCGCGTCCGCACCTGTGATCTCGAAGACCCGCGCCACCACCGGCTGCATTCCGGCCAGATGTACGCCGCCCCCCTCGGCCTCCGCCTTCAGCCGAGCGCCGAGCAGCACGTTCAAGCCGGTGGAGTCCATGAACTCCAGCTGTGAGCAGTCGACCACCAGCCGTGCGAAGCCGTCGGCGACGCACCCTTCGAGTGACTCACGCAACAGCTCCGCGGTGTGGTGGTCCAACTCACCCGCGACGGTCACGATCGCGCTGGCACCTTGATGCCGGATAGCGACATTGAGCCGTCCCCGACTGGCACTGCCGACCGTCCCGCGGTCCATGCGCGTGCACCCCTCTTGCTGTCTCGGCGTCCGGTTGCTTACGACTGCGCTGACCGAACACTACGCCTTCGATACGCGCGGCTGGTAGCCGAACCATACGCATTCACCGACGAACCAGGACAACACGCACTTGCCATCTTCCGGCAAAGCCAGGTAGGCGTAGAAGGAACACATCCGAAACGGCCGGCTTTGGAGGCGCCGCACACCGCAGCTTCACGTAGAGGCATCGGCAGCCATATGCCGAGAACGATGGAGGACACCATGTCACCCCGGCTCGACGAATTGCGCACCGAAGACAACCCGGAGACCGCGTCGTCGACTCCCCTGTCAGACCTGTCGGAGACCGCCCTCGCAGAGGCCGCTCTCACCGAAGCCGTCCTGACCGGAACCGCCCTGCCCGACCCGTCCCAGAAGACTCGTTCCCCGCACATCACATCTGAACCGTCCGGAACGGACGCGGCGGGAATCCCCGAGATCGACGGGCTGCCCGAGATCCCCCCGTACGACGAGGTGGGGCCGCTGGACGCGCGGGCCCTGTCCAAGACCCTCTTCGAGCGCCTGGAGTCGCTGGAGGAAGGCACCCACGAATTCGCGTACGTCCGCAACACCCTGGTCGAACTGAACCTCGCACTCGTGAAGTTCGCGGCCTCCCGGTTCCGCTCCCGCAGCGAGCCCATGGAGGACATCGTCCAGGTCGGCACCATCGGCCTGATCAAGGCGATAGACCGCTTCGAGCTGAGCCGGGGCGTGGAGTTCCCCACGTTCGCCATGCCGACCATCGTCGGCGAGATCAAGCGCTTCTTCCGTGACACCAGCTGGTCCGTGCGGGTGCCCCGGCGCCTGCAGGAACTCCGGCTGGACCTGGCCAAGGCCGGCGACGAGCTGGCACAGCAGCTGGACCGCTCCCCCACGGTGAGCGAGCTGGCCGAACGCCTCGGCATCACCAACGACGAGGTCGTCGAGGGCATGGCCGCGAGCAACGCGTACACCGCCAGCTCGCTGGACGCCCAGCCGGAGGAGGATGACAACGAGGGCGCGCTGGCCGACCGCATCGGCTACGAGGACCACGGCCTCGAAGGCATCGAGTACGTCGAATCGCTCAAGCCGCTGATCGCCGAGCTGCCCCCGCGGGACCGCAAGATCCTCTCGCTCCGCTTCGTCGCCAACATGACGCAGTCGGAGATCGGCGAGGAACTGAACATCTCCCAGATGCACGTCTCGCGCCTGCTGTCGCGCACGCTGGTACGGCTCCGCAAGGGGCTGATGGTCGAGGAGTGAGCGCGACGACCACTCCGCGGTCGCTGCCGGCCTGAACGGGCCGGCCGACGCCCGCGTGGGAGAGGGCCTGCCCCGAGCGATCGGGACGGGCCCTCCTCTGCTGCCCGGCCCCGCCTCAGCCCCGGCCCACCGGGGCGCGCAGGTGATGCACGTACGCCGGTGGCACATTGCGCCACACCGTGCTGCGCCCCTGCCCGTAACGCTCCCCGTACTCGGTCAGCACATCCGCCACCGCACGGTGCCGGGCCGCCTCGGACCGGCTCGCCAGCAGCGCGCGGGCGGGGGCGGTGCCGAGGTAGGCGAAGTACGTGAGGTGGCCGCCCGGCAGGAGCACGGACAGGTAGCGGTCCAGGATCGTACGGACCTCGTCCGGCGCGAAGTTGGTGAACGGCAGGCCGGAGACGATCGCGTCGTAGCGGCGGTCCAGGGGGACTTCGGTGATCGAGCCGGGGACGACGCGTATCCGGCCGGCCGCCGCGGCCAGGATGGCGTCCGTGCGCAGCGCGCCGTTCAGCGCCGCGACGAAACGGGGGTTGATCTCGACCACGTCCAGCCGGTCGGCGGGCCGTAGCAGCCCGGCCAGTGCCCGGGTGACCGGTCCGGTGCCCGCCCCCACCTCCAGCACGGCGGCCGGACGGCCGGAGCGCCGCAGTTCCCGGGCGAACGGTGCGGCCAGCCGGGCGGCCAGCCGCGGGCTGCTGGCGGCCACGGCACCGGTGGTGTGCGGGGTGCGGGCCGCCTCGCGGAGGAAGCGCACGGGGCCGGTGACTTCGGGGGTTGCCGTGGCTGTGGGAACTGGTGTCGCGTTCATGCCGGTGACGCTAGGAAGCGCCGGGACACGGTCCATCGGCCGTTGTGCGAGGGGCACCCCGTACGAAAGTAGGGGGCAGGTACGGCCGTGGGTCGAATGTGCGTGCCCGGCTGCAGCCCTATGCTCGTTCGCGTGCTGAAGGCGGCGAAACGGGCCAGAGCCGAACTGGGGGTGGCAGACCCGGGCAAGCCGGGCCTGGTGCGGACGGAGCGCGGCTGGCCCTGGTGGGCCGAGGCGCTGCTGCTGGCCGCCATCGTGCAGGAGGCCGGGCAGGAGGCGTACATCAGCGCGGGCGGGACCGTGCTGAGCCCGGAGGTCGGCCTCGCCGTCGCCGGGGCCCTGACGGTGGCGCTGCGCTACCGCCGCCCGGCGGTAGCCCTGGTCTGTACGGTCGCGCTGGCCGCCGGGCTGGGCATGGTGCTGCCGCTGCTGGTCGTGCTGTTCCACCTGGTCGCCCACGGACGCCTGGTGGTCCCCTGCGTGGCCGCGGCCGTGGCCCTGGCCGGGAACGCGCTCGTACAGCCGCCGCAGAGCCTGTGGGTGAGCCGATCGTACGGACCGCTGTTCCCGTTGGGCATCGTGCTCGCGCTGGGGCTGTGGGTGAGCAGCCGGCGGCGCCTGGAGGCCGCCCTCGCCGCGCGTGTCGAGCAGCTGCGGGTGGAGCGCGAACTCCGCGCGGAACAGACCCGCCTCACCGAACGCGCCCTTATCGCCGCCGAGATGCACGACGTCCTGGCCCACCGGCTCTCGGTCCTCGCACTGCACACCGGCGCACTGCAAAGGCGCGCCGACACCCTGCCCGCGCCGGTCGCGGACCGGCTCGCGCTGCTGCGCACCACCTCCACCGAGGCGCTCGGCGACCTGCGGGACGTACTGGGTGCGCTGCGCGACACCGGGGGACGGCCGGAGCAGGCCGCGGCGGACACTTCCCGGGCGCCGGGGCTGCGGGAACTGTCCGCGCTGCTGGACGAGGCACGCGCCGCGGGCCAGCGGATCGAGGCCGACATCGAGGGCGACGACCGGAGCCTGCCCGCCGGCCGGCGCCTGGCCGTGCACCGGCTCGTCCAGGAGGCCCTGACCAACGCCCGCAAGCACGCGCCGGGCGCGGCGGCACGGGTGACGGTGCGCTACGGGCCGTACGAATCCACCGTCGAGGTGCACAACACGGCGGGCGTACCGGGCCCGGCGGACGCCATCGGCACGGACCACCCGCCAGGGGGCGGGACCGGCGGAAACGGCCTCATCGGGCTCAGCGAGCGGATGTCCGCCCTGGGCGGGACCCTGGAGTACGGCCCGACGCCGGACGGCGGCTGGCGCATCACCGCCGCCCTCCCGACGGCCCCCGGGCCGGACGCGCCGACGACGGGAGCGACATGATCCGCGTGCTGGTCGCCGACGACGACAGCCTGGTCCGGCTCGCGCTGACGGACATCCTCGGCGACGCCCCCGGCATCACCGTCGTGGCCGAGGCGGTGGACGGCGCCGAAGCCGTCGAGCTGGCCCGCGCCCACCGGATCGACGTGGCGCTGATGGACATCCGGATGCCGCGCCTGGACGGCATCGCCGCCACCGGGCGGCTGCGCGGGCTGCCGGACCCGCCGCAGGTCGTGGTGCTGACCACGTTCGACCTCGACCGGTACGTGTACGACGCGCTCACCGCGGGCGCCTCGGGCTTCCTGCTCAAGGACAGCGACCCGGCGGAGATCATCCGTGCCGTGCGGGTCGTCGCCGAGGGCCAGGCGATGCTCCACCCCACGGCCGCCCGCCGCCTGATCGACCGTTACCACCACGCGGCCACCCGCGGCACCCCGGACGCCCGCGCCCGCATCGAACGCCTCACCCCGCGCGAGACCGAGGTCCTGTCCCTCCTCGCCGACGGGGCGTCGAACGCGGAGATCGCCCGCGCCCTGGCGATGCGGGAGAGCACGGTCAAGGCCCATGTCAGCCGGATTCTGGCCGCACTGGAGGTGGGCAACCGGGTGCAGGCGGCACTGTGCGCGCGGGACGCGGGGGTGACGGGGTGAGACACGCGGACGGGGCCGGACTCCGGGACCGGTGCGGTCCCGGGGGCCGGCCCCGTTCGTTCAGCGTGTGGTCACAGCACCGTGGAGGTCACCGCGATGGGGTTGCCGTCCTCCTGCTCGCCCGGCGCCACGTAGTTGGCGGTGACCCGCACCTCGTCGCCCTTCACGAAGTGCGAGCCCTTGGCCGGCCGGAGCTTGACCTTGAGGATGCGGTCCGAGTAGTCGCAGATGATCTTGTCGGCCGCGACCTCGCCGGCCGCCACCGACTTCGGGTCCTTGCCCTGGTCCACCTTGGTCATCTTGCCGACCAGCCGCCACGAGAGGCCGGTGTCGCAGGAGTACTTGACGGTCATGGACAGCTCGCCGCCGCGGAGCTGTGCCCGCTCGATCGAGATCAGGTTGGCCTTCGCCGCGGCGGTCGGCGCCGTGGCCAGGGCGGCGCCACCGAGGACGGCGACGGCCGCCGCGGTACCGGCCAGGCGGGCCTTCAGACGGGTCGACTTCATGTGGGTTCCTCCCCCTCGCGGTCACCTTGGTCGTGCACCGGAGGAACGCGGGGTTTCTCCGCCTGTGCGGGTGACTGCGACAGTTGTTCGCATTGAGGTCCGAACCTTACGCGACCTTCGCCATGTCCGGTACGGAAATATGGCGAAGTCGCGGTCCCCTCAGACGCGTACGCCCGCGCGCCAGACCGCCGAGACGAGTGGGACGCCCGGACGGTAGGCGAGGTGGACGTGGGACGGTGCGTCCAGGAGGACCAGGTCGGCGCGGGTGCCGGGGGTGAGGCGGCCGATG
Source organism: Streptomyces sp. NPDC018019 (assembly GCF_044327805.1). Classification (NCBI taxonomy): domain Bacteria; kingdom Bacillati; phylum Actinomycetota; class Actinomycetes; order Kitasatosporales; family Streptomycetaceae; genus Streptomyces; species Streptomyces sp. NPDC018019. Next base: position 608,579 of record NZ_JBIRGD010000001.1, on the reverse strand, counting down.
TCGGTGCGGCGCAGGGCCGCGGCGCCGCCCGCGGTGGCGGACCAGACGGCTTCGTCGGGCGTCATCTTCATGTCGCGGACGGCGAGGGCGATGCAGAACGGCATCGAGCTGGTGAAGGACGAGCCGGGGTTGCAGTCGGTGGACAGCGCGACGGTGGCGCCCGCGTCGAGGAGGGGGCGCGCGTCGGGCCACTGCGCGCGGGTGGAGAACTCGGCGCCGGGCAGCAGCGTGGCGACGGTCGAGCTGTTGGCCAGCGCGTCGATGTCGGCGGCGTCCAGGTGGGTGCAGTGGTCGGCGGAGGCCGCGTCGAGTTCGACGGCGATCTGGACGCCGGGGCCGTGGTGGAGCTGGTTGGCGTGTACGCGCGGGTGCAGGCCCCTGGCCTTGCCCGCGGTGAGGATGGCGCGGGCCTGGTCGCCGTCGAAGGCGCCCTGTTCGCAGAAGACGTCGATCCAGCGGGCGTGCGGGGCGCACGCGTCCAGCATGGGGCCGGTGACGAGGTCGACGTAGCCCGCGGGGTCGTCGGCGTAGTCGGGGGAGACGATGTGCGCGCCGAGGAAGGTGACCTCGTCGGTGTGGTCGGCGGCGATGCGCAGGGCGCGGGCCTCGTCCTCGACGTTCAGGCCGTAGCCGGACTTGGTCTCCAGGGTCGTGGTGCCCTGGCGCAGGGCCTCGGCGAGGTACCTGGCGACGTTGGCGTGCAGCTCCTCGTCGGTGGCGGCCCGGGTGGCGGCGACGGTGGTGCGGATGCCGCCGGCCGAGTAGGGGCGGCCGGACATCCGGGCGTTGAACTCGGCGGTGCGGTCGCCGCCGAAGACCAGGTGGGAGTGGGAGTCGACGAAGCCGGGGAGGGCCGCGCGGCCCCCGGCGTCGAGGTGACTGTCAGTGGCGGGTGCTTTGCTTGTCGTACCGACCCAGGCGACGCGGTCGCCGTCGAAGACGACGGCCGCGTCCTGGATCAGACCGAGGGGGCCTTCGCCGAGGGAGGGGTCATTGGTGACGAGACCGGCGATGTTGGTGATGGCGGTGGTGCGGCCGTTCGCGGCGCGCTCCGCGGCTGCGGTGCGGGCGTGGTTCATCGTGGGGGTGCTCTCCTTCGGCCGCGGTCTCAGCCGCGTACGGCCGCGATGGCCTCGGCCAGCGCGGCGGGGACGTCGGGCACGAGCGTGTGGACTCCGTCGCGGACGATCTGACGCCCGCCGACGACCGTATGGCGTACGTCCGCTCCGGAGGCGGCGAATACGGCCGTCTCGGCGCCCAGCCTGGGCAGCGGGCCCGCGGTGCGTACGGAGTCCAGCGCGATCGTGGTGAGATCGGCGAGCGCGCCGCGCTCGATGGCGCCGGCCTCGTGCCAGCCCAGTGCGGCGTGGCCGTCGGCGCTGGCGGCGCGCAGCAGGGCGGCGGCCGTCCAGTGGCCGCGGGTGCGGGTGCGCAGCCGTTCGTCCAGCTCCATCGCGCGGGCCTCTTCGAAGAGGTCGATGACGGCGTGGCTGTCGCTGCCGAGCGACAGGGGGCAGCCGGCGGCCTGGAGCTGGACGGCGGGGCCGATGCCGTCGGCGAGGTCCCGCTCGGTGGTGGGACACATGCACACCCCGGTGGTGGCAGCGCCCAGCAGCCGTACGTCCTCGCCGGTGAGGTGGGTGGCGTGCACGGCGGTGGTGCGGCGGCCCAGGACGCCGTGCTCGGCGAGCAGCTGGGTGGGCGTGCGGCCGTGCGCCTCGCGGCAGGCGTCGTTCTCGGCGGTCTGCTCGGAGAGGTGGACGTGCAGCGGTGCCTGCCGCTGCCCGGCCCACTCCGCGACGGTGCTCAACTGGTCCGCGGGGACGGCGCGTACGGAGTGCACGGCCGCGCCGATGCGGGCGTGCGGCCGGCCCTCCTTCAGCTCGGCGGCGCGCTCGGCCCAGGCGTCGGCCGTGCCGTCGGAGAAGCGCAGCTGGTGGTGGTTGGGCGGGGCGCCGAAGCCGGCGGAGAGGTAGGCGGTGTCCAGCAGGGTGATGCGGATGCCGGCCTCGTCGGCGGCGGCGATCAGCGCTTCGCCCATCGCGTTGGGGTCGGCGTAGCGGGTGCCGCCCGGGCCGTGGTGGAGGTAGTGGAATTCGCCGACGCAGGTGATGCCGGTCAGCGCCATCTCCGCGTACACGGCCCGCGCGAGGGCGTGGTAGGAGTCGGGGGTGAGCTGCGAGGCGACCTGGTACATGACCTCGCGCCAGGTCCAGAAGGTGCCGGACCCGACCTGGACCGTGCCGCGCAGCGCCCGGTGGAAGGCGTGCGAGTGGGCGTTGGCCAGACCCGGCAGCGTCAGGCCGCGCAGGGCGACGGCGCCGGGCGGCGGGGCGGGGACCTCGGTCCGTACGGCGCCGATGCGCCCCTCGGCCGGGTCCACGTCCACCGCCACGCCCGGCTCGACGTGGGTGCCGAGCCAGGCGTGTTCCAGCCAGTACGTCGTCGGGGCGGCCGTCCCGCCGGGCAGCGGCGGGGTCGGTCCGGCTGTCACCTGCACGCCAGGCCCTCCAGTACGTCGGCGAGTGCGGTCACCCCGGTGAGGCAGTCGTCCTCGGCCGCTTGTTCGGCGGGCGAGTGCGAGACGCCGGTGGGGTTGCGTACGAACAGCATGGCGGTGGGGACGCTTGCGGACAAAATACCCGCGTCGTGTCCGGCGCCGGTGCCGAGTACGGGCACCTCGCGGGCGCCGCCCGGGCGGCGCTGCGCCGCGTGGGTGAGGATCTCGGCCAGCTCGTCCCGCAGGGCGTGCCCGAACTCGACGACGGGGGTGAAGGATTCGCGGGTGACGCGGACGTCGACGCCGTCGCGCCGGCCGTGTTCGGCGGCCTCCCGCTCGATGGCGGCGACGACGGTGTCCAGCGTCTCCTGGTCGGCGGCGCGGGAGTCCAGCCAGCCGCGGACCAGCGACGGGATGGCGTTCACGCCGTTCGGCTCGACGCCGATCTTGCCGAAGGTGGCCAGCGCACCGGCCAGTTCGGCGCGCTTGCGGGCGGCGAGCACGGTCGCGGCGTAGGTGAGCATCGGGTCGCGGCGGTCCACCAGACGGGTGGTGCCGGCGTGGTTGGCCTCGCCGTGGAAGTCGAACCGCCAGCGGCCGTGCGGCCAGATGGCGGAGGCGATGCCCACGGGGTCGCCGGTCAGGTCGAGCGCCCGGCCCTGCTCGACGTGCAGTTCGACGAACGCGCCGATGCGGGAGAGCCGGTCGGGGTCCGGGCCGATGGCGTCCGGGTCGTAACCGGCCCGCTCCATGGCCTGCGGCAGCGTCGTACCGTCGCCGTCGCGCAGTTCATGGGCCCGCTCCACGGTGAGCTGTCCCGCGGCGAGCCGGGAGCCGACGCAGGCCAGGCCGAAGCGGGCGCCTTCTTCGTCGCCGAAGTTGACGACGGCCAGCGGCTTGCCGGGGGTGGCGCCCCGGTGGCGGAGTTCGTCGAGCGCGGCGAAGGAGGACACGACGCCGAGCGGCCCGTCGAAGGCGCCGCCGTCCGGGACGGAGTCCAGGTGGGAGCCGGTGACGACGGCGTCACCGGCGGCCACGTCCGCGGCGGACGCCGCGCCGAGCCAGGCCCACTGGTTGCCGTTGCGGTCCACCTCGTAGGCCAGGCCGCGGGCGCGGGCCTGGTCCGCGAACCAGGCCCGGCAGTCGGCGTCCGCGCCGGTCCAGGCGTAGCGGCGGTAGCCGCCGGTGGCGGCGTTGCGGCCGAGGGCCGCGAGGTCGCGCCACATCTCGTGGAAGGAGGCCCCGCCGGCCCACCCGGTACGCTCCGCCGGTCTACCCGGCTGTCCGCCGGCCTCCGCCGCCGGAGTCGCCGGCTTCCCGGTGGCGTCCGCCGCCGGGCCGTCGTGCGCCGGATCGTCGTGCGCCGGTCCGTCGTTCGGCGGGGTCACTCGCCCTCCCGCATCGGGATGCGGACGCCGCGTTCGGCCGCCACCTCGTCGGCGCGCTCGTACCCGGCGTCGACATGGCGGATGACGCCCATGCCCGGGTCGTTGGTCAGCACCCGGCGGATCTTCTCGCCCGCCAGCGCTGTGCCGTCGGCGACCGTGACCTGCCCGGCGTGGATGGAGCGGCCCATGCCGACGCCGCCGCCGTGGTGCAGGGACACCCACGAGGCGCCCGACGCGACGTTGACCATGGCGTTCAGCAGCGGCCAGTCGGCGATGGCGTCGGAGCCGTCGAGCATCGCCTCGGTCTCCCGGTACGGGGACGCCACCGAGCCGCAGTCCAGATGGTCGCGGCCGATGGCCAGCGGCGCCTGGAGGGTGCCGTCGGCGACCATGTCGTTGAAGCGCTCGCCCGCCTTGTCGCGCTCGCCGTAGCCGAGCCAGCAGATCCGCGCCGGCAGGCCCTGGAAGTGCACCCGCTCGCCCGCCAGCTTGATCCACCGGGCGAGGGACTCGTTCTCCGGGAAAAGGTCCAGGATCGCCCGGTCGGTGGCGGCGATGTCCTTCGGGTCGCCGGACAGCGCGGCCCAGCGGAACGGCCCCTTGCCCTCGGCGAACAGCGGGCGGATGTAGGCGGGCACGAAGCCGGGGAAGGCGAAGGCCCGCTTGTACCCGGCCAGTTCCGCCTCGCCGCGGATGGAGTTGCCGTAGTCGAAGACTTCGGCCCCGGCGTCCATGAAGCCGACCATGGCCTCCACGTGGCGGGCCATCGACTCACGGGCCCGGCGGGTGAAGTCGGCGGGGTGCTCGGCCGCGTAGCCGGCCATGTCCGCGAAGTCCACGCCGAGCGGGAGGTAGGACAGCGGGTCGTGGGCGGAGGTCTGGTCGGTGACGATGTCGATCGGCGCGCCGTCGGCGAGCATCTGCGGCAGCAGCTCCGCCGCGTTGCCGAGCAGGCCGATGGAGAGCGGTTTGCGCTGGTCGCGGGCCTCGACGGCGAGCTGCAGCGCGTGCTGGAGGCTGTCGGCCCTGACGTCCAGGTAGCGGTGCTCGATGCGCCGCTCGATGGCGCGCGGGTCGCAGTCGATGCAGATGGCCACGCCGTCGTTCATCGTGACGGCGAGCGGCTGGGCGCCGCCCATGCCGCCGAGCCCGGCGGTGAGGGTGATCGTCCCGGCGAGCGAGCCGTTGAACCGCTTCGCGGCGACGGCGGCGAACGTCTCGTACGTGCCCTGGAGGATGCCCTGTGTGCCGATGTAGATCCACGAGCCGGCCGTCATCTGGCCGTACATGGTCAGCCCCAGGGCCTCCAGGCGCCGGAACTCCTCCCAGTTGGCCCAGTCGCCCACCAGGTTGGAGTTGGCGATCAGCACCCGCGGCGCCCACTCGTGGGTCTGCATGACGCCGACCGGCCGGCCGGACTGGACGAGCATCGTCTCGTCCTGCTTGAGCGTGGTCAGGGTGCGCACCATCGCGTCGAAGGAGCGCCAGTCGCGGGCGGCCTTGCCGGTGCCGCCGTAGACGACGAGCTGGTCCGGGTGCTCGGCGACCTCCGGGTCGAGGTTGTTCTGCAGCATGCGCAGCGCGGCTTCCTGCTGCCATCCCCGGGCGCTCAGTTCCGTACCGCGCGGTGCCCGCACGGGTCGCGGTCCCGACATGGGCCGTGCCTCCCTGACGTCGATGCGAATGGCTCGCGTGGATCGGTGGATCGGGCGATGCCTGTGGAGCGGGCGCCGCGCGCGGGGCGGGCGGCGCTGCTGGATCGAGCTATTCACATCTTGGGGTGTTGAATATGGCTAGTCAACAGGTCGGGGGCGGCCGGCCCGGCGACCTCGGCTCACCGCCCGGTCCGCGGCAGGAACCTCCGTCACGGCCTGGTCGCCTTCCGGTCCGTCCGTCACCGTGTGGCCGCCTCCGGTCCGTCCGACACCGTCTGGTCGCCGTCGGGTACGTCCGTCACCGTCACCTTCGCCACCGGCTGCCGCAGGCCGTCCGCCACCGCCGTCGCCAGGCCCGCCGGGTCGGGACGCGTCGGGTACGGGACGGTCTCCCCGTCCCCGTAGCTCTCCACGGCCTTCGTGAAGTAGCCGGGGTACCAGGCGCCGACCGCGCCCCTGACCTCCACCGCGGTGACCCGCCGGCCGCCGACCCGGTCGCGCAGGGCGCCGAGGATGCGGTCGGAGCGGTACTCCCCCGGCACCTGGAACAGGCTGGCGTGCGCGCCCACCAGGCCGCCGCCCGCGAGGCGGACCGTCACGGTCAGGCAGCTGGTCACGCTCGGGTACAGCAGCGTGCCGCCGGGCCCGGCCTCCCGGACCTGGCCTTCGGTGACGCGGACGGCCGAGGCGTCCCGGCCGGTGACGGCCGCCGCGCTCCCCGCGCCGTCCGGAGACCGGTCCTGGGCCACGGCCGCCCCCGTACCGGCGTACAGCGCCAGCACCGCGACCGGCCCGGCCAGCCACCGCAGCCTGCGCGTTCCGTGCCCCCGACCGGCTGTTTTCCTGATGAACAATGCGCTCCGCTTTCTCTCGCCCGTACGCGACCACCGCGCACCACAGCTCACCTTCGCAGCCACGCCCCCGTGCTCCGGCCCCGCCCCAACCCGACCCGCCCCGCCCCTACAGCACGAAGCCGCGGGGGAACGGGTCGGACGGGTCGAGGACGTACCGGGCCGTGCCCGTGATCCACGCCCGTCCGGTCACCGTGGGCACCACGGCCGGCCGCCCGCCGACCCGGTCGGTGCCCACCAGGCGGCCCGTGAAGCGGGTGCCGATCAGGGACTCGTTGACGAAGGGGCGTCCAAGGGGGAGTTCGCCGCGCGCGTGCAGCTGGGCCATGCGGGCGCTGGTGCCGGTGCCGCAGGGCGAGCGGTCGAGCCAGCCGGGGTGGATGGCCATGGCGTTACGGGAGTCCGAGCCGTCCGGGCCCGGTGTGCCGGGGGCCGTGAACTGCACGTGGTGGCAGCCGGAGATGGCCGGATCGGTGGGGTGGACGGGCCGGTTCCGCTCGTTGACCGCGGCCATCACGGCCAGGCCCGCCGCGAGGATCTCGTCCAGGTGGGAGGCGGCGAAGGGGATGCCGAGCGCGGCGAGCGGGGTGATCGCGTAGAAGTTGCCGCCGTACGCCAGGTCGTGGCGGACCTCGCCGAAGCCGGGCACCTTCACCACGGCGTCCAGCTCGTGCGCGTACGAGGGGACGTTGCGGATCGTGACGTGTTCGGCTCGGCCGTCGCGCACCGCGACCCGGGCCGCCACCAGCCCGGCCGGAGTGTCCAGCCGTACGGTGGTGACCGGCTCCACGACCTCCACCAGGCCCGTCTCCACCAGGACCGTCACGACGCCGATCGTGCCGTGCCCGCACATCGGCAGGCAGCCGGAGACCTCGATGTAGACGACGCCCCAGTCGGCGTCGGGCCGGGTGGGCGGTTGCAGGATCGCTCCGCTCATCGCGGCGTGCCCGCGCGGTTCGTTCACCAGCAACTGGCGGATGTGGTCGAGGTGCTCGACGAAGTACCGACGGCGTTCGGCCATGGTCGCGCCGGGGATCGTGCCGACGCCGTCGGTGATGATGCGCGTCGGCATGCCCTCGGTGTGCGAGTCCACGGCGGTGAAGGTGTGCACACTGCGGGCGGCGAAGGAGCCGTGGGCGGCGAACGGGCCCGCAGCGCCGTCCGGTCCCGCCCCGCGGCCCGCCTCCCCCGTCCCCGCCCGGCGGCCGTCGCCCGTCATCACCCGGCCGCTTTCACCCAGGTTTCCAGCGCCTGGACGGCGCCGCGCATGTCGGCGTCCAGCTGCCGCCGGTGCTCCGGCAGCAGCGGCCCGCGCGGCGGCCGGCAGGGCCCGCCGTAGCGCCCCACGAGGTCCATCCCACGCTTGATGGCCTGGACGAACTCGGTACGCGAGTCCCACCGGAACGCGGCGACCAGCGGCTCGTACAACTCCCGCGCCTCCGTGACGCGCCCGGCCCGGGCCAGCTCGTAGAGGCGGACGGACTCGGCGGGGAAGACGTTGGGGAAGCCGGCGAACCAGCCGGTGGCCCCCATGAGCAGTGCCTCCAGCACGAGGTCGTCGGCGCCCGCCACCACGTCCAGGCCGGGCGCCTGCTCCTTGATGTGCAGCACCCGCCGGACGTCGCCGGAGAACTCCTTGACGGCCACCACACCGTCGATCGCGGCGACCTCCCGCAGCACCTCCGGGGTGAGGTCGACCTTGGTGTCGAGCGGGTTGTTGTAGACCATCACCGGCAGCCCGACGGCCGCGACCTCCTCGAAGTGCCGCACGATCTCGGACGTGTTGGCCCGGTAGAGGGTGGGCGGCAGGCAGAGCACGCCGTCCGCGCCGTCCTCGGCCGCCAGCTGCGCCCAGTGCCGCGCCTGGTGCGCACCGGCCCCGTGCACGCCCACGACGACGAGCGCGTCCCGCCCCACCGCCGCGACGGCCGTACGGGCCACCGCGCGCCGTTCGCCGTCGGTGAGGGAGGAGTACTCACCGAGCGAACCGTTCGGGCCGACCCCGTGACAGCCGTTGTCGACCAGCCAGCGGCAGTGGTCGGCGTACCGGTCGAGGTCGGGCCGCAGCCCGGCGGGCGCGACCGGGTCCTCGGCGTACGGGAGGGCGGTGGCAACGATGACGCCGGTCAGGGAGGTACGGGAGGCGGCGCGGGACGTGCGGGACTGCGACGTCGCGTGGTCCGTCATGGCGGGTCCTCTCGGTACGGCGGGATCGGTCGGGAGTGGATCTATCCGGGTGGGGGGATCAGGGCTGGGCGGGCGCGGGGCCGGGATTGGGGTCGGGTACGGAGCCGGGCCCGGCGGCATCGGGTACGGGCCCGGGTCCGTCCGGCCCCGCGGTGGCGAGGTCCGCGAGCCGCACCGGCTGGGCGATCGGACGCCGGTCGGCCGTCTGCGGGTCGGGCAGGGCGGCCGGGCCGCAGAGTCCGGCCGCGTTGCGGGCGCAGATCCGGCCCTGGCAGGGGCCCAGGCCGACCCGCGTGGCGAGCTTGAACCTCCGCATGCCGTCCGCGGGAAGGCCGCACACGGCGTCCGGACCATCATCCGGGCCGCCGGACGCGCCGTTGCCCGGTCCCTCGTCCGGGCCGTTGTCCGCACCGTCTTCCGGTCCCCCCGGCGTCCCCGGGCCGTCCGCGCCCCGCTCCCCCGCCGCCGTACGCAACAGGCCGTACGGGACCTCCTCGCAGCGGCAGACGAGCGTGTCCGCGTCGGGCCAGGTGCGCCAGCCGGGGCGTACGGGGTGGGCGGTGGCGAGCAGCCGGGCGAACCGCCGGCCCGCGAGCACCCGCTGCCGGACGGTCCGGGCGCGCCGTACGTCGTCGGCCGGCGCGTGGGTCGTGCCCCCGGCCCAGCGGGCCGCCGCCAGCCCCGCCAGTCCGCCTTCGGCCGCGGCGAGCGCCGCACCGCCGACACCGGTGGGCTCGCCCGCCGCGTACACGCCGGGCGCGGAGGTCTGCTGCCAGGCCCCGACCGCGACCCAGGCGTTGTCGCGCAGTGCGCAGCCGGCAGCGAGGGCCAGCTCCAGCTGCGGGGTGAAGCCGTAGCCGACGCAGAGCGCGTCCACGTCTTCGATGCGGCGTTCGGTACCGGGCACGATGCGCCAGTCCGGCGCGAGGCGGGCCACCGTCACCGCCTCGACGCGGTCCCGTCCGTGCGCGGCGACGACCGCCCGGTGGGGCCGGTAGGGGACGCGGTGCCGCGCCATCCCGGCGGCGTACGCGAGGAGTTCGGGGAGCTTGCCGCCGCCGTCCCGGAGCGCGGTCACGGGCGCGCGCAGCCAGGCGGCGGGCGAGCCCGCCTCGTACACGCCGAGGACGCGCGCGCCCACGGTGAGCAGCGACGCCGTGACCGGCAGCAGGAACGGCCCGGTGCCGGAGACCACCACACGGCGGCCGATCGCCGTCCGCTGCCCCTTGGCAAGCGCTTGCGCCGCGCCCGCCGTGACGACCCCCGGCAGGTCCCAGCCGGGGAACGGCAGCGCCCGGTCGTACGCGCCGGTGCACAGGACCAGGGCGTCGGCGCGCAGAGTGTGCGGCGTCCGGGCAGGGGCATCGGCGGGCCCCTGGAGGACGTGCACGGTCCAGCCACGCTCCCCACGATCCCGAGAACCTTCATGGCCCCCATAGCTCCCAGGGCCCCCGCCCCCCGGGCCTCCACGCACGGACGCCCCCGGCGCCGGACCACCCTGCCCGCCGCCCGCCTCCAGCGCCCACACCGTGCACCCCGGCAGCCACGTGATCCGCGGATGCTCCTGTACGGCCCGGACCGCAGCGCCCCGCGCCGGGCCGTCCGCGGCCTGGCGGTGGTACTGCCCGCCCGGCCGCTCCCCGTCGTCCACCAGCACCACCCGCGCACCGGCCCGGGCCGCCGCCAGCGCTGCCGCCATGCCCGCGGGCCCGGCCCCGACGACGACCACCGGCACGGCCAGGTCCCGCGCCGCCGCGGAAGGCACCCGCACCGGAAGTTCCCTCGGCGCAGGCTCCGGCAACCGCGCCCCGTCCTGCGTCTCGATCCGGTCGCCCGCCACCACCACGCGCCGGCAGGCCCGTACGTCGGGGACGCCGTTGACCACCACCAGGCAGTCGTGGCACACCCCGATCCCGCAGAACACGCCGCGCGGACGGCCGCCGCGCGTGGTGCGCCAGGAGAGGCGTCCCGCGGCCAGCAGCAGCGAGGCGACCGTCTGGCCGGCGCGCGCCCGGTGTTCGGCGCCGTCCACCGTCACGCGGAACACCGCGCCTCCTCCGTCAGCCCCGGCCGCCCCACCCGGTACGGCTCCGGGTCGAGGCACGGGCGCTCGCCCGCGTACAGCTGCGCGAGGAGTTCGCCGGTCGCCGGTGCGAGGCCGATGCCCGCGCCCTCGTGCCCGGTCGCGTGCCACAGGCCGGGCAGCCGCGGGTCCGGGCCGATCACCGGCAGGTGATCGGGGGTGTACGGGCGGAAGCCGCCGTACGCGCGGATCACCGGGACCCGGCCCAGCACCGGGAACAACGCGGTCGCCTTGCGCGCGAGTTCGCGGAGGACGGCGACGCGGAAACGTTCCTCGAAGCCGGCCCGCTCCCGGCTCGACCCGATGAGCACCGTCCCGCCCCGGGTCGCCTCGACGACCGTGGAGGTCCGCAGGTCGGCGTCGCCGCTGCCGACGGCGCCCACGTAGTCGGCGTCGTACACCTTGTGCCGGACCGTGCCCGGCGGCAGCGGCGCGGTGACCAGCACCAGGCCCCGGCGCGGCCGCACCGGCAGCGGTGTGCCCGCCGCCCGCGCGAACCGGCCCGCCCACGGGCCGCAGGCGTTGACGACCGCGCCGCACGGCAGCGTCCCGGCCGAGGTGCGCAGCGCCGTCACCCGGCCGTCCGCGCCGCGCTCCACGCCGAGCGCCCGCACCCCGGACCGCAGCGTGCCGCCACGTCCCTGGACGGCGCCGAGCAGCGCGGTGGCCGCGGCGACGGGCTGGATCTGGGCGTCCTGCGGGTAGTGGACGGCGGCCCGGACACCCGGCGAGACATGTGGTTCATAGGCGTGCACTTCGTCCGGGCCGACCTCGTACGCGGTGACGCCCGCGGCCCGTTGCGCGGCGGCGAAACCGGTCAGGGCCCGGGCGCCCGCCGCCCCGAGGGCGACCACCAGGCCGCCCTTCGTCTCGTACTCGCACCGCTCCACGAGCCCGCCCGGGACGCCCGCACCGGCGGTGCCGACGGCGCCGCCCCCGCCCCCGCGCAGCTCGTCGTCCAGCTCCGCCAGCAGCCGTGGCCAGCGGGCCGACGAGACCAGCGCCAGGTCGAGTTCGGGTCCCGGCGGCTTGTCGGAGACCAGGAGGTTGCCCTCGCCGCTGGCCGTCGTGCCGGAGACGAGGGGCGCGTGGTCCAGGACGGTGACCCGTACGCCGCGCCGGGTGAGCGACTCGGCGCAGGCCGCGCCGACGATGCCGCTGCCGACCACGATCACGTCGGGGTGCCCGGACCGGGGCGGGTGCGGGAGGCCGTGCCGCACCGCCGGTCCCGCCTGGACGTGCCGGTATCGCATGTACCGCACCACCGTTCCGGGGAAGGGGCCCTCGTGAGAGCGCCGCGACGTTATTGCCGCGGGCCACGGAGGTCAACACCGCCTGCGGACGGGCCGATCGATGGCGGCCACGGCGGGCAGGTGGTGGAGTGGTGCCATGAGCTCCGCGACGCCCCCGCCCTCGTCCTCCGATGCCTCCCCCGCCCCTGCCGATTCCGCTTCCGTCTCGCCCACCGCCCCCATCTCCGACTCCCCGGCCCACGCCCCCTCCCCCCTGCGCCACCGCGCCGTCGCCGCAGCCGTCGCCCAAGGTCTGGTCGGCCCCGCCACCCCCGTCGCGGGTCTGCTGGACGTCGCCGGAATCTGCCGCTCCGCCGCCGAACTGCGGGCTGCGTTCGAGGAGTTCACCGCACCCGGCACTCCGGTCCTGCACGCCTTCGCCGTCAAGGCCGCCTCGCTCGTCCCCGTACTGCGCCTGCTCGCGGGCGAGGGGCTGGGCTGCGAGGTCGCCGGCCCCGGTGAGCTGGCGCTGGCGCGCGCCGCCGGGGTGCCGCCGGCCCGTACGGTGCTGGACTCGCCCGCCAAGACCCCCGCGGAGCTGCGCGAGGCGCTCGCCCTCGGCATCGCCGTCAACGCCGACAGCTTCGGCGAACTCGCCCGGCTGGACGCCCTGACCGGCTCCGCGCCGACCGGCTCGCCGCTGGGTCTGCGGGTCAATCCGCAGCTCGGCGGCGGCAGCATCGGCGCGATGAGCACCGCCACCGGCACCTCGAAGTTCGGGGTGCCGCTGCGCGACGAGGACGTCCGCGACCGGGTCGTCCAGGCCTTCCTGGACCGCCCGTGGCTGACCCGGCTGCACGTCCACGTCGGGTCCCAGGGCATGCCGCTGGAGCTGATGGCGGACGGCGTGCGCGTCCTGTACGAGCTGGCCGAGGAGATCAACGAGAGGGCCGGGCGGCCTCAGGTCACCACCCTGGACATCGGCGGCGGCCTGCCGGTGAACTTCGCGTCCGACGAGGTGGCGCCTTCGTACCGCACGTACGCCCGGCTGCTGCACACCTCCGTGCCGGGGCTGTTCGACGGGCGCTACGGGCTGGTCACCGAGTTCGGCCGCTCGCTGCTCGCCAAGCACGGCGTCGTCCTGGCGCGCGTCGAGTACGCCAAGTCGGCCGGCGGCCGGCGGATCGCGGTCACCCACGCGGGCGCCCAGGTGGCCACCCGTACGGTCTTCGCGCCGGACTCCTGGCCGGTCCGGGTGGCCGCCTACGACGCGCAGGGGCTCCTCAAGTCCGGCGATCCGGTCGCCCAGGACGTCGCCGGGCCCTGCTGCTTCGCGGGCGACCTGGTCGCGCGGGACCGGCCGCTGCCGCTCCTGGAGCCGGGCGACCACGTCGCCCTCCTGGACACCGGCGCGTACTACTTCTCCACCCACTTCGCGTACAACTCGCTGCCCCGGCCCGGGGTGTACGGGTACGCGCCGGACCCGGACGGCGGCCTGCGCTGGGCCACCGTGCGCACCGCGCAGGAGCTGGACGATCTGGTCGCGGAGAGCGGCGGCGCCCACGGTGACGCGCTCACCCGGCTCCGGGCGACACACTCATCCGCCTGAACGCCGGCTCTAAAAATCATGCGGGGCGGGCATGCCGGGCACATGCGAGAACCCTCCGCGGACACCCCCGGCCCGGCCGGCGCCACCGCCCCGCTGCGCCGCGCCATCGGCCCGAAGCTGCTGGTCCTGCTGGTGGTCGGGGACATCCTGGGCACCGGTGTCTACGCCGTCACCGGCAAGGTCGCGGGCAAGGTCGGCGGCGCCCTGTGGCTGCCCTTCGTGATCGGCTTCGGCATCGCGGTGCTGACCGCCGCCTCGTACGTGGAACTCGTCGGCAAGTACCCGAAGGCGGCGGGCGCCGCGCTCTACACCCAGAAGGCGTTCCGGGTGCCGTTCCTGACGTTCCTCGTCGCCTTCATGGTGATGTGCTCGGGTCTGTCCTCGGCGAGCGCCGCCGCCCGCGCCTTCAGCGGCGACTATCTGCGCACCTTCGCCGATCTGCCGCCGACCCTGGTGGCGGTGGTGTTCGTGCTGGCGCTGGCCGCGCTGAACCTGCGCGGTGTGGCGGAGTCGGTGAAGGCGAACGTGGTGCTGACCCTGGTCGAGGTGTCCGGACTGCTGATCATCATCGGGCTGGGGGTGTACGCGGCGGTGACGGGCGGCGGGGAGCCGGCGCGGCTGGTCCAGCTCGACACCGGCGGTACGGGCCTCGCGGTGCTGACCGGCGTGCTGGGCGCCACCGGGCTGGCCTTCTTCGCCTTCGTCGGCTTCGAGGACTCGGTGAACATGGCGGAGGAGACCGAGCACCCGGGCCGGGACTTCCCGCGTGCGATCTTCCTCGGGGTGGGGATCACCGGCACGGTCTACGTGCTCGTCGCGCTGGTCTCCTCGCTGCTGGTCGACCACCGGCGGTTGCAGGGCTCGTCGGCGCCGCTGCTGGAGGTGGTGCACGCGGGCGGCGCGACGTTCCCGCCGACGGTGTTCGCGCTGATGGCGCTGTGTGCGGTTACCAACTCCGCGCTGATCAACATGATGATGGCCTCCCGGCTGTGCTACGGGATGGCCAACGAGCGCATCCTGCCGCGCGCCGTGGCCCGCGTCCTGCCGGGCCGGCGCACGCCCGTCGTCGGCATCGTCCTCACCACGCTGCTGGCCCTGGGCCTGGTCCTCACCGGCGAGATCGAGGGGCTCGGCGACACGACGGCCTTCCTGCTGCTGTGCGTGTTCGCCGTCGTCAACATCGCGGTGCTGGTACTGCGCCGCGACCGGGTGCCGCACCGGCACTTCCGTACGCCGACCGTCCTCCCGGTGCTCGGCGCCGCCGGGGCCCTCGTCCTGGCCGGCCCGCTCGCCGACCGGGCGGCCGAGGTGTACGTACGGGCCGCCGTCCTGGTCGCGATCGGTGTCGCCCTGTGGGGCGTGAACCAGCTCGTCCTGCGCGCCGGGGCGAGCCGCGCCCGGGGCGAGTAGCTCCCGCGCCGGCCCCCGGGCTCGTCCTCAGGTCCTCGCGGCCTTCGCCTTCGGCCGAGCCGTCGTCGGCCCGGCCGCCCGCTGCCGGGCCGCCTTCGCACCCCCCGGCCGAGCGTCCTTCGCCGCGACGCCGGTCGTCAGGTGGCCGCGCACGTGCCGGCCCGCGGGCCCGCCCCGTACCGCCGCCTCCGTACGGACCCACAGCAGCGCGTCGTGCTCGTGCTCCCAGCGGCCCAGCCAGAGCGCCTTGGCCCACAGCCCGAGTCCGGTCCCGGCCAGCAGCAGCCCGCCGGCCGTGGGCACCGCGAACGAGGAGCCGACCGCCGCCAGGAACGCCACCAGCAGCCACCAGCGGTGGGCCCGCCGCCAGACCCGCAGGGTCACGGCCCGGTCCTGGAGGATCGCCGACTTCCCGGCCCGGGAGGCCGCCTTCGCCAGGTGCGCGTACCGCTTGCGGCGCACCGCGAAGACCGCGAACGCCGCGACGACGAACAGCGCCGCCCCCGTCAGCACCCCGATCCGCCGCCCGGTCAGGCTGGGCGGCAGCACACCGATCCCCGCGGCCAGCAGCCCCGGCCACCACAGCCACCCGGCCGGCGCCCGTACCAGCACGGCCACCCGCGCCAGCGCAACAGCCCCGCGACCCACGACAACCTCCTCGCACCACGTTCCGGCTACGGATCACCGGCGACGGCGACGGACCCGCCGCGACCGGCGGAACCCCGTTCACGGCGGCGGATGGTAGCCAGTCCGTCTGAGAATTCCGTGAAACCGCCGGGGCGCTTTCCGGCCGTACGCAGGAGGCGCGGGCGGCTCACTCGACGAAGAGCCCCCGCTCCGCGGCCTTCACGTCGAACTCCTCCAGCCGGGCCTGCGCGTCCGGCAGGGCGTCGCACATCGCCTCCAGCAGGACGCGGCCGAGCAGCATCGGCGCGCAGGCCGTGTCGAAGGCGAGGCCGGTGCCGACCGCGGCGGGCAGCAGCAGGTCCGTGTGGCGGGCGACCGGCGCGAAGGCGCTGTCGGCGACGGTGACGACGGTCAGCCCGGCCTCGTGCGCGTACTCCAGGGCGTCCACGACCTCGCGCGGGTGGCGCGGCAGCGCGAAGCACAGCAGGGTGCTCGCGCCCGCCCGCACCGCCGCGTCGATGCGGTCGGTGAGCATCGTGCCGCCCTCGTCGAGCAGCCGGACGTCCGGGTGGACCTTGCGGGCGAAGTACGCGAACCCGGCGGCCTGCGCGGTCGCCGCGCGCAGACCGAGGACCGGCAGGGGCCGGGAGGCCGCGAAGAGCCGGCCGGCCCGGACCACCGGCCCGGGATCGGCCAGGACCGCCGCGAGGTGGCGCAGGTTGTCGATCTCCGCCTGCACGGCCTGCTGGTACTCGTTGTACGTGCCGGTGCCGCGCGCGGACGTGGCCGGCGCCACCTTGCGCAGGTGCTTGCGCAGCGCCGGGTAGCCGTCGAAGCCGAGCGCGACCGCGAAGCGGGTCACGGAGGGCTGGCTGACCCCGGCCAGTTCGGCGAGTTCGACGCTGGAGAGGAAGGGCGCGTCGGCGGCCCGGCGCACCATGCAGTGCGCGATGCGCCGCTGGGTGGGGGTGAGACGGTGCCCTTCGAAGAGCTTCTGGAGGCGGGCCGCGGTGCCGGTGGCGGCGCCGGGGCCGGGCGTCGGCGCCCCCACGGCCGCCTCGTGCGCCCCCGTGCTGCCGCGGTCCTCGCCGCCGTCCCCGTTCATCGCTGCCTCCCGGCCGTGTTCGCGGCCGTGCTCCCGGCCTTGGTGTCGTTGCTGGTCGTGCGGTGCGGTACGCCGTGCGCCCGCGGCCTTGCCGCCCGACTGTACGTAATCGGGGCCCGCGCCCCGCGCCTTCCCGCCCGCTTCACAGCGCGGCCAGTCCGTCCAGCAGGCTTTCCGCCACCGCCACGTCCGCCGTCAGCGGCCGGTCGGCCATCCGCGCGTCGAGCGCCCCGGCGGCCAGGGCGAACGCGCGGGCCGCCGGCAGGCCCGGCTCGGGCTCCAGCGAGCGCATCCGCAGCGCCCGGACGGCCGCGACGAGTTCGCAGGCGAGCACCCGCCGGTAGGTGACCGCGGCGCGCAGCGTCTGGCGGGCGCCGAGCGACGCGAAGCTGGCCTGTTCCTCGACGCCGCGGGAGAGGACCGCGTGCCCCAGGGAGGCGGGCTGCGAGACCGCCCGCAGCTCCCCGAGGGCGGCCCCGGCCGCGTATTCGAGGATCATCACGCCCGAGCTGGCCGGCGCCTGGTCCCCGAGGAACGGGCGCAGCCGGGTGAAGTCCGGCTCGGAGAGTGCGGCGAGGCGGGCGGTGGACAGCAGCGCGGTCTGGAGCACGGCGAGCCGGAAGCCGTCCAGGGCGAGGGCCGGGTGCGCGGCGTAGAAGTTGCCGTGGTGGTACGCCGCCTGGTCCGCCACGCTGATGAGCGGGTTCTCGGCCGCCGCGTTGACCTCGACGGCGAGGACGCGTTCGAGGGCGTCGGCGGCGTCCAGCGCGGGTCCGTGGATCTGCGGGACGCAGCGGAAGCCGTACGGGTCCTGGATGCGGCCCAGCGGCGGCGCGGGCCGGGCCGGGGCCCCGGTCAGCTCCCGCATGCGGGCCGCGACGGCGGCCGTGCCGGGGTGCGGGCGGGCCCGGACGACCGGCTCGGCGAAGGGCTCGTGGGAGCCGCCGACCGCCAGCAGGGAGAGCGCGGCGACCGGCAGCGCCGCGGCCAGCAGGCGCCGCAGTTCGTCCAGGGCGAGCGCGGCCTGGCCCAGGGTGAGCGCGTTGCTGCTGATGAGGGCGAGTGCGTCGGTGCCGTCCAGGGCGAGGGGCGCGGGGGCGCGGCCACCGGCCCAGGGGTGTTCGCCGGCGAGCGCCAGCCCGGTCTGCGCGAGCGCGGCCAGGTCTCCGGTGCCGACCGCCCCGTACTCGTTGACGACCGGGTACGCGCCGCTCTCCAGTGCCGCGACCAGCGCGGTGATCACCTCGGGACGCAGCCCGGCGCCGCCCGCCAGCAGTTGGTTCGCGCGCACGGCGAGCATGGCGCGCACCTCGCGGGCGGGCAGCGGGTCGCCGATCGCCCCGGCATGGCTGCGCAGCAGCCGCAGGCCGTGCTCGTCGTCGGCGGCGAGGACGTCCTCGGTGCGGTTGGCGCCGACGCCGGTGCTGCGGCCGTAGACCCGGCCGGTGGCGGCGAGGCGGCGGGCGGTCTCCCAGGACTCCCGCGCGTGCGCGAGGTCTCCGGGGGCGGGCCCGGCGGGCCGGGCCGTCCGCTCGGCGAGCGCGACGACCCCGGCGACACCGAGACTCCGCCCGTCCAGCGCGACCGTGCGTACGGGCAGCGGGGCCGCTTCCGCGCCCCCGGGCGCACGGCCGGGCCGCCTGCCCTGTTCCAGAGTCCGGGACGACATGACGTCGGCCTCCCTTCCTCTGACGGCCCCGCGGTGGCGCCCGGCAGCCGGGCCGGACCGCACCGCGTCCCTCGGGCACTCTCGCCTTCTATTCACTCACCCCGACTCTGCATGACGGTATACAGCCCGGACAAGAGGCACCCACCCCCATCCGGCTGATCGCCGCCCGGCCACGCCCGTACGGCCGCGGTGGGGCGCGCCCCACCCCCGATCCTGGTGCCGGCCCGCCGGGCGCCCACCGCCCGCCCGGCCAGGCTGCTGACATGCGAAAATCCAAGCGCCACCGCTCCGTTGGGCCCACCGTCCCGGCCGCTGCCGCCGTCCTCGCCACGACGCTCCCGTTCCTCGCGCCGCCCGGCGCCGCCGCTTCGGCCGCCCCGGACCTGCCCGCCCAGCCGGTGCCGTCCCCCGCCGGCATCGAGGCCCAGCAGCAGACCACCGCGACCTCGGTCGCGACCCTCTGCAACGACGTGGCCTGGCCCCGCTCACCCGGGAAGCACGCCCGTGCGGTGGCCGCCGACCGCGTCCGCCACCCGCTGTCCGCCGGTATGCCGGGCAACATCACGCCCTGCTCCTTCTGGCCGGCGCCGCCCGCCGAGCGGCCCGTCCGGATCACCTCCCGCGGCCCGTCGAACGTGCTGCTCATCCAGAACCGCCGCGGCCCGGCCACCCCGCTCGCCGGTGCCCGCGCCCTGCGCCGGGCCTTCGGCGACCGCGCCCGGATGATCACAGTCGAGGCCGGCGGCCACGGCGTCCACCAGGGCGAGGACCGTACCTGCGGGGGCGCACGGACCACCGCGTTCCTGCTCACCGGCGCACGCCCGGCCACCGACATCACCTGCCCCGGCTCCTGACGGTCCCGCGCCGCCCCACGCCGTCCCGCACCCGGCCCGGCCGCGCCCCGGGCGCCGGTGACCATGACATTTGTCCCGGCCGGACGAGGACGCTTGACGCTGCCGGGGAGCCCGGCGGATCACCAGGATGGAGACAGCACAGAGCAGCGGACCTCACCAGGGACAGGGGCGGGCATGAAGATCTTCACGAAGGCTCGGAAGGACGCGGCGCGGCAGGTTTCCGCCGGGGAACTGGCGGGCGTCAAGCCGCTGCCGGTGTGGTTCTTCGCGTTCGAAGGGGTCCTGGGGGCCGCTTACGACCTGTGCCACGCGTGGACCGGCGCCTGGATGGTGATCCTGGGCTTCGCGGCGGTCAACATCATCGTCGGGCTGACCGTGCTGCGCCGCCGGATCAAGCTGGTGAAGGCGCTGCTGAAGAACTCCCGCACCCGTTTCATCGCCATCGGCCTGATCGCCTTCCGGATGGGCGCGCACGCGCTGCTGGGGGTCGTCGGCGCGCAGGTCACCTCCACGGCCGGGCACCTCTTCTTCGCGGCCGTGATGGGCGGCGTGACGGTCGCGCTGCTCTGGTTCGACCAGCGCGTCACCTTCCGGGCCCTGGGACTGGCTCCCGCCCCTGCCCCGACCGCGGCCCCTGCCCCGACCGCGGCCCCCGACCGGACCGCCGTCCCCGCCTGACGGGCCGGCACCGCCGCGGCGGCCGGCCCCACCGGGCTCAGACCCGTACGGCCGACCCCCGCTCGCTCAGCCGCGGCGCGCACAGCATGCGCTTGCGCCGTACCCGCCGTCCCTCGATCGCCGCGACGGCCAGCCGGGCCGCTTCCTCGGCGATGTCCGCCAGGCCCCAGTCCAGCGTCGTCAGGGGCGGGGTGAGCACCTGGGAGACGGGGTGGTCGTCGAAGCCGACCACCGAGACGTCCCGGCCGACCGTCAGCGACGCCTCGGCCGCCGCCGCGTAGACCCCGTACGCGATCGAGTCGGAGAAGCAGAACACCGCCGTGGAGCCGGTCCCGGCCGCCCCGCCGTCGCGCAGCACGCGCCGCGCGACCGCCGTCGCCTCGCCCAGTTCCTGGGCGCACGGCAGCACTTCGGCCGCGATGCCGAGCCGCCCGGCGGCCTCCCGTACGTACACGTCGGCGGGCCGGTCCGGCGTGGAGGGGCCGGTGGGCGTCAGGACCGTGACCCGCCGGTGGCCCAGCCCGGTCAGGTACTCCAGTACGGCGTCGATCCCGGCGCGGTTGTCGAACAGCACCTCGCCCGCCGTACGGGCGCGGCGCAGCGAGTCGCCGATGGACACCACCGGCACCGCCTCGGCGATCTGCGCCCAGCCCGCCGCCGACGGGTCCACCGGCGACACCAGCAGGCCGTCCACCCGCTGGTCGCGCAGCTGCTTGGCGAGGGCCAGTTCGCGCTGCGGGTCGCCGCCCGCGTCCAGGATGAGCGCGTAGCGGTCGCCCGCGAGCAGTTCCCGTCCTATCGCCGCCATCAGCTGCTGCTGCCACAGGTCCTGGAGGTCGCCGGCCAGCACACCGACCATGCTCGTGCGGCCGCTGGCCAGGGCACGGGCGATCGGGTCGGCCTCGTAGCCGAGTTCGGCGGCGGCCTTGCGCACCCGTTCCTCGGTCTCCTTGGAGACGTGCGTGCCGCGCAGGGCGTAGGAGACGGCGGCGGTGGAGAGCCCGGTGGCCTCGGCCACCTCGCGGAGGGTGGTGCGCTTACGGGGCCTGGCCATGCCGGAAGCCTACCCAAGGGCGCACCGCACCCCGCGTGTTGCGCCGTCCGCCCGCCCCCGCCGTGCGCGTGGCCGCCCCCGTCACCGCCTTGACACGAATTCGGGTTAATCGCTTCACTTAATCGCATAACTGAAGCGCTTAACTTCCTTGCTTCCGGCCCTTCTTGAGGTTGCTCCCCACCCGGCCCCGGCGCCGGGCACCCGCCCGGAGGAAGCCCGTGCCCACCGACGTCCACCAGCACCTCTGGCCACCGCGGTTCCTCGCGCTGCTGCGTGCGCGGACCGCGCCGCCCCGGCTCGACGGCCGGACGCTGCACCTGCCCGGCGAAGCCCCGTACGTCATCGACCCCGCCGACCACGCCCCCGCCGACCGGGCGGAACTCGCCCGCGCCGACGGCCTCGACCGGGCCCTGCTCTCGCTCTCCAGCCCGCTCGGCGTCGAATACCTGCCGCCCGCCGAAGCCGACCCGCTCCTCGACGCGTTCCACGAGGGAGCACTCGCCCTGCCCGCCCCGTTCGGCGTCTGGGCCTCCCCGTGCCTGTCCGACCCCGTACCGGCCCCCGGGCCCGTCATACGCCTGCTGCACCGCGGCTGCGCGGGCCTCCAGCTGCCCGCCACCGCCCTGCTCGACGCCGCCGGCTGGGCCCGCTGCGCACCGCTCCTCACCGCCGTCGCCCGCCTCGGCAAACCCCTCTTCGTCCACCCCGGAGCCGCACCACCGGCCCCGCCCGGCGGCCCGCCGTGGTGGCCCGCCCTCGTCCCCTACCTCCAGCAGCTGCACGCCGCCTGGTTCGCCTTCCGCGCCTTCGGCCGTCCCCGCCACCCGCGCCTGCGCGTCTGCTTCGCCGCCCTCGCGGGCCTCGCCCCGCTGCACGGCGAGCGGCTGGCGGCACGCGGCGGCCGGGACCGCGGGCGCGTCGATCCCGGTGTCTTCTACGAGACGTCCTCCTACGGCACCCGTGCCGTGGACGCGGTCGTCCGCGCCGTCGGCATCGACGCCGTCGTCGCGGGCAGCGACCGCCCGTACGCCGTGCCGGGCGTGCCCGACCTCGGCGCCGCCGCCCTGCACGCCCTGCACACCGCCAATCCGGCCCGCCTCCTCGGCCCCGCGTAAGGAGCCCGCCCGTGAACCCCGAGCCCCACGCGCACCACTACGAACCCCCGCCGTCCGCCCCCGGCTTCCCCGGCGGCGTCCCCCGCCTCTTCGCCGGCCTCCCCGACCGCACCCTCGGCAAGCGCGAGCTGCGCTCCCTCGTCGACCGGCTGGCCGACGCCCCGGACCTCTGGCGCGGCGAGATCGCCTTCTCCGACACCGAGCGGCACTACGCCTCCCTGCACCGCGACACGTACGTCGACGTCTGGCTGCTGTGCTGGACCCGGCGCAGCGACACCGGCTGGCACGACCACGACCTCTCATCCGGCGCGGTACGCGTCGTCCAGGGCGTGCTGACCGAGTCCAACCCCCGCATCGGCGGCGCCCACCTGGCCACCGCCGTCGGCGCCGGCGCCTCCTTCTGCTTCGGCCCGGACCACATCCACCGCCTCACCGGCGCCACCGACGACGCGGTCTCCCTGCACGCCTACTCGCCGCCGCTGTGGCGGCTCGGCCAGTACGCCATCACCGAGGACGGCCTGATGCGCCGGCTTTCCGTCTCGTACGCGGACGAACTCCGCCCCCTGGAGCCCGCCGCCTGCCACGACCCCACCCCCGAACCCGGCCGCGGACCCGGCCCCGCCACCGGCCCCGGCACGCCCGGAACCGCGCCCGACGGCTCCCCCGTCACCTTTTCCGGTCCGGGGTATTGATTTATTCATTCACCCGCATCGATCCTGCATGAACTCATACAGCAGGTGCGAGGAGGGCGGCCGATGGCGGCGGTGATGGAACAGCACTCGATCGACGTCGTCCCGGACGCCGAACGCCACGGCACGCCGTTCAGCCAGTTCACCCTGTGGCTCGGCGCCAACCTCCAGATCACCGCCGTCGTCACCGGCGCGCTGGCCGTCGTCCTGGGTGCCGGGGCGCTCTGGGCGTCGGCCGGTCTGCTGCTCGGCAACGTCCTCGGCGGGGCGGTCATGGCCCTGCACTCCGCCCAGGGGCCGCGCCTGGGCCTGCCGCAGATGATCTCCTCACGGGCCCAGTTCGGGGTGCGCGGCGCGGTGGTGCCGCTGGCGCTCGTCATCGTCATGTACATCGGCTTCTTCGCCAGCGGCACGGTCCTGGCCGGGCAGGCGGTCGGCGAGCTGACGCACCTGGGCGACACCCCGGGCATCCTCGTCTTCGCCGCGGTCACCGCCGTCGCCGCCGCGGTCGGCTACCGGCTCATCCACCTGCTGGGCCGGGTGGCCGGCGTGGTGTGCGCGCTGGCCTTCCTCTACCTCGGCGCGCGTCTGCTGGAGCGCGCCGACCTGGCCGTGCTGCTGCACGACCGGACCTTCTCCTTCCCGCTCTTCCTCCTCGCCGTCTCGCTCTCCGCCTCCTGGCAGCTGGCCTTCGGCCCGTACGTCGCCGACTACTCCCGCTACCTCCCCCGGCACACCTCCACCCGCGCCACCTTCTGGTGGACGCTGTCCGGCTCGGTCCTCGGGTCGCAGTGGTCGATGACCTTCGGGGCACTGGCCGCCGCGGCGGCGCCCACCGCCTTCGTCGGGCACGAGGTCTCCTACGTCGTCTCCCTCGGCGGCACCGGCCTCATGGCCTCGGCGCTCTACTTCGTCATCGCCCTCGGCAAGCTGACCATCAACGTCCTGAACACCTACGGCGGCTTCATGTCGCTGGTCACCAGCGTCAGCGGCTTTTGCGCCCGCAGCACCCTGTCGCCGCGCGGCCGGGCCGCCTACATCACCGGCATCATGCTGGCGGGCACCGCCGTCGCCCTGCTCGGCAAGGACTCCTTCCTCACCGCGTTCAAGGACTTCCTGCTGTTCCTGCTGACCTTCTTCACCCCGTGGTCGGCGATCAACCTGGTCGACTACTACCTGATCTCCAAGGAGCGCTACGACATCCCGGCGCTCAGCGACCCGGCCGGCCGTTACGGCGCCTGGAACGTCAGGACGCTGGCCGTGTACGCCGTCGGGGTACTGGCCCAGTTCCCCTTCCTGTCCACCCACTTCTCCACCGGCCCGCTGGTGGCCCCGCTCGGCGGCGCCGACGTCTCCTGGCTCGTCGGGCTGGCCGTGCCCGCCGCCCTGTACCGGGCCGTCACCCGCCGCGGCACTGGCCGGGTGCCGCCCGCGCCGGTGCCCGCCCCCGGCACCGCCGGCCCCCCGGCCGCCGATACGGGGGCTAGCCCTACCGCGCCGCCCGCTCCCCGCACGTAATCTCGCAGCATGGCTACCCATGACCCCGAGCTGAGGAAAGAACTCGACGCCACCTTGCAGACGCGCAAGGAGCTGGGGCCGGAGTACGAGTCCGAGCTGGTCGAATCGTTCCTGGAAAAGCTCGACACGACGGTCGACCAGCGGGTGCGCCGACAGTTCGCCGAGCAGCAGATGCAGGTCGCGCGCGGTGTGCAGCCGCCCCGGCCGCGGTCCGCGCCCGGCGGTGACGGCAGCGGCTACGCGCAGCGCTTCGGCTTCGCCACGGTCTCGCTGGTCCTCGCGGTCCCGCTGTCCGCGATCGGCGCGGTCAACGAGGGCATCATCGGGCTGATCGTCAGCTGGGCCGGCATCGTCGGCGTCAACGCGGTGCACGCGTCCGGCTTCTTCAGGCGCTCCCGCCCGGACCGCGAGCGGGACGCGGACGGCTGGGACTGAGCCCCGGGCCGGTCCCCGCCGGACGGCCCGCGCCGGGCCGGACCGGAAGGCGCGGGGACCGCCGCACCCCGGCCGGGCCGGGGGCGGGACGACGGCGGTCCCCGCGGGGGACGCGGGCCGGGTCAGGGCCGGCCGTCGCGTCCGGGCGATCTGCGGAAGGTCCGGGAGCCGCTCCGGAAGTCCGTATCGCCACCGTCACCAATGTGCCCGACCGGTGTTAAGCGCGTGCTGCGGGCACGTGACGCATACGTACACCTTGCGGCGACGGCGCGTTTCCTGACGGTCACTTGACGCCGGCTGTCCTCGGCAGCAGAGCAACCATGGAAACGAACTCCGACCACGAACCCCCGACCACGCCCCCCGACCGCTCACCGAGCCTTACCCCTGCTTCGCCTCCCGCGCCAGGAACGCCAGCAGGTCCTGCCGGCTGACCACGCCCTGCGGCTTGCCCTCGACGAGCACGATCGCCGCGTCCGCCTTCTCCAGGACCTTCATCAGGTCGCCGACCGGCTCGCCCGAGCCGACCTGCGGCAGCGGCGGGCACATGTGCTTCTCCAGCGGGTCCGCGAGCGACGCGCGCTGCGCGAACAGCGCGTCCAGCAGCTCCCGCTCCACGACCGAGCCGACGACCTCGGCCGCCATCACGTCCGGGTGCCCGGCGCCCGGCTTGACGATCGGCATCTGCGAGACGCCGTACTCGCGCAGCACGTCGATGGCCTCGCCGACGGTCTCCTCCGGGTGCATGTGGACCAGCGAGGGCAGCGCGCCCTCCTTGTGCCGCAGCACGTCGCCGACCCGCGCCGCGGGACCGGCGTCCTCCAGGAAGCCGTAGTCCGCCATCCACTCGTCGTTGAAGATCTTGCTCAGGTAGCCGCGTCCGCTGTCCGGCAGCAGGACGACGACCACGTCGTCCGGGCCGAGCCGCTCGGCGACCTCCAGGCCCGCCACGACCGCCATGCCGCAGGAGCCGCCGACCAGCAGGCCCTCCTCCTTGGCCAGCCGCCGGGTCATCTGGAAGGCGTCCTTGTCCGAGACCGCCACGATCTCGTCCGCGACCGTGCGGTCGTAGGCGCTCGGCCAGAAGTCCTCACCGACACCCTCGATCAGGTACGGACGGCCCGAGCCGCCGCTGTAGACCGAGCCCTCCGGGTCGGCGCCGACGACCTTGACCCGGCCCTCGCTGGCCTCCTTCAGGTACCGGCCGGTACCGCTGATCGTGCCGCCGGTGCCGACGCCCGCGACGAAGTGAGTGATTTTCCCCTCGGTCTGTTCCCACAGTTCGGGACCGGTCGTCTCGTAGTGCGAACGGGGGTTGTTCGGGTTGCTGTACTGGTCCGGCTTCCAGGCGCCCGGGGTCTCGCGGACCAGCCGGTCCGAGACGTTGTAGTACGAGTCCGGGTGCTCGGGGTCCACCGCCGTCGGGCAGACCACGACCTCGGCGCCGTACGCCCGCAGCACGTTGATCTTGTCGGTGGACACCTTGTCCGGGCAGACGAAGATGCACTTGTAGCCCTTCTGCTGGGCCACGATCGCCAGGCCCACCCCGGTGTTCCCCGAGGTCGGCTCGACGATCGTGCCGCCCGGCCGCAGCTCGCCGGACTTCTCGGCGGCCTCGATCATCCGTACGGCGATCCGGTCCTTCACGGACCCGCCCGGGTTGAAGTACTCGACCTTCACCAGGACGGTGGCCTGGATCCCTCGGGTGACGTTCCTGAGCTTCACCAGCGGGGTGTTGCCGACGAGCTCGATCATGGATTCGTAAAACTGCACGGTGGTCTCCGCTGTCGGGGGCGCGCTGTCCTGCGCCCATCCGACCAGCCTATTGCCCGCCCTTCGAGGAGTCGCCGTGCGTTGCGCGGCCCGTCCGACGGGGCACCACCTTGGTGTACCGCTTCTCGTTCCCGTCGCCACGATCTTCCGTCCCGGGCCCCGCGGCCCGAGTCCGCCGCCGTTTCTGGCCCGACTCCACCATCACAGCCACTTCACGTTTTCCACGCACTGCACGGGGAGGTGCCCGGCCTATGCCGATGACGATGTCCAGGGCGAGGGTGGCACGGCGGATCGCCGCTGCCGCCGCGGTGGGCGGCGGCGGGATCGGTCTGCTCGGCGTGGCCGGTGTCGGCCTGCTGCTGACCGAGGTCCGCCTCGCCCGCCGTACGGTCGGCGGCTCCAGCGCCGTACCGCCCAGCGCGGACGGCCGCTACGGCTCCGCCTTCGCCCACCGCACCGACCGGCCGCCGCTGCGGCTGGGCTTCCTCGGCGACTCCACGGCCGCCGGCCAGGGCGTGCACCGCCCCCGCCAGACGCCGGGCGCCCTGCTCGCCTCCGGCCTCGCCGCCGTCGCGGAGCTCCCGGTCGACCTGCGCAACGTGGCGCTGCCCGGCGCCCAGTCCGACGACCTCGAACGCCAGGTCGGCCTCCTCCTGGACGGACCCGAGCCCGCCCCCGACGTGGCCGTGATCATCATCGGCGCCAACGACGTCACCCACCGCATGCCGCCCGCCCGCTCCGTGCGCCTGCTGTCCGACGCGGTGCGCCGGCTGCGCGAGGCCGGCTGCGCCGTGGTCGTCGGCACCTGCCCCGACCTGGGCACCATCGAGCCGGTCTACCAGCCGCTGCGCTGGGTCGCGCGCCGCCTGTCCCGGCAGCTCGCCGCGGCGCAGACCATCGGCGTGGTGGCGCACGGCGCCCGTACGGTCTCCCTCGGCGATCTGCTGGGCCCGGAATTCGAGGCCCATCCGCGCGAGCTGTTCGGCCCCGACAACTACCACCCCTCCGCCGAGGGCTACGCCACCGCCGCGATGGCCGTGCTGCCCACCCTCTGCGCCGCGCTCGGCCTGTGGCCCGAAGAAGAGCGCCCCGAGCCGCACCGCCGCGAGGGCATCCTCCCGGTCGCCGAGGCGGCCGCCCAGGCCGCCGACGAGGGCGGCACCGAGGTCACCCCGACCCGCACGCCGTGGGCCCTCCTGAAGCACCGGCGCAGGCGGCAGATCCCGATCCCGGAGCCGACGGACGCGGCGGTGCGGACGCCGCCGGGCGGCTGAGCCGCGCCCTGCGGGGCCGTCCCGGAGGGCGGCCGGCCCGGCACGGCGATAAGCAGCCGCTTAGAAAGAGCCCCACATCACAGCGCCGACAGCGTGACCTCCGCCTTACGGACGGGTAACTTCCCCCACAGTCCTGCCCGTCCGCCAGTCTTCCTCTGGAGCCGTCATGCCCGAAGCCGTGATCGTTTCCGCCGCCCGTTCCCCGATCGGCCGCGCCTTCAAGGGCTCCCTGAAGGACGTGCGCCCGGACGACCTGACCGCCGGGATCATCAAGGCCGCGCTCGCCAAGGTCCCGGCGCTGGACCCGAAGGACATCGACGACCTGATGCTCGGCTGCGGCCTGCCGGGCGGCGAGCAGGGCCACAACCTCGGCCGCATCGTCGCCGTGCAGATGGGCATGGACCACCTGCCCGGCTGTACGGTCACCCGCTACTGCTCGTCCTCCCTCCAGACGACCCGGATGGCGCTGCACGCCATCAAGGCCGGTGAGGGCGACGTGTTCATCTCGGCCGGCGTGGAGACCGTCTCGCGCTCCGTGAAGGGCACCTCGGACGGCCTGCCCGAGACCCACAACCCGCTGTTCGCCGACGCGGAGGCGCGCACCGCCGCCCGGGCCGAGCAGGAGGGCGCCGACTGGCACGACCCGCGCGAGGACGGCCTGCTGCCCGACCCGTACATCGCGATGGGGCAGACCGCCGAGAACCTGGCCCGCGCCAAGGGCATCACCCGCCAGGACATGGACGAGTTCGGCGTACGGTCCCAGAACCTCGCCGAGCAGGCGATCAAGGACGGCTTCTGGGAGCGCGAGATCACGCCGGTGACCACACCGGACGGCACGGTCGTGGCCAAGGACGACGGCCCGCGCCCCGGCGTCACCCTCGAAGGCGTCCAGGGCCTCAAGCCGGTCTTCCGCCCCGACGGCCTGGTGACGGCCGGCAACTGCTGCCCGCTCAACGACGGCGCCGCGGCCCTCGTCATCATGTCCGACACCAAGGCCCGCGAGCTGGGCCTGACGCCGCTCGCCCGGATCGTCTCCACCGGCGTCAGCGGCCTGTCGCCGGAGATCATGGGCTACGGCCCGGTCGAGGCGTCCCGGCAGGCCCTCAAGCGCGCCGGCCTGGGCATCTCCGACATCGACCTGGTCGAGATCAACGAGGCGTTCGCCGCCCAGGTGATCCCCTCGTACCGGGACCTCGGCATCGACCTGGACCGGCTGAACGTCAACGGCGGCGCGATCGCCGTCGGCCACCCCTTCGGCATGACCGGTGCCCGCATCACCACCACGCTGATCAACTCCCTCCAGTGGCACGACAAGCAGTTCGGCCTGGAGACGATGTGCGTGGGCGGCGGCCAGGGCATGGCGATGGTCATCGAGCGCCTGAGCTGACCCGGCCGGGACGGGTGCCGTACGGGCGGGTCCCGCCCCGGCGAACGGCACCCGTCCCGCCCCGCGCGCCACACCCGTCCCGCAACCGCGCCTCACCCGCACCCTGCGTCCCAACTGACGCACGCAGAGCGACAATCGGTGACCTGGATCACCGGGTGACGAGATCGCGATCAAATCTCCCCCAGGATTGTGACCAAACCCCCCAAGGTGGGGTGTCTCCGCAGGTCAGCGCGGTGTCACCCGAACGCACCAGGTCCAAATCCCCGTCCTGCTCAGGCCCTCGGCCACTGGGACCGGTCGCCGACGACCGGCAGCCTGATGTAGGAAGTCGGGGGACATTCTGCTAATGGGAGTACGTCAGTGAGCGCCATCACTCTTGCCCTGCTGTTGGCCGCGGCCGTCGCCGTGGCCCTGGGAGCGGCCGCCCTGCACGCCGCCCACGGGCTGCGCCGCCAGGTGGCCGGGCTGCGCGCCGAGCTGCTCGCCGCGCACGCCGAGACCCGCGCCGAGGCCCGCGCGCAGGCCGCCGCGCACATCCCCGCCGCCCGCCCCGCCCCGGCCGCCGAGCACGCGCTCGCCGACATACGGGCGGCGGTCGCCGAGGCGCTGGCCGAGGAGCGGGAGCGCGAGCTGGCCGAGGCGCGCGCCTTCTGGGCCGCCCAGGAGGCCCGGGACGCCGCCGACGCCCCGTCCCTGCTGGGCCCGCTGGACGGCGGCACCGACCACCTCGACGAGCGGCTCGACGACCCGTTCTTCCTGCCCCGGCAGGCGGACCTGGCCGGGCTGGAGCCGCTGCTCGGCCCGGACGCGCCGCACTCCGTGGACGGGCCGGGCGCCCTGGAGCCGGTGGACGCCCTGGAGAGCGAGACGGTCGAGGAGGCCGAGTCCGCCGAGCTGGCCGCCGCGCGCCGGCGCCACCCCTCCCACCCGGACTTCTCCCCGTCCCCGTCCATCGGCGACCACGAGCGCACCGTCAACCGCCTGGAGGAGCTGGCCCGCGACCGCACCCCGCTCGCGGATGTCCGCCCCGGCCCGCTGGGCACCCTGGACGTGTACGTCTTCGCCGACGGCACCACGGTCTGCATGACGCCCGGCCACCGGGAGACCGCCGAGCGCGTCGCCACGGCCCTGCGCGAGGGCCGCGCCCCGGTCCTGCTGGGCGGCTCCGGCATCTCCGGCGCCTACGCCCTGACCTTCTCCTGGGGCTCCGCCACCACCGACAGCGTCTACATCCTCGCCGACCGCGTCATCGCGTCCCTCTGAGAAACCGGCCGGAAGCGGCCGTTCCCCGGGGGCCTCAGCACCGCACCGCGGCCCCCCGCACCAGCTCCACCGCCGCCGCCAGCGCCCGCTCGTCGCCCGCGGCGCGCAGCGCCTCCGTCAAATCGTGCCCGGCCACCGCCACTTGGTCACCGACCGCGAACATCCCCGCGTCCGGGATCTCGTACGGCTCCCGCCCGGGGTTTTCGAGGCGCTGCGCCCGTGCCGCCAACTCGCGGG
Organism: Streptomyces sp. NPDC018019; assembly: GCF_044327805.1. Classification (NCBI taxonomy): domain Bacteria; kingdom Bacillati; phylum Actinomycetota; class Actinomycetes; order Kitasatosporales; family Streptomycetaceae; genus Streptomyces; species Streptomyces sp. NPDC018019. The sequence goes on along the minus strand of NZ_JBIRGD010000001.1, from coordinate 577,989 downwards.
CGAGGGCGAGCGCTTCGGCCGCCGCACCGCGCGCCAGGGTGCTCTGCGGCAGCGCCCGCAGGCGGTCTGCGAGGGCGTCAACGGCAGTCTGCAAGGGCGTCACGTCAAGCACAGCCCGAGCTTATGCGCCACTCCCGGGTGGTTGCCAACACCCGGGCGGTCAGGCACGGTGGGCTGAAGGACCAGCATCGAACGCGTCCGGAGGCGCCGATGTCTCAACTCTTCTCCGAAGAGACCCACCGGAACCTGCTCTCCCGCATCCCCCACTGCACCGGCCGTGAAGTCTCCGACTGGCTTCGCACGGTAGACGAAGGCCCCGCTCTCTTCCGCTTCGAGGAGAAGGTCAGCTGGCTCCGGGGCGAGCACAACCTCGCCTACGGGCACGCCAAGGCGATCGTCCACGAATACGACCTCAGGCGCGCAGCGCGCAAGCTGTAGCCGTGCCCGCCCGGAACGCCGAAGGGCCCGTGGGGAACTCCCCACGGGCCCTTCCTCACGTCACCGCCGGGCACCGCATCCGGCGCCCGGCGGCGCGGCGTCAGTCCCTCAGGATCGAGATCAGCCGCAGCAGCTCGGTGTAGATCCACACCAGGGTCACGGTCAGGCCGAACGCGGCCAGCCAGGACTCCTCGCGCGGAGCACCGTACGCGATGCCGTCCTCGACCTGCTTGAAGTCCAGGGCCAGGCACAGCGCGCCGAGCACCACGCCGACCACGCCGAACAGGATGCCCAGGCCGCCGCTGCGGAAGCCGAGGCCGTCACCGCCGCCGAAGACCATGAACAGCATGTTGACCATCGACAGCAGCACGAAGCCGAGCAGCGCGATCATCAGGAAGCGCGTGAAGCGGGCGGTGACCCGCACGATGCGGGTCTTGTAGGCGACGAGCATGGCGACGAAGACCGCCATCGTGCCCATCACCGCCTGCATGGGCGCGCCGCTCAGCTTCGGCAGATCGTTGATCGCGCCGCTGAGCGCCCCGAGGAACAGGCCCTCGAAGGCCGCGTACGTCAGGATCAGGGCCGGCGACGGCTTGCGCTTGAAGGACTGGACGAACCCCAGCACCATCGCGATCAGCCCGGCGCCGACGGCGAAGCCGAGGCTCTTGGTCAGGAACATCCAGCCGACGGCCGCGCCGACGATCACCGTACCGAGCGTCATGCCGGTGCGCAGCACGACGTCGTCCATCGTCATCCGGCCGGACTGCGGCGCGTACTGCGGCGCCTGGGTGCCCTGCGCGGCGTCCTGGGCGTAGGGGTTGCCGGACGGGGCGTACGGGTTGGTTCCGGCGTAAGGGTTCGCTGCGGGGCCCCCGGCCTGCGGCGGCGCGTTGAAGCCCGCGTAGCCGTTGTTGTCGCGGCTGAACCCCCGTCGCGAGAAGACCGGGTTGCTGCTCCTCATCTCACTCCTCCATGGCCGCCGTGCGCGGCCTTCCCACAAGGGTAATGGCTCGGTAAAAGCACGTTCTAGTTCTTCAGCAGGATCTTCACCGCAACCGCCGGTGACCAATCCTGCACGAGAACCGTCGCCACCGCCGGTTTTTTCCGCCGGTGGATCTCCACGCCTGTAGGACGTACGAGGGGCCGGGAAGGTGCCCGGACGCCGCTGAGGGACCGCACGCGGGCGGCGTGCGGTCCCTCAGCGGGTTTCGGCGGCCGGTGGCCGGCCGCCGGCGGGTCACTGGTTGTTGGTGCCGTTCTGGGACAGGAGCGGCAGCTTGTCGATGAGGTGCGACAGCGCCTGGTCCTGCTGGCTCTCGGTCGAGTTCTCGACACACTGCTGGTGCTGGTCGGAGGACAGGATGTCCTGAACACCGATGTTGACCAGGGCCACGATGTTCTGCACGTTCGTGATCGGGATACCGATGCACAGCTTGTTCAGCGAGTTGCCGATGAGCGTGGCGCTCGGGCTCATGTCGCCCTCGGTGCGGTTGTTGCCGAACGACTGGGCCGAGTGGTTGCCGTTGGCCGTCCCCGTGTCGCGGCCGTCGCCCACCGCCATGGCCTGCGGAGCCGCCGCCGCGGAGATACCGACCAGAGACGCGGCAACCGCCACGCCCGCCATCATCTTGTTCATCTCGAAACCCCTTCAGGAAATGAACTCCCATGACGAAGGGAGCCCTGTAAGCAACAACCGGTCACGGCCGGGAAAGTTGCGCATCATCACCCGAACAGATCGACATTCCAGTTCCCGGACCGGTATCCCACTCTTCCGTGTGGCTTTCGGCGGCACCGGCCGGGGACGATTCCCCGGTCCGCCGGACAGCGAAAGGACAAGGATTTCCGCATGGCCGCCCCCACGGATGCGATGCGCGTGCAAGAGGAAATCGTCGACGCGGTGCGCCGCGGTGACGACGCCGGCGTCGACGCCCTGCTCGGCCGCTTTGCCCGGGTCGCCGATCTGGAGGCGCTGATGCGGCTGCGCAGGGCGTTGCTGGAAGAACCGGAGGAGGCCGGCTGACACCGGGCGCCGGCCTGCCCGGAAGGGAAAGGGCCCGTACTGCCGGCCGGCAGTACGGGCCCTTTCCCGGTCACGCGGCGACGGTCTTCGTCACTGGTTGTTGGTGCCGTTGACGGAGAGGATCGGAAGCTTGTCGATGAGGTGCGACAGCGGCCCGTCGCCCTGGACCTGGGACGAGTTCTCGACACACGTCTGGGTCTGGTCCGAGGACAGGATGTCCTGCACACCGACGTTGACCAGGGCCACGAGGTTCTGCACGTCCTGGACCGGCAGCGCGATACAGGGCTTGTTGAACGAGCCCTGGATGAGCGCGAACTGCGGGCTCATGTTCCCCATCGTGGACATGTTGCCGTACACCTGGGCCGCACCGTTGCCGTTGTACGTGCCGACCTTACGGGCGTCGCCGACCGCCGACGCCTGTGGAGTGGCGGCGGCCGAGATACCTACGACAGAAGCAGCCGTGGCTACTGTTGCCAGCGCCTTCTTGATCATATGTGATCCTTCGCGTTTCGGGATGCTCTTTACCCGGGGCAATGTGAACAACTCGGTGTGATGAGCTTGGTTGTGCCCCATCACTCAAATGATTTCGGGCACAACTGGCGGGAACAGCTGTGCCGCCGGTCGGCGCACCGGCCGTCCGGTTTCGACCGCGACGCCCCGGGATATCGACCGGGTCCGGCAGCAGAGCCGCGGGCCGGGCGCTACTTTCCGGCCGGCTTGGCCACCTCGACCCCCCTGAGCCCCGGAGTCTTCTGGGTGACATCCCCGACGGTGTGCAGCAATTTCTTCGTGGCGCGGGAATCCTGTAGATCACCGGCGGTTTCCTCGACGGTCCTGACCACCGGGTCGAGCTGCCGGCCGTCCAGCTGCTTGTTCTTCAGGGCATCCGCCAGGCCACCGTTCAGGCTGAAACTCGGCACCTTCCCAGGGGTGCCGGCGAAAACGGGGGACGCCGCTCCCAGGGCCATGACGGAACCGGCCAGAAACGCGGCCGTCTTCGCGTACTTCACTTTCCGCTGTCCTTTCCTGAGCGGTGCTGTCGCCCGCCGCGGCCGAACTCGCCGCGCGATCTTCCCGGAATTGTCCGGGCCACCGCCCTTTTGGTGTTCAACGATTCCGGCCCGAAGGAGAAACCCATCCGTTTCGCCACTTCCCGGCCCCCTCGAACGCGACCGGCCCCGGCACGCTTGGCTGGCGCGCCGGGGCCTTTCGCTTCATCCTCTGCTACCCGTCCGACGCGGTACGTCAGTCGTTGACGCAGGTGTTGCCGAACGCCGGGTTCAGCAGCCCGATGATGTCGATCGAGTTCCCGCAGAGGTTCACCGGGATGTGGATCGGAATCTGCAGGACGTTGCCGGAGAGGACGCCGGGGGAGTTCTGCGCGGCGCCCGAGGTACCCGCGTCGGCGAACGCCGGGGTGGCGGCCCCGACCGCCATGAGCGTTCCAGCAGCGACTGCGGCAACCTTCGCGTACTTCACTTTCAGCCCTTTCCGCAGCGGAGTCTGAAACGGTCACGTCCTTCGTGCCGCACGGGCGCCCTCAGGATTGCCCGTAACACCGCCACCAATATTCGTAACGATTCGGCCGCGCTGACGAAACTCCCGTGAAGTCGATTTTCACGAGGAATCGCCCATATGGTTCAGCGCGGGCCAGGAGAGAAGACCACGGGACGGAACTGCGCGCTTTTCGTAAAGCGCAAAGGCCCGAGCCGATCAGGAGGAGAGAACCGACGTCCCGGGCCTTTTACGGCAGTCCGGCTCAGCTGTTGTTGACGCCGTTCTCGGACAGCAGCGGGAGCTTGTCGATGATGTGCGACAGCGCCTGGTCCCCCTGCGACTCGGTCGAGTTCTCGACACACTGCTGGTTCTGGTCGGAGGACAGGATGTCCTGGACGCCGACGTTGACCAGGGCCACGATGTTCTGAACGTTCGTGATCGGAATGCCGATGCACGGCTTGTTGAGCGTCCCCTGGATCAGGCTCAACTGCGGGGACATGTCGCCCTCGGTGTCGGAGTTGCCGAATGCCTGCCCCGCGCCGTTGCCGTTGGCGGTCGAGGTTCCGCGTCCGTCGCCGACCGCCATGGCCTGCGGAGCCGCCATGGCCGAGACGCCGACGATGGACGCGGCTACGGCCGTCGTGGCCAGGAACTTCTTGATCACGATTCACCCTTCTCGAAGCGGAGTGCCCGTTTCCGGAGCGACCTGGACAACTCGCGTCCGCCAGTTCAGTTTCGCCGGTTCACCCGAATGCCACGAAACCGTAGACACATATCACCGCACTGCCGGGCGACCGGCAGTGCGCCCGGCAATCGAAAGTCGTGGACAGCGGACGGCCGTCCCCGGCGTCGCGTAAATGAGCGAAACCGCCACCGCAGCCCTCCGCGTGCCTTTTCCCGGAGTGGCTGCCATAATCCCGCCGCACACAGAGAAAGGCCCCGCGCGCCGCGGGGCCTTTCCTGATCTCTCAGCGGGGCGGCGGCACGCGGTGCCGCCCGCCCCGCCGCATCCGGCTCACTGCTCGACGTTGCCGATCGCCAGGCCGACCTTGGTGACGTTCTTCTTGTACTTGAACTTGTACGTGTCGTTGTCGTTGTACGTGTACGCCTTGTTGTCGTTGTACTCGTTGTGCTCCTTGTGCACCCGGTCACAGTGGAACTTGCCGTACTTGGCAGCGCAGTTGCTGCCGGCGGTGAGCCGCGGTGCGTCGTCCCAGGACGCAGCGGAGGCCATGCCCGAGAGCGGGACGATGGCAAGGGCGGCGATGGCGACCGAGCCGGCGGTACGACCGATGAACTTGCGCATGCTTTCTCTCCTCGTGCGCAGAAATGTGACACCGGATGTCTACCGCGGCCGTATCCGATCGAACACGCACTGCCATGTGATATATCTGTTCGGGTCCGAAGTGCGACCATTTGCAGCACCAGCGTTTCCCCCGTGGAAATGCTTGCGCTATCCGCGACCGCGCGCATTCGCAGGGTGCGCCGAATGCGGCCCCGCCCGGCGGCCGGGCCCCGTACCGGCGGCGGCCCGCGCGGCGGGAGCGGCGTGCCGGCGCGGCCCGATGCGCCCCGGCGCCGCGGACCGGGACGGCCCGCCCGGCACACTGGGGGGTAGCGGGGATTCGCCCCGGGAGCCCGGCCCGTCCGGGCGCACACGTGGAGGAGCGATGTCCCAAGGCAGGCGGCACCTGACGATCACCACGGTCGTCGACGCCGGGGAATGCGCGGTGCTCCGGGTGGCCGGAGAACTGGACGTGCACGCCGAGCGGCAGTTCCTGGACGAGTCCGGGGCCGTGATCGCGGCCGGGCACCGGTTCCTGGTGCTGGACCTGACCGCGCTGCGGTTCTGCGACTCACGCGGCCTGAACTGCCTGCTCGCCCTGGAATGGCTGTGCCGCCGCATGAACGGGCGGCTGCTGCTCGCCTCCCTGGGCGTCCGCGTCCTGCACGTCCTCCTGGTCACCCGGGCCGTGGACGCGCTGGCCTGCTTCCCCACCGTCGGCCACGCGCTGGCCGCCGTACCGGCCGAGGTCCGCCCGGCCTGGCCGCCCGGCGGCACCGCGTCCGCCGGCGAGCACGCGGACGGCGACGGGAACGGCGGCGGCGCCCTCCGTGAGACCGGTGACGCCGAGCGCGACGGCACCGAGCGCGACGACGTCAAGACCGGCGACGGGAACACGCACCGGCCGTACGATCGGGACCGGCCGTAGCGGAAGGGCCGTGGCGGAACGCCCGCGGCGCACCGGACCGTCTCCGGGGGCCGAGCGGAAGCCCGTGACCGGACCGCCCGGCGGCTCATGTGCTGTGCCCGGAGCCGGACTTGAACCGGCACGGCCCGAAGGCCAGCGAGGTTTAAGCTCGCCGTGTCTGCATTCCACCATCCGGGCCTGGGAACCCCCGCGCCACCTCGAAAGGGGCAGCACGAGCCTAGCCCGCGGCACCGTCTGAACAGGGGGCCGTCTTCCCTAGGTTGTCTTATTTTATTGGCAACTGAGGGGTCATCAGCGGCTGGTACGGGCCTTCGGCACATGCCTGCGGCCCACCCTCGCCGCTCCGGCGGCCACCCCGGCCCGTGTCCGGATTGACGGAAACTCGACGTCTTGCGCGCGCCCCCGCGAGCCTCCTCTCCGCCCCCGTCACGTCAGGGTCGCCGTCATACCCAGGGATGACCGAAGGGCCGTACGGATACCCCGCAGGGCTCCCCCAGGACCGCCTCACGGGCTGACGTTGGCGCACCGGGTCCTCCCCCACGATGGAAAGGGCCGCGTTCCACCGGCCCCGACCGTCCCGACATTCGACAGGAGTCCCTTCCCGTGACCACCACCCACACCGGCGTTCCCACCGCCACCCGCGCCACGGTGGCCGCACGCGCCACGGATCTCACCAAGGTCTACGGACAGGGCGAGACCCAGGTGGTCGCGCTGGACCAGGTCTCCGTCGACTTCCGGCAGGCCGAGTTCACCGCGATCATGGGCCCCTCCGGGTCCGGCAAGTCCACCCTCATGCACTGCATGGCCGGCCTGGACACCGTCTCCCGCGGCTCGGCCCTGATAGGCGACACCGAGCTGAACGGCCTGAAGGACAAGCACCTGACCCGGCTGCGCCGCGACAAGATCGGCTTCATCTTCCAGGCGTTCAACCTGCTGCCCACCCTGACCGCGCTGGAGAACATCACGCTCCCCATGGACATCGCCGGCCGCAAGCCCGACCGGCAGTGGCTGGACCGGGTCGTGGAGACGGTCGGCCTGTCCGGGCGGCTCAAGCACCGGCCGAGCCAGCTCTCCGGCGGCCAGCAGCAGCGCGTCGCGGTGGCCCGCGCGCTCGCCTCCCGGCCCGAGATCATCTTCGCCGACGAGCCCACCGGCAACCTCGACTCCCGCTCCGGCGCCGAGGTGCTGGGCTTCCTGCGCAACTCCGTACGGGAACTGGGCCAGACCGTGGTGATGGTGACCCACGACCCGGTGGCGGCGGCGTACGCGAACCGGGTCGTCTTCCTCGCCGACGGCCGGATCGTCGACGAGATGGCCGACCCCACCGCCGACCGGGTGCTGGAGCGCATGAAGGGCTTCGACGCCAGGGGGCGGGTCAGCTGACCCGCCCCGGCAGCCCGCTCACCGCCCTTCTCCCACAGGACTGACGATGTTCCGTACCGCCTTGCGCAACGTGCTCGCGCACAAGGCCCGGCTGCTGATGACCGTCCTCGCCGTGATGCTCGGCGTGGCCTTCGTCTCCGGCACCCTGGTCTTCACCTCCACCCTCTCCGAGGCCCAGCAGAAGAGCTCCCAGAAGGGCTTCGCCGGCGTCGACGTGGCCGTCCAGCCGCACCGCCCGGACACCGCCGGCACCAAGCCCGGCCCCGCGCCCAAGCTGAGCCAGGCGCTGCTCGACAAGGCCGGCAAGGTCCCGGGCGCGGCCCGCGCCACGGGCACCGTCGAGGGCTTCACCGCCATCGCCGACAAGAGCGGCAAGCTCGTCGGCACCGGCTTCAGCTCCCGCGGCCGCAACTACTACCCCGGAGCGGACGGCAGGGACGACCGCTTCCCGATGACGTCCGGGACCGCGCCCAAGGGGCCGGACCAGGTCGCCCTGGACTCCGGGACCGCCGAGAAGACCGGCTACCAGGTCGGCGACACCGTACGGCTGTCCGTCGACGGCCCGGTCCGCGAGGCGAAGGTCTCCGGCGTCTTCACCACCGAGGACGGCGCGGTCGCCGCGGGCGGCAGTCTCGCGCTGTTCGACACCGCCACCGCGCAGAAGCTGTTCCACATGCCCGGCGGGTTCAGCGAGATCGATGTCAAGGCCGCGCCCGGTACGTCCCAGGAGGCGCTGAAGTCCGCGGTCGACAAGGTCCTGCCGGACACGGCCGAGGCGGTCACCGGCAAGAAGCTCGCCGACGACCAGGCCGAGGCGATCGCCAAGAGCATGGACAGCATGAAGACCGGCCTGCTGATCTTCGCCGGCATCGCGCTCTTCGTCGGCATCTTCATCATCGCCAACACCTTCACCATGCTGGTCGCCCAGCGCACCAAGGAGCTGGCGCTGATGCGCGCGGTCGGCGCCAGCCGCCGCCAGGTCACCCGCTCGGTGCTCGTCGAGGCGTTCGTGGTCGGTGCGGTCGCCGCCGTCACGGGTCTGCTGGCCGGCATCGGCATCGGCGCCGGGCTGCGCGCGCTGACCGGCGCGCTCGGCACCGTCCCGGACGGCCCGCTGGTCGTCGCCCCCTCGACGGTCGTCGCCTCGCTGGTGGTCGGCATCGTGGTGACGGTGCTCGCCGCCTGGCTGCCGGGCCGCCGCGCCGCGAAGATCCCGCCGGTCGCCGCGATGAACAGCGTGCACGCGGCGGCGACCACGAAGTCCCTGGTGGTGCGGAACGCCATCGGCGCGGTGCTGGCCGCCGCGGGCACCGCCTGCGTCCTGGGCGCCACCGCCGTCGGGGCCGACGAGGGCAAGGCCCTGATGGGCCTGGGCGCCGGGCTGCTGCTGATCGGCGTCTTCGTCCTGACCCCGCTGCTGTCCCGCCCGCTGATCGCCGCCGCCGCGCCCGTCCTGCGCGCCTTCGGCGTCTCGGGCAAGCTGGCCCGGCAGAACGCGGTGCGCAACCCGCGCCGTACGGCCGCCACAGCCTCCGCCCTGATGATCGGGCTCACTCTGGTCACCGGCCTGACCGTGATCGCGGGCAGTGTCCAGAAGGGCGTCGACAAGATGGCGACCGACGCCCTGAAGGCGGACTACGTCGTCAGCATGGCCAACCGCGGCCCACTCTCTCCCGACGTGGCGAAGACGCTGGCCGCCGATCCGAAGGTCACCGCCTCCAGCCCGCTGCGCAACGCTCCGGCCCGCATCGACGGCGACACGGAGTACCTGACCGGGGTGGACGGCAAGGCGATCGGCGAGCTGACGAACCTGGACTTCACCGCGGGCTCCTTCGACGGGCTCGGCGCGCCGAAGGCGAACCGCGCGGTCGTCGACAGCAGCACGGCCAAGCGGCACGGCTGGCAGGTCGGCTCGACCTTCGCGGCGACGTTCGAGGACGGCGGGAAGGACCGGCTCACCGTCTCCGGCGTCTACGAGGGCAACGACATGCTCCAGGGGATCATGCTGGACACCTCCGTGCTGGCGCCGCACCAGAAGAACCCCACCGATATGCAGGTGATGGTCAAGACCACCGGCGGCGCGACCGACGCCACCAAGGACTCCCTGGTCGAGACCCTCGGCAAGAACCCGGCGATCGCCGTCCAGGACAAGAAGGACGTCTCCGAAGGCATCGCGCAGATGGTCAACCTGATGCTGAACATGCTCTACGGGCTGCTCGCCATGGCCGTGGTCGTCGCGGTGCTCGGGGTGGTCAACACCCTGGCGATGTCGGTCTTCGAGCGGCAGCAGGAGATCGGCATGCTGCGGGCGATCGGCCTGGACCGGGTCGGCATCAAGCGGATGGTGCGGCTGGAGTCGCTGGTGATCGCGCTGTTCGGCGGGATCCTCGGCATCGGCCTGGGCGTCTTCTTCGGCTGGGCGGCCGGTGAGCTGATCGGCGCCTCGCTGAGCACGTACGAGCTGGTGCTGCCGTGGGGCCGGATGGGCATCTTCCTGGCGCTCGCCGCGGTGGTCGGCATGCTGGCCGCGCTGTGGCCGGCCCGCCGGGCCGCGAAGCTGAACATGCTGGCGGCGATCAAGGCCGAGTAGCGGACACCGCCACACAAGGGCCCCGGTGCCCGGCCGCCGCGCGCGGTCCGGTCACCGGGGCCCTTCCGTACGTCCCGTGGACGTCCCCGTGGAGCTTCGTCAGCCGCGCCACTCGCGGGCGCGCAGCGGGAGCCCCGAGGTGCCGGACTCCGGCGTACGGACCGCCAGCACCTGGTTGACGCCTATCCGGTTGCGCTCGAAGGACAGCGCGGAGGCGGCCATGTACAGCCGCCACACCCGGGCCCGGCCCGGCGTCGTCAGCCGTACCGCTTCCTTCCAGTGCGCCTCCAGGTTGGCCACCCAGGCACGCAGCGTCAGCGCGTAGTGCTCGCGGATCGCCTCCACGTCCCGCACCTCGAACCCGGCGTCCTCCAGCTGCCCGACGGTGCGGCCGACCGGGGCCAGCTCGCCGTCGGGGAAGACGTACCGGTCGATGAACTCGTCGACGTGGTACGCGTCCTCGTCCGCCAGCGGGCGGCGGGCGATCTGGTGGTTGAGCAGCCGCCCGCCGGGCTTGAGGAGCGCGTGCAGGTCGGCGGCGTACTCGGCGTAGCGGGCGCGGCCGACGTGCTCGGCCATGCCGATCGAGGAGATCGCGTCGAACGGCTCGTCGTGGACCTCGCGGTAGTCCTGGACGCGGATCTCGACACGGTCCGCGAGGCCCGCCTCGGCGACCCGCTTGCGGCCGTAGGTGGCCTGCTCCTCGGAGAGGGTGATGCCGACGACCCGTACGCCGTACTCACGGGCCGCGTGCAGGGCCATCGAGCCCCATCCGCAGCCGACGTCCAGCAGCCGCTCCCCCTCCTTCAGGCCGAGCTTGCGGCAGATGAGGTCGAGCTTGTCGCGCTGCGCGTCCTCCAGGGTGGCGTCCGGGCCCTCCCAGTAGGCGCAGGAGTAGACCATGGAGGGGCCGAGCACCAGCTCGTAGAAGTCGTTGCCGACGTCGTAGTGGTGGCTGATGGCCTCCTTGTCCCGGCGCAGGGTGTGCAGCGGCCCGTGGCTCTTGGGTGCCTCCTCGGCGGGCGGCTTGGGCGGTACGGGGAGGCCCGCCAGCGCCACCAGGTCGCGGGCGGCGGCGCGGATCTCCGGCTTGGCCAGAGCGCGCAGCACAGCGGCACGCTGCGGCTTGCCGGCCGCGGTCCCGCGCTCCCAGATCAGCCCCGACAGCAGGTCCAGCGCCTCGTACAGATCGCCCTCGACATCGATCTCACCGGCCACCCAGGCGCGCGCGAGCCCCAACTCGCCGGGTTTGAACAGGAGGCGGCGCAGGGCGCGGCGGTTGCGGACGACGAGGACGGGGGCCCCCGGCGGGCCGTACTCGCTGCGGTCCCAGGCGCGGATACGGACCGGGAGCGGGGCTCCCAGCACCTCCTCGGCGAGCTTGGAGAGCCGTCCAGCGGCGTCGGCCATGTCGCACACCTCCGTGTTGACGGGAAGGGCGAAGAAGTTTCACCCACCACGTAAACGCCGTTCGGGAGCCCCGGTAGTCCCGTTCGTTCGTAAGGGAACAGCAAAACGGCCACGGCGCGCCACAACGAATACGCCGAAGGGACGGCTGCACCACGGATGGCAGCCGCCCCTTCGGCGGTGGAGTGCGGGGTGACGCGCGTGCGGCGGCGTCACTCCTACGGGAAGGTCAGGAAGCCTTGGCCTTCGCCTTGTCGTCGGCCTTCGCCTTGTCGTCGGCCGCGGCGGCGGGCGCCGGGGCGGGCTTGGCGGCCTCGTAGAACTCCTCGCGCGGGTGCTCCATGGCGCCCAGCGAGACGACCTCGCGCTTGAGGAACATGCCGAGCGTCCAGTCGGCGAAGACGCGGATCTTGCGGTTGAAGGTCGGCATCGCCATGCCGTGGTACGCGCGGTGCATGTACCAGGCCAGCCGGCCCTTCAGCTTGATCTTGGTCTTGCCGAGGACGATCATCGCGACGCCCTTGTGCAGACCCAGGCCCGCGACCGCGCCCTTGTTGGCGTGGCTGTACTCCTTCTGCGGGAAGCCCCGCATACCGGAGATCACGTTGTCGCCGAGGACCTTGGCCTGGCGCAGCGCGTGCTGGGCGTTCGGCGGGCACCAGGCGTTCTCGTTACCCGCCTTGCGGCCGACCAGGTCCGGGACCTGGGCGTTGTCGCCCGCGGCCCAGATGTAGTCGGTGCCCTGCACCTGGAGGGTGGCCTGGGTGTCGACGTGGCCGCGCGGGCCCAGCGGCAGCCCGAAGCGGGCGAGCGCCGGGTTCGGCTTGACGCCGGCGGTCCACACGATGGTGTTGGAGTCGACCTCCAGGTCGTTGCTCAGCACCACGTGGCCGTCGACGCAGGACTTGGTGCTGGTGCCGAGGTAGACCTCGACCCCGCGGCTCTCCAGGTGCTCCTTGCCGTAGGCGCCGAGCTTGGGGCCGACCTCGGGGAGGATCTTGTCGGCGACGTCGACCAGCAGGAAGCGCATGTCTTCGCGCTTGACGTTCTTGTAGTACTTCGCGGCGTCGCGGGCCATGTCCTCGACCTCGCCGACGGTCTCCGCGCCGGCGAAGCCGCCGCCGACGAAGACGAAGGTCAGCGCCTTGCGGCGGACCTCCTCGTCGGTCGTGGAGTCGGCCTTGTCGAGCTGCTCCAGGACGTGGTTGCGCAGGCCGATGGCCTCCTCGATGCCCTTCATGCCGATGCCGTTCTCGGCGAGGCCGGGGATCGGGAAGGTGCGGGAGACCGCGCCCATCGCGATGACCAGGTAGTCGAAGGGCAGCTCGTACGCCTCGCCGACCAGCGGGGCGACCGTGGCGACCTTGCGGTCCTGGTCGATGGTGGTGACGCGGCCGGTGAGGACCTCCGCCTTCGGGAGCACGCGTCGCAGCGGCACCACGACGTGGCGGGGAGAGATGCTGCCGGCAGCAGCTTCAGGGAGGAAGGGCTGGTACGTCATGTACGAGCGCGGGTCGACGACCGTGACCGTCGCCTCGCCGTACCGCATCTTCTTGAGGATGCGGCGTGCCGCGTACAAACCTACGTACCCACCGCCTACAACGAGGATCCTGGGACGCTCCGTGGTGCTCATGCAATCGAGTATCCACCCCCACTCGGAGCACCCCTCGTGAGCCCCTTCACAAGGTTACAGGGGGCATCTGCTACACTCCGCGCCTCCGTGATCGACGCCATAGCGCCGCGAGGGAACCACCGTACCGGCCGAAGCGTTGGACACCCCTGTTGATCAGGGATTGCGTCTTCCGAAGCGCCTGAACCACCCGGTCCGTAAGGATCTCTTTAACACGACCGATACCGCACATTTTTGCGGCGCCAGGGGCCTACGGCCCAAGAAGTAGGGCCCGGCGTCCGGTTTGTACGCCCAGCGGGCCGTTTTTTCATGTGAAGAGTTTCACGAAGTTTTCCGCGGGACGGGCCCTTCAGCCCCCGGGGAGGGGCGGACGCCCCCTGGACGAGGGGCAGTCGAGCGCCCGCGAAGGCCGCGCGCCAGGGATAGCGGAACACTTCCCGAAGCCACCCACGAAGAAGGGGGGTGCTCGTGTACACGTAACTGCGTACACTCATGCCATGACGGAGAACACCGTGACCGTACGGGACGCCCGCGCACACCTCGCGGACCACATCAACCGGGCCGAGGAAGGCATTCCGACAGTCATCACGCGTAACGGCGCTCCAGTGGCGGCCGTGGTTCCGATCGCGGACTTCGAAGCGTTGGAGGAAGCGGCCGACGTGATGCTGGCACGCGAAGCGGAAGCGGTCCTGGCCGAGGGCGGCCCCACCGTGACGATGGCGGAACTGCTGGCGGACCTGTTCACCGACCGCGACCAAGACGCCGCATGAAGTACGCGTTCCGATTCACCGCGGCGGCGCAGCGGCAGCTGCGGGCCATCGACCGGCCCGCCGCGATGCGCGTCCTGGCTGCACTGACCGCGCTCGGTGACGACCCGTACCGGGAAGACGCCGACGTCAAGAAGCTCACCGGTCCGTCCGGCCTCTACCGGCTCCGAGTGGGCAACTACCGGGTCGCCTACCAGGTCGAGGACGGCGAACTCATCGTCCTCGACGTCAAGGTCGGCGACCGGCGCGACGTCTACCGGAACATCTGACGGCCCGGCCGCCCGGCCATCGGGCCCGGCGGCCGTCCCTCGGTGCTTATCCGCAGCTCCAGGCAATGCCGTCCAGGATGTCGTGCTCCGAGACCACGACCTCCTCCGCGCCGACGCGTTCCATGATCGACAGGAGGACGAGGGCGCCTGCGCCGATGACGTCCACCCGGCCCGGGTGCATGGCCGGGATGGCGGCGCGTTCGTCGTGGGTGGCGGTGAGCAGGCGGTGGGTGATCGCACGGACCCGGGCCAGCGGGATGCGGGCGTGGTGGATGGCGGCCGAGTCGTACTCGCGCAGGTCCAGCGCGATGGCGGCGACCGTGGTCACCGAGCCGGCCAGGCCGACGAGGGTGCGGGCCTCGGGCAGCGGGACGGTCTCCGCCGCCTCGTCCAGGGCGCGTGCGATGTCCGCCTTTATGGCGTCGATCCGCTCCTCGCCGGGCGGGTCGGCGATGGCCTCGCCGTCCCGTACGAGGTGGCGCTCGGTCATCCGGACGCAGCCGATGTCCACGGAGCGGGCGGCACGTACCGCGTCGGAGCCGAGGACGAACTCGGTGGAGCCGCCGCCGATGTCCACGACCAGGTAGGGCGTGGCGAGGTCGGTGCGGCCGGTCAGCTCCTTGGTGGCGCCGGTGAAGGAGAACTCCGCCTCCTGGGCACCGGTGATCACCTCGGGCTCCACGCCCAGGATGTCCAGCACACCGCGGACGAAGTCGTCGCGGTTCTCGGCGTCGCGGGAGGCCGAGGTGGCGACGAAGCGCACGGTCTCCGCGCCCAGCTCCTCGATGACCCCGGCGTACTCGCGGCAGGCCGCGAAGGTGCGCTCCAGGGCCTCGGGGGCCAGCCGCCCCGTACGGTCCACGCCCTGGCCCAGGCGCACGATCCGCATCCGGCGGTCCAGGTCCTTCAGCTCGCCGGTCGCCGGGTCGAGGTCGGCTACGAGCAGGCGGATGGAGTTCGTACCGCAGTCGACGGCCGCTACGCGCTTCACTCGCCCGCTCCTTCGTCCGGCTCCTGGCAAGGGGACACGCACGGGCCCTTGCGCCACCACTGCGGCAGCATCGCCAGTGCCTCGTCGCCGAGCGGGTTGACGCCGGGGCCGGCCGCGAGCGAGTGGCCGACCAGGACGTGCAGGCACTTGACCCGGTCCGGCATGCCGCCCGCGCTCGGGAAGCCCTGGAGGACCTCGATCGCGTCGCGGCGCCGAATGTAGTCCTCGTGGGCGGCGCGGTACTTGGCGGCCAGCTCCGGGTCCCGGCCCAGCCGCTCGGTCATCTCCTTCATCACGCCGTTGGCCTCCAGCGTGCCGATCGCGGAGGCGGCGCGCGGGCAGGTGAGGTAGTAGAGCGTGGGGAAGGGGGTGCCGTCCTCCAGGCGCGGGGCCGTCTCGACGACGTCCGGCTGCCCGCAGGGGCAGCGGTGCGCGATGGCGCGCAGGCCGCGCGGCGGGCGGCCGAGCTGTTCCTTGAAGGCCGCGATGTCCGCCTCGGTGGGTTCGGTGCGCTCGGTCTGCGGCGGGGGCATGCGGTGTTCAGACACGGACATGGGTGCTTTCGGTTGTGTGGTGACGGTGGTGCCGTACGGCGTGCCGGCCGGCCCGGCGGACGGGCCGCTCGCGCGCCCCCGACAGGCTACTTGTCGGCGGCGTCCAGGCCGTTCCAGATGTTGTCGTACCAGGGGTGTTCCGCGGCGCCCTGGCCCTTGCGCCGCTTCCCGTCGCCGGAGCCGTCCTGGACGATGTAGCCGGTCTCCCCCGGCATGACGTAGTGCAGGTGCAGCCGGGCCTGCTGCCGTAGGTACTCGGGGTCCTGCCAGCGGGCCTTCTCGTCGCGCAGCTCGTCGGCGCGCCGCCCGGCGTCCTCGGCCTGGCGGCGCTGGTCGGCGATCTCGGCGCGCTGCGAGATGTACTGGCGGGTGGGGTAGGCCAGGGCGACGACCAGCGAGCACATCACCAGGGCGAGCAGCGCCGCCCGGCCGGTCAGGCGGCCCCGGCGGGCCGGTCGGGCGCGCTGGACGCGGGCGGCGGCCTGCTCGCCGAGCGCCTTGAGCCGGGTCGCGGTGGAGAACCGTTCCGCGGACACGTCGCCCTCCCTGGGTCACCGGGCCGGGCCGGTGCGGCCCGGAGCACGTACGTCCCCGGCAACGGTACGGGACCGCCGCCGGGGACGTACGTCATTGACAGCCGCCGGGGCCGCGCGGCCCCGGAAGGATCAGTCGGGTCAGCCCTTGAACCGCGGGAAGGCGCTGCGGCCCGCGTACACGGCCGCGTCGTCGAGGATCTCCTCGATGCGCAGCAGCTGGTTGTACTTGGCCACGCGCTCGGAGCGGGCCGGGGCGCCGGTCTTGATCTGGCCGCAGTTGGTGGCGACGGCCAGGTCGGCGATGGTGACGTCCTCGGTCTCGCCGGAGCGGTGCGACATCATGCACTTGAAGCCGTTGCGCTGGGCCAGCTCGACGGCGTCCAGGGTCTCGGTCAGCGAGCCGATCTGGTTGACCTTGACCAGCAGGGCGTTGGCCGAGTTCTCCTCGATGCCGCGGGCCAGGCGCTCCGGGTTGGTGACGAACAGGTCGTCGCCGACCAGCTGCACCTTGGTGCCCAGACGCTCGGTGATGACGTTCCAGCCGGCCCAGTCGTCCTCGAACAGCGGGTCCTCGATGGAGACCAGCGGGTAGGCGTCGACGAGCTCCTCGTAGTACGAGGTCATCTGCTCGGCCGTGCGCTGCTGGCCCTCGAACTCGTAGACGCCGTCCTTGTAGAACTCGGAGGCGGCGACGTCGAGCGCGAGCGCGATGTCCTGGCCGGGGGTGTAGCCGGCCTCCTTGATGGCCTCCAGGATCAGGTCCAGGGCCTCGCGGTTGGAGCCCAGGTTCGGGGCGAAGCCGCCCTCGTCGCCCAGGCCGGTGGCCAGGCCCTTGCCCTTCAGCACCTTCTTGAGGGTGTGGTAGACCTCGGCGCCCCAGCGCAGCGCCTCGGAGAAGGACTCCGCGCCGATCGGGGCGATCATGAACTCCTGGATGTCCACGTTCGAGTCGGCGTGCGAGCCGCCGTTCAGGATGTTCATCATCGGGACCGGCAGCACGTGGGCGTTCGGGCCGCCCAGGTAGCGGAACAGCGGCAGGTCGCTGGCCTCGGAGGCGGCGTGCGCGACGGCCAGGGAGACGCCGAGGATGGCGTTGGCGCCGAGCGAGCCCTTGTTGTCCGTGGCGTCCAGGTCGAACATGGCCTGGTCGATCAGGCGCTGCTCGGTGGCGTCGTAGCCGACCAGCTCCGGGCCGATCTGCTCGATGACCGCGAGGACGGCCTTCTCCACGCCCTTGCCCTGGTAGCGGTTCGGGTCCCCGTCCCGCAGCTCGATGGCCTCGAAGGCGCCGGTCGAGGCGCCGGACGGAACGGCGGCACGGCCGGTGCTGCCGTCGTCGAGGCCGACCTCGACCTCGACCGTGGGATTGCCTCGCGAGTCGAGGATCTCGCGAGCTACGACGACGTCGATGGACGGCACGTTGTCTCCTTCATGGGTGTCTGGAGTTCTGCAGCACGAGCCTAACGGCCTCCCGGGGTTCCGCTCGCCGCCAGCCCGGTCCGTGGGACGAAAACACCCGCAAAGCCGCTGTTCACGTGACGTACGGGCACATTGTTCGCTGAACGGGGAAACCGGCGCGTGGGCAGGTGCGGGCCGGGCGGGGCCGGCACGCGGCCGGGACGGCTCGCGGGGGAACGGGGGCCGCGGGGCAAATGGAGAAGCCCCGCCGCGGCGCGTGCGGGGGACAGGCGCCGTGGCGGGGCGGTCTCACGGGAAGAGCGGGTTCCCGGTACGAGCGGGCCCCGGGGGCGTGCCGGGCCCGTGCGTACCGCCGTACGCACGGACCGGCCCGGCCACCCGGAGTCCGTCAGGGCTTGGGCCGGCTCAGACGGCCAGCTTCTGGCCCGGGAAGATCAGGTTGGGGTTGCCGCCGATGACGGACTTGTTGTTCTCGTAGACCGACTTCCAGTTGGTGCCGTGGGAAGCGGCGATCTTGGCGAGGGTGTCACCGGACTTGACGGTGTAGTTGCCCTTGGGGTTCGACTTCGGCGCCGCCTTGTGGGACGGGGCCGGGGTCTTGCGGGCCAGCTCCTCGCCCTGCTTGCGGGCCTCGGACCGCGAGGTGCTCTGCGGGGCGGAGTAGGAGCGGTGCGACTTCTTGTAGGACTTGTGCGAGCTGCCCTGCGACGAGCCGCCGTCGGCCTGGGCGTTCGCGTTGCCCTTGCCGAGGTGGCCGCCGGCGCAGGTCCAGGCGCCCGGGCCCTGGATGGCGAGCAGACGCTCGGCCACCGCGATCTGCTGGGCCTTGGTGGCCTTGTCGGCACGCGGGGCGTACTTGGTGCCGCCGGCGGCGGCCCAGCTGGAGTTGGTGAACTGCAGGCCACCGTAGTAGCCGTTGCCGGTGTTGATCGACCAGTTGCCGCCGGACTCGCACTGGGCGACGGCGTCCCAGTTGTTGCCCGCGGCGGAGGCAGAGGTGGCGCCCATCAGCGGGACGGCCACAGCGGCGCCGGCGACACCGGCCAGGGTGGCGACGCGGACGGCCTTGGACGGACGACGGTGCTTGCCCTTGGTGTTCAGCATGGTTCGTTTCCTCACCGACGCCTACGAGGTGAGCTGTCGGGTTCGGGCTGTGAGTGGCCCGGCCGCGTGTGCTTCCACGCGGCTTCACCCCAAGCCGGCTGTCCCGCTTCCGCGGGCGGGGCCGGCACCTACCTTGGGTCCCCCGCTCCTGCCTTCGGCGCTGTCGCGACGTGTGACCTCCGACCACCGGCAGGATTCGGCGTGTGGTTGAAGGGCCCGCTTTGGCGAGCGATGAAGACGGTAAACAGGAACGCCCCGCCGGTTCAAACCCCTACATCTGAGGCCAGTTGGCCCCCAGACATCACAGGATCATCACATTTCCGCAGGTCGCCGCAGGTTTGGAAACAACGGACGGGTCGGGCGGCGGGCTCCCGAACGAGATCCATGTCTCACTTTCACCAAAGCGGGCAATTACCTACGAAGTACCCTGATCGGCATCCAGATCGAGGCGCTGGCCGGGGTGGATGAGGTCCGGATCGCCCCCGATGACACGTTTGTTGGCCTCGTAGAGCGCCGGCCAGCCTCCGGAGACCCCACGGTCCTCGGCGATGGCTGACAGGTTGTCACCCGGCCGCACGGTGTAGTCGCCCGGCGACGCCGGGTCCGTACGGTGCGCGTCGCCGCCCCGCGAGGGGTGCTCCGTGCCGCCGGACCGCCCCGCGCCGTCCGTGCCGCCGCTGCCCGCGCCGGGCCCCTCCTCACGGGGCTGGCCGCGGTGCTTGCCCTGGCCCTGGGACGGGGGCGCGGTCGGATCCGTGGCGGTGCCGCCGTCCGGGGTGGCCGGGTGCGACGGGTCGCCCGTACGGCCCGTACCGGACGGGGCCGGCGTGCCGGACGGGTCCGGCGTGCGGGACGGGTCCCCGGTGCCGGCCGGACCGCTCGGCGACGGCTTCGGCTCCGGGGTGCGCGGGCCGCCCGGCTCGGGGGTCCGGGACGACTCGCCGGACCCGGAGGAGGGCGGCGTGGTGGGAGTGGAAGGAGAGGACGGCGGGGAAGGGGTGGAAGAGGACGGTGCGGACGGCTGCGGCGTCGGGGTGCTGCCCGGGTCCACGTCCGCCTTGCTGCCGCCCTGCTTGAGGCCCGCGTTCACCGCGCAGCTCGGCCAGGTGTCGGGCCCGCGCGCGGCGAGGATCGACTCGGCGACGGCTATCTGCTGCGAGCGGCTGGCCAGGTCGGGGCGCGAGGCGTACGCCGCGCCGCCGTGCCGGTCCCACATCTCCTGGGTCAGCTGGAGTCCGCCGTAGAACCCGTTGCCGGAGTTGGCGCTCCACACGCCGCCGCTCTCGCACTGGGCCACCCGGTCCCAGGTGGCGGCGTCGGCGGCCTGTGCGCCACTGGCGGCGAGCAGGGGCATGGCGAGGGCGCCGCCGGCGACTCCCGCCGTGACGAAGATGGCCGGAGCCTGACGGGGGCGACGGTGTCGGCCGGTCCCGGAGCGCATGCGGTTGCCTTTCGAGCGGCGGTTGAGTTGTCGTCGAAAGGCCGGGAGCGCGGACCGTGCGGCCCGCCCCGGCCTTTCAAACGGTTGAAAGTAGCGGGGCGGCCCGCTCGTCACAACCCGGTGTAGCGGAGATCACGCGCAGGTCACGGCCCGGCGAAACGTCACGGGCGCGCGGCGGAATGTCACTTCTGTACGGGTGTGAACTCCACCGGCAGGGTGCGCAGCCCCCGCATGATCAGGCCGCCGCGCCACCGCAGGTCGTCCGGGTCGGCGGCGAGCCGCAGGTCCGGCAGCCGGGTCAGCAGCGTGGCGAGCGCCGTCCGGCCTTCGAGGCGGGCCAGCGGCGCGCCCAGGCAGTAGTGGATGCCGTGGCCGTATCCGAGGTGCTGGTTGTCGAGGCGGGACAGGTCCAGGACGTCCGGCTCCGTGAAGCGCCGCGGGTCGCGGTCGGCGGCGGCCAGCACGACCAGGACCGGGTCGCCCTCGGCGATGCGCTGCCCGCCGAGGGTGAAGTCCTCGGTGGCGAAGCGCCAGGTGGCCAGCTCGACCGGGCCGTCGTAGCGCAGCAGCTCCTCCACGCCGGTGGCGAGCAGCTCCCGGTCCCCCTCGGCCGCCGCCTTCTGGAGCAGCTCCCGCTGGTCCGGGTGGCGCAGCAGCTGGTAGACGCCGTTGCCGATCAGGTTGACGGTGGTCTCGAAGCCCGCGAACAGGAGGATGAAGGCCATGGCGGCGGCCTCGTTCTCCGTCAGGTGCTCGCCGTGGTCGGAGGCACGGATCAGACCGGAGATGAGGTCGTCGGCCCCCTCGTCGCCCAGGGTCTCGCGCTTGCGGTGGATCAGCTCGGCGAGGTAGCCGCGCATCTTCTTCACCGACCGGGCGACGCCGCCGCGCGGGCCGCCGCCGTGCCGGATCATCATCCCGGCCCAGTCCCGGAAGTCGTCCTGGTCCTCGCGGGGCACGCCGAGCAGGTCGCAGATGGCGTAGATGGGGAGCGGGAAGGCGAACTCGTGGATGAGGTCCGCTTCGCCGCGCTCCGCGAAGGAGTCGATGAGCGTGTCGGTCAGTTCCTGTACGCGCGGCGCGAACCGTGCGATGCGGCGCGGGGTGAACGCCTTGGAGACCAGGCGGCGCAGCCGGGTGTGGTCCGGCGGGTCGATGTTGAGCAGGTGCGTCATCAGGTTGGCGCCGCGCTCGCCGGGGATGCCGACCTTGCCCTTGCCGTGCGCGGCCTCGCTGTGGTGCACCGGGTTCTTCGACAGCCGGGTGTCGGCGAGCGCCTGCCGCGCGTCCGCGTACCGGGTCACCAGCCAGGCTTCGACGCCGCTGGGCAGCCGTGTGCGGTGCACGGGCGCGTGCTCGCGCAGCCAGGCGTACGCCGGGTACGGGTCGGACGCGAACTCCCACGTGAACAGTTCCGGGCAGGGCGGGACGGCCGCCGGGCCGGGGCCGGACACGGTGCCGGAGCCGGACACGGGGCAGGCGGTACCGGGCCCGGCGGGGGCCGCGGGCCGTTCGTCGGAGGGGGGCGGGGTCTGCTGGCGCACCCCTCGACGTTAACCGCTGCCGAACGAGCCGCTGTGCCCCTCCTGCCAGCGCTTGCGCTCCCGGTCCTGGTCCTCGCCGTGGCGGGTGGGCGCGTTGCCGTAGTCGGGCAGCTCGTGCGGCGTCAGGCGGTGGTCACCGTCCCGCGGCACCTCGTTGGGGTCGCGCAGCTCGCTCTCGTACCCGCTCGGGTCCCTGGGCGGGGTCGGCTGGGTCTCGGGTTCGGGCGGCGCGGGTTCGCGGGCCCGGCGCCGCCGCCCGTAGACCACGGCGATGATCAGTGCCGCGACGATGACGAGCCCGGCGACCAACGGCCCGGTGCCGACGATCATGTCCCGCGTGAGGTCGACGGCCTGCTGGACGGACGTGGGGTCCTGGAACGGTGTGGCCGAAACGATCGTTGCTGTCATTCGACCCGGGTACCCGGGCCGGCGGGGTCGATGCGCGGGCGGGTACGGTATGCGCCCGCACGGCCGGTACGGGGACGGAACCGCAGGTCAGCGGTGTGGCACGAGCGGACGGTCAGATGCCCCGGGCAACCGGAACGACTGGGTCCGGATTCGCGTCGGGGCCGGGCCCGCGGATCCGCAGCGCCCGGTCGCTGTCCGCGAGGGAGCGGGACGACGACTATCCGTTGGACCGATCGCCCCGGTACGGCGGAGTCTGGTCGGCGGGCGATACCGCCAGGGTGCCGCCCGGTACCGGGGAGAGCACCTGATGGTTTCCGAGGGGAGCGGCGCACGGCCCGCGCCGCCCGAGTCCGCGTCCCGGCTGGGGCGCGGCACGCTGCTGCTGATGTCCGTGGCGACCGGTCTGTCGGTCGCGGGCAACTACTTCGCCCAGCCGCTGCTCGACGTCATCGGCCGTGACCTGCACCTGGGCGCCGCCACCGCGGCCCTGGTGGTGACCGTCGCGCAGGTCGGCTACGGCCTCGGGCTGCTGTTCCTCGTGCCGCTCGGCGACCTGCTGGAGCGGCGGCGGCTGGCGGTGTGCCTGTGTGCGGCCACCGCGGTCTTCCTGACCGTGACGGCGAGCGCGCCCAACGGAGCGCTGCTGCTCACCGGCACCGCGCTCACCGGCCTGTCCTCCGTGGCCGCGCAGGTCGTCGTCCCGTACGCGGCCTCCCTGGCGGCGCCCGCCGAGCGCGGCCGTACGGTCGGCACCGTCATGACCGGCCTGCTGCTGGGCATCCTGCTGGCCCGTACGGCGGCCGGGCTGCTGGCCGACCTGGGCGGCTGGCGCACCGTCTACTGGGTCAACGCCGGGCTGATGCTGCTGATGGCCGTCCTGCTGCGGCTGCGGCTGCCCGCCCTGCACACCGGCGCCGGCCTGCGCTACCCGGCGCTGATCCGCTCGACGCTCGCCCTCTTCGCGCAGGAGCCGGTGCTGCGGTGGCGGGCCGCGCTCGGCGCGCTGTCCTTCGCCGCGTTCAGCGTGCTGTGGACGGCGATGGCCTTCTTGATGTCCGGCCCCTCCTACGGGTGGTCGGAATCGGCGATCGGACTGCTGGGCCTGGTGGGCGCGGCCGGTTCGCTGTCCGCCTCGGTCGCCGGGCGGCTGGCCGACCGCGGGCTGGCCCACCGGGTCACCGGCCTCGGCGGGTTCCTGCTGCTCGGCTCCTGGGCGCTGCTGGCGGCCGGCGGCGCGGGCGGTCCCTGGGCGCTGGCCGCCCTGCTGGCCGGGGTGATCGTCCTGGACGCGGCGGTGCAGGCGGTGCACATCAGCAACCAGAACCTGGTCTACGCGGTCCGCCCCGAGGCCCGCAACCGCCTCAACTCCGCCTATATGACCAGCTACTTCGTGGGCGGCGCGGTGGGCTCGGCACTCACCTCGGCGGTGTGGGGCGCGGCCGGCTGGGGCGGGGTGTGCGTCGTGGGCGCGGCGGTGAGCGCGGCCGTCGCCGCCGTCTGGGCGGCCGAACGGCTGCGGCACCGCGAGCGGCCCGGCACTCAGTCCGCGGCGCCGGAGGCGGCCTCCTCGGCGGACCGGATCGCGTCCCGGTAGGTACGGGCGGCGGCCCGCAGCGCGGTCTCCGGGTCGGTGCCGGACGCCTCGGCCCGTACGGCGAGGGCGAGCAGCTCGTAGCCGATGCCGTCGCCCGACGGGAGGGCGTCGATGCCGGCCGTGCGGGCCCGGGAGGCCAGCTTGCCCGCCAGCGCCAGGGCGGGCTGGCCGAGCGGAATGCCTTCGGTGACCGAGGTGCGCTGCTTCTCGACCGCTTTCGTACGCAGCCAGTGCGCCTTGACGTCCTCGGGGGTGTGGGCGGCTTCCTCGCCGAAGATGTGCGGATGCCGGCGGACCAGCTTGTCCACGATCACGCCCGCCACGTCGTCGACGGAGAACGGCTCGTCCGGGTCGTCCTGGGCGATCCGGGCGTGGAAGACGACCTGGAGGAGCACGTCGCCCAGCTCCTCGCGCAGCGTCTCCCGGTCGCCCTCCTCGATGGCCTCGACCAGCTCGTACATCTCCTCGATGCCGTACTTCGCCAGGTCCTCGTGGGTGCGCACGCCGCTCCACGGGCACTGGCGGCGGATCCGGTCCATGATCTGCACGAGGTCGAGCAGCCGGGCGCCCGGCAGGTCGTACGAGCCGGGCAGCAGCTCCAGGTCGGGCATGGTCTCCCGGCCGGAGCCGGCCATCCGGGCCAGCCCGTCGGTCAGCTCGCTGTCACCGTCGGCGGAGGTGATGACGACGGCCGTACGCCCACCGGCGCGGCAGAACTCCACCAGCTCGCGGGCCCCGGGCACGGCCGGCTCCACCGCGACGCCCGCCTCGCGCAGATACGGGAGCTGCGGGTGGGCGTCATCGGCGCACAGCACGCGGTCGGCGGCGCGCAGCGTCTGCCACGCGGGCCAGGACAGCAGGCCGGGCGCGACCCGGTGGCTGGTCGTGAGCAGGACCAGCCGGCCGGGGCCGGGGTCCTGCGGCGTGCCGGGGGCGGCGGTGGCGTCAGCGTTCACCCGACGAACGTAACGCACGGCACCGACAGCGCGGCGGTCCGGCCGGGGCAGGGCCGGTAGCGGTGCCGGTAGCGGGCGTACGGACCGCACTGGCCTTACCGGCCGGTCGGCGCACGCCCCGCCCCCCCGCCCGGCTCAGGTCTGCTGGCGCTCAGCGCCCGGCGCGTTCCTGACCCACGGCTCCTTGGTCTCGCCGAGGATGACCTGGCCGTCGTCCCACTTGCCGTAGCGCGGATTGACGTCGATGCCCATCTTCCGGGACGTCCTGGCCAGCTCCTCGGCGAGCCGCTGCTGGCCCTGCGGCTGGCCGCGGTCGGCGCCGATGCGCTTGGCGATGCCGTCCAGCAGCAGCTGGTTGCGGACCACCGCGTCGATCTCGCCGGGCGCGATGGCCTGCTGGAGCCACATCTCCTTGAGCCGCTGCGCGCCGCCCGCGCTGCGCTCCGCCGCCGCGCGCCACTGCTGCACGGCGCGCGGCGAGACCGTGACCCCGGCGTCCTTCGCGTTCCGCTCCAGGACCCGGTCGAAGATCATTCCGTTCAGGGTGGCGGGCCCCAGCTTCCCGGTGTTCTCCACCAGTTGGGCGGCCTGCGGCGACTTCTCCTGGGCGGCGCGGACGTCCCGTACCCGCGACTGGAGCTGTGCGACGGTGATCCGCTGCCCGTCCACGACGGCCGCGGCGCCGGGACGCGCGTCCGTGCCGCAGGCGGTGAGCAGCGGGGCGGCGGCCAGCAGCGCGGCGGCGGCGGATACGGGAAGCGCGGTCCTACGGCGGAACATCAAGCCTCCTGGCGGGGTGCAACAACGGTGCGACGACGGTGCGGCTTTCCTACCTGTTTTCCTGCCTGGCGTTGATCGAAGCCGATGCTAAAGAGTCCGCGTGATCCAGGCCACTGATTCGACCAACGAGTTGCCCGGAAGGCGGTTTCTCTTCCGCACCCCTTCCCCGCCGTCCGCCTTCCCCGTCGTGCCGGGTCAGCCGCGCACCTGGCCCAGCCAGTACAGGGTGCGGCGGATCTCCGCCGGGAAGGCGCCGTGCGGGCCGTGCAGCCGCTCCGCGTCGTACAGGAGGCGGGACAGCGCCTCGTGGGCGGCGCCGCGCTCTCCGAGGGCGAGCAGCAGGTGGCCGATGGACCGGCGGATCTCCAGGGGCCGCACGGGGTCGTCCGGGTAGCGCTCGAAGTGCGGCAGCAGGGCCCGGTACTCGTCCAGCGCCTGCGTCACCTCGCCCAGCTGTTCCAGGCACTGCGCGGCCTCGTAGTGGAACTGAAGCGCCTGGCGGGCCGCTCCCGGCCCGCTGTCGCGCGCGAATTCCTCGGCCAGCGCGCGCAGTTCGGGCAGCGCCCGGCGGTACTGGCCGTCGTCCATGAGCGTGGCCGCGTACTGCTTGCGAAGCGTCCGTACGACGGGTGAGTGCGCGCCGTGCCGGGCGGCGGCGGCCGGCAGGATGCCGCCGAGGATGTCCACGGCGTGGGTGATGCGGCCCTGGTCCAGGAGGCGCTTGACCTCGTCCACCGCCGCGGCGACGTCGGGGCCGCCCGGCCCCGGGGACCGCGGATCGCCGCCCGCCCCTGATGAGGCCCGCGGGTCGGGCGCCGCGCCGGTGCTCCACGGGCCGGCGCCGGCCCCGGACACGCGCGGATCGGCCCCCGGAGACGGGAAGGCGGGCGGCGGGGCGGCGAGGCCGCCGGGGAGCGACGAGGTGAAGCCGACGGAAGGGGCCGGGGAGGCGGCAGGGGCGGACGGGGCGGCGGAGGCCGCGAGGTACGGCTCGGCCGCGGGCGCTGCGGCGGCCGGCTGCGGCACGGCCGGGGCCGCGGCGCGCACCGGCCACGGCGCGTGCGGGTGCAGGAACGGCCGGGTCGGGTCCATCGGGGCGCCCGCCCCGGCGTCGGCCCGCCCCTGGGACGCGGTGGGCAGCAGCGGCACCAGCGCCCGGTAGACCTCCTGCGCGTCGGCGGGCCGCTGCTGCGGGTCCTTGCCGAGCAGCCGCAGCACCAGCGCCTCCAGCTGTTCGGGCACGTCCGCGCGGAGCCTGCGCACCGGGACCGGCGGCTCGTACAGATGGCGGTGCAGCACGCCGAGGGCCGTGGAGCCGGCGAACGGCACCTCGCCGCTGAGCAGTTCGTGGAGCAGCACACCGAGCGCGTACAGGTCCGTGTACGGGCCGACGGTGCCGCCCATGGCCTGCTCGGGCGCCATGTAGGCGGGGCTGCCGATGGGCGAGCCGGTGTGCGTCAGGCGGGTGGTGTCGGTGTCCAGGGCGGCGGCGATGCCGAGGTCGAGGACGGTGAGGGTGCCGTCCGGCTTGACCATCACGTTCCGCGGCTTGAGGTCGCGGTGGATGATCGGCACGGCGTGCACGGAGGCCAGCACGGCGCACAGCTGGGCGGCGACGCTGACCGCCCACTGCCAGGGATACGGGTCGTGCTCGGCCAGGTGGTCGGCGAGGTCGGCGCCCTCCACGTACTGCATGACCAGGTACAGGTCGTCGCCGTCGCTGCCCGCGTCGTGGACGGTGACCAGACCGGGGTGGTCGACCTGCGCGGTGACCCGGCACTCGCGGACGAAGCGGCGGCGCATCTCCTCCGCGTCCGGGGTGCCGGAGACCCGGTCGGGGCGCAGCAGTTTGACGCCGACCCGGCGGTCGAGGCGGCGGTCGTAGGCGATCCAGACCTGGCCCATGCCGCCTTGGCCGAGCAGCGCGGAGAGTTCGTAGCGCTCGGCGACGACACGGCCGTTCAACGTCCTTCCTCCTTGCGGAGGTAGTCGCTCAGCTCGTCCAGTTCGGCACGTACCCGGTCGATGCGCTGCGGCTGCTGGCCGCCGTACGGAGCGGCGGGCTGCTGCTGGTCGTACGGATGGGGCACCGGTTCGTACCCGGCCTGCTGCGGGAAGTGGGCGGGCTGCTGCGGCGGCGCGGGGTGCGCGGCGGGCCCGGGCTGGAAGGGGCCCTGGGTGCGGGTCTGCGCGTAGGGCCAGTCCTGCGGGGGCGGCTCGGGGGCCTGCCTCGGCGGCTGGGCTCCGGCGTACGGGTTCGGGCTAGGCGCCATGGCGGCCGGGGCGGGGCCCGGCCCCGGGTGACCGCCGTACGCGGCGCCCGCGCCGAGCGGTCCGTACGCCTGCCCGCCGGGTGCGGCCCGGTGCACGCGCACGTCGACCACGAGGTAGTACGTCACGACCGCGGCCATCTGGACGAGGACCAGGACCGCTCCGGTGTTGCTCTGCCAGGAATTCTCGTCGTGGCCGCCGCTCAGGAAGACGGCGGCGAAGAGGAGGGCCAGGTCCGTGCCGAACAGCCACCAGCCCAGCGGGCGGCGTTGCACGAGGGCGGCGCGCAGCATCGTCACCCAGGCCAGGAAGCCGAGGCTGAGCACCGCCAGCGCCACGAAGACCACCCGCAGCAGGACGACCGTCCGGCGGGACGCGGGACGGTGCGGCGGCGGGGCCGTGACGGGGCCGTGCATTACTGCTCCTGACGGATCAAGGCCCGGCGCGGCGCGGTGGGTGCGGTGCCGGGGACGTGCTGCGGGTGCTGTGATCGAGCGTATATACGACACCGCTGACGCCGCCGGGGTTGTAGGAAATCAGCCGGGCGTGACCGAACCCTCCGTCAGGCCGTCGTGGAGGCCCTGGACGAGCTGTTCGCCCAGGCGGGCGGCGAGTCGCAGGGACTCCTCGAAGGCGGCCAGTTCGCGGAAGCGGCGGCCGTAGCGCTGCTGCTCGGCCAGGGGGAGGCGCGGGAGCTGGAGGCGGCGCACGTCCAGGCGGGTGGCGGTGGAGGCGTAGCTGCTGGCCTGCCGGGTGTTGGCGGTGCCGCGCAGGAACCCGGCGAGGAACCACGGGTCGAGGGCGTCCCGGCCGGGCCGCAGGAGGAAGAGGTTGCGGCCGAGGGCGGCCCCGGCGGTGGCCTCGTCCACGACGCGGGCGACCGCGCCGCCGCCCAGCACGGGTACCACGACGTCGCCCGCCGCCACGAGGACCGGCTCCTCGGCGGGCCCGGCGCTCTCGGGCAGCGTGCCGCTGGGGGCCGTACCGCCGATGACGTCGTGCTCGGTGAGGACGGCGGGCGCGGCGTCCGCGGTCGCGGTGCCGGGGCCGCCGGCGCGCAGGACGAGGGCGCCGCCGCGGGCGAGTTCCCCGACGGTGGTCAGCGGCCAGCGGGCGGGCGCGGTCTGCGGGCCGGCCGCCGGGCCGCCGGCCGGATCGGGGGTCAGCTCGGCCGTCCGGGACAGGGTGGCGGCCAGCCGTTCGCGCACCCGGGCCAGTTCGGCGGGGCCGCCGGCGGCCGGCGGGGGCGGCAGGTGGCGGGCCGGTGCGAGGTCCACGTCGTCGCCGAGGAGATCGATGGCGGCCGGCGACCGCCGTACGCCGGGCTGTTCCTCGACGCCGCCGTCCCGGTCGAAGGCTTCCCACGCCTCCAGTGCGATGGTCCGTACGGCCTGCCAGTCCACGCGGTCCCGGCCGGGGGCGCCGCCCGCGGTGGCTGCGGCGGTGTCCACGACGAGCAGGTGCGGCGAGGGCGGCGCGGCGGCGCCGGGCTTGCGCAGAACCCACAGGTGCAGGGGGATGCCGTACGGCGGTGCGGCGCCGGCGGGCAGCGCGATGACGGCGCGCAGTGCGCCGCGGCGCAGCAGGTCGGCGCGGATGCGGCGGCCGGAGCGGCGGGAGGCGGCGGCCGGCGGCATCAGCAGGACGGCGGTGCCGCCCGCACGCAGCCGGGCCAGCGCGTGCTGGACCCAGGCCAGTTCGGATTCCGTACGGGCCGGGAAGCCGTACTCCCAGCGCGGGTCGTAGGCCAGTTCGTCGTGGCCCCAGTTGCGCTCGTTGAACGGCGGGTGGGCGAGGACGGCGTCGGCGGCCAGGTGCGGGAAGGCGTCGGCCCGGAGGGTGTCGGCGGCGTGCACGCGCACCTGGGCGCCGGGGGCGCGCAGCGCCAGCCGGAGCGCGGTGAGCGCGGCGAGGTCGGGGTCGGCCTCCTGGCCGTACAGCTCTCCGGCGGCTTCGGCGGCTTCGGGACCTCCAGTGGCTCCGGCGGCTTCGAGGACTCCGGCGGCTTCGAGGAGGCCGCCGGTGCCGCACGCCGGGTCCAGGACGCTGCGGGGCGCACCGGCCAGCGCGGCCATCAGACCGGCCGGGCCGGGCGGGGTGAGGGTGTACTGCCGGGGGTTGGCGTCCAGGTGGCGGCCGAGCAGGAACTCGAACGCCGGGACGGCGCCGTCGCCTTCGGCGGCGAGTCCGGCGGTGGCCCGGACGAGGGCGGCGGACGGCAGCAGGGCGTCGCGGGTCAGGCCGTGTACGGGGTGGTGGCGGCCCAGGTGCGCGGCGAGGACGGATTCGAGGATGGCGGGCAGCATGCCGGCCAGCTCGATGTCGTTGGTGGCGTGGTCCAGCTGGCGCCAGGCGGACGGCCGGTCGCGGACGAACAGCAGCACGGCGCCGGCGTGCCGCAGGGCGGTGGCGGTGCCCGCCGGGTGCGAGACGAGCTGCTGCCAGACCCGTTCGCGCAGCGGCACCTCGGCGAGTTTGCCCTGTTCGCGCAGCCACTGCTCGACCTCGGCGAGGGCGAAGGCGGGGCTGGTCTCCGTACCGCCGACCGGCTTGGGGAAATCGGCGTGCCGGCGGCGCCAGTTGCTGACCGCGGCCCGGCCGACCCCGGCCAGCCGCGCGATCCCGGCGGCGGTCACCTCCGTCGCGTGCCCCGCTGCTGCTTGCTCCGCCACCTGGCCGGCTCCCGTCCGCTCGCCCCTGACCTTCGTGTGTCGCCGAGCATACCCATGAATGCGGCATCACTCCCTTCACGACGTGAATTACCTTGAACCAGTTAACCGTGTTGACTCGGTTCACAGCTAATGCTGTTATTGACCCACCGCACCACCGGTTCACACGGAGGCGCCGGCTCACCCCGGCGTGCGGTGCGCCGCTGCACACCGATCCACCGATCCAGCGCCCGGAAGGGGCCGTATCTCCATGTCGCACCAGATGCACCACCCGCACGCGCCGCAGGCCCCGATGGGCATGCCGCCGCAGCAGGCCGCCCGCAACGGGCTGGGCGTCGCCGCGCTCGTCCTCGGCCTCATCGGCGCGCTGAGCGGCCTGATCCCGCTGCTCTTCTGGCTGGCCGGCCTCCTCGGCCTGCTGGCCCTGATCTTCGGCCTGGTGGGCCGCGGCCGGGCCAAGCGCGGCCAGGCCACCAACAAGGGCATGGCGACCGCCGGCGCGGTCTTCGGCGCGATCGCGCTGATCCTGTCGGTCGTCGGCGTGGTGATCACGGTGACCGCGGTCAACGACGCGGTGCAGGAGGTCAACAAGTCCCTTGAGGACGCGGAGGCCAAGCCGAAGGACGGCCAGGACGGCGCGTCCGCAAAGAACTACAAGGCCGGCGCCACCGCCGTCTACAGCACCGGCCTGAACGTGACCGTCTCCAAGCCGGCCCCGTACACCGCCGGCGAGTTCGCGGTGGGCCACGAGAAGGGCAACACGTCCTACAAGGTCACCGTCCGGCTGGAGAACAAGGGCGGCAAGGACGTCTCCGCCGACCTGGTGATGGTCGAGGCGCGGGCCGGCAAGGACGGCAAGACCGCCGAGCGGATCTACGACGGCAAGGTCGGCTCCGGCTTCAGCGGCACCCTGACCGCGGGCAGAACCGCCACCGCCGACTTCGCCTTCGACGTACCGGCCGGCGCGAAGACCCTGGACGTGGAGGTCCGCCCGGGCTTCGACCACAAGGGCACCCACTGGCAGCTCGGCCTCTGACCGGCCGGCGGCACCCGCCCCCGCCGGACCACCGGCCCCCGCCCCGCCCACCGGCCACGGCCCCCACCCACCTCCGTACCAACAGGCCGCCGGCCCGGAACCGCAGCACGCGGAACCGGGCCGGCGGCCTGTCGTGCACCGTCCCCCGCTACTTCGCCGCGAACCGCTCCGGCGCCTCCGTCGGCCCGCCACCAGACGGCAGCTTCAGCTTCGGGCACCCGCTCAGCACCCCCGTCATCGCGTCCTTCTCCGCCTGCGTCACCCACAGCCCGTACTTCTTCTTCACGGCCACCTGGTGCGCCACGTAGTCGCAGCGGTACGCCTTGTTCGGCGGCAGCCATGTCGCCGCGTCCCCGTCGCCCTTCTGCCGGTTGGCGGAGGCGTCGGCGGCGATCAGGTTCAGCGGATCGTTGGCGAGCGCGACCCGCTTGCGCCCCGGCCACTGCTGCGCGCCCTTCTGCCACGCGTCCGACAGCGCTACGAGGTGGTCTATGTCCACCTTGCTGCGCCCGCGCTCGTACGTGACCGCCTTGCCGGTGTACGGGTCCTCGGCCAGCCTCCCGGACGCCACCTTGCAGTGCCCGTCGGTGAACCGCACCGAGGTCAGGTCCCGCTTGAGGATGTCGTCGCGCGTCCCGCAGTGGTTTCCGTCGGTGTCGGCCCAGGCGGTGCCGAACCGGTCGCGGGCGTAGCCGGTCTTGGGCGCGCGGCCCTTGACGGTGAGCGTTCCGACCGCGTGCAGCGCGGTGTCCCCGGCGGCCGGCGCCCCGCCGCCGTCTCCCCCGGCACCGCCGCCCTTGCCGCCGTCGGGCGTGCAGCCGGTGAGGGCGAGCAGCGCGGCCAGTCCGGCAGCGGCGACGGCACCACCGCGGCGGGCGCGGGGCGGGTTCCGTACGGGCAGGCTCTGTACGCGAGGCAGATTCCGTACCCGAGGCAGATTCCGTACCCGAGGCACCAACGCGATCCGTATCCGGAGCAAGAGGAACATCCCATCTCAAAACAGGCGGCAATACCGGCCGGTTCGACGGCCTCGGATATCTTTTCGGAAGTTGAGAGTGAGGACGCGCATGGACACGGCCACAGCAACCGCGACGAGCGGCGGGACCCCGGCCCTGCCCGTCGCCGGGGCCGTTCCCGCCCCCGCCCCCGGCCGCCTCCGCACCCGCGCCGCCGCCCTGTTCGGCCCCCGGTTCGTCCCGTACTGGACCGCCGCGGCCCTCTTCGCCGTCTTCTTCGCCGTCTCCGGCCTGCGCTTTCGCGCGATGGCCACGTCCTCGTGGGACCTCGGGATATTCGAGCAGGCGGTCCGGGCCTACGCGCATCTGCGGGCGCCCGTGGCCGACCTCAAGGGGCCGGGCACCAATATCCTCGGCGACCACTTCAGCCCCGTCCTGATGCTGCTGGCCCCCGTCTACCGGGTCTTCCCCAGCGCCCTCACCCTGCTGTGCGCGCAGGCCTTCCTCTTCGCGCTGTCCGCGGTGCCGGTGACCCGGACCGCCGTCCGCCTCCTCGGGCGCGCCCGGGGACTGGCCGTCGGCGTGGCGTACGGGCTGTCCTGGGGCCTGCAGAAGGCCGTCGACTTCGACTTCCACGAGATCGCCTTCGCCGTACCGCTCATCGCCTTCGCGCTCGAAGCGGTGCTGCGCGGGCGCTGGACCGCGGCGGTGTGCTGGGCGGCGCCGCTCGTACTGGTCAAGGAGGACCTGGGGGTGACGGCCGCCGCCATCGGCGTGCTGGTCCTTCTCCGCGCGCGCCGGGCCGTGCCGCTCGCCGTCGCGCTGGTCACCTTCGGCCTGGCCGCCACCGCCGTCACCCTCGGCATGATCATCCCCGCCTTTAACGGCTCCGGCTCGTACGACTACTGGAACAAGATCGGCGGCGGTACCGGCCCGGCCCCGCGCATCCCGTTCGACACCGCCGTACGCACCCTGCTGTGGCTCCTGCTGCCCACCTCCGGGCTCCTGGCGCTCCGCTCCCCGCTCCTGCTGGTCGCGCTGCCCACCATCGGCTGGCGTTTCATCTCCCGCGAGCCGCACTACTGGGGCATCGACTGGCACTACAACGCCGTCCTGATGCCGGTGGTCTTCCTGGCCCTGGCCGACGCGCTGCCGCGGACACTGGTCTCGACGCGCCCCTGGGTCCGCTCGTACGCCCACCACCTGCCCGCCGCCGTACTGGCCGCCGCGCTGGCCCTGACCACCACGCTCCCGCTGGCCCGCCTCACCGAGTCCGGCACCTACCGCAAACCGCCCGCCGCGACGGCCGCGGAACACCTGCTGGAAC
The DNA here is from genome assembly GCF_044327805.1 of Streptomyces sp. NPDC018019. Taxonomy (NCBI): domain Bacteria; kingdom Bacillati; phylum Actinomycetota; class Actinomycetes; order Kitasatosporales; family Streptomycetaceae; genus Streptomyces; species Streptomyces sp. NPDC018019. The sequence goes on along the minus strand of NZ_JBIRGD010000001.1, from coordinate 544,189 downwards.
GTATCCCCAACGGCGCCACGGTCGAGGCCGACATACGGCCCATCTCCCGGCTGACCGACCACACCCGGGTCTTCTGGATAGGGGACACCCAGGGCATCGCCCCCGACTACATCGCCGTGGAACTGCACGACGACCGCAAGGCCGAACAGGCCCTGGAGGACGCCCGCAAGCGCCATCCCAAGGCCGTGTACGGCATCGTCGGCGCCGCCGGCGACGTGACGGTACTCCAGCGCACGGGACGACTCTGACCGCCCTTCGACGGACGGTTCGGCCCTGACCGTCCTCCAGCAGACGGCCCGGCCCTGACCGCGGAATTACGGAGGACAGCAGAACTTCCGGCTGCGTACGGTGTCCCGATGACCACCGGCCACCCGCGCACCCAGCCCCCCGTCCGCACCGACGTCGTCGTCCTGAACGGCGGGTCCAGCTCCGGCACTTCGACCCTGATACGGCAGCTCCAGGAGATCCTGCCCCGCCCCTGGCTGACCTTCGGCGTGGACTCCTTCATCGCGTCCCTGCCGCCGTCGCTCGTCACGCCGGAGGCGTCCGGAACCGCGCCGGGCCTCGGCCTCGCCCCCGACGGCAGCATCACCGTCGGCCCGGTCTTCCGCGCGCTACAGGCCGACTGGCAGGAGGGCGTCGCGGCCATCGCCCGCACGGGCACCGGCATCCTCCTGGACGAGGTCTTCCTCAACGGCGGCGCCGGCCAGGAAGGCTGGCGCCGCACGCTCAAGGGCCTGTCGGTGCTGTGGGTCGGCGTGCGCTGCACCCCGGAGACGGCCGCCGCACGCGAGGCCGCGCGCGGCGACCGGGTCACCGGCATGGCCGCGTCCCAGGCCGAACTGGTCCACCAGGGCGTCACCTACGACATCGAGGTGGACACCACCGCCACCGGCCCCGCCACCTGCGCCCAACTCATCGCCGCACACGTGGTCTGAGACCGGGGCGCACGTCCGTGCCGCTCACTGCCAGTGCGGGCGCCCGCTCTGCATCTCACAGGACAGGGTGGCACCGTGGGCGTCCTTCGTGGTCAGACCGAGGTGCGCCTTCTTGCAGAACTGGCCGCGGCGGTAGTGGTTGCCGGACGGCGCGAGGATCACCCCGTCCGACGCACCGGAACCGGAACCGGAACCGGAACCGCCGGAGGCCGACCCGCCCGAACCGGAACCCGTATCCCCACCGGCCTTGTGCGGCTTGCGCGTCGGCACCGGCGGCGCCGCCCGCGTCGGCGCGGGCGGTTCGGCGGCCTCGGACGTGGGCGCGGCGGCCGACGGCGTGGCACTGGGGCTGTCGGACGGCGAGGCGGACGGCGACGGCGTGGCGGAGGCCGAGACGGAGACCTGCGCGGTCGGACTCGCCGCACCGCCCTTGTCCGCGCCGCCGTCCGGCGTACATCCGGAGAGGGCGACCAGGGCCGCGGTGATCAGGGAGGCGGCGGACAGGGCGGCGCGGCGGGGTCTTATCATGGCGAAATCATCCAGTTCGGTGAGAAATCAGCGAGAAGGCATGCCTCGTGAGCCTCACGAGGCATGCCGACGATAGAGCGATATCTCCCACCGGTCACCGCCAAGCTGCCTGAATCGGGCCGGAAGACGCCACAAGCGCCGCCCCGATGACCGTAACGGCGCTACGACCCCAGAACCGACGTCAAGAACTCCCCCACCCACGCCAGCAGTTCCCGGCCGACCAGGGGCTTGCCGCCGATCTTGCCGGTGGTCGGGCGGGGGACCAGGGCCTGGCGGGTGGCGGGCTTGAGGACGGTGCGGGGGTACAGGCGCTTGAGGCGGAGTTCCTGGGATTCGCGGAGTTCCACCGGGCCGAAGCGGACGTTGGAGCCCTGGAGGGTGATGTCCGTGACGCCGCAGGAGCGGGCGAGCATGCGCAGGCCGGCGACCAGGAGGAGGTTCTCGACCGGTTCGGGGAGCTTGCCGTAGCGGTCGGTCAGTTCCTCGCGGACCGCCGCGATGTCCTCCTCCGAGGACGCGGCGGCGATGGCCCGGTACGCCTGGAGGCGCAGCCGCTCGCCGGGCGCGTAGTCGTGCGGGACGTGCGCGTCCACCGGCAGCTCGATCTTGACCTCCAGCGGCGGCTCCTCCTCCGCGCCGCCCTCCAGGGAGGCCCGGTAGTCGGCGACCGCCTCGCCCACCATGCGGACGTACAGGTCGAAGCCGACGCCCGCGATGTGGCCGGACTGTTCGCCGCCGAGCAGGTTGCCCGCGCCGCGGATCTCCAGGTCCTTCATCGCGACGTACATGCCGGCGCCCATCTCCGTGTGCTGCGCGATGGTCGCCAGGCGCTCGTGCGCGGTCTCCGTCAGGGGCTTCTCGGGCGGGTAGAGGAAGTACGCGTAACCGCGCTCGCGGCCACGGCCGACGCGGCCACGCAGCTGGTGCAGCTGGGAGAGGCCGAAGTTGTCGCCGCGCTCGACGATGAGGGTGTTGGCGTTGGAGATGTCGATGCCCGACTCGACGATGGTCGTGGAGACCAGGACGTCGAACTTCTTCTCCCAGAAGTCGACCACGACCTGTTCGAGCTGCGCCTCGCCCATCTGGCCGTGCGCGGTCCGGATGCGGGCCTCCGGCACGATCTCGCGGAGCCTGGCCGCGGCCCGGTCGATGGACTCGACCCGGTTGTGGATGTAGAAGACCTGGCCCTCGCGCAGCAGTTCACGCCGGATGGCGGCGCCGATCTGCTTTTCCTCGTACGGCCCGACGAACGTCAGGACCGGGTGCCGCTCCTCCGGCGGGGTGGTGATCGTCGACATCTCACGGATGCCGGTCACCGCCATTTCGAGCGTACGGGGAATGGGCGTGGCGGACATCGTCAGCACGTCCACGTTGGCGCGCAGCTTCTTCAGCTGCTCCTTGTGCTCGACGCCGAAGCGCTGCTCCTCGTCCACGATGACCAGGCCCAGGTCCTTGAACCTGGTCTCGGAGGAGAAGAGGCGGTGGGTGCCGATGACGAGGTCGACCGAGCCGTCCTTGAGGCCCTCCAGCACGGCCTTGGCCTCGGTGTCCGTCTGGAAGCGGCTGAGCGCCCGGACGACGACCGGGAACTGGCCGTACCGCTCGGTGAACGTACCGAAGTGCTGCTGCACCAGCAGCGTCGTCGGCACCAGCACCGCGACCTGCTTGCCGTCCTGGATGGCCTTGAACGCCGCCCGCACCGCGATCTCGGTCTTGCCGTAGCCGACGTCGCCGCAGATCAGCCGGTCCATCGGGACGGACTTGTGCATGTCCTCCTTGACCTCGGCGATCGTCGTGAGCTGGTCGGGCGTCTCCGCGTACGGGAACGCGTCCTCCAGCTCGCGCTGCCAGGGGGTGTCCGGGCCGAAGGCGTGGCCGGGCGCCGCCATCCGCGCCGAATACAGCTTGATCAGGTCGGCGGCGATCTCCTTGACGGCCTTCTTGGCGCGCGCCTTGGTCTTGGTCCAGTCGGCGCCGCCGAGGCGGTGCAGCGTCGGCGCCTCACCGCCCACGTACTTGGTGACCTGCTCCAGCTGGTCGGTGGGGATGTACAGCCGGTCACCGGGCTGGCCGCGCTTGGCGGGCGCGTACTCCACCAGCAGGTACTCGCGGGTGGCGCCCTGGACCGTGCGCTGCACCATCTCGATGTAGCGGCCGACGCCGTGCTGCTCGTGGACGATGAAGTCGCCCGCCTGGAGGGTGAGCGGGTCGATGGTCTTGCGGCGGCGGGCCGGCATCCGGCCCAGCTCCTTGCTGGCCGACTTCTGCCCCGTCAGGTCCGTCTCGGTCAGCACCGCCAGCTTCAGGGCCAGGTCGACGAAACCGGTGTCGACCGACCCGCACGAGACGTGGACGACCGACGGCGACAGCTCGCCCAGCTCCGGGTCCAGGCGGGCCGCGATGCCCTCCTCGCCCAGCACCTCGACCGTACGGGCCGCGGGGCCGTGCCCCTCGGTGATGAACACCGACCGCCAGCCGTCCGCGACCCACCGCTTGGTGTCGGCCAGCGCCCGCTGGGTGTCGCCACGGTACGTCTCGGGCGCGTGCATGCCCAGCTTGAGGGTGTCCCCGTCCAGTTCCTCACCGGCGGCGAACGGGCTCACCGTCCACCACATCATGCCCAGTTCGCGCGCGCGGTCCCGGACGTCGGCGATGCCCCAGAGGGAGGCCGCGCCCACGTCGATCGGCGCCTCTCCACCACCGGCACTGGCCGCCCACGACGCCTGGAGGAACTCCTGCGAGGTGGCCACCAGGTCGGCGGCGCGCGTGCGCACCCGCTCCGGGTCGCACACCACCGTCATGCTGCCCTCGGGCAGTACGTCCAGCAGCAGCTCCATCTCGTCGACCAGCACCGGGGCCAGCGACTCCATGCCCTCGACGGCGATCCCCTCGGCGATCTTGCCCAGCAGCTCGCCCAGCTCCGGATGGCGCTCCGCGAGGTCGGCGGCGCGCGCCCGTACTTCGGCGGTCAGCAGCAGCTCACGGCAGGGCGGTGCCCACAGGCCGTGCTCGGCCACCTCCAGGGACCGCTGGTCGGCGACCTTGAAGTAACGGATCTCCTCGACGTCGTCGCCCCAGAACTCGATCCGCAGGGGGTGTTCCTCGGTCGGCGGGAAGACGTCCAGGATGCCGCCGCGCACCGCGAACTCGCCGCGCTTCTCGACCAGTTCGACGCGGGCGTAGGCGGCTGCCGCCAGCCCGTCCACCACCTCTTCCAGGTCCGCCGTCTGCCCGGTCCGCAGACTCACGGGCTCCAGCTCGCCCAGGCCCTTGACCTGCGGCTGGAGCACGGAGCGGACGGGCGCAACGACGACCGATACGGGGCCGGCCGCCGGGTCGTCCTCACGGGGATGGGCGAGGCGCCGCAGCACCGCCAGGCGGCGGCCGACCGTGTCCGAGCGGGGCGAGAGCCGTTCGTGCGGCAGCGTCTCCCAGGACGGGTACTCCACGACCGCGTTCTCCTCGCCGGCCGGCATCAGCGAGCGCAGCGCGGCGGCCAGGTCCTCGGCCTCCCGGCCGGTGGCGGTCACGGCCAGGACCGTACGGCCGCTGCGGCGGGCGAGGGCGGCGACGGAGAAGGGACGGGCGGCCGGCGGGCCCACCAGGTCCACGTGGGGGCGGTTGCCGTCACCCGCGGCCCGCACGGCTTCGGCGAGCGCCGGGTCCTGGACAACGGCGTCGAGCAGACCAGTCAGGCTCATGAGATCTAAGGCTTTCCGTCCTGGTGGGGGCGAACAACGCGAGCAGCCCGGCACGTGTGACGGGCCGGGTTTCACCAAGAGTACGACTCCCCGCTGACACCCGCGTTCCACTCGCCCCGGCCGCCGCGCCCCGGACCGTCGTGAAGCGCCGTTCCGGTGGCCGCCCCCGCGTGGAAGGGTGTCCTCTACACGGAACAGCCGAGGGGGGCAGGCACGTGAGCCGCGACTGCACGGGACGGGACACGAGCGAGGGGCCGGGCCGGGAGCCGGCGGGCGGACGGGGCACGGGGGCGGAGGCGGCACCGGGGGCGGACGGGGGCCGGACGGCGGCGGTGGACCGAGCCCGGGCGGCGGCGGTGGACGGAACCCGGGCGGCGAACGGGGCTCAGGAAACGGCTGGGGGCCAGGAGGCGGCGGACGGCTCCCGGGCCGTGGCCGCGGACGGCTCCTGTGCCGTGGCCGCGGACGACGTGCCGATATCCGGGGCGGGCGGGGCGGTGTCCCCACCCCCCGGGCGCGGCCGGATCGTCGCCGCCCTGATGCTCTGTATGGCGCTGGCCGCCCTCGACTCCACCATCATCGCCACCGCCGTCCCGCAGATCGTCGGCGACCTCGGCGGCTTCGCCGTCTTCTCCTGGCTCTTCTCCGGCTATCTGCTCGCCGTCACCGTCACCCTGCCCGTCTACGGCAAGCTCTCCGACACCTTCGGCCGCAAGCCCATCCTGATCACCGGCGTGATCGTCTTCCTCGCCGGATCGCTGCTGTGCGCGGGCGCCTGGGACATGGGCTCCCTCATCGCCTTCCGCATCCTCCAGGGCCTCGGCGGCGGCGCCCTCCAGGGCACTGTGCAGACCGTCGCCGCCGACCTCTACCCGATGCGGGAGCGCCCCAGGATCCAGGCCAGGCTGTCCACCGTATGGGCGACCTCCTCGGTCGCCGGGCCCGCTCTCGGCGGCCTGCTCGCCGCGTACGCCGACTGGCGGTGGATCTTCCTGGTCAACCTGCCGGTGGGGGCCCTCGCCCTCTGGCTCGTCGTACGGCACTTCCGCGAATCGCTGCCCGCGCGCGAACGCGACCGGCGCCCCCGCGTCGACTGGCCCGGCGCCCTGGCCGTCTTCGCCTGCGGCGGCCTGCTCCTGACCGCGCTCGTCCAGGGCGGCGTCGCCTGGCCCTGGCTCTCCGCCCCGTCCCTGCTGCTGTTGGCCGGCAGCGTCCTGTGCGGCGCCGCCACCGTCGTCATCGAACGCCGCGCCACCGAACCGATCATCCCGGGCTGGGTCTGGCGCCGCCGTACGATCTCGGCCGTCAACCTCGCGCTCGGCGCCGTCGGCCTGCTCATGGTCGCGCCGACCGTCTTCCTGCCCACCTACGCCCAGGCCGTACTGGGCCTGGGCCCGACCGCGGCCGGCTTCGTGCTGTCCGCGATGACCCTGAGCTGGCCGGTCTCCTCCGCCCTGAGCAGCCACGTCTACAACCGCATCGGCATCCGCGCCTGCGCCATGACCGGCGTCGGCGCCGCCACGCTGGTGCTGCTCGCCTTCCCGCTGCTCCCCTACCCGGGCGCCGCCTGGCAGCCCGCACTGATCATGCTGGCGCTCGGCGCCGCCCTCGGGATCTTCCAGCTGCCGCTGATCATCGGCGTGCAGTCCTCGGTCGGCTTCGAGGAACGCGGCACCGCCACCGCCTCCATCCTCTTCTGCCGCCAGGTCGGCCAGTGCCTCGGCGCCGCCCTCTTCGGGGCGGTCGCCAACGCCACGCTCAACGGCCGCCTCGCCGACGCGCCCGCGGACATCCGGCCCGGCCTGCCCGGCGACCTGGACTCCGTCTCGCACGCCCTGGCCCGCGCGGGCGCCCTCACCGACCGCGCCGCGGACTATCTGCGGCGCGCGGTGGACGTCACCGTGGAGCACGTCTACATCGGTGCCGCGGTCGCCGCCGGCCTCGCCTTCCTGATCCTGCTGCTGCTCGCGCCGCGCCGCTTCCCGGTCCATGGGGAGACCGCGCCCGGTGCGGCCGTACGGAACACCCGCGGCACGAGCCGCACAGACGGGAGCACGAGCCGTACGGACGGGGAGGAACGCGGGGACGGAAAGAGGCGCAGGGACGGGAAGGGACGCCGCGGCGGGAAGAGCCGCAAGGGCTGACGGCCGCGCCGGTCAGGGCGGTCGCCGGGGAGAGGCCCGGCGCCCCTCGGCGCCCGCGCCTCTCCCCGCCCGCCCCAGGGCCCGTATCACTGCTGCTCGGGCGGGCGCGGCAGCTTCGTCTCCAGCGTGTCCTCGTTGTCGGGGTCCACCGGCGCCCGCGGGTCGGCCGGCGCCCCGGCCGCGGCCTCGTTCGGACCGGCCGCCGTCCCGCCGGCCTCATCGGCCCCGTCCGCCACCGTGTCCTCAGCCGCCCCACCGGACTTCTCCAGCAGCACCGTGCCGCCTTCCCCATCCGGCCCGGCCTCAGCGGCCACACCGTCCACCGGCTCGTCCTCGTCCGGGGCCTTGCCGGTCAGCGCCGCCAGCGTGTTGCGCACGTGCGTCATGTGCTCGCGCACCTTCTCGCGCCGGTCCGCGTGCTCGCGCAGTATCCGCTCGGTGGCCCGCTCGATCCGCTCGACCTCGACCCGGGCCTGCGCCAGCAGCTCGGCCGCGCGTGCCTCGGCGTCCTCGTCACGGTGGCGCGCCGCCTCCTCGGCCTCCGCGCGCAACCGCTCCGCCTCGGCGACCTTGGTCCGGCCCAGCTCCTCCAGCTCCGCGACCCGCTGTTCGAGGTCGGCCTCCTGGGCGGCGAGGTCGCGGCCGAGCGCGTCCCACTGCTCGGTCTGCTCCTCCTCCTGCTCCCGCAGCAGCTGCGTGGTGCGCCGCTCCATCTGGCGCAGCGCCTCCGCCGCCTCGGACCGCCACTGCTCGGCGTCCTGGGCCGCCGCGGTCTCGATGCCGTCCGCCTCGGACCACGCCGCCGCCACCCGGCGGCGCGCCCAGTCCTCGGTCTCGTCGCGCAGCTCCTGCGCCGCCCGGTCCGCGGCCTCCTGGATCTGCCGCCCGTACGCCTCGGCCTCCTCGCGCGCCCGCTCGGCCGCCTCCTCGGCGTCCTTGCGCAGCCGCGCCGCCTCGGACTCCGCCGTCGTCAGGATCAGCCGCGCCTGGTCGCCCAGCGACTCGTACGTCTGCGGCGGCAGCTGCCGTACGTACTCCCGCAGCTCCGCCAGCTCGGCCGTCATCTCGTTGGCGAGCACCGTCAGCCGCGCGGCGCGCTCCCAGCAGGAGTCGCGGTCGATCGAGAGCCCTTCCACCCGCCGGTCGACGTCCTCGGGACGGTAACCACGCCCTCGTACGATCTCGAACCCGTGAGGCGAAACCGATGCACTCATCCCTCAAGCCCCTCTCCGGCGTGCGGCGCGATTGTGCGCACATCTTTCTGGATCGATTCGAAGCGACCGTTACGCGACACTCCGCCCCTCTCAATGCTCCAGGATGCGTTATTTGTTGCCAGAAGTCGGAATCGGGACATCTTCGTGCAGCGCCCGGAAGAGCCGTCGCGCTCCCTGCTCGTCCCACTCCACCACATCTCCGACACCTCCCAGGTCCACCCCGGGACGTGCCACCGGAACGGTGGTAGCCGCGCCCGCCCCGTCCGCGATCTCCTTCATGGCCCAGCCCAGGCGCGCCAGGTCCGGCACGCCCGCCTCCCGGTCCACCGTCAGCGCCGACAGCGCCGAGTCCAGCGCCGGCACCAGGGCGAACGGGTTCAGCAGCACACCGGCCCCGAGCATCTTGTCCGCCAGCGCGCCGATCAGCTGCCGCTGCCGCCGGACCCGGCCCAGGTCACCCTCCGGATCCGCATAACGCGCCCGGACGTACGCCAGTGCCCGCACCCCGTCCATCTCCTGGCACCCGGCCCGGAAGTCCGCCCCCGACTTCTCGTCCTCCAGCGGCTTGTCCAGGCACATCCGTACGCCGCCGAGCGCGTCCACCACCCGGACGAAGCCCAGGAAGTCCACCTCGGCGTACCGCTCGATCCGCAGGCCGGTCGCCTGCTCGACGGTGCGCGTCAGCAGCTCGGGGCCGCCCTCCGCGAACGCCACGTTGACCTTGTTCCGGCCGTGCCCCGGCACCGCCACGTAGCTGTCCCGCGGCAGGCTCACCAGGTAGGGGCCGCTGTCCCCGCGGTGCAGCACCATGATCGTGTCGGTGTTCAGCCCCTCCTCGTTGCCCACGTGCAGCCGCTCGCGCTGCTCCGGCGTCAGGCTCTGCCGGCTGTCCGAACCGACCAGCAGCCAGTTCGTGCCCTTGCCGGGCGCGGGCCTGCCGGGGTAGTCGGCCAGCGCGTCGGTCCGGTGCACCTGGCCGCCCGCCCACACGTACAGCGTCACACCACCCGCCGCGGCCAGCACCACCAGAACCAGCAGCACCAGCGCGATCCGCTTGGGCCAGGACACCCGGCGCCGCCCGCGCCCACCCCGCCCGGCGCGGTAGAGCGTCGTCGTGCCCTGCGGCGACGGCGGCGGTGACCAGGACGGCTGACCCATATACGAAGGATCATGGCGGTCCGGCCGTCCCGCAGGTCGAGCGCCGCCGGGCGCGGCACACCGGGCGACCGGGGGCCGGGCAACCGGAGCTCCGGGCGACGGCGCACCCGGTGACCGGCGCGCCGCCCCGCCCGGCGCCCGCGCGCCCTACAGCAGCCCGTCCCACATCTGTTCGAGCAACACCGACCACCATGTCTCCGGCGACCCCAGCGCCGGCGCGTCCAGCGCCACCAGCTGCGCCTGGAAATCCACCGTCCAGCGCCCGGCCTGCTCCGGCGTCAGCCCGTACCGCAGCCGCCACATCCGGCCCAGCATCGCCATGCAGCGCACGAACTCCGGCAGCCCGCTGTTCACGAACTGCGGCACCGGCGGCTGCCCGCCAGGAGCACCCTCCAACGGCACCGCCACGATGTGCGCCGTCCCGTACTGCACACACAGCTGACGCCCGAAGTCGTTGCCCATGACCAGGTACGACCCCGCGTCCGCCGCCGGGCGCACCCCGCGCTCCGCCGCCAGCTCCGCCAGCGTCGGCACCGGACGGCCCGGCTGTGCCTGCGCCCAGAAGAACGGCCCGAAGTCCACCGGCAGCCCGGCCCACACGAGCGTCTGCGCCACCACGTCCGGCACCCCCTGCCGGGAGACCGCCCGCTGGTCGAAACGGAAGACGCCCTGCGGCCCGAAGGACTGCTCCAGCTCCTGCCCGAGGGCCTGTGGCGGCACCGGCGGGACCGGCGGCACCTGCGACGGGTGCGGCAACGGCACCCGCACCGGCGCCGGCCGCGCCGGACCGTCCGCCACCTGGTGCAACTCGCCCTGGTGCGCCAGCAGATGACGCATGCCCTGCTGCCGCGACGCGTGCTCCGTCCCGTACGGCGCGGTGTGGCTGATGCGCACCTGCGGCCACGTCTCCCGGACCATCCGCGCGCAGTAACCGCCGGGCAGGTCGCACGACTCCAGCTCGGTGTGCAGCTCCAGCACCTGCTGCGGCGGAATGTTCATCCCGCGCAGCTCGTGCAGCAGCTGCCACTCCGGATGCGGGGCACCCGGCGCGGAACGCCGCACGATCTTCTGCTCCGAACCGTCCGGCGCCCGGTAGCTCAGGACGGCCATGTAGCCGGGGCCCACGGTCGGCTGCCCGGACGGCGCCTGCGGATAGCCGTACGCGCCGGAGCCCGGCGGCACACCGGGCGACTGCTGTACGGCCGGGCCGGACGCGGGCGGACCCGGAACGGCGGGCGGCGGCATGCCGGGCCCCGGCACGGCCGGACCACCCGCACCGTCGGCGAGCATCGTCGCCGCCGCATGCACCCCGCCACCGGGCGGCGCGGACGGCGGCGGGGGCGGACCCCCCGCATCGCCCGAGGCGGACGGCTTGCCGGGCCCGCCGGACGCCTTCGGAGCACCCGGCGGACCGGGCGGCGCGGCGGGCGGCGCCGGGGGCGGCGGCACGCCGGGGCCACCCGGGCCGCCGGAACCGCCCGGACCGCCGGGTGCGCCCGTCTCCGGCCGGAGCGCGGCGTCACCGGCGAGCATCGTCGCCGCCGCGTGCACACCGCCGCCCGGGCCACCGGAGGGCGGCGCGGGCGGGCCCGGCTCCGCCTTCGGGGACGGCGCGCCGGTGCCGTCCACGGCACTCAGATCCACCTCGTCCGCGTCCAGCTGCGAGACGAGCTGCGTCGGGACGTACCCGCCCGCCGGCGCGGCGGCGGACGGCTGCGCGGCGTCATCCGCGGCACCGTCCCGCGCACCCGCCGACGCCACATCCGTACGGTCCCCGGCACGCGCACCCGGCACCCCCGGAGGCGACGGCGGACCACCGGCGTTCACCGGCAGCGCCGCGCCGTCCGCCAGCATCGTCGCCGCGGCGTGCACCCCACCGGCGGGCGGCGCGGACGGCGGCGGAGGCGGCACACCGGGCCCCTCGGCACCATCTGTCCCTTCGGCACCGCCTGTTCCGCCGGCGCCGCCCGGCGCGCCGGGTCCGCCACCGGAGCCCGCGTACGCGGGTGGCGGCGGCACATCGGCGATCGGCGGACCGGACGGCGGCGGCAGCTCGGCCAGCCCGGCCGCGTCGGCGGGCGGCCGGGCAGCGGACGGGCCGGGCGGCGCGGCGGACGGGCCGGGCGGCGCAGGGGGCGGCGACGACGGCATCGGCGGCGCCACCGGCCCACCGGTCCCCGGCTCCTCGACCGCCGGCGCCAGCATCGTCCGCGGCAACCGGCTGCCACCCGCGAGCAGTTCGGTCCTGGCCTCCGGCCGCGCGCCCGACGGCGGCGCGTCCTCGTCGTCGAACCCGGTCAGCGGCGGCGCGAAGACCGTCTCCGGCAGCCCCACCGAACGGTCGTCGGCATCCTCGTCGGCCCGGACGTCCGTACCCGCCCACGGGGTGGCCTCCGCCGGCTCCCGGCCCTGCACCGGCTGGCCGTCCGGTGCGGCCGACGGCCCACCCGGTGCGGCCGACTGCCCGTCCCGTACGGCGGACTGTCCCTCCTGTACGGCCGACTGCCCATCCCGTACGGAGGAAGCCTGGCCGCTCACGGACGGGCTCAGATCCGGTACGGACGAACCCTGCTCCGGTACAGACGGGCCCTGACCCGGTACGGAAGAACCCTGCTCCGGTACGGAAGAAGCCTCGTCCGATACGGAAACAGCCTCACCCGGAGCGGCGGACGCCCGGGCCGCCCCCGGAGCCGCCCCCACCGCACCCCCCGCCGTCTCCCCCGACCGCCGGTCCGCCAGCCCGATCTGGTCCGCCGCCTCCTGCAACCACTCCGGCGGCGTCAGCAGGAACGACGTCGCCTCCAGATCGATCCGCTGCGGCGGCGCCTCCACCGGCGCGGCATCCGCCACCGCGCCGTACTCCTCCTCGTACCGCCGGATCACCTCGCCCACCGGCAGCCCCGGCCACAGCGTCGTCTCCCCGCTGTCCCGCGCGATCACCAGCCGGGCCCGGCCTCCGTCGGTCGTGGGCCCGCCCTCCCGGTCCTCCGCCCAGACCACGAACCCCAGGTCGAACTCCCGCACCCGCACCTCACGCTGGAACGGACCCGGCACGTCCCCGTTGACCCAGCGCTCCGCACGCTCCTGCGCCTGCGCGAACGTCACCACCGCGCCTCACCCCTCCACCGGAACGGCACGCGCGAAGCCGCCGTCCACCATCAGACCCGCCACCGTCTCCAGCTCCGGCGGACTGCCCGCCAACTGCTGGAGGAAATCGTCGAAATCCGCCCCGCACGGCAACAGCAGCCGCGCCACCCGCTCCTGCACCGGCCAGCCGTCCCGGTCCCGGGCGTCGTCGTACGCGCAGAACCACACCGAACCCGGCGCGTCCCCCCGCACCTGCACCGCGATCACCCCGCCCTGCACGAACCCCACCCCCAGGTAGTCCTTGGTGAAGTGGTCGCGGAGACACTTGTTGACGTACACCAGATCATTCATCGCGGCCTCGTCCCGCACCGTGAAGAACGGCTGGTCCACCAGCAGCCCCAGATCCGCGTGCAGCCCCACGCCCACCGGCGCACAGCCGCCCGCCGCCTTCAGGAACGCCCGGTACGCACCCGGCAGCCGGTACCCGAGCGACTCCTCGGCCTGCCGCACCTGCTCCTCCGCCACCGACAGCTCCCGGTGCGGCAGCCCGAAGTGCACCGGCCGGGTGTCCGCCAACGGCCGCGTACCGCGCTTGCCGTGGTCCACCGCCGCCGTCGCCAGCCCGCCGTGGTGCCGCAGCAGCGCCTTCACCTCGACCGGCACCAGCTCCATCCGCCGCGTACCCGCCACGTGGTGCCACGTCCAGCCGTGCGGCGTCGCCACCGGCGGCACGTCCTCCCACAGCTCGTGCCCCTGCGCGTGCAGCGCCACGTTCGCCGACACGTAGTCCGTCAGCCGCAGCTCGTCCACGCCGAAACCCTCCGGCGGCTCCGCGATCTCCGCGGCCGCCCGCGCGTACGACGAGAAGTCCGGGAACCCGCGCCCGTCCACCGGCACCCCCCGGGGATACCGCGCGGCACGGACCGGATCCGGGAAGTGCACCACCTGCCCGGCATAAGCCGTGTTCGGTGGCGCGGCGTGGCCCGCGGCCTGAGGGCCGGGAGGTACCCCCAGCCCGTGCCGACCTGACGTCATGGCGGTGCTCCCTGGCTGATTCCGGCTACTGGGCACAGCCTATGCCGTGCCGCAACGGGCTCTCCCGCCCACGTCGGCCGCCCACCCGCCGCCACCACCCCAACCGCCCCCGCACCACGCCCACTTCACCGCACGCCCCCACCGCGCACCCGTCCGCCGCCCCGCACCGGACCGGTACCGGACCCGGACCCAACCGTGACATCACCGACAGCACACCCGACTTCCCCAGCACCCGGGGCATTTGGCAGGCTGACCCTCCCCCTACCCTTGCGGGGGACCTCCGGCGTCCCGGGGAATCGGGGAGGGAAAAGCACTGACCATGCGCACCACGGCACACCACCAGACCGCCGCCACGGGAGACCCCCGCGTCGGCTGGAGCGGCACCGCGGACGACGACCGCCCGCCCGCCCTCCGCCACCGCCGCGACGGCATCCTCCCCACCGTCGGCGCCGCCCTGTCCGTACGCGGACGCACCCTCACCTGCACCGCGAGCAAGGCCGAACAGCCCCCCGTGCTCCACCACCTCGTGCAGGACTTCCTCGACACGCTCGCCACCGCCCAGCGCGAACGCTTCACCGGACGCTGCCCCGAAGCGGTCCTGCTCAGCCGGCACCTGACCGCCGTCGAGGCCAACCGCGGCAAACGCGCCTCCCGCAAACCCCTCACCAACGGAGAAGCCCGCCGCTCCCTGAAACACTCCAAACTCACCGCCCGGCACATCCGCGAGGACGGCGACCCCCTGCACGGCAGCTACGCTCCCCCCTGTCGCTCCTGCGACGCCCTCCTCGCCTTCTTCGGCGTCATGCCCATCGGTACGCACGCAGGGAGCTGACCAGCACCATGCCCCCCACCGCACCGTCCGCGGACTCCGCAGCGACCGTCGCCCCGGTCTACGACTACGACCGCAGCGCGGCGACCCGCTTCCCCGTCGCCGTCGACGCGGCCCTCCAGGACGCCGGCTGGCGCCCCGGCCGCTGGGACATGCCGCAGGCCGAACGCTGGGCCGACGCCCTGCGCGCCCACACCTCCCCGGCCGGCCACCGGCACACCGTCTTCCCGGCCGCCGTCGAGGCGTGGGCCGAATTCGGCGGCCTGGACATCAACCCCACCGGGCCGGGCCGCCACATCGCCCCCACCCCTTTCACCCTCGACCCGCTGCACGGCCTCCACCTCGCCCGCACCCTCGGCGACCTCGGCCGCGCCCTGGAGACCCACGTCGCCCCGCTCGGCCAGGAAGCCGGTGGCCAGGCCGTCCTCGCCATCGACGCCGAAGGCCGCGTCTACAGCCTCGACCACACCGGCGACTGGTACCTCGGCCCCGACATCGACCAGGCCCTGAACACCCTCGTCCTCGGCACCCGCCCCACCCGGCTCAGCCCGGCGGCTCCGGAGCACCGGGGCTGAGGGAAGCGGGGCCGGGGGGCTGGAGCCCGGGGGGCTGGAGCCGGGGCCGGGGGGCCGGGGCCGGGGGTGACGCGGACGCCGTACGTACGGGAGCCGGGCCCGGCCATCCGCCTCCGGTCCGGGACGCCTGAGGCCCGACTGGGTCCGGGGGCCTCCGTCTCGGGCCGCCTGGGGGCCTACCTCACCCTCGGGCCGCCAGGGGCCGTCCTCCCCCTCGGGCCGCCTGGGTCCGGGGAGCCTCGGTTCCGGGCCGCCCGGGATTCGAGCCGCCGCACCGTCGGGCCGCCTCACCGTCGGGCCGCGCGGCATCGGGCCTGCGGGCCGATGGACCACCAGTCCACCGGGCCATCGGGTCACCGGTCCACCGGTCCACCGAGTCAATGGTCCACCGGCCCCCGCTCCAGCACCCCTTACCGCCACACCTCGGCCCTCTACCGCTCCGCCTCGGCCCCCTGCCACCCCGGCAGCACCGCCGACACCCGGAAACCACCCGACTCCGTCGGCCCCGACACGAACACCCCGCCCAGCCCGGTCACCCGCTCCCGCATACCGACCAGGCCGTTGCCACCGCTCGGCAGCCCGACATCCGTCGCACCACCCGCCGACGGACCGTTCTCCACCTGCACCGCGACCTCCCCCTCGCGGTGCGCAAGCCGCACCCGGGCCCGGGCGCCCGGCGCATGCTTGTGCACGTTCGTCAGCGCCTCCTGCACCACCCGGTACACCGTCTGCTCCACCCCCGACGGATAACCGCCCTCGCCGGCCGCACCGTCCACCGACAGCTCCACCGCCATACCGGCCGCCCGCGACTGCCCCACCAGATCGCCCAGCTCCGCCAGCGACGGGCCCTCGCCCTCCGGCTCCTTCGTCACCACCGCGGCACCACCCCGCGCCCGGTCACCGGACCCGGCACCGGCCTCGGCCGCCCGCACCGACGCCTCGGAACGCGCTCCAGCACCACTCGCCCCACCGGACCCACCAGGCCGCGACGCCTCCGCGGCCCGCGCGCCCGGCTCCGCCTTCACCTTGGCCTGGGACGCCACCGCCACCAGCCGCTCCGGCTCGTCCGACGGCACCGACGACCGCCCCGACGCGCCCTCCCCCGTCCGCAGCACACCCAGCATCTCCCGCAGCTCGGTCAGCGCCTGCCGGCCCATGTCCCCCACCAGACCCGCGTTCCGCGACGCCTTCTCCGGGTCCTTCAACGCCACCGCCTGCAACGCCGCCGCATGCACCACCATCAGGCTCACCCGGTGCGCCACCACGTCGTGCATCTCCCGCGCGATCCGGGTGCGCTCCTCGTTACGGGCCCACTCGGCCCGCTCCTCCGCCCGGTCGGCCAGCAGCGACAGTTCCCGCTCCAGCCCGTCCGCCCGCTCCCGCAGGCTCTCCACCAGGCGGCGCCGGGCACCGACGTACAGCCCCCACAGCACCGGCGGCGCCGTCACGACCAGCGCCACCGCCGCCGCCATCAGCACCAGGAACCACATCGGCGGGTTGAAATCCGGCTCGCCCGCCACGTCCTGCTTGATCGTGAACAAGCTGCTGACCAGCGTCCCGATCACCGACATCCCGGCCAGCAGCCCGATCACCCGGCGCGGCACGTCCGAGACCGCCAGCGAATACAGGCCCACCACGCTCAGCAGCGCGCCCATCTGCGTCGGCGTCACCGCGACCGACACCAGCACCACGGCGACCGGCCAGCGGCGCCGCAGCAGCAGTACGGGGCCCACGACCAGCCCGAGCAGCAGTCCCACCACGGACGGCAGCCCGGAGTCGCCGGCGAAGTCCAGTCCTTCGAGCACGGTCTCCAGCGTCGAGACGACGGCCAGCGACACGTCCAGCACCACGCTCCGCCGCCGTGGCCACCACCACGGCCCGGCGGGCGCGTCCCTCGCACCCGTTGCTTCGATTGCCCCCGTTGCGGTCATACCGACCAGCCTACGGGCGCCCGCAGGCGTTTTTCCGTCGAGCGCTCTGCATGCGAGTGCACCGTTACGGACCGGTACCGGATCGTATTCCCTCGAACTATTGAATCGCCCACATTTTCGACCCCTGTGTACACCGCCCGGCCCGAAGCTGAGCGCATGCACCACCACACACGAGCGGACTTCGAGTCCCTGCGCGACCAGGCCGTCACACTCCGGCGCGCGGGCCTGAGCCGCCGCCAGATCCGTGACCGCCTCCACATCCACAACAACGACATCCTCAACCGCCTCCTGGAAGGCGAACCCCCTCCCGACTGGACCCGCCGCCCGAACGACGAAGGACGACTTGCGGGCGAAGGCGCGGGAGCTGCGAGCACAAGGCATGACCTACGACGCGATCCAGGTCGAGCTGGGAGTGTCGAAGAGCTCGATCTCCCTGTGGGTCCGGGACATGCCCCGGCCACCCAGGCGCACCAGCGAGCAGGCGTCCGCCATCGCCAAACGCGGCTGGGAGGAGACGCTGCGCCGCCGTGGCGAGGAACGGCAGCAGGCGAAGCGCGAAGCGGCCGATGCGGTCGGCACCATGAGCGACCGGGAGCTGTTCCTCGTCGGGGTGGGGCTCTACTGGGCGGAGGGTGCGAAGAGCAAGCCTCACCATCCCCAAGAGCGCGTGACCTTCACCAATAGCGATCCGGGCATGATCCGGCTCTTCCTCGCATGGCTCTCCCTTCTCGACGTCGCGCCAGAGCGGTTGCAGTTCCGCGTGCATATCCACGAGTCCGCCGACGTGGGGGCCGCCGAGCAATTCTGGGCGGATCTGGTCGGCGTGGAGGCCGACACCTTCGCCAAAACAACGCTGAAGAAGCACAACCCGAAGACGGTCCGCAAGAACGTGGGCGAGACGTATCACGGCTGCCTCGTCGTCCGAGTCCGGCAAAGTGCGGACCTCTACCGTCGCATCGAAGGCTCTTGGTGCGGCATAGTGTTGGGTGCCGAGCGGGCAGCCTGAGGAAATGTCCGGTTTGACCGCTTATACACTCCCCTGTGGTGTAATGGGCAACACTGTCGGTTTTGGTCCGATCGTTCCGGGTTCGAGTCCTGGCAGGGGAGCAAAGCCAAGTTCGGGTCCCGACCGGAGGTCGGGACCCGCCCGCGTTTCGGCCGCAAACCGCACCGGTATCCTTCGGGTGTCCACCACCCGAAGAAGCCGAAGGGCATCCCGTGAGCGCCAACCGCCCGGCCGCCGTCGTCGTTCTCGCAGCGGGTGAGGGCACCCGCATGAAGTCGACGACCCCGAAGGTTCTGCACGCGATCTGCGGTCGCTCCCTCGTGGGGCACGTCGTCGCCGCCTCCCGCGAGCTGGCCCCCGAGCACCTCGTCGTGGTCGTCGGTCACGCCCGTGAGCAGGTCGGCGGGCACCTCGCCGAGATCGACCCGGATGTGCGCACCGCGGTCCAGCACGAGCAGAACGGCACCGGCCACGCCGTCCGCATGGGCCTGGAGGAGCTGAGCGGGAGCGGTGTCACCCTCGACGGCACCGTGATCGTCGTCTGTGGCGACACCCCGCTGCTGACCGGCGAGACCCTCAAGAAGCTGGGTGACACCCACGCCGCCGACGGCAACGCCGTCACCGTGCTGTCCGCCGAGGTCCCGGACGCGACCGGCTACGGCCGGATCGTCCGCGACGAGAACACCGGCGCGGTCACCGCGATCGTCGAGCACAAGGACGCCACGGACGCGCAGCGCGCGATCCGCGAGATCAACTCCGGCGTGTTCGCGTTCGACGCGCAGCTGCTGACCGACGCGCTGGGCAAGGTGCGTACGGACAACAGCCAGGGTGAGGAGTACCTCACCGATGTGCTGGGGATCCTGCGGGAGGCCGGGCACCGGGTGGGTGCCGCGGTGGCGGACGACCACCGGGAGATCCTGGGGATCAACAACCGGGTGCAGCTCGCCGAGGCCCGCCGGCTGCTGAACGAGCGGCTGCTGCACCGCGCGATGCTGAGCGGTGTGACGGTCGTGGACCCGGCGACGACGTGGGTGGACGTGACGGTGACGTTCGAGCCGGACGCCACGGTCCACCCGGGTACGCAGCTGCTGGGCGGTACGCACGTGGCGGCGCACGCCGAGGTGGGTCCGGACGCGCGGCTGAAGGACACGTCGGTCGGCGAGGGCGCGAAGGTGTCGTTCACGGTCGCGGACGGCGCGAAGGTCGGTCCGGGTGCGAGCGTGGGGCCGTACGCGTATCTGCGTCCGGGTACGGATCTGGGGCCGAAGTCGAAGGCCGGTGCGTACGTGGAGATGAAGAACGCGTCGGTGGGCGAGGGCACGAAGGTGCCGCACCTGTCGTATGTGGGGGACGCCACGATCGGTGAGTTCACCAACATCGGCGCGGCGAGCGTGTTCGTGAACTACGACGGCGAGGCGAAGCACCACACCACGATCGGGTCGCACTGCCGGACCGGCTCGGACAACATGTTTGTGGCTCCTGTCACGGTCGGGGACGGCGCGTACACCGCGGCCGGCTCGGTCATCACCAAGGATGTGCCCCCGGGTTCGCTGGCGGTCGCGCGCGGCCAGCAGCGGAATATCGAGGGTTGGGTCGCCCGCAAGCGTCCCGGAAGCGCCGCCGCGCAGGCTGCGTCTGCTGCTGGCCAGGAGTCCGACGGCGAGCAGTGATCGTGCTCGGGTGCGCCGTGCGGGGCGTACCGTGATAAGCGCACGCAAACAGGATTCGAGGAGATTTGCTGTGACCGGGATCAAGACGACCGGCGAGAAGAAGCTGATGCTCTTCTCCGGCCGCGCCCACCCAGAGCTGGCTGAGGAGGTCGCCCACCAGCTGGGTGTCGGGCTGGTCCCGACCAAGGCGTTCGACTTCGCCAACGGAGAGATCTACGTCCGTTACCAGGAGTCGGCGCGTGGTGCGGACTGCTTCTTGATGCAGAGCCACACGGCTCCCATCAACAAGTGGATCATGGAACAGCTGATCATGATCGATGCGCTGAAGCGGGCCTCGGCCCGCAGCATCACCGTGGTCATCCCGTCGTACGGGTACGCCCGTCAGGACAAGAAGCACCGCGGCCGGGAGCCGATCTCGGCCCGTCTGATCGCGGACCTGCTGAAGTGCGCGGGTGCGGACCGGATCGTCACGGTCGACCTGCACACGGACCAGATCCAGGGCTTCTTCGACGGCCCGGTGGACCACCTGTTCGCGCTGCCGGTGCTGGCGGACTACGTGGGCGCCAAGGTGGACCGCGAGAAGCTGACGGTGGTCTCGCCGGACGCGGGCCGGGTGCGGGTCGCGGACCGCTGGTGCGACCGGCTGGACGCGCCGCTGGCGATCGTGCACAAGCGCCGGGACAAGGACGTGGCGAACCAGGTCACCGTCCACGAGGTCGTCGGTGATGTGAAGGACCGGGTCTGCGTCCTGGTCGACGACATGATCGACACCGGTGGCACGATCTGTGCCGCGGCGGAGGCGCTGTTCGCCAACGGTGCCGCGGACGTCATCGTGACGGCCACGCACGGCATCCTGTCCGGTCCGGCGGCGGACCGGCTGAAGAACTCGAAGGTCAGCGAGTTCGTCTTCACCAACACCCTGCCCACGCCGTCCGAGCTGGAGCTGGACAAGATCACGGTGCTGTCGATGGCGCCGACGATCGCGCGGGCGATCCGTGAGGTGTTCGAGGACGGCTCGGTGACCAGCCTCTTCGAGGAGCAGTGAGCCGGATTCCGTAGCCCGGCCGGGCCGCGGAGATCGACTTTGGGGGCGGCCTCCCCGCCGGGTAGACTCATGGAGTTGCTCGGCGAGGGAGGCCGCACTTTTCTGTGGTGCGGCGGTCCGTTATCGACGCGCTCTTCGTAGCAGGTCTGTCGTGGGCCGGGTGACGCCCCACAGATCCGTCCGGTCGTCCGTCGACCGCGCCGACTACGAGGAGTGCCACATGGCCGAGGTCAAGCTCGAAGCCAAGATCCGTACCGACTTCGGTAAGGGTGCCGCCCGCCGTTCCCGCCGCGAGGACATGGTCCCCTGCGTG
Organism: Streptomyces sp. NPDC018019; assembly: GCF_044327805.1. Taxonomy (NCBI): domain Bacteria; kingdom Bacillati; phylum Actinomycetota; class Actinomycetes; order Kitasatosporales; family Streptomycetaceae; genus Streptomyces; species Streptomyces sp. NPDC018019. Next base: position 523,015 of record NZ_JBIRGD010000001.1, on the reverse strand, counting down.
GTGTACGGCCACGGCGACGCGCCGAAGCACATCGCCATCTACAACCACGCGCTGATGATGGCCCTGAAGACCCCGAACGCGCTGATCCGTCTGGAGATGGACGGCGAGAGCATGCTGGTCATCCCCAAGGCCGTGCAGCGTGAGGCGATCCGCGGCTTCCTGGTCCACGTGGACTTCCTGGCCGTGCGCAAGGGCGAGAAGGTCACCGTCGAGATCCCGATCCACACCGAGGGCGACCTGGCGCCGGGTGCCAACCTGCTGGAGCACCTGCTGAACACCCTGCCGCTGGAGGCCGAGGCCACCCACATCCCGGAGTCGGTGACCGTCTCCGTGGCGGGCCTGGACGCCGGTGACTCGGTGCACGCCAAGGACATCACCCTGCCGGCCGGTTCGACGCTGGCGATCGACGAGGAGACCGTGGTGCTCCAGGTCGTCGCGGCGCAGGCCGAGGCGCCGGCGGCGGCCGAGGGCGACGAGTCCGCCGAGGGCTGATCGCTTCCGTAACACGGGTTACTGTCTCGACCGCCGCCCCGCACCGTGCGTGCGGGCGGCGGTCGAGTCGTTTCACGGGGCCGGCCGGTCCGGTGGCTGCAAGGAGACATGAGGATGACGACGGACGCTGAGGGTCCCTGGCTGGTCGCGGGGCTGGGCAACCCGGGCCCGGAGTACGCGGCCAACCGCCACAACGTGGGGTTCATGGTGGCGGATCTGCTCGCGGAGCGGATGCGGGGGCGGTTCAAGGCGCACAAGGCGCGGGCGCAGGTCGTGGAGGGGCGGATCGGTCCGCCGGGGCCGGGGAGCCGCCGGGTGGTGGTCGCCAAGCCGATGACGTACATGAATCTGTCGGGCGGCCCGGTGACGGCGCTGCGGGATTTCTACAAGGTGCCGGTCGGCAACATCATCGCGGTCCATGACGAGATGGACATCGATTACGGGGTGCTGCGGCTGAAGCTGGGTGGCGGGGACAACGGCCACAACGGGCTGAAGTCGATCACGAAGTCGCTGGGTCCGGATTATCACCGGGTGCGTTTCGGCATCGGCCGTCCGCCGGGCCGTATGCAGGTGGCGGATTTCGTGCTGAAGGACTTCTCGGGTGCGGAGCGCAAGGAGCTGGACTACTTCGTGGACCGGGCGGCGGACGCGGTGGAGGGGCTGATCGTGGACGGTCTGGAGCGGGCGCAGAGTACGTACAACTCGTGACGGGCGGCGACCCGGGGGCTGAGGGACCGGCTCCAGGTTGACCGCGGACAGTCATATGGCCAAGGATCGCCGCCATGCCCAAGAGCAGTCCGCGTACCACGTCGCGCAGCCGTACGGTCAAGAAGCGCAGCCGCACCCGCCGGCTGGGTGAGAGTGCTTACGGGCTGCTGCTCGTCGCCCGTATGGGGCTGATGGGGGCGCTGGGGGCGGTGTTGTTGGGGGCCACGTTCGCGGCGTTGTGAGGCCGTACGCGCAGGCGGTGGGGCCGTACGCGCACGCCTGGAGTTGTCGGACGGCCGGCCCGGGTCCCGCCCGGGCCGACCGCCGGGTCTCACCCCGTGTTGCGCAGGCCCGCCGCCACGCCGTTCACGGTGAGGAGCAGTGCCCTGGCCAGCACCGGGTCGGCCTCCTCGCCGCGTTCGGCCGCGGCGCGCTGCCGGTGGAGCAGTGACACCTGGAGGTAGGAGATCGGGTCCAGGTAGGCGTCCCGGATGCGGAAGGTCTGCTTGAGGACGGGGTTGGAGTCGAGCAGTTCGTCCTCGCCCGTGATGCGCAGGACTTCCTGGACGGTCAGTTCGTGCTCGGCCCTGATCGTGTCGAAGACGTGCTTCAGTTCGTCGGGGACGAGGGTGTCTACGTAGTGCTGGGCGATCCGCAGGTCGGTCTTGGCCAGCGTCATCTCGACGTTGGACAGGAAGTTGCGGAAGAAGTGCCAGTGCTCGTGCATCTCGTCGAGGACGACGTCGAGTCCGGCTTCGCGGGCGGCCTTCAGGCCCGTGCCGACGCCGTACCAGCCGGGGACGATCTGGCGGGACTGGGTCCAGCCGAAGACCCAGGGGATGGCCCGCAGGCCGTCGAGGCCGGCGCCGGAGTCGGGGCGGCGGGAGGGCCGGGAGCCGAGGTGGAGTTCGGCGAGCTGGTCGACCGGGGTGGACGCGAAGAAGTACGCGGGCAGATCGGGGTCCTCGACGAGCCGGCGGTAGGCGCCGTGGGCGGCGTCGGAGACGGTCTCCATGGCGGCGTCCCAGCGGGCGAGGGCCTCGTCGGACTGGCGGGGCGCGGTGTGCAGCGCGGAGGCCTGGAGGGTGGCGGCGACGGTCAGTTCCAGGTTCTCCCGGGCGAGGGAGGGGACCAGGTACTTGTCGGAGATGACCTCGCCCTGTTCGGTGACCTTGATCTCGCCTTCGAGGGTGCCGTAGGGCTGGGCGAGGATCGCGTCGTGGGAGGGGCCGCCGCCGCGGCCGACGGTGCCGCCGCGGCCGTGGAAGAGGCGCAGGCGTACGCCGTGCCGGTGGGCGACGTCGCGCAGCAGGCGCTGGGCGCGGTGGATCTCCCACTGGCTGGTGGTGATGCCGCCGAACTTGGAGGAGTCGGAGTAGCCGAGCATGACCTCCTGGACGTCGCCGCGCAGGGCGACCAGGCGCCGGTAGGAGGGGTCGGCGAGCATTTCGTCGAGGAGCTGGTCGGCGATCTTGAGCTCGTCGGTGGTCTCCAGCAGCGGCACGATGCCGATCTTGGCCCAGCCGGCGTGCAGGTCGATGAGGCCGGCCTCGCGGGCCAGGACGGTGGCGGCGAAGACGTCGTCGGAGCCCTGGCACATGGAGATGATGTAGGACTCGACGACCTCGGGGCCGAAGGTCTCCTTGGCCTTGAGGATGGTGCGGAAGACGCCCAGGGTCTTGGCGCCGGCCTCGTCCAGGGGGGCGGGGCTGGGGGCGAGGGGGCGGCGCGAGCGCAGTTCCTTGGCGAGGAGCTTGCGGCGGTAGTCGCGCGGCATGTCGGCGTAGCGCCAGGATTCCTCGCCGAGGCGGTCGAAGAGCTGGCCGAGGGCGTGGTGGTGGGCGTCGGCGTGTTCGCGGACGTCCATGGTGGCGAGCTGGAGGCCGAAGGCGGCGATGGTGCGGATCGTGCGCTCCAGGCGGCCGTCGGCGACGAGGCCGCCGCGGTGTTCGCGCAGCGAGGTCTGGATGAGGGTGAGGTCGTCGAGGAGGCCGGCGGTGCCGAGGTAGTCGCGACCGGGGACGTGGGGGGTGTCGTTGGCCAGGCGTTCGCGGGTGTTGACGAGCTTCTGGCGGATGCAGGTGGCCTTGAGGCGGTAGGGCTCCTCGGCGTTCAGGCGCTTGTAGCGGGGGCTGATCTCGGGGAGCGCGTCGAGGTCCTGCTGGAGGGAGGCGAGGAGTTCCTCGGTGGCGCCGCAGTTGCGGATGGAGTTGGACAGGGCGCCGCGCAGCTCGTCGATGTGTTCGAGGGCGTCGGTGATGCCGTGTTCGTGCTGGAGGATCAGCACGTCCCAGGTGACCTGGGGGGTGACGTTGGGGTTGCCGTCGCGGTCGCCGCCGATCCAGGTGCCGAAGGTCAGCGGGCGGGTGCCGGGGGGCAGCTCGGTGCCGGCGCGTTCGAGTTCGGCGGCGAGGTCCTCCAGGACGTCGCCGACGGCGCCGCGGCCGAGTTCGTCGAGGTAGTAGATGGCGTTGCGGGCCTCGTCGGTGGGCTCGGGGCGGGCGACGCGCAGTTCGTCGGTCTGCCAGATGAGGTCGATGTTCTCGGCGAGGCGGAGGTCGGCGCGGCGGCGTTCGGTGGCGTCCGTACGGTCGAGGAGTTCGGCGACCTTGCGGAGCTTGGTGAGGACGGAGCGGCGGGCGGCCTCGGTGGGGTGGGCGGTGAAGACGGGCCGTACGCCGAGGTTGGCGGCGGTGGCGCGCAGGTGCTCGGGGTCGGCGTCCTTGAGCATGTCGGCGGTGCGGGCGAGGATGCCGCCTTCGGCGGCGCGCCGGGCGCGCAGTTCGCGGCCGCGGTGGACCTGCTCGGTGACGTTGGCGAGGTGGAAGTAGGTGGAGAAGGCGCGGACCAGCTTGGCGGCGGTGGCCAGGTCGGTTTCGCCGAGGAGCCGGGCGGCGGCCTCGCCGTCGGAGCGGGTCAGGGCGCGCACCTGTTCGACGAGGTCCAGCAGTTCCCGGCCTTCCTGGCGGACGAGGGTCTCGCCGAGGAGGTCGCCGAGGCGGCGGATGTCGGCGCGCAGCCGGCCGTTGTCGCGGGCGGCGTCGGCGGCCGGGCCGCCGGTGCGCTCGTCGTTCGCGGCGGGGGTGATGTCGGCACTGCTCACAGGTGCGGCTCCTTGCAGTGATCTTCGTGATCTGAGCACGTCCGGGCTTGCAGGGGGTTCCCCTGGCGGCTGGCCGGGGGAGGTTCGCGGACCGCGCTGTCCGACGTTCCCCAGGATAGGTCTCCGCGCGGTCGGCGGATCACCCTGTCCGTTCTGTGGGACCTACCTGCCGCGGGCGGTGCTCACACCTGGTCGTTGACCGGATGTGACGGAACTTGCACCGCTCGGTCGGCTTGTTCTGCCGCAATTCGGTCACTCGTTACCGACCTGTCGGACCCTTGCCCGTGCCGTCGGCGCTGCCATACTTACGAGACCGTAGGTTACGGTCCCGTAGCCGTAACCGTGCCCCCGAGCCCCCGACGAGGGACGCCCTATGACCGTGAGCCCCGAAGTCATCGAAGAGACTCCGAAACCCGCCGAGGCCGGCACCCCGCTGCCGTCCGCGACGCTCGGCAGCGACAGCAAACGCTCGGTCGAGCAGATCACCCTGCTGCTCTTCATCACCGTGCCCTTCGTGGCGCTGCTGGCCGCGGTGCCGCTGGCCTGGGGCTGGGGGGTGAGCTGGCTCGATCTCGCGCTGCTGGCGGCGATGTACTTCATCGGCTGCCACGGCATCACGATCGGCTTCCACCGGTACTTCACCCATGGCGCCTTCAAGGCGAAGCGCCCGCTGCGGATCGTGCTGGCGGTCATGGGGTCACTGGCGGTGGAGGGGCCGCTGGTGCGCTGGGTGGCGGATCACCGCAAGCACCACAAGTTCTCCGACGCGGAGGGCGACCCGCACTCGCCCTGGCGGTTCGGTGAGACGGTGCCGGCCCTCATGAAGGGCCTGTGGTGGGCCCACATCGGATGGATGTTCGACGAGGAGCAGACGCCGCAGCACAAGTTCGCTCCGGACCTGATCAAGGACGACACGATCCGCCGGATCTCCCGCCAGTTCGTCCTGTGGACGGTCGTCTCCCTGCTGACCCCGCCGCTGATCGGCGGCCTGGTCACGATGTCCTGGCAGGGCGCCGCCACCGCGTTCTTCTGGGGCTCCCTGGTCCGCGTCGCCCTGCTCCACCACGTCACGTGGTCGATCAACTCCATCTGCCACGCGGTCGGCAAGCGCCCGTTCAAGTCCCGCGACCGGTCCGGCAACGTCTGGTGGCTGGCGGTGCTCTCCTGCGGCGAGTCGTGGCACAACCTGCACCACGCCGACCCGACGAGCGCGCGGCACGGCGTCATGCGGGGGCAGCTGGACTCCAGCGCCCGCCTGATCCGCTGGTTCGAGAAGGCCGGCTGGGCGTACGACGTACGCTGGCCGAGCGCCGCGCGGCTGGACGCCAAGCGGCTGGACGGGGCCGGGCGCGGGGGTGCCGGGCGGGGATAGCGGGGGAAGGCATGATTGACGGGTGGCGATCGACGGCAGCAGCGTGAACGACAAACAGGGCAAGGCCCCCTCCGGCGCGGGCACCCGGCGCACCCGCAGGGTGCGGATGACGGGAGCGGAGCGCCGCGAGCAGCTGCTCGACATCGGTCGCACCCTCTTCGCGGAACGCGGCTTCGAGGGCACCTCGGTCGAGGAGATCGCCGCCAAGGCCGGTGTCTCCAAACCGGTGGTCTACGAGCACTTCGGCGGCAAGGAAGGGCTGTACGCGGTGGTGGTGGACCGCGAGATGCGGCAGCTGCTGGACATGGTCACCGGCGCCCTGACCGCCGGCCACCCCCGCGAACTCCTCGAACAGGCCGCGTTCGCGCTCCTGGACTACATCGAGACGTACACGGACGGCTTCCGCATCCTGGTCCGCGACTCCCCCGTCGCCCAGTCCACCGGCACCTTCGCGTCGCTGATCAGCGACATCGCCACCCAGGTCGAGGACATCCTGGGCCTGGAGTTCAAGGCCCGCGGCTTCGACCCGAAGCTGGCCCCCCTGTACGCGCAGGCCCTGGTCGGCATGGTCGCCCTGACCGGCCAGTGGTGGCTGGACGTCCGCAAACCGAAGAAGGCCGAGGTGGCCGCCCACCTGGTCAACCTCGCCTGGCACGGCCTGGACGGCCTGGAACCGAAACCCCGCCTGATAGGCCACCGCCGCTCCTGAACCGAAGGCTCGGCCCGTAATCCCTGCCACCTCTGGTAGCTCCTTACCGTTGAAACGCCCGGTACCTTTCAGAGCCTGCCGTCGCGATTCCCGACGCCCAAGGAATTCCCAGTCGTGACCCCCGAGCTCGAACAGAAGGTTCTTGCCGTGCTGCCGCCGGGCGAGCGGCTCGTCGCGGGGTTCGGGGTCTCTCGTTCGCTGGCGTTCAGTCGGTGGGCGGGAGCAGCAGTGCGCCGGATTCGCGGCGGCCCAGGGTGCTGGTGGGGCGGGAGAAGGAGGGGGACGGCTGGGCTCGCTTCTTTTCCCGGCTTTTCGCATGTTCACCACCGACGTGCCTTCCCGGCAGCGGGGCGTTTCCATCGAGGGGCCTGCGCTGCGGGGCAAGCGCCAGAAGAACAAGGAGTCGTCCTTCGGCGGGTGGGACAGCCTGGCCGGGCAGTTCCTGATCGCCGGGCAGCCGCAGTCCAAGACCGGGGCGGCCGCTGTCGTCGCCGTCACCGATGTCTGTCTGCGTTTCGTCTACGTCCAGTACCGGCGTGTCCGTGGCGGGCTGGGCGAGGCCGTCGAGCTGGGTGCCTCCTTCCCGCACGATGTCCTGGCGTGGACCCGGCGTCACGAGCCGAAGAACGAGATGCAGTTCGGATTTTCCGACGGGTCCTGGGGGACTCTTTTCGTCCGACGAGGCCGATTTCCTCAAGTATTTCCCGGGAACGCTCAGCCACCGGGACCCCATTCCGTAAATCCTCACCCATCTCGGCCTTCGGCTGAACCGAGAATCCCGTCCGTGTCCCGGCCGGCGGAACACCCGTGTCCGGCCTGCCCCGTCCTTCTGAGGAGAACGACCCGTGCGGCCCGACCTGGAACAGAAGATCGTTGCGGCTCTGCCCCGGGACGAGCGGTTCGTGGGGGATTCAGCGTCATGCGGGCGGCCACCGGCCGTGACACGGTGCAGCTTGGTGCCTGCTTCGACCGCGGTTGTCTGGCCTGGACGCGCCGCAGGAACACCGGCCTGGATGTCCAGTTCGGCTTCACCGACGGGTCGTGGGGCACGGTCGTGGTCACGCCCGAGGAGGATTTTATGCAGGTGTTTCCCGGCACCCTGCCCCATACGGTTCCCATTCCGTAGGCAGGGTCCGGGCCGGTCACTGCTCGGCCCGGTGCTCCAGGAATTCCAGGCGGTTGCCGACCGGGTCGTGGGCGTAGAAGCGGTCGTGGTCGGGCAGGTCTCCGTCCCAGGTCACGGGCACGCCGTGGGTGAGGAGGCGCTGGGCGTAGGTGTGGATGGCGGTGACGCGGAAGGCCGGGTGGGCCTTGGGGGCGGGGTGGAATCCGGGGTCGATGCCGAGGTGGAGCTGGGTGGTCGGGCCGGCCTCGAACCAGCATCCGCCTCGGGCGGCCAGGCGCGGGGGCTTGGGGATCTCCCGTAGGCCCAGGACGCCGCCGTAGAAGGCGCGCAGGGCGGCTTCGCTGCCGGGTGGGGCGGCGAGCTGGATGTGGTCGAGGCCGGTGATCATGGCTTCACCTCAGGGGGTCAGCGTTCTGTGCGGGCCACCACGAATATGCGGCGGAACGGGAAGACCGTGCCGTGCGGGCCGGGCGGGTAGGACTTGCGGAGCAGGTCGCGGTACTGGCAGAGGAATTCGTCGCGGGCCGCCGGGTCGTCCTCCAGGGCGGTCAGTACGGGGCGCAGGGCGGTGCCCTTGACCCAGTCGAGGACCGGGTCCTCGCCCTGGAGGAGCTGGACGTAGGTGGTCTCCCAGGCGTCCACCGCGCAGCCGAGCGCGGTGAGGCGTTCCAGGTAGGCGGTGGGGTCGAGGATGTGGACGAAGCGGCGGCCGTGGCCGGCGAGGCGGTCGCGCCATTGGGGTTCGTCGCACAGGTCGCCGAGCAGGGCGTGGCTGGGCGAGGTGAAGTTGCCGGGGACCTGGAAGGCGAGCGTGCCGCCGGGGGTGAGGCCGTCGATCCAGGCCGGGAGGGATTCGGGGTGGTTGGGGACCCATTGCAGTGCCGCGTTGGAGACGATCAGGTCGAACGGTTCTTCCGGGCGCCAGTGGGTGGCGTCGGCGGGCCCGAAGTCGAGGTGGCCGCCGCCGGGGGTGGGGCCGGCGTACGTCTCGGCCTCCTTGAGCATGTCCGCTGAGCTGTCCAGGCCGGTGATGTGCGCGTCCGGCCAGCGGTCGGCGAGCTGGACGGTGACGTTGCCGGGGCCGCAGCCCAGATCGGCGATGCGGGCGGGGCGGTTCCGGTTGGGCAGCTCGGGTATGCGGGCGAGCAGGTCGTGGAACGGGCGCGTGCGGTGTCCGGCGTGGCGCAGATACTGCTGCGGATCCCAGGTTGGTGCGACGTGCATGTTCGAACCCCTTCAGCGGATGCAGGGTTGGTACAGGCCACGCGAGCGCGGCGTGAGCCCATCGCCGACGATGCCCAATCGTCCACGGAAATATATCTTGACGTCAAGAGACTTCACATCGACAGACCAACTACACTGATCGCCATGGAGGACGAGGTCGACCGACTGGTCGCAGCATGGCGCCGGGAGCGCCCGGACCTCGACGTGGAACCGCTTGAGGTCCTCAGCCGCATCAGCAGGCTGGCCAGACACCTCGACCGCGCACGCCGCCTCGCCTTCTCCGAGGTCGGCCTGGAGCCCTGGGAATTCGACGTGCTCACCGCGCTGCGCCGCGCGGGGGCCCCGTACCAGCTGTCCCCCGGCGCGCTGCTGACCCAGACCCTGGTCACCTCCGGCACGATGACCAACCGTATCGACCGGCTCGCGAAGAAGGGCCTGGTCGAGCGGCTGCCCGATCCCAGCGACCGGCGCGGCGTGCTGGTCCGGCTCACGCCGGAGGGGCGCGAGGCGGCGGACGAGTCGCTGGCCGGACTGCTCACCCAGGAGCGGGCGATCCTCGCCGAGCTGTCCCACCAGCAGCGCGGCGAACTCGCCGGACTGCTGCGCCAGTTGACGGCCCCGTTCGACAACACTCCGGGCTGACGGCGGTACGGCCCCGGCCCGCCATGTCCCCTTGCCGGGCACCCGCCCGGTGGGCTTGGATCGCCGCCATGAGCCAGCACGGCCCGCGGGGCCAGCAAGGGCACGAGGGACGGCACGGGCACCGGCGGCCCTCCGGGGCACCGGACGGCGCGCGGTTCCCGGGGCGCACGGTCCTGGTGACCGGCGCCGCCGCCGGGATCGGCGCCGCCACCGCTGACCGGCTGGCCGCCGAGGGCGCGCAGGTGCTGCTCCTGGACATCGACGACGAGCGGGGCGAGCGCACCGCCCGCCGCATCCGCGCCCTCGGCGGCCGGGCCTCGTACGAGCACTGCGACGTGGCGCGCGAGGAGCACTGGCAGCGCGCCGTACGGGCCGCGCGGCAGCGGTACGGCCCGGTGGACGCCCTGGTCGGCAACGCCGCCCTGCAAGGGCTGCACGCGCCCGCCGACCTGGCCTCGCCGGCGGACTGGGACCGGCAGCTGGCGGTCAACCTGACCGGCGCCTTCCTGGGCGTGCGGGCCGTACTGCCCGATCTGCGGGAGCGGCACGGCGCGGTCGTCCTCACCTCGTCGGTACAGGCGCACTTCGGCCTGCCGGGCCGTCCCGCGTACGCCGCGTCCAAGGCGGGGCTGACCGGTCTGGCGCGCCAGCTGGCGGTCGAGTACGGGCCGGAGGTCCGGGTGAACTGCGTGCTGCCGGGGCCGGTGCTGACCGCCGCGTGGGACGCCGTCGGGGAGGCGGAGCGGCGGGCCAGCGCGGCGGAGACCGCGGCCGGGCGGCTCGGGCGCCCGGAGGAGGTGGCGGCGGCCGTCGCGTTCCTGCTCTCGGACGACGCGTCGTTCGTGACGGGGGCGGATCTGGTGGTGGACGGCGGCTGGAGCGTCCGCAAGAACTCGTCGTGAGACGGCCGGGCGGATAGCTGGTGCGGCCGGGCAGGTGGCGGTGCTGCCGGGCGGATACCGGTGCGGCCGGATGTATGCGGTACGGCCGTACGGACGCGGTACGGCGCCCGCCCCCGGGAATCATGGCCGTACGGGCCGCTCGCCGCCTCCGGCCGCGCCGCCCGCAGCTCGTGCCGGTATCCGACGCGACCCAGGAGACCCGATGGGCATCCATTTCGGTGCGGACTACAACCCCGAGCAGTGGCCCGAGGAGGTGTGGGAAGCCGATCTGCGCCTGATGCGGCAGGCACACGTCACGATGGTGACGGCCGGGATCTTTTCCTGGGCACGTGTCGAGCCCCGCCCCGACGCGTACGACTTCGACTGGTTCGACCGGGTCATGGACGGCCTCGGCGGCGCCGGCATCCGCGTGTGCCTGGCCACCATGACCGCTTCCCCGCCGCCCTGGCTCACCCGCGCGCACCCGGAGGTCCTGCCGCAGGGTCCGGACGGGCAGCGCCGCTGGCCGGGCGGGCGGCAGCACTACTGCCCGTCCAGCCCCGTCTACCGCGCGCACGCGGTCCGCCTGGTCGAGCGGCTGGCCGCCCGCTACGCCGGACACCCGGCGCTGGCCATGTGGCATGTCGGCAACGAGTACGGCTGCCACACCCGTCAGTGCTACTGCGACGTGTCGGCCGCGGACTTCCGGCGCTGGCTGCGCGCGCGGTACGGCAGCGTGGGCCGCCTCAACGACGCCTGGTCGACGGCCTTCTGGTCGCAGGCGTACGCGGACTTCGAGGAGGTGCTGCCGCCGCGTACCGCACCCACCTTCCCCAACCCGGCCCAGCAGCTGGACTACCTGCGCTTCAGCGACGACGCGCTGCGCGGCTGCTATCGGGCGGAGAAGGAGGTGCTGGCGCGCCTGAGCCCCGGGACGCCCGTGACCACGAACCTGATGCCCTTCCACAAGCCGGTGGACGCCTTCGCGTGGTCGGAGGACATGGACGCGATGGCGCTGGACTTCTACCAGGACCCCTTCGATCCGGAGACGCACCTGAAGGCCGCGTACACCTTCGACCTGATGCGGTCGGCGCGCGGCGGGCAGCCCTGGCTGCTGCTGGAGCAGGCGCCCGGCGCGGTCAACTGGCGGGCCCGCAACGGCCCCAAGCCGCCGGGCGCCATGCGGCTGTGGAGCTGGCAGGCCGTCGCGCAGGGCGCGGACGCCGTCCTGTACTTCCAGTGGCGGCAGTCGCGCGGCGGCGCGGAGAAGTTCCACTCCGCGATGGTGCCGCACGCCGGTACCGACACCCGGATCTTCCGCGAGACCGCGGAGCTGGGGCGGGAGCTGGCGTCCGTACCGGAGATCGCCGGGACGCGAGCGGTACGGCCGACGGCGGCGCTGGTGACGGACTGGGACAGCTGGCGGGCCCTGGAGCTGGACTCGCACCCTTCGACGGCGCTGCGCCTGCCGGAGCTGGCGCTGGGGCACTACCGGCCGCTGTTCGAGGCGGGGGTCGCGTGTGACGTCGTGCCGCCGGACCGCGACCTGTCCGGCTACCGGCTGGTCGTCGTGCCGAACCTGTACCTGCTGACCGAGGACGGCGCACAGCGGCTGGCGTCGTACGTGCGGGACGGCGGGCACCTGCTGGTGTCCTTCTTCTCGGGTGTCGTGGACGACTGCGACCGGGTGCACCCCGGCGGGTGTCCGGGGCCGCTGCGGTCGCTGCTGGGTCTGCGGGTGGAGGAGTTCTGGCCGCTGGACGAGGGCGCGACGGTGGGCGTGCGGGGCCGCGCGGACGTACGGGGGCGCGGCAGCGGGCCGGGGAGTGCGGGAGGGGCGGCGGGCGCCTGGGAGCTGCCCGCCGGTACGGCGGACCTGTGGTCGGAGGCCATCCGCCCCGAAGGCGCCGAGCCGGTCGCCCGGTTCACGGACGGCGAGCTGGCGGGCGGCCCGGCCGTCACCCGGCACGGCTACGGCGCGGGCACGGTCACCTATGTCGGCACCCGGCTCGAACCGGCGCTGATGCGCGCCCTGATGGACGGTGTGCGGGCGGCGGCGGGCGTGCGGCCGGTGCTGGCCGGGCTGCCCGCGGGTGTGCAGGCCACGGTCCGGGAGGGCGCCGGCGGGCGCTTCCTCTTCCTCCTGAACCACGGCGCGCGGGCGGCCGACATCGCCCTGCCGTGCCCGATGGCCGACGCGCTCGCCGGGGCGCGCGGGGAACGGGTGGACCACACGTACCGGATCGCGCTGCCCGCACGCGGCGTGGCCGTGCTGAAGGACCTGCGCGGGGCGGTGTCCGCGGGCGCCTGACCGGGGACCGGCCGGTGCCGGACGCGGCGCGGGCGGGCCCCGCGCCGCGTCTCAGGTGAGCGCGGAGGCCGCCGCCGTGGCCGGTTCCAGCTCCACCGGTCCCACGCCGGCCCGCCGCGCCAGCGCCACGGCGGCCAGCGTCGAGTGCACGCCGAGCTTGCCGAGCACGTTCTGCATGTGCGTACGGACCGTGTGCGGGGACAGGAACAGCCGCTCGGCGACCGCCTTGCGGCCGAGCCCCGCCACCATGCAGCGCAGCACCTCGCGCTCGCGCGGTGTCAGCGACTCCACCAGCCGCTCGCTCTCCGTACGGTGCTTGCGCGCCGCCGTCAGCTCCCGCAGGACGCCGGTGAGCAGCGCGGGCGGCAGGTGCGTCTCGTCGCGCAGCACGCCGCGGATGACGGCGAGCAGACGGGAGAGCGAGCAGTCCTTGGCGACCCAGCCGCCGGCGCCCGCCTGGAGGGCGAAGGCGGCCCGGCGCGGGTCGTCCTTCTCGGCGAGCACGACGGTACGGACGTACGGATACGCCGTGCGGACGCCGGCGACCAGCGAGATGCCGTCCAGCGGGCCGCCGTCCGAGGCGCCGTCGCGGCCCGGCGCGGGCCGGTCCGGTACGGACGCCAGCGGCGCCGCGACGGTGCCGAGGTCGGCGTCGATGAGCATCACGTCGAAGCGCCGGCCGTCCGCGGCCGCCCGCTCCAGGCTGCGCAGGGCCGCCGGACCGCTGCCGGCCGCCGCCACGTCCACGTCCTGTTCGGCCGCGAGCGCGGCCGCCAGGGACTCGGCGAAGATGCGGTGGTCATCGACCACCAGAACCCGGATGCGTTGCACTGAGACCCCCTGTCTCGGGGAACGGACCAAGTGGGCACGACGCCCGGGACAAGGGCCGACGCAGCCGCACGGCCGCCGCCGTGCCGCATGACCACCCCACCCCGGGCGTCGTACCCGACTGTCTCGCCCCCTGATCAGCACCGGCCCCCACCGGTGCTGGGACTCAGATTACGGACGGGGTGCGGTAACGGAAGGCTATTGGCAAAACTGCCCGGCCCAAGTGTTCAGGGTGGGGCCCAGCGGCCGTCGAGGGGCACAAGTCGACGAGGTTCGGCTCAATCCGATCGGGCGCGGGGCGGACCGCACCCGGTCCCGGCCCGCCCCGCGCCTCACACCAGCCGCCGCGCCCCCGCGCCCGGTACGGCCGGGAAGATCCGCGGCGCCGGGTGGCCGGCCGCCGCGAACGCCTGCGTGATCCGCGCGGCGACGGCGTCCGCGGCCGGCTCCTCGACGAGCACGATCGCCGAGCCGCCGAACCCGCCGCCGGTCATCCGCGCGCCGAGCGCGCCCGCCGCGCCCGCCGTCTCGACGGCGAGGTCCAGTTCGGCGCAGGAGACCCGGAAGTCGTCGCGCAGCGAGGCGTGTCCGGCGGTCAGCAGCGGTCCGATGGCGCGGGGCTCACCTGCGTCCAGGCGGGCGATGACCTCCTCGACCCGGCGGTTCTCGGTGACGACGTGCCGGACGACCGCCGCCATACCGGGACCGCCGTCACCCGGCCCGCCGACCGGCCCATGGCTCTGCCCGTGGCCCGGCCCGTCGTCCGGTCCGCCGTGCTCCGCCGTCCCCAGCCTGTCCAGTGCCTCCGGCAGGGTCGCGTACGGCACGTCACGCAGGGTGCGTACGCCGAGCGCCCGCGCGCCGCGCTCGCACATGGCGCGCCGCTGCGCGTACGCGCCGTCCCCCAGCTCGTGTTTCACCCGGGTGTCCACGACCAGCAGCCGCAGCCCCGCCCGCGACAAATCGAACGGAACCTGGCGCTGGGAGAGGTCGCGGGTGTCCAGGAACAGCGCGTGGCCGTCCGTGCAGCAGGCCGCCGCGGTCTGGTCCATGATGCCGCAGGGCACGCCCACGAAGGCGTTCTCCGCGCGCTGGGCGAGCCGGGCGAGGCGCTGCCGGGTGAGCCCGAGGCCGTACAGGTCGTCGAGGGCGAGCGCGGTGACGACCTCCAGGGCGGCGGACGAGGACAGGCCCGCGCCGACCGGGACGGTGCTCTCGTAGTGCAGGTCCGCGCCGCCGACGGGCAGCCCGGCCTCCCGCATCGCCCAGGCGACGCCCGCCGGATAGCCCGCCCAGCCGCCGTCGGCGGCCGGGCGCAGGGCGTCCAGGCGCAGTTCGACGGTCCGGCCGCCGCCGCTGCCGTCCCCGGAGTGCACCCGCAGTACGCCGTCGGTGCGGGGCGCGGTGGCGGCGAGGGTGGTGTGCGGCAGCGCCAGCGGCATCACGAAGCCGTCGTTGTAGTCGGTGTGTTCGCCGATGAGGTTGACGCGGCCGGGCGCCGCCCACACTCCGGCGGGGGCGGCGCCGTAGACCTCGCGGAAGCGCTCGGCGGTGTGCCGGGCGCGCTGTTCCTGGTCCGCGGCCGGGCTGCTGGTGTCCGTCATGGCGTGCCGGCGTCCTTCCGCCGGGCGAACTCCCAGGCGTCGGCGACGATCTCGGCCAGGTCCGTACGGCTGGGCCGCCAGCCGAGCCGGTCGACGGCGGTCCGTGCGGAGGCGACCAGGACGGCGGGGTCGCCGCCTCGGCGGCCCGCGGTGATCTCGGGTACGGGGTGGCCGGTGACCTTGCGGACGGTTTCGACGACCTCGCGTACGGAGAAGCCGTTGCCGTTGCCGAGGTTGCAGATGAGGTGTTCGCCCGGCGCCGCGGCGTCCAGGGCGAGCAGATGGGCCTCCGCCAGGTCGGCGACGTGGATGTAGTCGCGTACGCAGGTGCCGTCGGGCGTCGGGTAGTCGTCGCCGTAGACGGAGATGGCCTCCCGCTTCCCCAGGGCCACCTGGAGGACGAGGGGGATCAGGTGCGACTCGGGGTCGTGGCGCTCGCCGCAGTCGCCGTAGGCGCCTGCGACGTTGAAGTAGCGCAGCGAGACGGCGGCCAGGCCGTGCGCGGCGCACTCCCCCGCGATCATGTGGTCGACGGCGAGCTTGGAGGCGCCGTACGGGCTGGTGGGCGCGGTGGGCGCGGATTCGGTGATCGGGATGCGCTCGGGCTCGCCGTAGGTGGCGGCGGTGGAGGAGAAGACCAGGGTGCGCACACCGGCGCCGCGCATCGCGGCGAGCAGGTCCATGGTGCCGCCGACGTTGTTGCGCCAGTACTTCTCGGGGTCCGTGACGGACTCGCCGACCTGTGAGAAGGCGGCGAAGTGCAGGACCGCGTCGTAGGTGGCGTCCAGGTGGCGGGCGGCGTCCTGGACGCGGCCCTCGATGAAGCGGGTGCCGGCCGGGACGCCTTCGCGGTGTCCGGTGGACAGGTCGTCGAGGACCGTGACGGTGTGCCCGGCCTCGACCAGGTGGGCCGCCACGACGCTGCCCACGTATCCCGCACCGCCGGTGACCAGGTACTTGTTGCTCACTCGCTCGCTACCTCTCGCAGTCGCTGGGCCGCAGCCTCCGGCGGCACGTCGTTGATGAACACGTTCATGCCGGATTCGGAACCCGCGAGGAACTTCAGCTTGCCGGAAGTGCGGCGGACGGTGAAAAGCTCCAGATGGAGGGCGAATTCGGTGCGGTCGGCGGCGTACAGCGGCGCCTGGTGCCAGGCGGAGATGTACGGGGTGGGCGGCTCCCCGGGGACGAAGATCCGGTCGAAACGCCGCAAGACTTCCAGATAGACCTGTGGGAACTCTGTGCGCGCCGCCTCTCCGAGGGCGAGCAGGTCGGGGACCCGGCGCTTGGGGTAGAGGTGGACCTCGTACGGCCAGTGGGCGGCGTACGGGACGAAGGCGGTCCAGTGCTCGGTGTCCAGCACGATCCGGCGGCCGTCGGCGCGTTCGTCGGCGAGCACGTCGTCGAAGAGGTTGCGGCCGCCGGTGCGGTCGCGGTGGGCGGCCAGCTGGGCGAGCATGCGCTCGGTGCGCGGGGTGACGAAGGGGTAGGCGTAGATCTGGCCGTGCGGGTGGCCGAGGGTGACACCGATCTCCGCGCCGCGGTTCTCGAAGCAGAAGACCTGCCGGACGGCGGGGTGCTGGGAGAGTTCGGCGGTGCGGTCGGTCCACGCCTCCAGGACGAGCGCGGCCTGCTCCTCGGTGAGGTCGGCGAAGGAGGCGTCGTGGTCGGAGGTGAAGCAGACCACCTCGCAGCGGCCGGTGTCGCCGGCCAGGGAGGGGAAGCGGTTCTCGAAGACGGCGACGTCGTAGTCGGCGGCGGGGATCTCGGTGGCGCGGCCGTCGCGGGAGGGGCACAGCGGGCAGGCGTCGGCCGGCGGGTGGTACGTACGGCCCTGACGGTGCGAGGCGACGGCGACCGCGTCGCCGAGCAGGCGGTCGTGGCGGATCTCGGAGGCGGTGGAGACCGGGTCGAGCGGCCGGCGGTCGGTGGCGTCGCGCACCGTGTCGTCCCGCAGGTCGTAGTAGATGAGCTCCCGGCCGTCGGCGAGCCGGGTCATCGTCTTCTTCACTGGAGCACTCCTCGGGCGAACCGTCACACCCACCAAACACAAACACACACAATGAAGCACAACTAAACACGCCCGTCAACGCCGGGCCGGGCCGCGCCCCGCCCGGATCTTCCGCCGGAGATTCCCCCACAAAGCGCGTGGCCCCATCACGATCCCACCACGAGAACGAACAAAAGTCTTCAATTTCTGAAGGACGGCGCGTAGGTTCCTGTGCGTTCATCACGCACAGAGAAGTGAGTGCCCCATGATCACCTTGGCCGCAGGGCTACGGCTGCCCACCAACGGGCTCGATTACGCGATTCTGGCCATCTACTTCGTCGTCGTCCTCGGGATCGGCTTCGCCGCCCGGCGCAGCGTGAAGACCAGCCTGGACTTCTTCCTGTCCGGCCGGTCCCTGCCCGCCTGGGTCACCGGCCTCGCCTTCGTCGCCGCCAACCTCGGCGCGACCGAGATCCTGGGCATGGCCGCCACCGGCGCGCAGTACGGCGTCGCCGTCGTGCACTGGTACTGGATCGGCGCCATCCCGGCCATGGTGTTCCTCGGCCTGGTGATGATGCCCTTCTACTACGGCTCACGGGTCCGCTCCGTACCGGAGTTCCTGCTCCAGCGCTTCGACAGGTCGGCACACCTGCTCAGCTCGGTGCTGTTCGCCTTCGCCGCCATCCTGATCGCGGGCGTCAACCTCTACGCGCTGTCGATCGTCGTCGAGGCGCTGCTGGGCTGGCCGCAGTGGGTCGCCATCGTCGTCGCCGGTCTGTTCGTGCTCGCGTACATCACCGTCGGCGGGCTGTCCTCGGCGATCTACAACGAGGTCCTCCAGTTCTTCGTGATCCTGGCCGCGCTCATCCCGATCTGCGTCATCGGCCTCAAGCGGGTCGGCGGCTGGGACGGGCTGACCGCGTCACTGGAGAAGAGCCACGGGCACAGCTTCCTGACGGCCTGGGACGGCACCGGCATCGGGGAGCCCAACGCGCTCGGCGCCAACTGGCTGACGATCGTCCTCGGCCTGGGCTTCGTGCTCTCCTTCGGCTACTGGACCACCAACTTCGCCGAGGTGCAGCGCGCCCTGTCCGCCAAGAACCTCTCCGCCGCGCGGCGCACCCCGCTGATCGCCGCCTTCCCGAAGATGTTCATCGTCTTCCTGGTGATGATCCCCGGCCTGGTCGCCGCGGTCGTCGCGCCGCGCATCGGCCTGGACGGCTCCGGCCTGACGTACAACGACGCGATACCGCTGCTGATGCAGGACCTGCTGCCCAACGGCGTGCTGGGCGTCGCGGTCACCGGTCTGCTGGCCGCCTTCATGGCGGGCATGGCCGCCAACGTCTCGTCGTTCAACACCGTCTTCACCTCCGACATCTGGGCGAAGTACGTCAGGCCCGGCCGGGAGGACCGCTACTACCTGCGGTTCGGCCGGCTGATCACCGCCATCGGCGTGCTGTGCAGCATCGGTACGGCCTTCCTGGCCGCCAGCTTCAGCAACATCATGGGCTACCTCCAGACGCTGTTCTCGTTCTTCAACGTGCCGATGTTCGTGGTCTTCATCATCGGCATGTTCTGGAAGCGGGCCTCGATGAAGTCGGGGGTCTGGGGCCTGGTCGCGGGCACCGGCGCCGCGATGGTCAACTACTTCTGGATCTACAAGCAGGGCATCATCGCCATCCCCACCGACCAGGGCGCCAACTTCGTCTCCGCGATCGTCGCCTTCGTCGTCGGCGCCGTGGTGATGGTCGGCGTCACCCTGTTCACCGAGCCGAAGCCCGAGGCGGAACTCGCCGGTCTGGTCTACGGCACCAGGTCCCCCGGCCTCGCGGAGCCGCCCGCCGAGGGCGACGACGCGTGGTACCGCAGGCCGGCCCTGCTCGGCTGGGGCGCGGTCGTCCTGGCGGCGCTCTGCTACGTCCCGTACTCCTTCTGACGCCCACCCCTGCCGAAGGAAACAGCACCATGAGTGACTACCAGCACGAGGTCGAACTCGAACGCAGGTCCGCCACGGCCGCCCGGCTCTTCGACATCCGCCTCATCATCGGCGGCCTGTTCACGCTCTACGGCGTCATCGTCATGATCGCCGGGTTCACCGCCTCGG
This sequence comes from Streptomyces sp. NPDC018019, assembly GCF_044327805.1. Lineage (NCBI taxonomy): Bacteria > Bacillati > Actinomycetota > Actinomycetes > Kitasatosporales > Streptomycetaceae > Streptomyces > Streptomyces sp. NPDC018019. Next base: position 503,921 of record NZ_JBIRGD010000001.1, on the reverse strand, counting down.
ACGCGGATCTGAAGAAGGCCCAGGACATCAACATCAACCTCTGGACGGGCGCGGGAATGCTGCTGCTCGGCCTGTTCTTCCTGGCCTGGATCAAGCTCCGCCCCGTCGTCCCGCCGACCGCCGAGGAACTCGCGGCCCTCCAGGACGAGACCGGCTGACCGGCGGCGCCCGTCACGGCGGCGGGTCGGCCTCGGCCCCCGCCGCCTCGCGCGCGCCCGCGCCCCGCGTCGCCGCCCGGTCCAGCAGCCCCGTACGGGCCGCCAGTGCCGCCGCCTCCAGCCGGGAGCCGACGCCCAGCTTCATCAGCACCCGCTGCACATGCGTACGGGCGGTACTCGGCGCGATGCCCATGCCCGCCGCGATCAGCCGGGTGTCCTCGCCCTCCGCGACCCGCACCAGCACCTCCACCTCGCGCGGAGTGAGCATCTGCAGCAGCCGGGCACCCTCGTCATCAGGCTGCGCGGCCGGGTGCAGCAGTTCCTCGAAGGCTTGCTGGAGCAACTGCGGCGCAATCGCCGCCTCGCCCGCCCGCGCCTTCATCATGGCGCGTTCCACGCCCTCGATGCGCTCGTCGTGCCGTACGTATCCCGAAGCGCCCGCGGCGAACGCGGCGGCGATGCCCCGCGGATTGGGCACCGGCCCGAGCACCACCACCGCGACCTGCGGCCGCTCCTTCTTGATCCGTACGACCGGGTCGAAGGCGCCCGGTTCGGCCGGAGCCGCCGTGCCCAGCAGGCACACTTCCGGCGCCCGGCTCACCACCAGGTCCGCCGCCCCGGCGCTCGGGGCGGCCGCCGCGAGCACGCGGTGCCCGCGCAGTTTCAAGGCCGAGGCGAGTGCCTCGGCGAGCAGTCGGTGATCGTCGACCACCATCAGCCGCACGCCCATTGCAGCAACCCCCCAATTCCCCGGCGAGCCCAGCCCCCCCGGCCCCCGCCGGGCCCCTTGTCCCCGGAAGCTACACGCTTGTTCGACATTGCGCGCCCCCTCAGGGGAAGAAGCCTGCCGCAACGCTGAAATCCCGGCCAATCAGGTTCAGTTACGCACACCTTCTTGGCTGTTTATGACAGGAGAGGCGCCAGAGCTGGTCATATGCCACCGGCGGAACACACCATCCGCTACGCGTCCTCCGCCAGCTCCAGCCACCGCATCTCCAGCTCCTCCCGCTCCCCCACCAGTTCCCGCAACTGGGCGTCGAGCCCCGCCACCTTCTCGAAGTCCGTCGCGTGCTCCGCGATCTGCGCGTGCAGCTTCGACTCCTTCTCCCCGATGCGGTCCAGCTGCCGCTCGATCTTCTGGAGTTCCTTCTGCGCCGCCCGCGTGACGGCGGCCGGCTTCTGCTTCGGCGCGGCCTCCACCGGGGCCGGCGCCGGCGCCGCCGCGTCGATCACCTGCTGCCGCCGCTCCAGGTACTCGTCCAGCCCCCGCGGCAGCATCCGCAGGGTCGCGTCGCCCAGCAGCGCGAACACCCGGTCCGTGGTCCGCTCGACGAAATACCGGTCGTGGCTGATGACCACCAACGACCCGGCCCAGCCGTCCAGCAGGTCCTCCAGCTGCGTCAGCGTCTCGATGTCGAGATCGTTGGTCGGCTCGTCCAGGAACAGCACGTTCGGCTCGTCCATCAGCAGCCGCAGGATCTGCAACCGCCGCCGCTCACCGCCCGACAGGTCGCCGACCGGCGTCCACTGCTTCTCCTTGGTGAAACCGAACTTCTCGCACAGCTGCCCCGCGGTCATCTCCCGGCCCTTGCCCAGATCGACCCGCTCGCGCACCCGCTGCACCGCCTCCAGCACCCGGAGCGCCGGATCCAGCTCCGCGACCTCCTGCGACAGATAGGCCAGCTTCACCGTCCTGCCGACCACGATCTTCCCGGCCGCCGGCTGCGCCTCACCGCCCGTCCGCGCCGCCTCGGCCAGCGCCCGCAGCAGCGACGTCTTGCCCGCGCCGTTCACCCCCACCAGCCCGATCCGGTCGCCCGGCCCGAGCTGCCAGGTCAGATGCTTCAGCAGCACCTTCGGCCCGGCCTGGACGGTCACGTCCTCCAGGTCGAAGACGGTCTTGCCCAGCCGCGAGTTGGCGAACCGCATCAGCTCCGCGGTGTCCCGCGGCGGCGGTACGTCCGCGATCAGCTCATTGGCCGCCTCGATACGGAACCGCGGCTTGCTGGTCCGCGCCGGAGCCCCCCGCCGCAGCCAGGCCAGCTCCTTGCGCATCAGGTTCTGCCGCTTGGCCTCTTCACTGGCCGCGATCCGCTCCCGCTCGGCACGGGCGAACACGTAATCGCTGTACCCGCCCTCGTACTCATGGACGTCACCACGCTGCACGTCCCACATCCGCGTACACACCTGGTCCAGGAACCACCGGTCGTGCGTGACACAGACCAGCGCCGACCGCCGGGCCCGCAGGTGCCCGGCGAGCCAGGAGATCCCCTCGACGTCCAGATGGTTCGTCGGCTCGTCCAGAACGATCAGATCCTGCTCGGCGATCAGCAGCTTCGCCAGCGCGATCCGCCGCCGCTCACCACCGGACAGCGGCCCGATCACCGTGTCCAGCCCCTGCCCGAGCCCCGGCAGATCCAGCCCGCCGAACAGCCCCGTCAGCACGTCCCGGATCTTCGCGTTGCCCCGCCACTCGTGATCCGCGAGATCGCCGATCACCTCGTGCCGCACGGTCGCGGCCGGGTCCAGCGAATCGTGCTGGGTCAGCACCCCCAGCCGCAGCCCGCTGTTGTGCGTGACCCGCCCGTCATCGGCGCTCTCCAGCTTGGCGAGAATCCGGATCAAGGTGGTCTTGCCGTCGCCGTTGCGCCCCACGACGCCGATCCGGTCCCCTTCATTGACACCCAGGGAAACGCCGTCGAGCAGCGCACGCGTCCCGTACACCTTGCCCACGGCTTCCAGATTGACGAGGTTGACGGCCATATCGCTCCTGCACTTCGGATCGGTCGGCCTCCCAGCCTAGTCGGCACGCCCACACCGCCGGATACCGTGCGCCCATGGCAACGGACACACGCACCTACGGCCCCAGCGGCAAACAGCTGGACATCCACCGCCCCACCGGCGGACCGCCCACCGCCCACACCGTCCTGTTGTGGCACGGCACCGGCCCCGACGAACGCGACGTCCTGCGCCCGCTGGCCCGTACCGCCGCGGCCCACGGCCTGACGGTCCTCGTACCGGACTGGCGCTCCGACGCCGCGGACGACGGCCGCGGCCACCTCCTGGAATCCCTGGCCTTCGCCCGCACCTTCGCCCAGGAGGAAACCGGCGGTGCCCTCACCCTCGCCGGCTGGTCGGCCGGCGCGGGCGCCGCCCTGGCGACAGCCCTCCACCCGGCCCTCACCGCGGGCCACCCCCCGACCGCGGTACTGGCCCTCTCCGGCCGCTACGACCTCCCCGCCCGCACCACCGGCACCTCGCCCCTGGCCGACCTGGCCGAGGGCCGGTTCCCCACCGCGCCCGTACACCTGCTGCACGGCGGGAAGGACACGGTGATCCCCGCAGCCCACTCCCAGACGATGGCGGAGGCACTGCGCCAGGCAGGCCACCCGGTCACCTACACCGAACTCCCCACGGATCATGCTGGCACGATCATGACCGAGTACGATCCGGCCACCAACCGCTGCCGCCCCACCAACGTCGAGGCGGCACTGGCCGCGGGCAAGGCAGCGGTGCAGCTGCTGCTGGACGCGGCAGGTAACGCCCGCGAGGGCTCAACGGCGCCGTAGGGGTTCCCCCCGGCCGGAGGCTGGGGGAGAGACCCCGTAGAGGGGCCCCGGGCACCCACCCACCGAACCGTAGGCGAAACGCGCGCCCTAGAGCACGGTCGCCCCCGGAACCGGCCCCACCGCCACCCGCGCAGCCCGGCAAGTACCGGACGCCGCCAAAGCCTCCGCCACCACCCCGGCGGCCTCCGCGTCCTTCGCCAGGAACGCCGTCGTAGGCCCGGACCCGGACACCAGCCCGGCCAGCGCCCCAGCCGCCACCCCCGCCTCCAGCGTCGCGGCCAACGACGGCCGCAACGACAGCGCCGCAGCCTGAAGGCCGTTGGACAGCACACCGGCCAGCGCCCCCGCGTCCCCCGCCCGCAGCGCACCGAGCAGCGCGGGCGACGCCTCCGGCTCCGGCACGTCCACCCCCGCGTTCAGCCGGTCGAACTCCCGGTACACGGCCGGCGTCGACAGCCCCCCGTCGGCCACCGCGAACACCCAGTGGAACGGCCCGCCCACCTCCAGCGGCGTCAGCAGTTCACCGCGCCCGCGCCCCAGCGCCGCCCCGCCCACCAGCGAGAACGGCACATCGCTGCCCAGCTCGGCACAGATCGACAGCAGCTCGTCGCGCGAGGCACCGGTGCCCCACAGAGCGTCGCACGCCACCAGCGCGCCCGCCGCGTCCGCGCTGCCGCCCGCCATGCCGCCCGCGACGGGAATGTCCTTGTCGATGTGCAGGTGCACATCGGGCGCGATGCCGTACCGCGCCGCGAGGAGCTCCGCGGCGCGCGCGGCCAGGTTCGTACGGTCCAGCGGGACACGGTCGGTGTCGGGCCCGGTCGCGGTGACGCGGAGGGACGCGGCACGCGTGGCCGTGACCTCGTCGTACAGCCCGACGGCCAGGAAGACGTTGGCCAGGTCGTGGAACCCGTCCGGCCGCGCGCCACCGACGGCGAGCTGGACGTTGACCTTGGCGGGTACGCGGACGGTGACGGCGGACCGGTCGGTCACGCGGCGCTCCCCTCGTGGCCGGGCCCCTCGTGGCCGGGCCGGTTCTCGGCGATACGGGCGAATTCCGCCACCGTCAGCGACTCCCCCCGCGCCTGCGGCGAGACCCCCGCGGCGACCAGCGCGGCCTCGGCCGCGGCCGCGGACCCGGCCCACCCGGCCAGCGCCGCCCGCAGCGTCTTGCGGCGCTGCGCGAACGCCGCGTCCACGACGGCGAAGACCTCGTCGCGGCTCGCGGTGGTCTCGACGGGCTTCTCGCGGCGGACCAGCGAGACCAGCCCGGAGTCGACGTTCGGCGCGGGCCAGAAGACGTTGCGCCCGATGGCCCCGGCCCGCTTGACCTCCGCGTACCAGTTGGCCTTGACCGACGGCACGCCGTAGACCTTGTTGCCGGGCCGGGCCGCGAGCCGGTCGGCGACCTCGGACTGCACCATGACCAGGGTGCGGTCGATGGTCGGGAACGTCGCGAGCATGTGGAGCAGCACCGGCACCGCGACGTTGTACGGGAGGTTGGCGACCAGCGCGGTGGGCGCCGGCCCGGGCAGCTCCCGCACGAGCATGGCGTCGCTGTGCACGAGCGCGAAGCGGTCCGCGCGGGCGGGCAGCCGCGCCTCGACGGTGGACGGCAGCGCGGCGGCCAGTACGTCGTCGATCTCGACGGCGGTGACCCGGTCGGCGGCCTCCAGCAGCGCCAGGGTCAGCGAGCCGAGCCCGGGGCCGACCTCGACGACGACGTCGTCCGGCCGGACCTCGGCGGTGCGCACGATGCGCCGGACGGTGTTGGCGTCGATGACGAAGTTCTGGCCGCGCTGCTTGGTGGGACGTACGCCCAGCGCCGCGGCCAGTTCGCGGATGTCGGCGGCGCCCAGGAGAGGGCCGGGCTCGTCGGTGGGACTGCTGTTGCTCACCCGTGCAGCTTACGGCGCGCCGCGGCCACCGCCCACGCACCCGCAGCCCTGCCCGGCGGAGCCCCACGCAGCCGCACCCGCCGCCGGAGCCCCACGCACCCGCAGCCCCTCAGTCGTGCAGCCTGCGCCCGCACACCGGCCAGGGGCTGGCCCCCCGGCTGATGTACAGCTTCTTGGCCCGGTACGTCTGCTCCCGGGCGGGCGCGTCCTGCGGCCGTCCGCTCCCGCCCAGGCCGCGCCAGGTGCTGGTGTCGAACTGGTAGAGCCCGCCGTACGTGCCGGAGGCGTCCACCGCGTCCGGCCGGCCGCCCGCCTCGCACTGGGCGAGCGCGCCCCAGTTCAGGTGGTCGGCGCCGGCGACCCGCGGCGGCACCTGCTTGGTGCCGACGTGCACGATCCGGTCGCGCGGTACGCGGACGACCTCCGAGCCGACCTTCTTCGGCTTCTGCTGGACGCCGTTGACCGTGCGCACCTCGTACGTGAGGCGCCGGATGCCGGGCTGTCCCTGCCGTACGACCGTCTCGGTGCCCTTGAACAGCGTCGGGTCGGCCTTCTTGACCGTCTCGAACGGGATGATCTCCTCGCGGACCTTCTCGGCGCCGGTGATCCGCAGGACGGAGACGGTCTGGCCGTCGCGCGGGAAGGACTCGGGCGCCACGGAGGTGGTGTCCTCGCCGCGCAGCACGATGCCCGCCTGGTCGAGGGCCTCGCGGACGGTGGCGGCGTTGGTGCGGACGGTGTGCTCGCGGCCGTCGGCGAGGAAGGTGACGCTGCGCTCGGTGCGTACGTCCAGGTCGAGGCCGTTGCGGCCGATGGGCCGGGTGGGGTCGGCGGACAGATGGGCGCCCTCGGCGCGCACCCCGAGCTGGCGCAGCGCGCCGCCGACGGTCTCGGCGGTCGTCCAGACCTCGCGGCGTTCGCCGTCCAGGGTGAGCCGGACCGGCCGCCCGTAGCGGACGACGACCTGGTCGCCGCTGGTCAGCTCGGCGTCGGCGGCGGGCCGGACGAGGTCGTGCTCGCCGACCTCCACGTCCTCGTCGGCGAGCAGGTCGCCGACGTCGGCGGCGAAGGTGTGCAGGGTGCGCGGTTCGCCGTCCACGTCGATGCGGACGGCCTTGTCGTGGGCGATGAACGCGGACGTGCCGCCGGCGAGGAAGGCCACGACCAGGGCCTGCGGCAGCAGCCGGCGGCGCGCTTCGGGGCCGTCGGCGCCCCGGCGGTCCACGGTGCCGAGGCGGTCGGCCATGCCGCGGCGGTGGGCGGTGCCGCGGGCGGCCCGCCGGGCGGCGGCCCGGCCGCCCCGGGGAGGGGTGGTCGTCACCTCGGCGAGGTCGTCGCGCAGCGGCACCAGCGGCCCCTGGTGCGGCACCCGCCCCGGCGGGGCGGCGGGCACCTCGGAGACGGCGGGCGCCGGTGCCTCCGGCGCCTCGCTCCCGCCGGGGCCCGCGTACCCGCCGGGCGTCTCCTGCGGCGGCACGACGTCGTGCCGCTGCGTCGCGTCATGACGCTGTGTCGCGTCGTGGCGCTGCGGGCCGGCGTGCTCGTACCGGTCGTACGCGCCCGTCCCGTACGCACCCGCTCCGTAAGCGCCCGAACCGTACGCGCCGGAGCCGTACGCCTCGTACACGTCGTACGTCCCGTGTTCGCCGTACGCCCCGTACGTTCCGTACGCGCCGTACTCCCCGTACGGCGCGTACCTCCCGTACGGATCGGGGGCCTCGACGGCTCCGTCCCGCGGCTCGGCGCCCGGTCCGTATCCGCCGTGCGCGACGCGGTGGCTGCCCTGCGAATGAGTCACGACGCTCCACATGCCACGAGTCGGGGTTGTGGGGCCGGAATGTAGCGGAGCGCCGGTGACTCTCCAAAGCGGACCCGCTACACAGTGTCGTCGCGCTATCCTGCCGCGCCGCTCCCCGGGTGCCGCTCAGCGGCCGAAGGCGCGCTCCGTGTTGGCGGCCACGGCGGTGGCCAGCGCGTCCTCCGTCATCCCCTTGACCTCGGCCATGGCCCGCAGCGTGACCGGAACGAGATACGGGGCGTTAGGCCGTCCGCGGTACGGCGCGGGCGTCAGGAAGGGCGCGTCGGTCTCCACGAGCACCAGTTCGGGCGGGGCGACGGCCAGCGCGTCGCGCAGCGGCTGGGCGTTCTTGAAGGTGACGTTGCCCGCGAAGGACATGTAGTACCCGGCCTCGGCGCAGATCTTGGCCATCTCGGCGTCGCCCGAGTAGCAATGGAAGACGACGCGGTCCGGGGCACCCTCTTCGCGCAGGATGCGCAACACGTCGTCGTGGGCCTCCCGGTCGTGGATGACCAGGGCCTTGCCGTGCCGCTTGGCGATCTCGATGTGGGCGCGGAAGGAGCGCTGCTGGGCGGCCATGCCGTCCGGTCCGGTACGGAAGTGGTCCAGACCGGTCTCGCCGACGCCGCGGACGTGCGGCAGTGCCGCCAGCGCGTCGATCTCGGCGAGCGCCGCGTCCAGGGCGGCGTCCCCGCCGGCCTCGCGGGCTCCCTGCCGCGACCAGCCGTCCGGATCACCGAGCACGATCCGCGGCGCCTCGTTGGGGTGCAGCGCGACCGTCGCGTGCACCGCGTCGTACGCGGCGGCGGTCTCCGCGGCCCAGCGCGAGCCGTTCACGTCGCAGCCCACCTGGACGACGGTGGTGACGCCGACCGAGGCGGCCTTGGCGAGGGCGTCCTCGACCGAGCCCTCCTGCATGTCCAGATGTGTGTGCGAGTCCGCCACCGCCACCCGAAGCGGTTCGGGCAGCGGCGGCGGCGCGTCCTTGGTGCTCCTGCTCATGGCCGCGATCCTACGAGGGGCCGGTGACGGCCACCCGTGGGGACCGCGGCGGCCGGCTCACCTGCGGTGGTGCTGGAAGGGGTGGAGCAGGTCCGCGAGGTGCCAGTGGTGGCGTTCCCGGTGCCCGTCCGCCGTGCCGTCGCCGTCGGTGCGCTCGTTCTGCTGCGGTACGGCTCCCGCGCCCGCGCCCGCGTGGCCTTCGGCGGCGCCCGCCGAGGGCTGCTCGTAGAGGCCGGCCAGCGCCCGGGAGACCATCGAGACCTGTCCGGCCCGCATGATGCGCACGACGTTGCCGCCGCAGTTCAGGCAGGTGGGCCGGGTCAGGGGGGAGGGTACGCGCTCGCCGTCCGCGTAGTACACACAGTGTGCGCGCCCGTCCGCGTCGACGTGGTGCCGTATTTCGTACGACTGCTCCCAGCCGTGGCCGCACCGCATGCACGCGAAGGCGTACGCCTCGTGCGCCGGGGGGTCGGTCCTGGGGATGGGGTGGGCGCCGGTGGTGATGCCCGGCGTACGCGCGATGTCACTCATAGCCGCTCCTCTTGCCCGCTGGACAAGGTCTCCGGGGACGAACGTCCCACCTCCCAGGGAACGCCTTTCCCGGCGGTGGCGCAGCAGGGCCTCCTACCTGTTGGCACAGATTTGGCGGGGTGTAGAGAATGCGCCCGGCTGCGCGGCCCACGTTTTACTTTCCAGGCTAGTCATTTACCTTCCGCTGGTCCCGTCCGCGCCGCATTCTTTGCCGCCACGACGGCATCGAACACCTCGCGCTTGGGCAGACCGGTCTCGGCGGCGACGGCCGCGATGGCCTCCTTGCGACGCTCCCCGGCCTCCTCCCTGACGTGTACGCGGCGTACGAGTTCGTCCGGGCCGAGGTCCTGCGGGCCGGTCTGCGGGGCGCCCTCCACGACGATGGTGATCTCGCCGCGTACGCCCTCCGCCGCCCACGCGGCCAGATCCTCCAGCGGCCCGCGCCGTACCTCCTCGTACGTCTTGGTCAGCTCGCGGCAGACCGCGGCGCGGCGGTCGGCGCCGAAGACCTCGGTCATCGCGGCGAGGGTGTCGTCCAGGCGGTGCGGGGCCTCGAAGTACACGAGGGTGCGGCGCTCGTCGGCCACCTCGCGCAGCCGGGAGCGGCGCTCGCCGCCCTTGCGCGGCAGGAAGCCCTCGAAGCAGAACCGGTCCACGGGCAGGCCGGAGACGGCGAGCGCGGTGAGCACCGCGCTGGGGCCGGGCACCGCGGTGACCTTGACGCCGCGCTCGACGGCGGCGGCGACCAGCCGGTAGCCGGGGTCGGAGACGGAGGGCATGCCGGCGTCGGTGACGAGCAGGACGCGGGCGCCCGCGTCGAGGGCGTCGGCCAGCTCGGGCGTGCGGGCCGCCTCGTTGCCCTCGAAGTACGACACGACGCGGCCGGTCGTGTGCACGCCGAGCGCCTGGGTCAGGCGGCGCAGCCGCCGGGTGTCCTCGGCGGCGATCACCTCGGCCGCCGCCAGTTCGGCGGCGAGCCGCGGCGGCGCGTCCGCGACGTCGCCGATGGGCGTCCCTGCAAGTACCAGCGTTCCAGTCACGCCCCCATCCTCCCAGCCGTACGGCCCGCCGTGCTCCGGCGGCGGGCCGCGCCGGACCCGGCCGTGCCGCCCCCGCGTCCCGCACAGGCCGCTTCCCTACGATGGGCCGGTGACGAGTGACACCGCGACAGACGCCCACCGCGCCGAGGAGCTCGCCGGTCAGCCCCGCCGGTGGCAGCGCAGGCTGCGCCGGTTCGGATACACCGGGGCTCCCCAGGCCGACGCCCGCGAGCGCCTGGTGCCGGCGTTCCCCGAGCCGGGGACGCGGGTGTGGTCGGTGCTGGGCCTGGGCCCGGCCGCCGCGGACCGGCTGGCGCGCTGGTCGGGCTGGGGCGGGCCGCTGCTGGTCGCGCTCTTCGCCGGCCTGCTGCGGTTCTGGAACCTGGGCAGCCCGGCGAAGGTGATATTCGACGAGACGTACTACCCCAAGGACGCCTGGTCGCTGCTCCAGTACGGCTACGAGGGGACCTGGGCGAAGAACGCCAACGACGCGCTGGTCGCCCACCCCCAGGAGATCCTGCTCTCGCCCGAGCGCTCGTACGTCGTCCACCCGCCGCTGGGCAAGTGGATGATCGCACTGGGCGAATGGGCTTTCGGGATGAACCCCTTCGGCTGGCGGTTCATGGTCGCGCTGCTCGGCACCCTGTCGGTGCTGATGGTCTGCCGGATCGGCCGCCGGCTGCTGCGCTCGACCGCGCTGGGCTGCCTGGCGGGTGTGCTGCTGGCGGTGGACGGCCTGCACTTCGTGATGAGCCGCACCGCGCTGCTGGACCTCATCGTCATGTTCTGGGTGGTGGCGGCGTTCGGCTGTCTGCTGGTGGACCGGGACCGCACCCGGGCCCGGCTGGCGGCGGCGCTGCCGGTCGGCGCGGACGGGCTGGCGCGGCCGGACGAGGCGGTGGGCGACCGGCTGCGGCTGGGGTGGCGGCCGTGGCGGCTGGCGGCCGGGCTGTGCCTGGGCCTGTCCGCCGCGAGCAAGTGGAACGGCCTGTACTACCTGGCGGCGTTCGCCGTGCTGATGGTGCTGTGGGACGTGGCCGGGCGGCGCACCGCGGGCGCCCGGCACCCGGTGCGCGCGGTGCTGCGGCGCGACCTGCTGCCCGCCTTCGTCTCGACCGTCGTGGTGGGGATGGCCGCGTACCTGGCGACGTGGACCGGCTGGCTGGTCACCAAGGGCGGCTACTACCGGGACTGGGCCACCAGCCCCGAGGGGCGTGCGTCGGGCTGGACGTGGCTGCCGGACTGGCTGCGCAGCCTGTGGCACTACGAGACCGAGGTCTACGACTTCCACAAGGGCCTGTCCACGCCGCACACCTACCAGTCGAACCCGTGGAGCTGGCTGGTGCAGGGCCGGCCCGTCTCGTACTTCTACGAGGACCCCAAGATGGGGCATGACGGCTGCACGGCGGCCGAGGGCTGTGCGCGGGAGGTGCTCGCGCTGGGCACGCCCCTGCTGTGGTGGGCGGGCTGCTTCGCGCTCCTGTACGTGCTCTACCGCTGGGCCTTCAAGCGGGACTGGCGGGCGGGCGCCATCGCCTGCGGCATCGCGGCGGGCTATCTGCCGTGGTTCCTCTACCAGGACCGCACGATCTTCCTGTTCTACGCGGTGGTGTTCGTGCCGTTCGTGTGCCTGGCACTGGCCATGATGATCGGGGCGATCCTCGGTCCGCCGGGGTCGGGGGAACGGCGGCGGGCGGTCGGCGCGGTCGGCGCCGGGGTGCTCGTCCTGCTCATCATCTGGAACTTCATCTACTTCTACCCGCTCTACACGGGCCAGCCGATCCCCAAGAGCGCCTGGCACAACCGGATGTGGTTCGACACCTGGGTCTAGGCACGGCGCACGGCGCGGCCCGGGACCCGTGGGCGCCACCGGCGTCGCACGCGTCACAGGGCCGAGACTCACCCCCGTACCCCGTGTCCCATAGAGTGCGCTGCACGTTCTTGTGTGCGTGCTGAAGAACGAGGATTCGGGAGGGGATCGGCGACATGCGCCGTGAGGTGAGATACGGGCTGATCGGCGGGGCGGTGGCCCTCGTCGCGGGCGGCGTCGGCGGCTACACGCTGCTGGGCGGCTCCGGCGACGACGAGCGGCCCCAGCAGGTCCGCGCGGCCCAGGACGGCAAGCCCGGCGGCGCGCCGCAGGTGAAGTCCGGTCCGCTGTCCGCCGCGGAAGTGACCGGCACCGCCGGGAAGTTCCTGGACGCCTGGAAGGCGGGGACCGCCGACAAGGCCGCCGCGCTCACGGACGACGCGAAGGCGGCCGGCGCCGCCCTCGCCGCGTACCCGAAGCAGACCCACTTCACGGACCTGAAGGTGACCCCCGGCAAGGCCACCGGCGACAAGGTCGCCTACACGGTCGCCGCCCGGATCTCCTACAAGGACATGAAGGTGCCCTACTCCTACGGCACTTCACTGACCGTCAAGCGCGACCCGGAGACCGGTGAGCCGCGCGTCGCCTGGGCGCCGAGCGTCCTCCACCCCAAGCTGGGCAAGGGCGACGTGCTGCGGACCGGCGAGTCGCAGGCGCCGCCCATCAAGGCCGTGGACCGCAACGGCGCCGAGCTGACGAAGGAGGCGCACCCGGCGCTGGCCGGGGTGCTGGACAGCCTGCGCGACAAGTACGGCAAGAAGACGGACGGCAAGCCGGGCGTCGAACTGTTCGTCGACCGGGCCGGCGACAGCACGACCAAGCAGCCCGACGAGACGCTGAAGGTGCTCTCCAAGGGCACGCCCGGCACGCTGAAGACCACGCTGGACGCCTCGGTGCAGTCGGCGGCGGAGAAGGCGGTCAAGGGCAAGCCGAAGGCGTCCGCGGTGGCCCTCAAGCCGAGCACGGGCGAGATCCTGGCCATCGCCAACTCGCCGGAGAAGGGCTTCAACACGGCCACCCAGGGCTCGCTGGCGCCCGGCTCCACGATGAAGATCGTGACGGCCTCGATGCTGATCGACAAGGGGCTGACGGCGCCGGACAAGCCGCACCCGTGCGAGAAGTTCGTGACGGTCGGCGGCTGGAAGTTCCAGAACCTGAACAAGACGGAGATCAAGAACGGCACCTTCGCGCAGAGCTTCGCCGCGTCCTGCAACAACGCCTTCATCTCCATGGCGCCCAAGCTCCGGAACGACGACCTGACGAAGCAGGCCCGGGACGTCTTCGGCATCGGCCTGAACTGGCAGACCGGCATCCCCACCTTCGACGGCGCGGTGCCGGTGCAGAGCGACGCGCAGATGGCCGCCTCGCTGATCGGGCAGGGCGGGGTGCGGATGAACCCGCTGACCGTCGCCTCGGTCGCCGCGACCGTGCAGAACGGCGGCTTCCACCAGCCGTACGTCGTCGCGCCCGCGCTGGACGGCCGGGCCCTGGCCAAGGCCCCGCGCGCGATGAAGCCGGACACCGCGTCGGCGCTGAAGTCCCTGATGAAGCTGACCGCCACCTCCGGTACGGCGGCCGAGGCGATGTCCGGGCTCAGCGGTGACATCGGCGCGAAGACCGGGTCGGCGGAGGTGGACGGCCAGGAGAAGCCGAACGCCTGGTTCACCGCCTACCGCGGCGACCTGGCCGCGGCGGCCGTCGTCCCGGCCAGCGGCCACGGCGGCTCGAACGCCGGACCGGTCGTCCGCTCGATCCTCTCGGCGGGCTGAGCCCCCACCCGGCCCGGGACCGGCCGCTTCCCGGGCCCGGGCGCCCCTCCCGGCCCGGGGCGGCCCCGCCCCGGGTGATCTCGCACACCCCCCTCCCGCGCACCGTCGCATGGCCCGTACAGCTACAGCTAGCGTGCGGGTCATGCGCCATTTCCCGTACGGTCACCACGCGCCCCGCCCGCCGGCCCCGCAGGCCCGGAGCCGGACGGCCGGCATACGCGGGCGGGCCGCATGAGCCCGCTGGTCGTCGCCGCGGTCCTGGTCGCCGCCGTCACGCACGCCAGTTGGAACGCGATCGCCCACAACATCAAGGACCAGCTGCTCGCCTTCACCCTGGTCGGCGGCGGCGGTGCGCTCTGCGGTGCCGTGATCGCCTGTTTCACACCGCTCCCGGCGGCCGGCGCATGGCCGCCGCTCGCCGCCTCCGCCGTCCTGCACGTCGTCTACCAGGTCCTGCTGATGCAGTCGTTCCGGCTGGGCGAGTTCGGGCAGATGTACCCCATCGCGCGCGGCACCGCGCCGCTCGTCGTCACGGTCCTGGCCGCCGTCTTCGTCGGCGAGGTGCCGGACGCGTGGGGGCTGGCCGGGGTGGCGCTCGCCTCGGCGGGCCTGGTCGGCGTCGCCCTGTGGGGCATCCGCGGCTCCGGCACGAAACCGCACTGGCCGGCCCTGGTCGCCGCGCTCGCCACCGGCCTGGCCATCGCCTCGTACACCACCGTCGACGGCGTCGGCGTCCGCGCCTCCGGCACCGCGCTCGGCTACATCGCCTGGCTGATGATCCTGGAGGGCCTGGCCATCCCCGCCTACGCGCTGGCCACCCGCCGCCGCGCCCTGCTCACCCAGCTGCGCCCGGTGGCCCTGCACGGCCTGGCCGGCGGTGTCCTCTCCGTCCTCGCCTACGGACTCGTCCTGTGGGCCCAGACCCGGGCGCACCTGGCCCCCATCGCCGCCCTCCGCGAGTCCTCCATCATCGTCGGCGCCGCCATCGGCACCCTGTTCTTCAAGGAACGCTTCGGCGCGCCGCGCCTGGTGGCGGCGGGCCTGATGGTGGCGGGGATCGCACTGATGCTGCGCTAGGCCCTGTCTTTCGGATCAGCCCTGGGCCGGGTCGCCGCGCAGTGCCCTGCCCAGGGACGTGTTGGCGATCAGGATGCCGCCGTCCACCGGGAGCGTGACGCCGGTGATCCAGGCGGCGTCGGAGGAGGCCAGGAAGGCCACGGCGGCGGCGATGTCCTCGGGGCGGCCGACGCGGCCCAGAGGGTATTCGGCCGCGGCGCGCTCCAGGGCCTCGGGGCGGTCGCCCCAGTTGGGGGTGTCGACCGTGCCCGGCGCGACCAGGTTGACCCGGACGCCCCGTCCGGCCGCCTCGCCCGCGAGGGTGCGGGTGAGGGAGGCCAGGCCGGCCTTGGCGGCGCTGTAGGCGTGGTTGCCGAAGTTCTGCTCGCCGTTGACCGAGCCGACGCTGACGATCGCGCCGCGGCCGCCGGCGGCGGCCAGGTGGGGCAGGGCGGCGCGGGCGCAGCGGAACGCGCCGCCGAGGGTGATGTCCAGGTCACCGGCCCAGTCCTGGTCCCGGTGGTCCTCGAAGCGCGGCGGGTCGGGCATGCACCGGTAGGCGTTGTTGACCAGCACGTCGAGCCCGCCGAAGCGCCGTACGGCGTGTGCGACGGCGGCCTCGGCCGCGGTGCGGTCCGCGACGTCGCAGGCGAGTGCTTCGGCGGTGCCGCCGTGGCCGCGTACGGCGTCGTCTTCCCGGATGCGGGCGGCCGCCTTCTCGGCCCGGTCCCCGTCCAGGTCGGTGACCAGGACCCGCGCGCCCTCGGCGGCGAGCCGCCGGGCGGTGGCCTCGCCGATGCCCCGGCCGGCCCCGGTGATCAGTGCGCTGTAACCGTCGAATCGCCTCATGCGCCCACCTTGGCGCACGAGTCCCACGGGCAACAGACCGCCGGGAGGGCCCGGCCGGTACCGCGCCGCGGGCCCGGGTCAGTACCGCTTCGGCGCCCGCTTCGGCTTCTCGCCGCGTACGGACGGCTGGTCCGCGTTGACCTCCTCGGCGCTGCGGTCCCGCTCGCTCCGCCGCGGCTCCGGCCGGTCCTGGGCCGGTCCGGCTTCCCGGGGGTCTTTCGTCCTGCGCTGGTCGGCCATGTCGGCTCCTTCACCGGTGGTGGGTCGTCGGGACGTACGGGTGCCCCGGGAGCCACACGCGACACGTGCGCCGCGTGCTCAGCCGTCCAGCGCCGCCCGCAGGGCGCGTACCAGCGCCTGGGCCCGCGGGTCCGCCGTCACGTTCTGCTGCATGCCGTTGGTGACGTAGCCGAAGGCCGTACCGGACTCGGGGTCCGCGAAGGCCAGGCAGCCGCCGCGGCCGGGGTGGCCGAAGGAGCCGGGGGCCAGCAGCGGCGAGGCGGGGCCGTGCAGCATGTAGCCGAGGCCGAAGCGGGTGTTCACGACGAGGGTGCGGTCCGGGCCGGCCGACTCCTCCGTACGGGCCAGGGTGAGCGTGGCGGGCGCGAAGAGGCGGGGGTGGCCGTCCACGGGGCCGATGAGCGCGGCGTAGCAGCGGGCCAGCGCGCGGGCGGTGGCGATGCCGTTGGAGGCGGGGAGTTCGGCGGCGCGGTAGGCGTCGGCGTTCTCGTCGGGGGCCGGGGTGATGGCGCCGAAGGCGCGCCGGGTGAGGGAGGCGGGGTCGCGGTAGGCGTCCGCGACGTCGCGCTTGGGGCGGACGCGCAGCCCGGCCGCGGCGGGCGGGGGCGGTGCCTCGACGTCGGCCAGGCGGCCGGCGCGGGCCCGCGCGTCGGCGGGGGCGCCGACCCACAGTTCCAGGCCGAGGGGCCCGGATATCTCGTCGGCGATCCAGGTGCCGATGGTGCGGCCGGTGACCCGCAGGACCAGCTCGGCCAGCAGCCAGCTGTAGGTCTGGGCGTGGTAGCCGTGGTCGGCGCCGGGCGTCCAGGCGGGGGCCTGGGCGGCGAGGGCGGCGGGGCCGCTGACGCCGTCGAGGGCCTGTTCGGGGGTGAGCGGGGTGTCCAGGACGGGCAGGCCGGCGCGGTGCGAGAGGAGGTGGCGGACCAGCACGCGGTCCTTGCCGGCGGCCTTGAACTCGGGCCAGTACGTGCCGACCGGCGCGTCCAGGTCGAGCAGGCCGCGCTGGTGCAGGAGGAGGGGGACGACGGCCGCGACGCCCTTGGTGGCGGAGCGGATGACCTGGGCGGTGTCCTCCTGCCAGGGGGCGCCGGCGTCCGGCGCGTGCCCGGCCTCGGCGGCCCCCTCGGCGCCACGGTCGCCGTCGGCGTCCCGGCTCCCGCCCCACAAGTCGACGATCTTGCGCCCGTGCCGGTAGACGGCGACAGCCGCGCCGCGCTCGCCGCGCCGCGCGAAGTTGGCCGCGAAGGCGTCGCGGACCGGCTCGAAGCCGTCCGCGACCGCGCCCTGGACGTCCACCACTGTTTCCCGCTTCCCACTCATCCGTCGCGTTTGTGACCTATCAATGGTGCAACGCGCGGATCAGTGCTGGTGACCACGGGCGCCGGCGGACGCGGTGTCCGGGGGCGCCGTCAGGGCGTGGGGATCGTCACAGACCGCGGGTCGAATCCGAAGGGCAGTTCGAGCCGGTGGGCGGCCATCAGGTCCGCGTCGCTCAGCAGTTCCTGTGTGGGCCCGTCGGCGGCGAGGACGCCGCCGGACAGCACGACGCCGCGCGGGCACAGTTCGAGCGCGTACGGCAGGTCGTGCGTGACCATCAGCACCGTCACGTCCAACCTCCGCAGGATGTCCGCCAGTTCACGGCGCGAGGCGGGGTCGAGGTTGGACGACGGCTCGTCCAGGACGAGGATCTCGGGGCGCATCGCGAGCACGGTCGCGACCGCGACCCGGCGGCGCTGGCCGAAGGAGAGATGGTGCGGCGGGCGGTCGGCGTACTCCGCCATGCCGACCCGGCCGAGCGCCTCGGCGACCCGCTCGTCGAGATCGGCGCCGCGCAGCCCGGCCGCGGCGGGCCCGAACGCGACGTCCTCCCGGACGGTGGGCATGAACAGCTGGTCGTCGGGGTCCTGGAAGACGATGCCGACGCGGCGGCGGATCTCGGCGAGGTGCCGCCGGGTGACCGGCAGCCCGGCGACCGTGACCGTGCCGGCGCCGGGCGTGAGGATGCCGTTCAGGTGCAGGACGAGGGTGGTCTTGCCGGCGCCGTTGGGGCCGAGCAGCGCGACCCGCTCGCCGCGCGCCACGGTCAGGTCGACGCCGAAGAGGGCCTGGTGGCCGTCGGGGTAGGCGTAGGCGAGCCCGGCGACCTCCAGGGAGGGCGCGGGAGCCGGTGCGGACCCGTCGGCGAGCGTGGTCACGGGGTTGTTCACAGCGTCCATCCCAGGAGGCATACGACGAGGGCGGCGGCGGGCAGGGCGGCGGCGCGGGTCCACTGGGCGCCGGTCGCGGCGACGGCGTCCGGTGCCGGCAGGGTGCCCCTGTAGCCACGGCTGACCATGGCGAGGTGGACCCGTTCGCCGCGCTCGTAGGAGCGGATGAACAGGGCGCCTGCGGACTTCGCGAGGACACCCCAGTGGCGTACGCCGCGCGCCTCGAAGCCGCGGGAGAGGCGGGCGATGCGCATCCGCCGCAGCTCGTCGGCGATGACGTCGCCGTACCGGATCATGAAGGAGGCGATCTGGACGAGCAGCGGCGGCATCCGCAGCCGCTGGAGGCCGAGCAGCAGGCCGCGCAGTTCGGTGGTGGCGGCGAGCAGGACGGAGGCGGCGACGCCGAGCGTGCCCTTGGCGAGGATGTTCCAGGCGCCCCAGAGCCCGGGCTCGCTCAGGGAGAGCCCCAGGACGGGCACCCGCGGCCCGGCGGCGACGAACGGCATCAGGACGGCGAAGGCCACGAACGGCACCTCGATGAGCAGCCGCTTGAGCAGGAACCCGGCGGGCACCCGGGCCGCCGCGGCGACCGTGGCGAGCAGCAGCGCGTACAGGGCGAAGGCCCACAGGGCGGTGCGCGGGGTGGCGACGACGGTCAGCACGAAGCAGAGCACCGCCGTGATCTTGCAGTGCGGCGGCAGCGCGTGCACCGGCGAGGGCGCGTGCCGGTAGAGCTTGTGGGCGTGCCCGGCGCCCATCTCAGGCCGATTCCGGGGTGTGCCGCGGGGGCGCCGGTGCGTCCCCGGCAGCGGCGTCCCGGGCCGCGCCGCGGCGGCGCCGTACGACGACGAAGACGCCGGTGCCGACGGCGAGCGTCGCGCCCACGCCGATCACCCCGGCGAGCCCGCCGGAGATCCGGGGGTCCGCGATGTCCTTGACGCCGTAGTCGGCCAGCGGCGAGTCCTTCGCGGCGTGCTCCTCGGCCTTGGCGTCCAGGCCCTGGTCCTGGGCGACCTTCTCCAGGCCGTCCGGGCTGGTGGAGGCGTAGTAGCTGAGGCCGCCCGCGCAGACGAGCGCGACGGCGACGCCGGCCAGCCAGAGGCGGCGGGTGGTGCGGCGGGCGGCGACGGGCCGCGGCGCCGCCGCCGGTTCCGGCTCCCGCTCCGGTTTCGGTTCCGGCTCCCCGGCATCCTCCCGCGCCGTCGTTTGCGCCGCGGGCCGGGCCACGGGAGAACTCCGCAGCTGGAGCGGCTCGGACAGCCCGCGCGCCCCGTACACCAGGTCGGGGCGCACGGCGAGGACCGCGCCGACGGTCAGCGCGGTGATGGCGGCCTCGCCGAGGCCGATGAGGACGTGGACGCCGGTCATCGCCGCGAAGACGGTGCCGAGCGGCACGTCGGTGGTGCCGCCCAGCGCGTACAGGCCGGTGAAGGCGACGGCGGCGGCCGGTACGGAGGCCGCGGCGGCCACGAAGGTCGCGACCGTGACCGCGCGGCGCCCGCGCGGCAGCACCTTGACCAGACCGCGGAAGATCCCGTACGCGACGAGGACGGTCACCACCGCCATGTCGGTGATGTTCACGCCGAGCGCGGTCAGCCCGCCGTCCGCGAAGAGGACGCCCTGCATGAGCAGCACGACGGAGACGCAGAGCACGCCGGTGTACGGGCCGACCAGGATCGCGGCCAGCGCGCCGCCCAGCAGGTGTCCGCTGGTCCCGGCGGCGACCGGGAAGTTGAGCATCTGTACGGCGAAGATGAAGGCGGCGACCAGGCCGGCGAGGGGCGCGGTGCGCTCGGCGCCGGGCGCGGTGTCCGGCCCGTCCTGGCCCGTTCCGTCCTGGCCCGGTCCGTGGGCGCCCAGTTCGCGGCGGGCGCCGCGCAGGCTCACCGCGACGGCGGCAGCGGCGAGGACGCCGGCGGCGGCCGAAACGGGTGCGTCGATGAATCCGTCGGGTACGTGCATGAGGGTCTCCGCTCAGCCGCGCAGTCACTTCATCGTGGCGGTACTGCAAACGGGTCGCAAGAGCGCTAGGGGCGCGAAACGACAACGGTGTGTCACCCCCGCGGTGGCGAAAGGTGGCGAAGCAGGGCATTGGCGCAAAGGCTTGGATGCATGACCACGGCCGCCGCGGACGCCCCCGCCCCCGAAGCGCGCAGCGCTCCGCCCGCGCTCAGCCGCCGCCGTACCAATCTCGTCTTCACCACGATCGTGCTCGGCATGCTGCTGGCCGCCCTCGACCAGACGATCGTGTCCACCGCGCTGCCCACGATCGTGGCCGATCTGGGCGGCGGCGGGCACATGGCGTGGGTGGTGACGGCGTACCTTCTGGCGGAGACCGTCTCCACGGTCCTGGTGGGCAAGTTCGGCGACCTCTTCGGCCGGAAGATCATCTTCCAGGTGAGCGCGGTGGTCTTCGTCGGCGGGTCGGTCCTGGCCGGTGCCTCCACCTCGATGCTGATGCTGGTCGTCGCCCGCGCCGTGCAGGGCGTCGGCGGCGGTGGCCTGATGGTGACCGCGATGGCGCTGATCGCGGACGTCATCCCGCTGCGCGAACGCGGCAAGTACCAGGGCGCGCTGGGCGCCGTGTTCGGCGTGACCACGGTCGTCGGGCCCACGCTGGGCGGCCTGTTCACCGACCACGCGTCCTGGCGCTGGTGCTTCTACGTCAATATCCCCGTCGCCGTCGTCATGGTCGTCATGGCGGCCCGGACGGTCCCGGTGGTGCGGGCCGCGGTGCGCCCGCTGATCGACTACCTCGGCATCGTGCTGGTGGCGCTGGGCGCCTCGGGTCTGGTGCTCGGCCTGGAGTGGGGCGGCAACGAGTACGCGTGGGGCTCGGCCGTCATCATCGGCTTGTTCGCGGGCTCGGTGGCGCTGCTGGCGGCGTTCGTGTTCGTGGAGCTGCGGGCCAAGGAGCCGATGCTCCCCATGCACCTGTTCCGCAATCCGGTCTTCACCGTCTGCTCGGTGCTCAGCTTCATCGTCGGCTTCGCGATGCTCGGCGCGATGACGTACCTGCCGACGTACCTCCAGTTCGTCGACGGGGTCTCGGCGACCATGTCGGGGGTGCGCACGCTGCCGATGGTGGCCGGGCTGCTGGGCACCTCGATGCTCTCCGGCGTCGTCGTCAGCCGCACCGGCCGCTACCGCGTCTTCCCCATCGTCGGTACGGGCGTGATGGCCCTCGGCCTGTACCTGATGTCCACCATGGGCGCGGACACCGGCGTCTGGCTCGAATCGCTGTACATGTTCGTCCTCGGCCTCGGCATCGGGCTGGCCATGCAGGTGCTGACCATCGCCGTGCAGAACACGGTCAACTACCACGAGCTGGGCTCGGCGACCTCCGGCGTGACCTTCTTCCGCACGCTCGGGTCGTCGTTCGGCACCGCCGTGTTCGGCACGCTCTACAGCAACCGGCTGGAGCCGAACCTGAAGGCGGCGCTGGCCGAGGTGCCGGGCGTGCCGCCGGAGGCCGCGGCGAGCCCGCAGGCGCTGCACCGGCTGCCCGAAGCGCAGGCCAGGCCGGTGATCGACGCCTACGCGGACACCGTCAACCATGTCTTCCAGTGGGTGGTGCCGGTCGCGCTGGCCGGGTTCCTGGTGGCGTGGTTCCTCAAGGAGGTGCCGCTGCGGGACAGCGCGCGGGCCGCCGCCGGGGACCTGGGCGAGGGCTTCGCGGCGCCCGACTCCACCGATTCCGACCAGCAGTTGGAGCGGGCGGTGGCGCGGGTGATGCGCAAGGCGGAGGGGCCGGTGAGCCTGGAGGTGCTGGCCGCGTCCGGCAGTGCGCTCACGCCCGGCCAGGCGTGGGCGCTGGGCCAGATCCACTGGCGTACGCGCATCCACGGCGAGACGTCGCTCGCCGCCGTGGCACAGGCCCACCGGATGCCGGAGGAGGTGCTGGAGCCGGTCTTCACACGGGTCATGTCGGCCGGGTACGCGCGCCGGGAAGACGGCTCGCTGGTGCTGTCCGCGGCGGGCCGTGCCGAGATCGAGCGGCTGATCGTCGCCTGGCGCGAGTGGCTGGACGACCGCCTGGAGGGCTGGACCGCGGACGACCCCGAGGACCGGGCCCGCCTGGCGCGTGCGCTGGACAGCATGGCGGCGCGGCTGCTGGACGAGGACTCCTCGCACCGGGAACGGACCGCGGTCTGAGGGCCGTACGGGCCGCTCTCCGTCCCCACGGGCCGGGGCGGACGCGTCGCTGACACGGCCGCCCCGGAGCGGCTCACACCTTGGTCGGTTCCGGCTGCGCGGCCGGCTGCTGCGGTGTCAGGTGCTGCTGGAGCCGTTCACCCTCCACATCCACGTTGGGCAGCGCGCGCCGGAGCCAGGCGGGCAGCCACCAGGCGGCGCGGCCGAGGAGCGCGAGGACGGCGGGGACGATGGCCATGCGGACCACGAACGCGTCGAAGAAGACGGCGACGGCGAGCCCGAACCCGATCATCTTGATCATCGATTCGGAGGAGCCGATGAAGCCCGCGAAGACCGAGATCATGATGACCGCCGCGGCCGTGACCACCCGCGCGCCGTGCCGGAAGCCGGTGACCACCGCCTGGCCGGGCCGCTCCCCGTGGACGTACGCCTCGCGCATCCGCGTGACGAGGAAGACCTCGTAGTCCATGGCGAGTCCGAAGACCACGCCCACCAGGAAGATCGGCATCATGCTCATGACCGGCCCGGTCTGCTCGACGCCGAACAGGCCGGACAGCCAGCCCCACTGGAAGACCGCGACCACCGCGCCGAGCGCCGCGACGACCGAGAGCAGGAAGCCGAGCGCCGCCTTCAGGGGCACCAGGACCGAGCGGAAGACCACCATCAGGAGCAGGAAGGCCAGGCCGACCACCAGCGCCAGGTAGGGCAGCAGCGCGTCGTCGAGCTTCTCGGACACGTCGATGTTCATCGCGGTGGTGCCGGTGACCAGCGCCCGCGCGTCGGCGTCCCGCGCCGCGTCGCCCGCCTTGCCGCGGATCTCGTGGACCAGGTCCTCCGTCGCGGTGCTGCTCGGCTTGGATGCCGGTACGACGCTGAGCATCGCGGTGTCCCCGGCCTGGTTGAAGGTGGGCGGGGTGACGGCCGCGACGCCGTCGAGCTTGGCGACCGTACCGGCGACCCGCGCTGCCGCGGCCTTGGGGTCCTTGCTGCCCTGGCCGTCCACGACCAGCATCAGCGGCCCGTTGAAGCCCGGCCCGAACCCGTCGGACAGCAGGTCGTACGCCTTGCGCTGGGTGGTGCCGGCGGGCTGCGCGCCGTCGTCCGGCAGGCCCATCTCCAGCGAGCTCGCGGGTACGGCGATGACGCCCAGGCCGACAACTCCGGCCAGCAGCACGGCGACCGGCCGCCGCAGCACGAAACGCGCCCAGCGGGTGCCCGTGTTCGGCCTTCCGCCGTCGGCCTCCCCGGCAGCGGCGGCGCCCTTGCGGGCCTTGCGGCTCAGCACCCGCTTGCCCGCGAAGCCCAGCAGCGCGGGGATGAGGGTCAGCGCGACCAGGACGGCGATGACGACCGTGCCGGCCGCGGCGATGCCCATCTTCGTGAGCATCGGGATGTTGACCACCGACAGGCCCACCAGGGCGATGACGACGGTCAGTCCGGCGAAGACCACCGCGGACCCGGCGGTGCCCACCGCGCGCCCGGCGGCCTCCTCGCGCTCGCGGCCCTCGGCCAGTTCGGAGCGGTAGCGGGAGACGATGAACAGCGCGTAGTCGATGCCGACGGCGAGGCCGATCATCATGGCGAGGGTGGACGTCGTACTGGACAGGTCCAGCACGCTGCCCAGCGCGGTGATCGACGAGACGCCGATGCCCACCCCGATCAGCGCCGTCAGCAGCGGCAGTCCGGCGGCTATCAGCGCGCCGAAGGTGATGACGAGGACGACGGCGGAGATGACGATGCCGATGACCTCGGTGGCGCCGGTCTCCGGCATCGCCTGGAGCGCGTTGCCGCCGATCTCGACGGTCAGCCCGGCGTCCCGGCCGTGCTGGGCCGCGTCCTTGAGCGCGTCGCGCGCGTCGTCCGTCAGCTCGAAGCCGGACACCTTGTAGGTGACCTGCGCGTAGGCGGTGCTGCCGTCCTTGGCCACGCCCTTGGCCAGGTACGGGTCGGAGACCGAGGCGACCTGCGGCGAGGTCGACTTCAGCTCGCCGACGACCTTCTCGACGGCCTGCTGCTGCGCCGGCGCGGTCACCTTCTGCCCGTCGGGCGCCTTGAAGACCACACGCGCGGTCGCGCCGTCCGCCTTGGTGCCGGGGAAGCGCTCGCCCAGCAGGTCGAAGGTCTTCTGGGACTCCGTGCCCGGTACGGAGAAGGAGTCTGCGGCGGGCGAGGAGGCGGTGGCGGCGCCGACACCGGCGACGGCCAGCAACGCCACCCATATCAGGGCGACGAAGCGGCGGCGCCGGAAGGCGAGCCGGCCGAGTTTGTAGAGGAATGTAGCCACGAGAAGGGGCGCTCCCGTTCGAGGTGGTGGACGTACAAGGGCATGCGGAGCCGGCCCGACGACGAGAGCGGCGCGTCGGGTGCTGCCTGTGTGTGTGGGGGGTGGGGAGTCGGGGACGGGGCGGCGGCCCGGGCGGGCTGCCGTCGTTCAGACGCCGAGGGCGGGGAGGACCACGGCGTCCACGTAATCGGCGAGAAACGCCCGGTCGGCGGGCCGGTCCTCGATGAGCTGCCGGGCGACGAAGGCGCCGATCAGCATGTGCGCCACGTAACGGAGCGCGGGACGGTCGGCGGGCAGCTCGCCACGGGCCACGGCGCGCGCGAGCATCGCGTCCAGCCCGTTGATCTCGGGCCCGATGAGCAGGTCGCGCAGCGCCCGGTGCAGGTCCGGGTTGTCGTGCGCGGCCCGCGCCAGGCCCCGGATCAGCGCGGAGTCCCGTTCCATCCGGCAGTCGTCGTCCTGGGCGACCATGGCGTGCAGGTCGCCGCGCAGGCTGCCGGTGTCGATGTCCGCGACCCGGACGGGCTTGTGGTGGTCCAGCGCCCTGGCGACCAGCTCCGGCTTGCCCTGCCACTGGCGGTAGAGGGTGGCCTTGCTGGCGCGGGTGCGGGCGGCGACGGCGTCCATGGTCAGGGCGTCGTAGCCGACCTCGCGGAGCAGGTCGAGCACGGCCGCGTACAGCTCGGCCTCGCGCTCGGGGGTCAGCCGGCTGCGGCCCATCGCGGCCACCTTCTCACGGAACGACTCAGGAAAACGAAACGGTTTCGTACAGCTTGGGTACGGCCCGACCGTACCCCCGGTCCCATCGAAACGGAAACGTTTCGATGGTGGTATGCGTCACGGGATCACCGGGCGCGGCCGAGTTGCCACCGTCCACCGGCGCCGAAACCATGGGGGCGTGAGTGACGGCGCGTATCTCCGGTTCCCGCATCTCCACGGCGAGATGCTGTGTTTCGCCGCCGAGGACGACCTCTGGGTGGCACCGCTGACCACCGACAGCGGCAGCGCTCCCCGGGCCTGGCGGCTGACGGTCGACCGCACCCGGATCGGCCACCCGCGATTCTCCCCGGACGGCAGACACATCGCCTTCACCACCTGGCGCAGCCTCGACCCCGAGATCCACCTCGCTCCGGTGGAGGGCGGTCCGGCCCGCCGCCTCACCTATTGGGGGAGCACCGACACCCGGGTCTGCGGCTGGTCCCCGGACGGCCAGATCCTGGCCGTCTCCTCGCACGGCCAGCCCTTCTCGTACTACTCGTGGGCCTACAGCGTCCCGACGGACGGCAGCCCCGGCGGCCGGCTGCCCTGGGGGCCGGTCTCGGACATCGCGGTCGCCGACTTCGCCGCGGACGGGCACCGGCTGGAGGGCGACGGCCATCCGTACGGGAACGTCGCCGACGGCGGCCCGGACGGCAACCACGACGACACGGTGGAGCGCCGGACGCTGCTGCTGACCGGCAAACCGCCGCACGAGCCCGCGTCCTGGAAGCGCTACCGCGGCGGCGCGATGGGCCGGATGTGGCTGCACGGCACCCGGCTGCTGCCGGATCTGCACGGGCACCTGGACGCGGTGATGTTCGTCGGCGACCGGATCGCGTTCCTCTCCGACCACGAGGGCATCGCCAACGTCTACTCCTGCAAGCCGGACAGCACGGATCTGCGCCGGCACACCGACCACGCCGACTTCTACGCCCGGCACGCGGCCACCGACGGGCAGCGCATCGTCTACCAGTGCGGCGGCGACCTGTGGCTGGTGGACGACCTGAGCCCGGGCGGCACGCCGCGCCGCCTCCAGGTGCGGCTCGGCGGGCCGCGCGCCGGACGCCGGACGTACCAGATCCCGGCCGGTTCCCACATCACCTCCCTCGCGGTGGACACCACCGGCCGGGCCAGCGCCGTCGGCGTCCGCGGCAGCCTGTACTGGCTCACCCACCGCGACGGCCCGGCGCGCACCATCCACGACGAGCCGGGGGTACGGGTCCGGCTGCCCGAGATGCTCGGCTCCACCGGCCGGATCGCCTACATCACCGACGCCGAGGGCGACGACGCGATCGAGATCGCCGACCTGCCGAAGGCCGGCATCCCGCGCGAGCCGCGGCGCCTCGCGGCCGGCCGGCTGGGCCGGGTGCACGAGCTGGTCTCCGCGCCGGACGGCGAGCGGCTGGCGGTGGCCGCGCACGACGGGCGGCTGCTGCTCGTCGATGTCGCGGCGGACGGCGACGGCGCGGGCCGGGTCACCGAGCTGATCAGGTCGGACAACGGCCCGGTGCGCGACCTGGCATTCTCCCCCGACTCGGGCTGGCTGACCTGGTCCCACCCCGGCATCGGCCGGACGCTGCGGCAGATCAAGATCGCCCGGCTCCCCGGCATCGGCTCCGGCTCCGGCGAGGGCGAGGGGAACGGCGAAGGACACGGCGAAGGCGCCGCCCGTACCGTCGTGGACGTCACCAACGGCCGCTTCGAGGACGAGCAGCCCGTTTTCACCCGCGACGGCCGCTACCTGGCGTTCCTGTCCTGGCGCGGCTTCGACCCGGTCTACGACGTGCACACCGGCGACCTGTCCTTCCCGCTCGGCTGCCGCCCGTACCTCGTACCGCTGTCCTCCGCGACGCCCTCCCCCTTCCAGCTGTCCGCCGACGGACGGCCCGCGGCGGGCGGCCTGGACCCGGCGGAGGCCCCGGTGACGGCCGAGGGCACCGCGCTGGTGGAGGTGGAGGGCCTGGCGAGCCGGGTGACACCGTTCCCCGTCTCGGCGTCCAAGTACTCGGCGCTGCGCCCGGTCGCCGGCGGCGGGCTGGTCTGGCTGCGCTGGCCGATCTCCGGCGCGCTCGGCGAGACCTTCGCCAACCCGGACAACACCTCGGGCCAGCCGACGCTGGAGCACTTCGACCTGGTCAAGGCCAAGCGCACCGAACTGACCGGCGCCATCGACTCCTACGCGCTCAGCGGCGACGGCACCCGGCTGGTCGTCAACGACGAGGGCGACCTGCGGGCGGTGCCCGCGACCGAGCCGCCGGACGCCGACTCGACGGTCCACCTGGACCCGCGGCGCATCCTGCACGACGTGGACCCGCCCGCCGAGTGGCGCCAGGCGTACGGCGAGGCGGGCCGGATCATCCGCGCGTACTTCTGGGACCCGGGGCTGAGCGGCGTGGACTGGGACGGGGTGCTGGACCAGTACCGGCCGCTGGTCGAACGGGTCGCCTCCCCCGACGAGTTCGCCGACCTGCTGCGCGAGGTGCTGGGCGAGCTGGGCACCTCGCACGCGTACGTCACGCCCGGCAAGCGCAACGAGGGGCCGCCGCACTACCAGCGCGCGATCGGCCTGCTCGGCGCCAACTTCGTCTTCAAGGACGGCTACTGGGTGGTGCGGCGCATCCTGCCCGGCGACTCCTCCGACTCCCGGGCCCGCTCGCCGCTGGCCGGTACGGGCATCCGCGAGGGCGCGGCGCTGACGCACGTGGACGGCCGCCGGGTCGATCCGGTGGCCGGCCCGTACCCGCTGCTGGCCGCGGCCGGCGGCACCACCGTCGAGCTGACCTTCGCGCCGGAGGGCGGCGGCCCGTCGCGCCGGGTGGCGGTGGTCCCGCTGATCGACGAGCGGCCGCTGCGCTACCAGGACTGGGTGGCCAAGCGCCGCGAGGTGGTGCGCGAGCTGAGCGACGGCAGGTGCGGCTACCTGCACATCCCCGACATGGGCGGCTCCGGCTGGGCGCAGTTCAACCGCGATCTGCGCATGGAGGTCTCCCGGCCCGCGCTGATCGTGGACGTCCGGGGCAACGCCGGGGGCAACATCTCCGAGCTGGTCGTGGAGAAACTGACCCGCACCATCGTCGGCTGGGACCTCACCCGCGACGCCCAGCCGGTCAGTTACGCCGGCACCGCGCCGCGCGGCCCGGTCGTCGCCGTCGCCGACGAGATGACCTCCTCGGACGGCGACATGATCACCGCGGCGTTCAAACTCCAGGGCATCGGCCCGGTCGTGGGCCTGCGCACCTGGGGCGGGGTGGTCGGGATGACCGGGCGGCACCGGCTCGCCGACGGTACGTACATCACGGTGCCGATGAACGCCGCGTGGTTCGAGGCGTACGGCTGGGGCGTGGAGAACCACGGTGTGGAGCCGGACATCGAGGCGCCGCGCTCGCCGCTGGACTGGGCCGAGGGCCGCCACCCCCAGCTCGGCGTCGCCGTGCGGACCGCGCTGGACCTGCTGGAACGCCATCCCGCCGCGACACCGCCGGACCTGTCCGACGTACCGGACCGGCGGCGGCCCGAACTGCCGCCCCGCAGCGGCTGAGCCACCGGCCGCACGGACCGGCGCGGGGACCGGACCGAGGGCAGGAAAGAGACCGCACACGACAGGAGCCCCGCATGGCAATCCGCCTGCGCACAGCGTCACCGGCCGCCACCGCTCTGTTGACGGCCGCCCTCACCGCCGCCGCGGCGCCCGCCGCCGCCCGTCCCATACCCTCCGGCAGCCCCGGCCCGCCCGACCGGGCAGGCGCGACCCACCTCGTCTTCGACAAGAATCAGCGCGACCCGGCCGACTCCCGGGTGCGCCTGGTGGAGTCCGGTACGGGCAGGGTGCTGGCCGACTACCGCGCCGGGTCCGGCCAGGGCGGCACGGCGGGCCGCGACGAGTGCGCGAAGAACAAGGGCTGGCTGCCGGACGGCACGTACCGGGTGCTGTCGCACACCACGCGCAAGAAGGGCGGGCGCGACGGCATCAACGGGTACGCGGTCCACGTCGCGGACAAGGTCTGCCGGGACGGCCGGACCCGGCGCACCGAGCTGTTCCTGCACAGCGAGATGCGCTCGGACGGCACCCAGGGCGTCGCGGTGCCGGGCCGCGACAGCCCGTACCGCTGGGACGGCGACGGCGATTACCGCTCGCGGGGCTGCGTCAAGCTGGCGCCGGCGGACCTCAAGCATCTGTTCGCGGCGGCGCAGCGGTACGGGTGGCCGACGATGCTCAAGGTCGTCAAGTAGCCTCCTGCCACCACGCGTTGTCCGCCCGGCGGCACAGGGTGAGGGGTGCACCCGACGGTACGGGTGCACCCCTCGTCACGCGCGCAGTGTGCGGTACGCGCGTCAGCCCTTGAACCTGTCCCGGGCGTCCTGCTCGGCGTCCGCGACCTGCTGGCGGGCCTGCTCCTCGCGGTCGCGCGCCTGCTCTCGGGCCTGCTGCGCGCGCCCGCTCGCCTCGTCCCGGCCCTGCTGGCCGCGCTGCTGCGCCTTGTCCTGGAGCTGCCGCTTCTTGTCCTCGAACTGATCCTTGATGCCCATGCTGTTCACTCCTGAAGGGGTGGTCGGGGGTGGGCCCCGACCAGCCTCGCACGCACCGACACAGCTCGCATTTCGATCATTTCACGACGTAACGGAGTCGCCCGGGAGCGGCCTCAGCGGTTCGCCCTGACCTTCTCGTCCGCCTCCCCGCCCGCACCGACCAGCCCCACCCGCAGCCCGTCGAGCCGGTCCCCGAAGCGGCGCATCTCGCGCTGTCCCATGGTGCCGATGACGGACGGCAGGTAGCCGCGGACCGACTGCATCCCGCGCAGCCACCACTGCCCGTAGACATGCGCGGAGCGGCGCTCGACACCCGCCACGAGCCGGTCCACGGCCGGGCCCAGCGGGTACGTCTTGTTCGACGGCCAGGGCAGCCGCTGCCGCAGCTCCCGCATCACGTCGTCCCGGTCGGCGCCGCGCACCATGTCCGTATCGGTCCAGCTCAGATAGCCGACACCGACCCGTACGCCCTTGTGGCCGACCTCGGCCCGCAGGCTGTGCGCGAACGCCTCGACGCCGGACTTGGAGGCGCAGTACGCGGTCATCATGGGCGCCGGGGAGATGGCGGCGAACGAGGCGATCTGGAGGAAGTAGCCGCGCGATTCCATCAGGACCGGCAGGAAGGCCCGTCCCGTGACGGCGCCGCCGATCAGGTTGACCTCGATGACCCGCCGCCAGGACACCGGGTCGGAGTCGGCGAACGGGCCGCCGCTGGCCACCCCGGCGTTGGCGACCACGATGTCCACCTTGCCGAAGCGCGCCTTGACCTCTCGCGCCACGTCGGCCATCGCCTCGTGGTCGGTCACATCCGCGTGCCAGTGCGCCGCCTCGCCGTGCAACGAGGCGGCCACCCGGGCGAGTTCCTCCGGTTCCAGGCCGACCAGCGCGAGCGTGGCACCGCGCGCGGACAGCTTGCGGGCGAGGAGTTCGCCGACCCCGCGTGCCGCGCCGGTGACGACGGCGACCTGCCCCGCCAGGCTCCTGCGTGCGCTCATCGGGCCGTCTCCTTCGCCTCGGTGGTCGTCGTCCCGCTGTTCCGGAGGTGGTCGCGGACCAGCTCCCGGATGCGGCCGATGACCGCGTCCGGCTCCTCGATCGGTGTCATGTGCCCGGCACCCGGCAGTTCGGTCAGCCCCAGGAAGTCCGGCAGTACGGAGGCCAGCCGGCGGGACTGCACGATCGGGGTGAGCCGGTCGGCGGTGCCCGCGAGGACGGCGGCCGGTACGGGCAACCGCGCCGCGCCGCCGGTCAGATCGAGCCCGGCCAGCACCTTGCCCCACCGGGACCGCACCCCCGCCGGGCAGGCGTGCACGATCCGCGCACACGCCTCCACCTGCTCGGGCGTGGCGGTCGGGCCCATCGTGGCGTACTTCAGAATCCGCTTGGCGAGCGCGGTCACCGGCCCGAGCGGCGCCCGCGACCCGAGCACGACCTGATGGGCGATGCGCCGTCCGCCCGGCGAGCGCATCGGTATCACCATGGACTCCGCCGTCAGGTTCGCGCTGCCGGTGCTGCACAGCAGGACGGCGGCGGCCCGCTCCCGGAACTCCGGGCGCTCGGCGGACGCCATGATCGTCATGCCGCCCATGGAGTGCCCGGCCAGCACGGCCCGCTCCCCCTGCTCCAGCGCGGCGCCGAGCACGGCCACCAGGTCGTCGGCGAGCGCGGTGGTGGTGTAGCCGCGCGGGCCCACCGCGGGGGTACGGCCGTGCCCCCGCTGGTCGTACAGCACCACCTTGTGGTCGTCGGCCAGGTCCCGTACGACCGGGGCCCAGAAGGCGGTCGAACAGGTCCAGCCGTGCGAGAGCACCACGGTGGGCAGGTCCGGCCGGTCCGGCCCGTGGATCTCCACGTGCAGCCGGGAGCCGTCGGCCGAGGTCGCGGTCAGCTCGCGGCGCGGGGCGGGCGGCGCGTACCGCCCGTGGGGCATGGACTTCAGCGCCATCACGCCACCGCCTTCACGGCGCCGGCCGCCCGCGCGCCCGCACGCCGCGCCGGAATCCGCAGCACCTCGTACTCGGCGAGGTCCACCTGCCGTGTCACCTTCCGGAACTCGGCCGTCGTACCGGGCCAGACGGTCGTGTTGCGGCCGTTGGCGTCCAGGTACCAGCTGTCGCAGCCGCCGGTGTTCCACACCGTGCGCTCCATGCGCTTCTGGACGCCGCGCGTCCAGGCGTGCACCGCGGAGGGCCGGGCGTTCAGAGCGATCTTCCCGCCCAGCACGTCCAGCTGCCGCATGAAGTCCACCAGGTAGTTCAGCTGCGACTCGATCATCAGGATCATCGAGCTGTTCCCGAGCCCCGTGTTGGGCCCGATGATGGTGAGGAAGTTGGGGAAGCCGGCCGCGGTCGTGCCGCGCAGCGCCTCCATCCCGTCCTTCCACTCCTCGGCCAGCGTCGTGCCGTCGGCGCCGGTGACCCGGTGGGCGATCGGCATGTCGGTGACGTGGAAGCCCGTACCGAAGACGATCGCGTCGGCCTCCGTCTCCGTACCGTCCGAGGCGACCAGCACATTCCCCCGGACCTCTTTCAGCCCGCTCGCCACCACGTCCACATTCGGCCGGGTGAGCGCCGGGTAGTACGAGTTCGACAGCAGGATCCGTTTGCACCCGATCCGGTAGTCCGGCGTCAGTTTCGCCCGCAGCGCCGGGTCCTTCACGGCCCGCTTCATGTGTCCCTTGGCCAGCTGCTCGACCAGGCCCAGTTCGTTCGGCCGCTTCGTGAAGGCGCTGACCTGCAATTCCCGGATGCCCCACAGCAGTCCGCGGCGCGCGGCCCGGGTCGCCGGGACCTTCGTGTGCAGCCAGCGCTCCAGCCCGCTGATCTTCCGGTCGGCGCGCGGCAGCACCCAGGCCGGGGTGCGCTGGAACAGTGTGAGCCGGTCGACCGTCGGCTGGATGGACGGCACGATCTGGATCGCCGAGGCGCCCGTACCGATCATCGCGACCCGCTTGCCGCGCAGGTCGTAGTCGTGGTCCCACCGCGCGCTGTGGAAGACCTTCCCCGGAAAACCGTCCAGCCCCGGAACGTCCGGCACCTTGGGGTCGGACAGCGGACCGGTGGCGGAGACCACCACGTCCGCGGTCAGCGCCCCGCTCGCCGTCTCCACCTCCCAGTGCAGCTCCTCCCCGTTCCACCGGAGGCTCTGCACCTCCGAGTCGAACCGGATGTGCGGCCGCAGTCCGAAGGTGTCGGTGACCCGCTCCAGGTACGCGCGGATGTGCGGCTGCCCGGAGAAGTTGCGCGGCCACTCGGGGTTGGGCGCGAAGGAGAACGAGTACAGGTGCGAGGGCACGTCGCACGCACACCCCGGATAGCTGTTGTCACGCCACGTACCGCCCACGGAGCCGGCCCGCTCCAGGACCACGAAGTCGGTGATCCCCTGGCGCCGCAGCCGTACGGCCGCCCCCAGACCACCGAAGCCCGATCCGATCACCGCCACCCGTACGTGCTCGTGTTCGCGCTGGGCCATGCCGCCGCCTCCCGAGTTCGACCGTCGAAACCAAACCTCTGGTCAATCGCGCCAGCAATCACTGGCACGATTGGAGGGTAGGACACCGGCGTACCGAGCGGTAGGGGGCGCGGGCCGGGAAGTTACCGCTGGTTGCCCCTCGGCCGGGGCCCGGGTGGGCCGCATAGGCTGAGCCCGTGGCAGAGAACAGCAACGGCGCGCCCGTCCCGGACGGCGCGGACCAGGGCGGCACGGCTCCGGACACCGCCGGCCGGCGCGGCCCGGGTACGGCGGAGCCGGACACCGGCTCGTCCGCGCCCGCCCGCCCCCGCGAGTTCCGCATGGCCGACCTGGCCAGGGAAGCCGGCATCACCGTCCGCACCCTGCGCTTCTACCGCGAGCGCAAGCTCATCCCGCCGCCGCGCCGCGAAGGCCGGATCGCCTGGTACAACGAACACCACCTCGCCCGGCTGCGCACCATCGCCGGCCTGCTGGACCGCGGCCACACCCTCGGCGGCATCGCCGAACTCCTCTCCGCCTTCGACAACGGCCGCGACGTCGGCGAACTGCTCGGCCTGGAGAACACTCTCGTCGCCCCCTGGTCCGAGGAGACCCCCGTACGCCTCACCCCCGAGGAACTCGCCGACCACTTCAAGGACGACGTCACCCCCGAGAACCTCGCCACCTCCCTCGACATCGGCTACCTGGCCGTGGACGGCGACGAGTTCGTCCACATCAGCCGCCGCCTCCTCGACGCCTCCACCGAACTCGTCGCCAACGGCGTCCCGCTGGCCGCCGTCCTCGCGGCGGGCCGCCAGGTCCGCACCCACGCCGACGCCCTCGCCGACCTCTTCATCTCGGTCATCCGCACCCACGTCCTGTCCGACGTCCTCACCCGCGCCGCGGCCGGCGCCCCCCTGGACCCCACCGAAGCGGCCCGCATCACCCAGACCATCGAGAAACTCCGCCCCATCTCCAAGGGCATCGTCGACGCGGAACTCTCCATGGCGATGGACCGCAGGGTGCGAGCGGAACTCGAATCCTGGCACCGGGAGAGAAACGAGGCGGACACGCCGTAGCGTGCGGTGTGACCGGGTGCTCGCCCGGAGAAACACCGGCCGGCACCACCTCACAGCGCCCAGGATTCGTCCGGCTCATCCAGCCACGCCCGTCCGCCCTCCTCCGTGATGGTGAGCCCGAAACGCTCGTAACCGGGCCGGTCATGCGCCACCCACCACCGGTACGCGGCCTCCGCCTCCTCCCAGAGGCGACGGGGGCCGCTTTGCCAGATGCGGGTTTTCCCGCCGTCACGGAAGTACGCACACGCCCAGGACAGGTCA
Organism: Streptomyces sp. NPDC018019; assembly: GCF_044327805.1. Classification (NCBI taxonomy): domain Bacteria; kingdom Bacillati; phylum Actinomycetota; class Actinomycetes; order Kitasatosporales; family Streptomycetaceae; genus Streptomyces; species Streptomyces sp. NPDC018019. Next base: position 469,419 of record NZ_JBIRGD010000001.1, on the reverse strand, counting down.
CGCAGGCTGTAGAGCCACACCGGCCGCGCACCGTCGCGTTTCTCCGCCTCGACCTGCACACAGCCGGGTACGCGCAGCCCCACGGCGAATCGCTGTGGCCCGAACCTGCCTCCGGTGAATTCCTCCTCCGTAAGGGCCGTTGACGTCTCATCCCCGTCCGTCACACTCCCCCGGACGTACTCCTTGTGCACCACCCGCGGCAGACGCTGCGCCCGCAGCTTCATGAATTCCACCGGCCCGGTAAATCTTCCGGAGGCGCTGCTCCCGTCCCCCGCCACCACCAAACGGGCCACGCCATCGGCGTTGCTGTAATGCGTCCCCCACGGCGCGACGAGAATTCCACCAGGGCGGCACTGTTCCACCCAGGCCCAGGGAAAGCGCCGGATTCCGCAGGTCCCCATGATCCGGTCGTACGGGGCCCCTTCCGGATATCCCTGGAAACCGTCCCCGTGGATGACGCGGGCGGAGCTGCCGAACCTCTCCAGCGCCGTACGGGCCCGCTCCGCCAGCGCCCCGTCCACCTCCATGCTGATCACCCGGCCCGCCCCGGCCCGGTGGGCCAGCAGGGCGGCGTTCCATCCGGTGGCCGTGCCGATCTCCAGCACCCGGTCGCCGGAACGTACGTCCAGGTCCCGGAGCATCCGGAACACCACGGACGGCATGGACGCGGAACTGGTGGGCGCCTCACCGGGTTCCGTGCCGCTGTGGTCACCGTCGTCCCACTGGGTGACGACCGGGCAATCGGCATCGGCGTACGCCCGCCACCGCTCCGGATCGTCCGCACGGGAGACACACACGCTGCGCCCCGCCGCCATGTCCCACGGCCACATGACAGCCGGCAGGAAGGCCGCCCGGGGCACGGCCGCGAACGTAGGAGCCCAGTCGGCGGACAGCGCCCCACCTGCCACGAGGGCCAGCCCCAGCTCGGCATGGCGGAGACGGCCGTTCCGCGCCCGCACCACGCTCACCCGCCCTTGGGCGGGTTGGGGACACCGGGGCCGCCGTCGGGGGTGGGCGGCTGCGCTTCCACCTCTGCGTAGTCCTGAAAGTTCCGGCGGTAGCGCCTGTGGCCCGTGTCCTTGGTGTGCTCGCGCATCCACACTTCCACCGGATGCGGTGTCAGCCACTCGTCGGATGCCGCGCCACATTCCTTTTCCTCACCCGAAACACACACCGCCTCGTAGGTGGGTTCCGCCGACGCGTCCTGTGTGATCGTGAAGGGCACGAACCGGAAGACGCGGCGGATCACTGCTCACACTCCCCCGCCTGGTGCTTGCGCATCAGCACATTGGCATCGGATACGCCGCTGTAGTCGCCGACCGAGCGGCGGTTCTCCCTGCGTGTGGACGCCCCGAGGCAGGTCTTGCAGCCTGGCCGGGGGCGGGGTTCGGATACCTGCCGCAGCGGCAGTTCCACCGGCTGCTCCTGCGAGGTCCTGGAGATCGTCATGCAACCAGTCAACTCGTCCCGTACCCGGTGAACTTGCACAGGGCTTGCACAAACGGCATGCGGGTACCCGTGGGGATTGCGACCATGGCAGCAGCAAGCACCTCTTCGGGTAGGGCTGATCACATGGGTACGACCACGGAACTGGCACCGGGCGCGAACCTCGCGGCGCTCCGCAAGGCACGCGGTATGTCTCAGACGCAGCTGGCCGGCCGGGCGAACATCTCCGTCTCCCTCCTGTCCAAGATCGAAGTGGGGGACCGGGCCCTGACACCGGCCGTCGCGGCAGCCCTGGGCAAGCCGATGGGGCTCAGCATGGCCGAAGTACTGGGCCGGGCCTCGGTGTCCCAGGCCGACGAGCAGCAGCTGGCGGAGCTGCGTTCGGCGATCCGGGACTACGACCTGCCGGGACGGCACGAAATCCACGAGGACGGCGTGGCGGCGGCGCTGGAAACCGCCCGGCAGTACCGCGACGCGGCAGCGGTGGACCGGCTGCTGGCGCTGCTCCCCGCCCTGCTCAGGAGCGCCACCACGCACGCGCACACCGCGAACACCGTGGACGCGTGGATGGCGCTGTCCGAGGTCTACAGCAGCGTGTACTGGCTGGCCGCCCGGCACCGGTGGATGGACCTGGCGGAGCTGGCCGTGACCCGCCAGCGTTGGGCCGTCGAACAGAAGCCCGACCCGCTGGGAGTGGCCATCGCCGCCCGCGACCGGGCGGGCGCGTACCTCAACGGCGGTGACTTCGAAGGCGGCCTGACGATCGTCGACCGTGCCATCGCCCAGGCCCAGTCCGGCCTGTCGGGTCAGGAGCGGGCCTTCGCCGTGGGGGTGCTGAACCTCCGGGGCATGACCCTCGCCGGCCGTCTGACCGACAAGCAGGAGGGCAAGCGGGAAGCGGAGCGGCACATCGCGTCCGCGTGGGAGTCCGCCGAGTGGTTCGACGGCGGGGACTGGCACCGGCACAACATGATCTTCGGCCCGCGGAACACCACGACCCACGTCCTGGCCACCCGCCTCGACCTGGGCCGTCCGCGTGAGGCTCTGGAGGTGGCGGAGAGCCTTGACGCTGCCCTGGCGGGTCTGCCCGCCACCCGGGTCGCCCCGTCCAGGATGAACCTCGCCCGTGCGCAGCTCGACGTCGGCGACCGGGACGGCGCCCTGGAGAGCCTGAGCGCCGCATGGGACGCGGCCCCGCAGATGGCACGCATCCACCCCACCGCGCGGGAGGTGTTCCGCGTGCTGTCGTCCCTGCACCGGCGCAGCAAGCCGGAGCTGCTGCGGCTGTCCAAGCTCTCGGGGATCGGCCTCTAGTCAGCCGTGGTCGTAGACCACCGTCACCGGTGCGTGGTCCGACCAGCGGGTGTCGTAGGACGCGGCGCGTTCGACGAGGGCCTTGACGGCGCGGGTGGCGAGGCCGGGGGTGGACATGTGGTAGTCGATGCGCCAGCCTGCGTCGTTGTCGAATGCGCGGCCCCGGTAGGACCACCACGAGTACGGGCCCTCGGTCTCCGGGTGCAGGGCGCGGACGACGTCCACGTAGCCGCCGTCGTGCGCGTCGAGGACGCGGGACAGCCAGGCGCGCTCCTCGGGGAGGAAGCCGGCCTTCTTCTGGTTGGCCTTCCAGTTCTTCAGGTCGGCCTCCCGGTGGGCGATGTTCCAGTCGCCGCACACCAGGACCTCGCGGCCGGACGCGGCGGCCCGCTCGCGCAGTCCGGCGAGGTACGGCAGGAACTCGGCCATGAACCGTTCCTTCTCGTCCTGCCGCTCGGTGCCCACGTCGCCGGAGGGGAGGTAGAGGCTGGCCACCGTCACGCCGGGCAGATCGATCTCGGCGTACCGGCCGCTGGTGTCGAATTCGGCGGACCCGAAGCCGACCTGGACGCGCTCGGGCTCGCGGCGCGTGAAGAGGGAGACACCGGCCCGGCCCTTGGCCGCCGCGGGCGCGTGCACCGTGTGCCAGCCGTCGGGCTCGCGGGCCCCGGCGGGGAGCTGGTCCGGCTCGGCGCGTACTTCTTGGAGGCAGATCACGTCGGCGTCCGTCTCCGCCAGCCACGGCAGGAAGCCCTTCTTGGCCGCGGCGCGCAGGCCGTTCACGTTCACGGTTGTCACAGTTAGCACTACTTGCTCCCTCATCGCGCTGGCGGCAGCGCAGCCTACGCGATGGCAGGGGGCCCGGACGATTCGGCCTCACGGGCGGTACGGGCGGCCGGCGGATATGCCCGGGTGCCCGGCGCGGCGAGCGCCGGGCACCCGGTGAGCCGTCCCCGGTCAGTGGCAGATCGAGGAGGACGGGGTCGCGTACAGGTCGCGGTAGCAGGTCGGCAGCCGGTCGCTGTCAATCTTGTTGACGGCCGTGATGACATACCTGCCGTCCCGGTCGCCGAGCAACTGGTACGGCTTGTGGCCCCACCCGATGGTGCCCGGGTGGTCCCCGCTGCCGCGGGCGTCGTTGTAGCTCCCGTCGTTGCCCGTGGTGTTGCCGAAGGTGACCGGCGGCGCGGGGTCGGCCGCGACGGCGGCTCCGGTCAGGCCGGTGGCGGACAGGGAGACTACGGCGGCGGCGGTGGCCAGCACAGGACGCAGACGCATGGCTTTCTCCTTCGGTTCAGCGTCAGTGGCGCAGCAGCCGTTCCCCGCTGCCGGCCCGGTCTGTCCGATCCCGTACCGACACACCCCCATCGGGTGGATCGGCTCCGCCAGACCGCCGTATGGACAGGAGGGCCGGGGCGGGATCCGGTAGAGGGCCGGCGGCGGTCCGGGACCCCGTTCTCATCTGGCACTCTCGCCCCGGAGCCCGGACATCCGTACGATTCGGCGGATGGAGATCCGCCCCGTCCCCTACGATCACGCCGACGCCGTCGCCCTCGACCGGCTGGTGCAGCGCGAGTACGAGCAGCGATACGGCGAGGGGGACATGACCCCGCTCGACCCGGCGATGTTCCGGCCGCCGCACGGCACGTACCTGCTCGCGTACGAGAACGGGCGCCCGCTGGCCACCGGCGGCTGGCGGTCCCAGGACGCCGGCCCCGAGGGCTACGCGGACGGGGACGCCGAGATCAAGCGGATGTTCGTGGTGGCGGAGGCCCGCGGGCGCGGGCTGGCCCGGCGCATCCTGGCCGCGCTGGAAGCGGACGCGCGCGCGGCGGGCCGGACCCGGATGGTGCTGGAGACCGGCATCAAGCAGCCGGAGGCGCTGGCGCTGTACGCGTCGTGCGGTTACCGGCCGGTGCCGAAGTTCGGGCTGTACCGGACGTACGAGGACAGCCGGTGCATGGGGAAGCCGCTGGCGGGGGACGCCGGGGCGCCGGCCGGCACGCACGTCCGGGCGCACAGTTCGTAGGCCGGTCGCCTTTCCGGCTCCCGTACGACGGCCGCGCTGCCGCACGGGAGCCGCGCCGCCCCTGGGGCGGTCCCGCACACCACCGCGTTGACAGCGATCATGACCGCTCCCCATACTCATTCCACTAATGAACTAGTGGAAGGGGGGATCCGGGTGAGTGACCCGAGCCCATGGGCGGTCGAGGCGTACGGCCTCGGGAAGAGGTACCGGCGCGGCTGGGCCCTGCGGGACTGTTCCTTCCGGCTCCCGGCGGGCCATGTCTGTGCGCTGGTCGGCCCCAACGGCGCCGGCAAGAGCACGTTCCTGGGGACCGCCACCCGGCTGGTGCGGCCCACCACCGGCACGCTGCGGCTGTTCGGCGTGCCGGTGAGCGACCCGGCCGTACTGGAGCACGTCGCCTTCCTCGCCCAGGACAAGCCGCTGTACGGGCGCTTCACGGTCGCCGAGACCCTGCGGCTGGGGCGGGAGCTGAACCCGCGCTGGGACGCCGGGATCGCCGAGCGGATCGTCCGCGCCGGGCAGATCCCCCTCGACGCGCGGGTCGCCACGCTCTCCGGCGGCCAGCGCACCCGGGTCGCGCTCGCCCTCGCCTTCGGCAAGCGGCCGAAGCTGCTCCTGCTGGACGAGCCGATGTCGGACCTGGACCCGCTCGCCCGGCACGAGCTGTCGGGGCTGCTGCTGGCGGAGGCCGCCGAGCACGGCACGACCGTGGTGATGTCCTCGCACCTGCTCTCCGAGATGGCGGACATGTGCGACTACCTGCTGGTCCTCGCGGAGGGGCGGCTGCGGCTGGCCGGGCAGACCGAGGAGCTGGTGCCCGGGCACCTGCTGGTGTCGGGGCTGGCCGAGCCGTCCGGCGGCGACGGCGTGCCCGCCGGACTGGCCGAGCAGCACACCGTCGTGGAGTCGCGGGTCACCGGACGGCAGTTCACCGCCCTGATCCGCCCCGGCGGCCCGCTCCCCGGCACCTGGGAGACGAACGAACCGAGCTTGGAGGAAGTCTTGCTGGCCTACCTGCGTTCCCCGGGGGCGCCGCCGCTGATCACCGAGGAGGCGCGGGTGGCGCCCGGCCCGGGCACGGGGACGAGTACGGGCCCGGACACGGGCGCGGGCACCGGCGGCGACCGGGGGGCCGTCGCATGAGCATGCTCGCCCGTACCGCCGGCGGCCGGGCCGGCAAGGAAGCCGCCGTCCCCCGCGGCCTCCTGCACGGCACGACCTGGCTCGTCTGGCGCCGCCACCGCGGCACCTTCCTCACCGGCCTCGCCATCACCGCCCTGACCTGCGCGGTCTTCATCTACCAGCGCATCGGCCTGATGGACTTCCTGGAGGCGCACCCGCACACCATGGGCGTGTCGCCGCGCGAGGACGGCGAGCTGCTGATGAAGTTCCAGGACACCTTCAGCTCGCCGTTCAACCGCGACATCACCTGGCTGAAGTGGGTCCCGCTCCTCCTCGGCGTGTTCGTCGGCGTCCCGCTGATCGCCGCCGAGCAGGAACAGGGCACCATCCGGCTGGCCACCACCCAGTCCGTCTCCCGCGGCCGGTGGATCGCGGCGAAGCTGGGCGTGCCGCTGACCCTGGTGTTCGTCTGCACGTCGCTGATGTCGGCCGCGTTCACCTGGCTGTGGGAGCCGGCCCACGAGCTGGCCGCGTTCGGCGACTGGTACAACGGCGGCCCGCTGGAGGTCACCGGCCCGGTCCCGGTCGCCCAGGCGCTGTTCCTGACGGTCGTCGGCATCGCCGTCGGCATGCTCCTGCGCCGCGTCGTCGCCTCGATGGCGCTGCTCCTCGTCCTCGGCTTCGGGTTCAGCATCATCTGGTCGGAGCGGGTCCGGCCGCTGCTGGCCCCGCTGCGCCGCAAGCTGTACCCGTCCGGGCAGGACGACCCGCGGCTGCCCGGCGGCGCCGTACGGATCGACGACTGGCTGGCCACCGCGGACGGCAAGCTCTTCGGCTACGGCACCTGCAACAACGACCCCGGCGAGGCGTGCCGTGCGAAGTACGGCATCGTCAACCGCGCCGTCGACTACTACGGCTACGACCAGATGGCCGGGATGCAGTGGGCGGCCACGGGCATCCTGGTGGCGCTGACCGTGGCGGTGACCGTGTTCATCGTCGGGTGGGCGCGGCGGCGGCCCCTCTGAACGGCACCGCTTTGACACCCCGTACGAGTGGGCCGATCATCAAGCCGAAACGGGCGCCGCGGCACCGGCCGGGACGGGCACCGGAGAGGGCGCGGGGGCAGTCGCCCGCGTGCGGAACGGGGAGGTGGTGAGCGTGGTCGAGTTCCGCATCGACCGGCGCAGCGGTGTCGCCACCTACCTCCAGATCGTCCAGCAGGTCCGGCAGGCCCTGCGGCTGGGCATCCTCGTCGAGGGCGACCGGCTGCCCACGGCCGCGCAGGTCGCGGCCACGACGAAGGTCAACCCGAACACGACCCTGAAGGCGTACCGGGAGCTGGAGCGCGAGGGGCTGGTGGAGCCGCGGCCGGGCCTGGGCACGTTCGTGAGCCGGTCGCTGGCCCGGCCGGAGTCCGCCGCCGACTCCGACGCGCTGCTCCGCGAGGAGCTGCGGTCCTGGATGGCCAAGGCCCAGGTGCAGGGACTGGCCAGGGAAGACGTGCAGGCGCTGCTGAACGCGGTGCTGGAGGAGCGGTATCCGGCGGGGTAGGCGTTGGGGGCCGTACCCGGCGGAGTGAGCTGAAGGAGCGGTATCCGGCGGGGTGAGGCGGAGCGGCGATATGCGCGGGGCGCCCGGGGGCGGTGCGTCCGGGGGACGGCGCGCCCGGGGGACGGCGCGCCCGGGGGACGGCGCTCCGGAGGGCGTGCTTCCGCTCAGCCCTCCTCCGCGATCAGTTCCTCCACCTGCTTGCGGACCTCGGCGGCCGGATAGCGGACGACCCGCTCGCCGAAGTCCGCCAGTGCCGCGTCGACCGGGCCCCTGGCCGGTTCCGCGACCTCCGCGACCAGGACGGTGCTGCCCGGCGGCACCTCCGCGGCGAGCAGGTCCACGGCCGCGTTGTCCGCGCTGGCCCGGCGCGCGTCGTGCGCGCCGCCGATCAGCCCGCCCGCGCCGAAGCCGGCCAGCGCGCCCAGGGGCCCGCCGAGCAGTCCGACGAGTCCGCCGACCAGGCCGCCGACGGCGAACCCCCGCGCGGTTCCCGTGCGGTCCTCGCTGTCGGGGAAGCTGACACCGCCGTCCGCGCCGCGGGCGATCACCGTGGCCTCGCGCAGCACGATCCGGTGCTCGGCGTCCTCGTGGCGCAGCGCGTCCAGCGCCCGCCGCCCGGCGTTCTCACCGGCGCTGGTGAGGTCCATGAACAGCACGTTGTCTTCCATCGCTGCGGCTCCAGAGGTCTGCTGGGGAAAGGGACGCATTATCAGCACGCCTCTCCCGGTGCGAGCGTCTGACACCACTCTTGGCGCGACCGCGCCGGAACGCACCTCAGGCGCCGTCGGAAGCGGGGCGCCCGAAGCCCCGGTCCCCGCTGTGGCCGTCCGCCCCCTCCTGCGGACGCAGCGCGTCACTGAGGTCCAGCGTGGCCTCGGCGCCGCCGCCCTCCGGGTTGGCGAACGTCAGCCGCGCGCCGAGCACCCGCGCCTGCCCGCAGGCGATGGTCAGGCCGAGGCCGAGGCCGTGGCCGTCCGAACCGCCGCCCGTACGGAACCGCTGCGGGCCGTGGGCCAGCAGCGCCTCCGGGAAGCCGGGGCCGCTGTCGTGGACGCGCAGGACACCGCGCTCGATCTCGACGACCACCGGCGCGGCGCCGTGCCGCAGCGCGTTGCTGATCAGGTTGACGAGGATGCGCTCGACCCGCCGGGGGTCGGTCTCCACCAGTCCGTCCGACAGCACCCGTACGGCGACGGCCGCCCCGGCCTCCTCGCCCAGCGCCGCCACCGTCCGCCGGGCCAGCCCGCCCAGCGCCCGCAGTTCGGTGTCGGCCTGCTCGGTGCGCGCGTCCAGCCGGGCCACCTCCAGCACGTCCTCCATCAGCCCCCGTACATGCTGCGCCCGGTCCTGGACCAGCTCGGTGGGCCGCGAGGGCGGCAGCAGGCCGGCCGCCGCGACCAGTCCGGCGACGGGGGTGCGCAGTTCGTGGGCGATGTTCGCGGTCACGTCGCGCTCGGCCTGGAGGCGGGCGGCCAGCGCGTCGGCCATGGTGTTCACCGCGGAGGTGAGCTGGGCTATCTCGTCCTTGCCGGTCAGCGGCAGCCGCGCGGTCAGGTCGCCCTCGGCGATCCGCTGGGCGGTGCCGGCCGAGGCGGTCAGCCGCCGCCCCAGCCGGTGGGCGACCAGCAGGCCGACGACGCAGCCCAGCGCGGTGCCCGCGATGCCCGCCATCCACAGGACGCGGTCCAGACTGCGCAGGACTTCCTGCTCGCGTACGTACGGGCGCTTGAGCGCGATGATGTCGCCGTCCAGCTCGGTCGCGGCCCACAGGTGCGGCCGGGGGCCGTCGGGTTCGAGGTAGACGCCGCGCTTGCCGTGCCGGGCGGCGTCCTCCAGCGGTCGGGGGAGGTCCGGCGGGTTGACGATGGCCCGGCCGGTGTCCACGCCGGCCGCCCGGTCCTGCACCATGCTCTGCAGCCGGCCGTCGATCGACTCGGCCGCCAGGTCGAACTGCGCGTCCACGGTCCGGTTGTGCACCAGCACCCCGATGAGGACCGCGACCACGGCAGCCGTGGCGGCGATCGCTATGCCGATCTTCGCGCGCAACCCCATGACGGCCTAGAACTCCGGGGTGTGCAGGCTGATCCTGCCCAGTTCGGCGGCCTTCTCCGGCGGCAGCCGGTCGGAGACGAGGGTGGCGCGGGAGTAGAACGCCGCCCGGTCCCGCCGCTCCTGTCTGAACAGCCCGCTGAGCGTGACCTTGACCGCGTACGGCTGCCGCGCGCACTCCGGCCGGCACCAGCTGCCGGTCAGCCCGCCGGTGGCCTCGGCGGTCGCCTCGCCCCAGGACAGCCAGCGCAGACCGGTCAGGCTGACCGACGCGTTGAGCACGAAGGACGCCGGGCGCTGCAACGGCCGGCGGGCCGCGTCGGCGACGTACACCGGGTCGGTGACCTTCGCCGGTCCGGCGGGCGGCGAGGGGGACACGGCGGGTCCCGCCACCCGCAGGCCCCGCGGGTCGGCGCAGCCGGACAGCAGCAGCGTGGCCGCGGTGAGCGCGGCGGCGCAGGCGGTCGCGGTGAGTGAGCGCACGGGTTCCTCGGTGTACGGGAATGGGCTTTTACGACAAAGGTATCCGTGTCCGCCCAGATTGCCCCCACGCTAAGCAGCCCATTTCACGGCGTCCCCACGGCCGTGTAACAGCGGCCCATCGGTGGCCGCCCGGACACCGTCCCTGAGCGACCCATCGTTGGCCGCACGCCGGGCCCTGTCCACGGTGCCGGGTCCGGCATCGGCCAACCGCCCGCCGGGCCCGCCGGGCCACTTCCGTCCCCGGCGCCCCGCCTGCCCCGCCGCCCCGCTTGACCCTCCCCTCACGTCAGGCCGCAGTCTTGCCCCGTACGGCACGGGCCGTACGGCGGCCCGCGGGCCGTGGCGCGGAAGAAGGCGGTTCCATGGCGTACTCGGTCGGGCAGGTCTCGGGATTCGCGGGCATCACGGTCCGCACTCTGCACCACTACGACCGGACCGGTCTGCTCTCCCCCAGCGCCCGCAGTCCCGCCGGCTACCGCCTCTACAGCGACGCCGACCTGGCCCGCCTCCAGCAGATCCTCTTCTACCGGCAGCTCGGATTCGGCCTCGACGAGATCGCCGCCGTCCTCCAAGACCCGCAGGCCAACGCGCTGGACCGGCTGCGTGCCCGGCACCGCCTGCTCACCGAGCAGATCGCCGAGCTGCAACGGCTGGTCGAGGTCGCCGAGCGGGCCATGGAGGTGCAGCGGACGGGGGTGGAACTGACGCCCGAGGAGCGCTTCGAGGTCTTCGGCGAGGTCTCCTTCGACCTCACGTACGCCACCGAAGCGCACCTGAAGTGGCAGCACAGCGAAGGCCACCGGCGCTCCATGGACCGGGCCGCCGCGCACACCAAGGAGGACTGGGCGCGGATCATGGCCGAGGCCGGTGCGTGGCGGCACCGGCTGCTCGCCGCCTTCGACGCCGGGGAGCCCGCCGACGGCGGCCCGGCCATGGACCTGGCCGAGGAGCACCGGGCGCACGTCTCCCGCTGGTTCACGCCGTGCCCCACCGACATGCACTGCCGGATCGCCGAGGACTTCGCCACCGACCCGCGGGCCTTCGCCCTCGTCGTCCCGCCCTCCCGGCAGCGCCCCGGCCTCGCCGCGTACCTGCGGACGGCGGTGTTCGCCAACGCGGTACGCCAGGCCCCGCAGCTCGCCGACACCGCGCCGCCCGCCCTCCCGGAGCAGTCATGAAGATCCTCATCGCGGCGGCCGGTTCGTACGGTGACGTCGCCCCGTACACCGGCCTCGGCGCCCGCCTCAAGGCCGCCGGTCACACCGTCGCGCTGGCGGCCGACGCCTCGTACGCGCAGCTCGTACGGGACGCCGGGCTGGAGTTCCGCGCGCTGCCCGCCGACCCCCGGAAGCGAGCCGGGGAGGGCGGCGGAGCGCCCGGCGGGAAGCGGGAGCTGATGCGCCGGGCCGCCGCCTTCATCCGGGACCTCGGGCCGGGCGTCGCGGACGCCACGGCCCCCGGCACCGGTCTGATGCTGCTGTCCGCGACCACGGCCCCGCTCGGCCGGCACGTCGCCGAAGCGCACGGCATCCCCTCGCTGGACCTGCCCCTCCAGCCGAACGCCCCCACCGGCGACTTCCCTCCGGTGGTCGCGGGGACCCGCTCGCTCGGGCGCCGGGGCAACCGCGCCGCGGGCCGCCTGTCCCTGCGGGTCGTGGACCGGCTGTACGCGGACGGGGTACGGGACCTGCGGGCCCGGCTCGGCCTGCCGCCCGCGTCGGCGCGTGCGGTGCGCCGACGCCGCGCCGCGGACGGCCGGCCGGTGCTGCACGGCTTCAGCCCGGCGCTCGTCCCCCGCCCCGCGGACTGGCGCCCCGGCCTGGAGGTCGTCGGCAACTGGTGGCCGTACACCGCGCCGGACGCCGCTCTCCCGCCCGCGCTGGAGGACTTCCTCACGGCGGGCCCGCCGCCCGTCTTCGTCGGCTTCGGCAGCATGGCGGCGGGCGCGCGGGGCGACGGCACGGCCGGGCGGCTGACGGCGAGCGTCGTCGGCGCCCTGCGCCGCGCCGGGGTCCGGGGCGTGGTCCAGTCCGGCTGGGCGGGCCTGGACGGCCCCGCGACCGGCGACGACATCCTCACCGTCGGCGAGGTCCCGCACGCCCTGCTCTTCCCGCGTACGGCCGCTGTCGTGCACCACGCGGGCGCGGGCACGACGGCCGCCGCGCTGCGGGCCGGTGTCCCGGCGGTGCCGGTCCCGGTCACCGCCGACCAGCCCTTCTGGGCCGCCCGGCTGGCCGCGGTGGGAGCCGGGACCGACGCGGTGCCGTTCCGCGCGCTGATGGCGGAGGGCGCCGCGGACCGCCTGGCCGAGGCCATCGGACGTGCCGTACGGGAGCCCTCCTGCCGCGCTGCCGCCCGCGCCATCGCGCGGCGCATGGACGCGGAGGACGGCGCGGGCGAAGTGCTCCAGGCGGTGGAGGACGCGGGGTGAGCGGGGGCGGGCCGCCCGGCCCGGAACGAGCCGGCGGTCCGCCCGCGTCCTCAGCCCTCCGCTCCCCGCGACAGCCGTACGGTCACGATCTGGAAGGGCCGCAGCGTCAGCGCCACCTGTCCGTCCCGCACCTCACCGAGGGCCGTCCCTGCCAGGTCCCGCTCCAGCAGGTCCGTCTCGACCGCTCCCGCCAGCGGGAACCCGGCGGTGAGGACGGCCGACGCCCGCCCGCCGTGCGACTCGTACAGCCGGACCACGACGTCACCGCTGCGGTCCTCGGCCAGCTTCACGGCCTCGACCACCACCGCGTCGTCGTCCACCCCGACCAGCGGCGCGACCGGCCCGCCCCCGCGCACCGTGCGCTCCGGCAGGTTGATCCAGTGGCCCTCGCGCACCGCGTCCGCGATGCCCGCGCCGGGTGCGAGCGCGTACCGCAGCCGGTGGTGGCCCTGGTCGGTCTCCGGGTCCGGGTAGCGGGGCGCCCGGAGCAGGGACAGCCGTACGGTCGTGGTCTGGCCGCCGTCCGGGCGGACGTCGCGGGTGACGTCGTGCCCGTACGTGGAGTCGTTGACCAGGGCCGCGCCCCAGCCCGGCTCCTCGACCTGGATCCAGCGGTGGGCGCAGATCTCGAACTTGGCCGCCTCCCAGGACGTGTTGGTGTGGGTGGCGCGGAAGACGTGCCCGAACTGGGTCTCCGACGCGGAGCGGTCGGCCTTCACGTCGAGCGGGAAGGCCGCCTTGAGGAACGTCTCGGTCTCCCGCCAGTCCACCTCGGTGTCGATGTCCAGCACCTTGGCCCCGGCCCGCAGCGTCAGGGTCTGTACGACGGTGGAGCCGTGCCCGAAGGACCGGGCGACCTTGACACCCACCCGTTCCGGGCCGGACTCGACGACCGTCAGCTCGTCCACGCCCACCAGGTCGGTGACGTTGTGGCGGTAGAACTCGTCCACGTCCCAGGCGTCCCACATGTTGGGAAAGTCCGGGTGGATCTGGAGGAGGTTGGCCGCCGCGCCCGGCGCGACGGCCTCGCGGCCGGCCTCGATGTCGTACGCGGACACGACCAGCCCGCGGGCGTCGATCTCGATGCGCAGCCGGCCGTTGGCGAGCCGGTGGCCGCCGGTGGCCCGGCCGTCCACGGTCAGCGGCTCGACGGTCACCGGGCGCACCGCGGCGGGCGTGCCGCCCCGGCCGGGCGCCGGCTCCGCGCCGCCCGCCGGGACGCCGTCGCGCGCGTGCGGCGCCGCGTTGAAGACGATCTCGCGGGTGCCCGGGCCCGCCAGCGCGGTCTGCGCGGCGAGCACGATCGCGGTCAGCTCCTCGCGGACCCGCGCGTAGGTCTCGCGGGCCTCCCGGTGCACCCAGGCGATCGACGAGCCGGGCAGGATGTCGTGGAACTGGTGCAGCAGCACCGTCTTCCAGATGCGCTCCAGGTCCTCGTACGGGTACGCGTAGCCCGGGACCCGTACGGCGGCGGTGGCGGCCCACAGTTCCGCCTCGCGCAGCAGCGATTCGCTGTGCCGGTTGCCCTGCTTGGTCTTGGCCTGCGAGGTGTAGGTGCCGCGGTGCAGCTCCAGGTACAGCTCGCCCGCCCACACCGGCGCGTCCGGGTACTCCGCGTGTGCCTTCTCGAAGAACGCCTCGGGCTTCTCGATCTCGACCCGCGGCGAGCCCTCCAGGTCCCGCAGCCGGGCGGCGCGGGCCAGCATCTCGCGGGTGGCGCCGCCGCCCCCGTCCCCCCACCCGAAGGGCACCAGGGAACGCGAACCGCGGCCCTTCTCACGGTAGTTGCGGGCCGCGTGCGCCATCTCCTTGCCGCCGAGGTCGGAGTTGTAGGTGTCGACCGGCGGGAAGTGGGTGAAGACCCGGGTGCCGTCGATGCCCTCCCACCAGAACGTGTGGTGCGGGAACCGGTTGACCTGGCTCCAGGAGATCTTCTGCGTCAGGAACCAGTCCGCGCCCGACAGCTTGACCAGCTGCGGCATGGCCGCGGTGTAGCCGAAGGAGTCCGGCAGCCAGACCTCCTTCGTCTCGATCCCGAACTCGTCCAGGAAGAACTTCTTCCCGAACAGGAACTGCCGGGCCATCGCCTCGCCGCCGACCATGTTGGTGTCCGACTCCACCCACATGCCGCCGACGGGGACGAACTGCCCCGCCTCGATCTTCGCCTTGACCTTGGCGAACACCTCGGGCCGGTGCTCCTTGATCCAGGCCAGCTGCTGCGCCTGCGACATGGCGAAGACGAACTCGGGGTGCCCGTCCATCAGGTTGACCATGTTCGACGACGTACGGGCCACCTTGCGGACCGTCTCGCGCAGCGGCCACAGCCAGGCGGAGTCGATGTGCGCGTGGCCGACCGCGCTGATGCGGTGGGCCGAGGCGTGGGCCGGGGCCGCCAGCACGTCCGCGAGCCGGGCACGGGCCCGTGCGGCCGTGCCGGGGACGTCCTTCAGGTCCACCGCGTCCAGGGCCCGCTCGACGGCGCGCAGGATGCCGTGCCTGCGCGCGTCGGCCGCGTCCAGCTCCAGCATCAGGCCGCGCAGCACCTCCAGGTCCTGGACCAGCTCCCAGACCTCGGTCTCGAAGACCACGAGGTCCATCCGCCGCACCCGGTACAGCGGCGCGTGGCCCGCGGTGAGCCGGTCGCCCTCGTAGGTGGGCCGGTGGTCGGTCAGTACGGGGTTGGAGGCCGCCTCCACGTACAGCTCGACCTCCTCCCCGCCGGCCGCCGGATCGGCGACGCGCACCCAGTCGTTGCGCGGGTTCAGGCCCTTCACGGCCTCGCCGTCCGGCCGGTAGACCAGGCCCTCGCACTGGAAGCCGGGCATGTTCGCCTCGAAACCGAGATCCAGCACGGCTTCGACGGTGCGCCCGGCCCACTCCGCCGGGACCTGCCCGGTCACCCGGAACCAGGTGGTCCCCCAGGCGGGCCCCCACGCCTCGCCGGCCTTCGTCGGCTCGTAGTCGGCGGCCAGGCCCTCGGCGGGCGGCACCGGCTCCCCCGGCGCCTCCCAGCGCGCGATCGTCAGCGGCACGGACCGGCTGCGGACGGCGGGCACGATGCGGTCGGTCAGGACACGGCGTAGACGGTGTTCGACGATGCTGCGGTCGTCGTGCATGAGGGAGCTCCGATGGGTGCGATGCGGGTACGGGGTGAGTGCGGGTCCTGCGGGTCTCTTGCCCTTTGGGCGCGCGGCCTACCAGGTGAATACGGCCGCGGCGGCAACCGACGAGGTGTACAGCTCGCCGACCGCCCGTACTTCCAGCCGGGTGCCGGGCTCTGCGGACGACCGGCGCAAGGCGGGCAGGTAGCAGGCGGCTCCGCAGGTCCCGCCGAGGAAGCGCCGCTTCCCGTCCGGGAGGACCTGGTGCACCTCGTAGTGCCGTACGGGCACGCCCTTGGCCGACGGCTTCCAGGTGAGCCGGAGTTCGGCCGCGCCGTCGCCCGTGACGCGCGATGCGGCGACCTTCAGGGCGCTCGGCGGGGCGGGCGTCTGCGCGTCGGGGTCGCCGTCGTGGACGGCGAGGGCACCCAGCCGCCAGCGCACGGGCTCCCCGCCGGGCGCGCCCAGCCGGATGCCGAGCACGCGCGCGGTACGTCCGGGCCCGTCCCCGATGCGTACGGTCGTGGTGACCCAGCCGTCCGCGGCCCGTACGGTCCGCGCGGGGAACCGGCGGAACGTGGGCTGCCCGCCCGGTTTCGCGGGCTCCGCGTACGCCACGGCCGCCTCCACGGCGACCGCCGCCGACCCCTCGTCCACGCGGTGCGTGATCTCCAGGACGGTGCCGGTACGCAGGGGCAGCCGCGTCCGGAACAGCTCCAGCGTCACGGGGCGGTCGAGCGGACCCTCGACGAGCAGGCTGCTGCCGCCCCGCCATGCCGCACCGAAGTCGAACCCGATGCCGGGCCGCCGCGGGGTTCCGCCGCCGTCCGCCCACAGCGCCCACCGCCGCCCCGGCAGCCGGTCCTGGAGCCCCAGGTGGTTCCACTCGGTGTCGCCGGTCCGCACCCCGCCCTCGTACCAGGCCGTGCCGTGCCCGGTGTTGAAGGCGGAGGCGAACGGTACGGAGGCGACGGTGGCGCGGTCGGCCACCGTACGGGCCGCGGGGCGCCAGGAGCCCGGCCCGGCGGGCGCCGACGGATCGGTGTTCCGCCCGCCCCAGAACTGGTCGTCGCGGGCGTGGAACAGGCCGGGCGCCTCGCCGGACCGCCGCGTCCACTCCGGCCGGTAGAGCCCGTACGACACCACGTGGTCGCGGCCCTCCGGCACGAAGGCGTCCCAGTTCACGTACGTGTCCCAACCGTTGGCCTCGACATCGACGCCGGCCCACAGCTCGTACGGCGAACGCCCCAGCCGCCGGGCGTACGCGGCCGACGACGCCAGCCGGGCGGCGCTCCACCGGAAGTCCACGAACATCGTGTCGGACAGCTTCTCGGCGCCGCGCTGGAAGAACATCGCGTTCTTGTCGTTGAGCGCGCCCTGCCAGCCGACCCGGCCGTCCGCGTTGAACGCGTCGTACCAGGTGATGCGCAGTTCGGGCGCGCCCTTGCGCAGGGCCTGCACGAAATCGGCCATCTGCCGGGCCAGCGCGGGGTCGCCGCCGTCGGTCTCGCCGTTGAGGAACCAGCCGTCGAAGCCGTACGTGCGGGCCACCTGGATCAGCTTGTCCGCGAGCGGGAAGCGGCCCAGGGAGTCCTTCTGGACCAGCTCGCGCGTCCACGTCAGGTCGCCGCCGTAGGCCGTCGGCGGGAGGAAGACGTTGCCCAGGGCGGGCACGCCGTTGCGGTGCGCGGCATCGGTGACGGGGGCGTTGGGGGCGAGGATGATGCCTTCGCCCGAGGAACCGCCCCAGAAGACCAGTTCGTCCAGGTAGGCCCAGTGGGTGAGGGCGTAGTAGTCGGCCTTGGCGCTGCCCTGCGACGGGTTGCCCGCGGTGCCCGCGAAGGAGACCAGCGCCGAGATACGGGCCTGGCCGGCGCGGGCGGTGGTGTTGGCGGGGACCGGCGTGAACCGTTCGGCGAGCGGCACGGTCGCGGTGTTGTACGGGAGGTCCGGGTCGTCCTGCGGGCGCCAGCTCTTCAGGCTGCGCCACACCGCTCCGGGGTCCGGCTCACGCCCCTCGGGGAAGCTGTCGGGGAACCAGTAGGAGGCGTACGGCTGGAGGGAGCCCGCCGCCTCGGTCCGTCCTGCCCCGGCCCGTACCGCCTCGGCCCGTACCGGACCCGCCGATGCCGCCCCGGCGATCCCGACGCCCGGCGGAATCGCCAGCCCGGCGCCGACCGCCGCGGCTCCGGTCACCAGCCTCCGCCGCGACACGGCCGGGCCGGGGCCCGTGTCCTCGCCTGTGTCCATGCCCACTCCGTCCTCCCTGTCCGTCTGGTGCCTGCTTTCCGGTTCCGGTTCCGCTCCGGTTCCGGTTCCGCTCCGGTCCCGGTCCTGGCCGCGATTCCGGCCCCAGCCCCGGCCCCGCGCACCGGGTGCGGTTCCGCTCCCCGTTTCCGCCTCACTTCACGTCCGAGGGCCACACCACTTCCGCGATCCCCCGGCTCTCCAGGTACGCGGCGTCCCGTGCCCGCCCCGCCAGGACGGCTCCCGCCCGTACGCCCTGATCGGCCAGCCGTACCCACGCCTCGAAGAACGGGCCGCCCGGCGCGCACACCGACCGGTGCGGTGCCGTGCTCTCGTCCCCCGCGTCCAGGACGAGCGCGGTGGTGCGGCGCACCGGCCGGGGCGGCTCGGCCCGCAGCCGGGCCGCCATCCCGGCCACCACCCGCCCGGCGGGCTTGACCTCGCCGTCCGAGGTCAGCAGCCCGAGCCCGTACTCCAGCTCGGGGAAGTCCGCCAACTGCCGCGACACATCGTGCGAACACCACCATGTGATGCCGGAAAGACGCGCGCAGGTCAGCGCGTTCTCGATGGTCGCGGCGGCGAACGCGGCGGCGTGCCCGGCCGGTACGAGCGGGGCGGGCGCGCCCACCTCCTGGAGCCAGACCGGCCGCGCCGGATCGTCCGCCCAGGCCGTGGCCAGCTCGATCAGGTACTCGGCCAGCCGGACGGTGGCGGTCCCGTCGTGCCCGTGCCGCTGCGCCGTGCCGTTGAAGACCCACGAGTGGACGGTGGTGGCCCGTCCGAGCCGCGCGGCCTGCGCGGGCGTGAAGGGGTGGCCGTCCTGGAACCACACCGCGTCGTACTCGGCGTGGGTGTGCAGCCGCCCCGGCGCGACCCGCTCGCAGACCTCCAGCAGCCGGGTCAGCCACTGCCCGGCCTCCTCGTACGTACACGGGTCGGGGTCCGGGTGCGGCGGGCCGGAGAACTGGTTGACCTCGTTCCCCAGCGTCATGCCCAGGAAGTTGGGCCGCCCGGCCAGGGCGGCGGCGAGCGTCTCCAGGTAGCGGGCCGCGCCGTCGATCGCGTCGGGGTCGGTGAACATGTTCCGCCGGTGCCAGGTGCGCAGCCAGGACGGTACGAAGTCGAAGCTGGACAGGTGCCCCTGGAGCGCGTCCACGGCGACGTCCAGGCCGCACTGCGCGGCGGCGTCGACCAGCTGACCGAGCTGTTCGACGGCGCGCGGGCGGATGAAGGAACGATTCGGCTGAAAGACCGGCCAGAGGGCGAAGACCCGTACGTGGTCCAGGCCGAGCGCGGCGAGCGCCTCCAGGTCGCGGCGTACGTCGTCGATGTCGAAGTCGAGCCAGTGGTGGAACCAGCCGGTGCGCGGGGTGTAGTTGGCGCCCATGCGGGGCGCCGCGTCCGGGCCGGTGGGCCGGAGCGGGGACGGGCTGGATGCCGTACCTACGGGTGTCGTCACACGATCCGCGGGTGTCGTCACATGACCGGCGGGTGTCGTCACATCGCTTCCCTTCACGTCTTCAGCGCCCCCTCGCCCACGCCCCGGAAGAAGTACCGCTGGAGGGCGAAGAACAGCGCCATCATCGGGAGCAGCGCGGCCATCGCCCCCGCCGCGATGAGCCGCTGGTCGTTGACCGTGGTGGCTCCGGCGAGCGATTTCAGTCCGAGTTGCAGCGTGTAGTGATCGCTGTTGGTCAGTACGATCAGCGGCCACAGGAAGTCGTCCCAGGCGCCCATGAAGCTGGTCAGGCAGACCACCGCCAGCGCGCCCTTCGCGGCCGGCACGAACACCTTGGTGAAGCGCTGCCACTCGTTGGCCCCGTCCAGGACGGCGGCCTCCTCCACCTCCTTCGGCACGGCGAGGAAAGCGGCCCGCATGATCATCAGGTTGAGCACGGAGACCGAGCCCGGCAGCCAGACGCCGATGAGCGTGTCCACCAGGCCCATCGACCGCACCGTGAGGAACATCGAGATCATCACGGACTCGAACGGGAACATCAGCGTCGCGACCAGCACGGTGAAGACGGTCCGCCGTCCGCGCCACCCGGCCCGCGACAGCGCGTAGCCGCCCATCGCGGCGAAGACGCAGTTCGAGGTGACGGCCAGCGCGGCGACGATCAGCGTGTTGCCGACGTACTGGACCAGCGGGAACGATTCGGCGACCCGTACGTAGTTGTCGAGCGTCGGCTGGCTGGGCAGCACGCCCCCGTAGACGTTCTCTCCGCGCCCCTTCAGCGACGTGAGGAACTGCCAGACGATGGGGCCCAGCATGACCACCAGCATCAGGCAGAGGGTGAGGTAGCGGCCGGTGAGCCCGATGACCGCCTTGCGGCTACGGGGCCGGCCGCGGCCTGCGGGGCGGGTGCGTGGGGCTCGGGGCGCGCGTGGTGCCCGTGGTGCGCGTGGTGCGGATGGAGCACGCGGGGTGTGCCGCGCGCCGGGTGAGGACAGCTCGCTCACCTCTCGTCTCCCTTCGACAGCCGGTGCCCCAGCAGGCTGAACGCCAGTGTCAGCAGGAACAGCAGGATCGAGATGGCCGCCGCGTAACCGGTCTCGCCCGCGAAGCCCAGCCCGACCTGGCGGATCAGGAACGGCAGCGTCCGGGCGCCGCCGCCGGGCCCGCCGCTCTCCCCGCCGAGGATGTAGATCTCGGTGAACACGCGCAGCGCGGAGATCGCCGACAACGTCCCGACCAGCAGCATCATCGGCTTCACGCTGGGGATGGTGATGCTGAAGAAGCGGCGCAGGGCCCCCGCTCCGTCGAGCGCCGCCGCCTCGTACAGCGACGCCGGTACGTTCCCCAGCGCCGCGAGGTAGAAGACCATGTAGTAGCCCAGGCCCTTCCAGACCGTAACGATCATGGCCGACACCAGGAGCATCGTGGAATCGGTCAGAAACGGAACCGGCCCGGAGATCAGGTGCAGCTTCTCGAACACGGTGTTGACCAGGCCGTCGCTGCGCAGCACCCACTGCCAGATCAGGCCGACCACGACCGCCGAGGCGATGACGGGTGTGTAGAAGGCGGAGCGGAAGAAGCCGATCCCGGGGACCTTGCGCTGGACGAGCACGGCCAGCGCCAGCGGCAGCAGCACCAGGCAGGGCACGACGACGGCCAGGTAGACGACGCTGTTGACGGTCGCCGTCCAGAAGTCGGGGTCGTCGAGCGCCCGCCCGTAGTTCTCCAGGCCCACGAACCGGCCGCCCCGCAGAATCTGCGCGTCGGTGAGCGACAGGATGACGGTGTTGACGAACGGCCAGAGGCTGAACAGCACCACCATGACCAGCCCCGGCAGGAGGAAGAGGTACGGCGTCCACCAGCGGCGGTGCACCAGGCCGGGCTCGACGTCGAGGGCCTTGCGACGCCGCCGGACGGCGCGCCGGTCAGGGGCTCCGGGTGCCGGCGCCTGGGCTGCCGTCGGGGGCGCCGGGGTCCGCGCGCCGGCGAGCGGCGCCTCGCCCCGTCGGCCCGCGGTCTGGTCCCGCCGCTCGGCGGCCTCGTCCCGTCGCCCGGCGGCCTCGCCCTGTCGCTGCGGGGCCTCGTCCCGCCGCCCGGCGGACTCGCCCGGCCGTCCCGGGGTCTCGCCCTGCCGCCCGGCGGTCTCGTCCCGTCGCCCAGCGGCCTCGCCCCGTCGCTGCGGAGCCTCGTCCCGCCGCCCGGCGGACTTCCCCCGTCGCCCGGTGGCCGCTCCCCGCCGTCCCGCGGTCTCGTCCGCGTCCGTCCGTTCGGTGCGTGGCATGGCCGGTCACTGCCGCTTCTTCTGCTGGGCGAGGATCTTGTTTGCCGCTTCCTGCGCGTTCTTGACCGCCGTCCTGGCGTCCTCTTCCCCCCTGATCCCCTTCTGCATCTCCCGTACCACCGCGTCACCGACCTGCGTGGTCCACTCCACGGGCGTATTGGCGTCCAGCTGTGCGGACTTCAGTTCCTCGGCACCGATGGCCCGCGCCATCGTCTCGGGGTCCTTGCCGTCGCCCTTGTCGGCGAAGTACGGGTCGGCGAGCCCCTTCGCGTTCGACGGGTAGATGGTCACCTGCTTCGAAAACGCCACCTGGTTGGGCCCGTTGGTCACCCACTTGGCGAACTCCGCTGCCGCGTCCGGGTGCTTGGTGTCCTTGCGCACGCCCAGCGACTGCGTGTAGATGCCGATGTGCCCGAGCTTGCCGGTCACGGCCCCGGCCACCTTCGTCTTCGCGTACGCCGCCGGGGAGTTGCGCTTCACGTCCTTGAGGACGCCCGGCGAGCCGGGCCCGAACACCAGCTTCCCCGCCCCGTAGAGCTGCGCCAGATCGTCGGCCTTGGTCAGCGACTCCTTCGGCATCGCCCCCATCGCGTACAGCTTCTTCATCCGCTGCACCCACTCGACGGCCTTCGGCGTGTCGAAGACGAACGCGCTCTTCTCCTCGTTCAGGATCGGCACGCCCATCTTCTGCCAGTCGCCGGGCAACCGCCCCTTCGGGTCCGCCATGAACGCCGTGTACCGGCCGTCCGCGGCACCGGCGATCCGCTCCGCGTAGTCGAAGAACTGCTCCACGCTGGTCGGCGGCTTGTTCACGTCCAGCCCGGCGTCGGCGAAGAGGTCCTTGTTGTACGTGAGGATCTCGGGCGTCACGTACCAGGGGTATGCGTACACCCCGCCCCCCTTGCCCGGCAGCTTGTACTGCTCCCACGCGCCCGGCACGTACTCCTTGGCGGCCTCGGGATCCAGCTGGGCGACATCCGCGAGCAGGCCCCGGTCACCGAGCAGCTGGAAGGAGTCGGTGTTCAGATTGACCACGTCCGGCAGCCCGCCGGCCTGCGCGTCCGCGACGAGCTTCTCGTTGTAGCCGTCGCCCGGCACGTCCTCCCACTTCACCTTCACGTCCGGGTACTTCTTCTCGAACGCATCGATGACGCCCTGCACATACGCGGTGAAGTTCGGCTTGAGCTGCAACGTACGGAAGGTGATCTCCCCGGCCACCTTCCCGGTCCGCTTAGGCTGCCCCTTCGCGGCCGACCCCTCAGTCCCACCGACGCCGCAGGCAGCCGCGAGCGCCATGAGGGCGACGGCTGCGGCAGCGGCGAGGGCGGGTCGGGACGGACGGGCTGGGCGGGAGGTGCGCGAGGTGCGCGAGCCACGGTCATCGGCCGGCGCACGGGGGACGCGGTCGGCACGTGGGACCTGGGTGTCGCGGTCGGCGCGTGGCGGCTGCTGGGAGTCGCGGTCGGTGCGCGGCGGCCGGGGGCCGGGGACCGTACGGCCGCCGAGGCGGATACGGACATCGCGAGGGTTACGTATCGGACCCAAGTGCCTGCGCGTCATGGTCACTCCTGCGTCGGGGAAACGCTTCTGCTCGGGAAGCACATCCACGGAGGAGAGCACTTCCACCTAGGGAAACCGCGAGGAAACAGCAACGAACCACGCACGGACCAGCACCTGGCCGGCCGCGCTGCCGGATGGCGTTGCCAACGTTGTCGCCCGCCCCCACTCCCGTCAATGCACCAGCCCCAACTTTGCCTCTGCCACCTCCACTTAACGACCACCCGCCCCCACCCACACCTCGCTTCTCCCCCTCTCCCCACCTGCACTGATGCGCTAAAGCCGAAAGCAGCGGAACCCGTCATCTCAATCCCGTAACGAAGCCCGCGACTTCCCTCTCACATCAACTCCCGCACAGCGATTGACTTCTCTCCCGACCGCCCGTGATCCTGATCCCCTAAAGCGCATTAGCGAACCGCACTAATGCGGTTTAGCCAGCGGGTCCCGCGCACGGGCGGACGGATGACCAGCGGCCGACCGGGGACCGGGACACCGCCGGAGGCCCGGAGCACCGGAACACCGGATCACCCGGGCGGAGCACCTGGGGCACCTGGGCATCCGGGGCCCCGAGCACCCGAGCACCCGAGCACCCGAGCACCCGAGCCAACCCCACCCCCTCCCCACACCGACCAAGCCAACAACTGGACCATCCGGGCGACCGGAGGAGCTGACCCACGACATGACCACCGGTACCGGCCCCCCGACCGCAGGCGCCGACGGCCCCCGCACCCCCGGCCCCCGCACCGACGCCCTCCGCCTCCCCACCACCCCACCGCGCCGCCGCCCGACCATGAAGGACATCGCCGAACGCGCCGGCGTCTCCCCCTCCGCCGTCTCCTTCGCCCTGAACAACCGGGACGGCGTCTCACCCGGCACCCGCGCCCGCATCCGCAAGGTCGCCGAAGAACTGGGCTGGCAGCCCAACAGTGCCGCCCGCGCCCTGTCCGGCGAACGCTCCGGCTGCATCGGACTCGTCCTCGCCCGCCCCGCCCACACCCTCGGCGTCGAGTCCTTCTTCCTCCAACTGGTCTCCGGCATCCAAGAGGCCCTGGCCGCCCAGCGCGTCGCCCTCCTCTTCCAGGTCGTCGAGGACCTGGAGGCCGAATGCGCGACCTACCGCCGCTGGTGGGCCGAGCGCCGCGTGGACGGCGTCCTGGTCGTCGACCCCCGCGCCGAGGACCCACGCCCCGCCCTCCTCTCCTCCCTCGCACTGCCCACCGTCGTCATAGGCGACACCCGCACAACCTCAGCCACCCCCCTCCCGACCACCACCGACGTCCCAAGCACCACCGACCTCCCACACACCGCCGCCCTCCCAACCACCACAGCTCTCCCAAGCACCGCTGCTCTCCCAACCACCGTTGCTCTCCCGGTCGTCCCCCTCTCGAACACCACTCACACTGGCCGCGTCTCCCCCGCCTCCCCCTCCACTCCCCCGTTGTCCTCCCCCTCCCCCGCGCCCACCCCCACCTCCGCCGCCGCCTCCACCGCCCTCTCCACCGCCTCCGACTCCGCCGTCACCTCCCCCTCCGCCGCCCCCCTCTCCACCATCTGGGCCGACGACGCGGCTGCGATGCGGTCGATCATCGAGCACCTGTACGCACTCGGGCACCGCCGTATCGTCCACATCGCCGGGCTGCCCGGCCTCGCGCACACCGAACGCCGGGTCGCGGCCCTGCGCGCCGAGGCCGCCCGTCTCGGCCTGGACGCCGCCGACGTCCGCTCCGTGTCCACCGACTACTCCGACGAGCAGGGCGCCGAGGCCACCCGCCGCCTCCTGGCCGCCCCTCGCCCGCCCACCGCGATCGTCTACGACAACGACGTGATGGCCGTGGCGGGCGCCGCCGTGGCCGCCGGCCGCGGCGTGCCCGTACCCGCCGCCCTGTCCATCGTGGCCTGGGACGACTCACCCCTGTGCCGCGTCACCCATCCGCGCCTCACCTCACTCGTACGCGACACCGCCGGCTTCGGCCGCCTGGCCGCCCAGGAACTCCTCTCCCTCCTCGACGGCGCACCCACCCGCCGTCTCCAGGCCGAACTCCCCCATCTGGAACTCCGCGAAAGCACCGCCCCCGCCCCCTGAGCCCCCGTCACGCAAACCCGTCTGTTACCACTCGGTACGGGGAACCTATCGGCCGTTCGGGCGTCCGCCCGGCGTTTCCGGATGCGCCCGCCCGGCGCAGGGCGTGTCCTCACAACTATGAAACGGCTCCGCAGACGACTCCTGCTGCACGGCGTGGTTCCGGCGGCCATCGGCACCGTCCTCGGCCTGACCGCGACCGCGGCGGTCCCGGCCGTGGCAGCGGGCCCGTGGACCCGCCCAGTCACCGCCCATGCCCGCATCAGCTCGCCCTACGGCGTCAGGGGCAACTGGGCCGCCGGCCACCACACCGGGGTGGACTTCGCCGTCCCCACCGGCACCCCGGTCTCCTCCGTCGGCTCCGGCACCGTGATCCTGGCCAAGCGGTCGGGCGACTACGGCCTCGCCGTCACCATCCACATGACCGACGGCTACTACACCCTCTTCGGTCACCTCTCCCGCATCACGGCGCGCGTCGGCCAGCACGTCCGGGCCGGCACCCGGATCGGCTACAGCGGCGCCACCGGTCGCACCACCGGTCCCCACCTCCACTTCGAAGTACGCAAGACCCGCCACTACGGCTCCGACATCAACCCCCTCACCTATCTGGCCCGCCGCGGCATCCGCATCACCCCCCGCTCCGCCCTCCCCTACTGACCGCCGAGGCACCCCGTACTGACCGCCGAGGCCCCTCGGAAGCCCCGCTACCGCCCCAGCTCTCCCCGCCCTCCCCGCCTTCCCCACTCTCATCGCCCCCGCCCTGCCCCCCACGCCCGTCCCCTGCCTCCTCTGCCTCCCCTACCTCCCCCTACCTCCCCCTGCCTCCATCACCGCGTCACCGCCATCACCGCCCCGCCTGCTCCGGCAACCGCTCGACCTCCGCGCGGTCGTACCGGCCGAGCCGCCCCGGCACCAGCCCGTTCCGCTCCGCCGTCACCTCGAACTTTCCAGCCGGCCACCCGAGCAACGCCGCAGCTTCCTTGGCCGTGACACTCCGCTCCAGCCACCGCTGCCGCTCGTCCACCACGGCCGCGACCCGCTCCCGGTCGAGCCTGTCGAGGCTCTCCAGGCTGAACATGGGGTACCCCCGGAACTCCCCCACCGGCCGCAGCTGCCCCGCCTCGGCCAGGGCCCGCACGTCCTCCCGCTCGACCTCCAGCTCCGTACGCTCCGCCAGTCGCTTCGCCGCATCTATCGACCCGAGCCCGGGATGCTCACCGAGCACTTCCCGAATCCGCTCCGCCTCCCCCCGCAGGCCCTCCACCACCTCCCGCGACCAGCGCTTGCCGTCCACGTCCGGCGGCGGAATCATCCCCCGCTGCTCGGCCCGGCCGACCTGCCACCGCTGGAGCTCCAGCTCGCTCGCCAGCTGATGCGGCCCGAACGAATCCCCCTTGACCGCCTTCCGGCGCCCCGCCTTCCCGGCTTCCTGCTCCGCCGCGTACTTCTCGTCCCCCACCACGGACAGGATCTCCTCGACCCGGTCCGGCAGCGTCTTGGCCACCCCCTCCGACCAGCGCTCGTCACCCACGTCCGGGGGCGGGATCAGCCCCCTGGTCTCGGCACGCCGTACGTGCCGGGGCTCGATCCCCAGCCATTCGGCCAGCTGATGCGGCCCGAACGCCCGTTCCTTGGCCATGTGCCCTCCCGTCGCCGTTCGCCATCGGATACCCGATCACGTACCCATGACGAAGCCCACCGGCCCCGCGAAATCCAACTCTAGGCCCCACCGCTGACACCAACTCGCTTATCCACAACCCGCGTTCCCCCACCCCCGCCACCACCAACGTCATCCCGAAACTTTCAGAACCCCCTCACTCACTCTCACCACCACATTCCCAACACTCACACCGGTATCCACACTCACACGCACATCCACACCCGCGCTCGCGCCGCTCCCAAGCCCGAGCAACGCGAAAGAGCAGGACTCGACGCGCCGCGAGTCGCACTGACACAGATGGTCAACTGATTGATTCTCACGGGGCTGGTCGCTGTCCCGGTGCTGCGTAGGGTTCCAAGAAGGCGGCAGCGCGGCATTTGCGCACTCGATCTGTTGCCGCGCCGAGTGTTCAGGCGCATCCACGAGCGAAGGAAACACGTCCCTTATGCGCGCCCTTGTGGTCGATCACAGTGAGGCCGGACCCGTCCGGTTCGCCGATGTCGAGGAGCCCGTACCGTCCACCGGCGAGGCGTTGGTGGAGATACGGCACATCGGTCTCAACTTCGGAGAGCTGAACTACGTGGACCAGTGGCCGGCCGGCGCTGTGCACGGTCACGATGCGGCCGGCGTCGTGGTGCGCGCCGCATCCGACGGCTCGGGGCCGCCCGAGGGCACGCGCGTCGCAGTGGGAATGGCTCCCCACACGTGGGCGGAGCGGGTGGCAGTCAGTCCCGCCTCGCTCGGCACCGTCCCCGAGGGCGTGGACCTGGCCGACGCCGCTGCGCTGGGGATCGCCGGAGTCACCGCGTTCCGGGTGCTGCGCAAACGTTCCCTGCTGGCACGCAGCGTTCTGGTCACCGGCGCCAGCGGGGGCGTGGGGCACTTCGCCGTCCAGTTGGCGGCGCTGGCGGGCGCCCGGGTGACGGCGCTCGTCGGTTCGCCGGAGCGGGCCGCCGGGCTCCGTGAACTCGGTGCCGACAAGGTCCTGACCGACCTGGCCGGGACCGGGGACCGGTTCGACCTCGTCCTGGACACGGTCGGCGGGCCGCTGGTGGCTCAGGCGTGGAATTCCCTCGCCGAGGGCGGCACCATCCACCTGGTCGGTTACTCCTCGGGGCAGGAAACCACCTTCCCGCCGGGGGCCTTGTTCGGCTTCGGTGAACCCCGCAGCATCGCGACCTACGGCGACATGACACCGACCGGCGGGGAACTGACGGACCTGCTGGGCCTCATGGCCGCCGGGAGGCTCTCGGCGCCGGTCGGACTGCGAGGCGACTGGCAGGACGTGGACGACGCCGTCCAGGCGCTGTTCGCTCGGAAGGTGCTCGGAAAGGTCGTTCTTGACGTGGTCTGACGCTGTGGACGAGGGCACATGCGCCGCCGCCCGCCGGTGGGCGGTTCGCGGCAGTGGACGAGGATGGGCCGCTGGATGTGCTGGCGGAGGTCTTGCGTGTTTCGGGTGCGCGTGGGGCGCTCGGGGTCATGCTGAAGGCCGGAGGAACCTGGGGCCTGTGGCTGGACTCCTCTCCAGGCGCGGCACTGCACATGGTGTCCCGTGGCACGATGTGGCTCCACGTCCCAGGCGAGAAACCCCTTCAGGTGCAGGCCGGGGACGCCGTCCTGGTGCCGCCGGGTACCGCGCACGGGATGGGCGGCGGCGCCGCCGTGACGATGGGGTCCTGCGACCGTGAGGCGGCGGCCCGGTCTTTTGGCGATGGCCGGGCACTGCGTCTGGGCTCGGCGCCGGTGCAGACGGAAGTGGTCGTCCTGCACTATGAGCAGGATTCGGAGGTGCGCACACCGGTGCTGACCTCCCTCACTCGGCCGATGCACGTCACGGCCCGGGAGAACGCGCAGCTCAGAAGGACCGTCGAACTTCTCGCTGCGGAGCTCGCACAGCCGCAGATCGGCACCACCGCCGCCGTCAACAGCATCGTCGACCTTCTGCTCGTCCAGTTCGTACGCGCCTGGCTGGCCCGCCATCCGCAGGAGCAGTCCGGCTCATGGCTGGGAGCGATGCGTGATCCGGTCGTACGCGACGCTCTGGCATGTGTCCACGCCCGACCGGGACATCCCTGGACCACGGAGACCCTGGCTGCCGCGACGAGCGTCTCCCGGGCGACGCTGTCCAGGCGTTTCCGGTCCGCCCTCGGACAGACGCCGGGCGCGTACGTGACGCAGTGGCGCATCGACCTGGCGTCTGTCCGGCTCCGTGATACGGATGAGCCGGTCGAGTCGGTCTCCGGCGCGGTCGGATACGGCTCTCCGCACGCTTTCAGCCGTGCCTTCAAACGTGCCCGAGGCACGGCCCCTGGCGAGTACCGTTCTCGATTCCGCGAGTGATCGCACGCAGGTGCTCACCGGCAACTCTTGAGCACAACAGCCAAAGCCCAGCGCCCGCGCGCTCTCCGGGCCGCTCCTCGCGTCGAACCCGTACCCAACACCTCCCCGGAACGAACGAACACCACCCGCAACGAACGAATCCCGCCCGCGCCTCACGGCCCGGACGGGATCTCGTCAATCACCTTCGCACCGCCTCATCAACGGCACGCCGGTGGGGTGTTCACGAGGGGCCTTGAACTGCTCGGTTGTGGGCTTCTTGCTGATCGTTCCCCGTGGCTCCGGTGATCGTTCCCCGCGTTTCCGTGCCGGTGGTCAGTCCCGCCAGTCGGTGTCGGTGTTGCGATCGACGTACGCGGCCAGGGAGTCGGTGTTGCCCTCGACCGAGCCGGACAACGAGGGATCAGCAGCGCACTTCACCGCATCCGCGTAGCCTTCGCGCATTCACCGGTTCGTCGCGGCATCGGTGAACGATTGCCACAGTTGCGGTACTGATCGGTGGGGAGGCACAGCCAGGTGGTTGCCAGCGGTGGACAACAGCACGTGCAGCGTCGGGGGTTATGGGCGGTCCGCGCGGCTCGGCTGTTTGACGGGTACGCGGTGCGGCCAGGGCGCCCGCTTGTGCTCATCGATGGCTCGCGTATTGCAGGTATCGATATGACGGGAGCGCCTCCTTCTGCAGACCTGCGCGTTCTGGACCTTGGCGATGCCACGCTGTTGCCCGGGCTCATCGACTCTCACGTACACCTTGCCTTCGACCCTGATGACAAGTCGAAGCAGACGATGGCAGATGAGGATGCTCACGCCACCTTGGCACGCATGCGCCTCCACGCCAGGCAACAGCTGCGGGCGGGCGTCACCACCGTACGGGACCTCGGCGATCGCCGTTACCTCGCCGTATCGCTGCGTGACCACTACACGGCAGGGACGGAGGTGGGCCCGGAGGTTGTCGCGGCCGGACCGCCCATCACGCGAACTCGCGGGCATTGTTGGTTCCTGGGCGGCGAAGCCGACGGCATCGCGGCCGTGGAGGCCGCGGTCCAGGAACGCATCGCACGCGGCGCCGACGTAGTCAAAATCATGGCGACCGGTGGCGTGATCACCCCCGGGTGGGGGCCACACCAGTCACAGTACACACGCGACGAACTCGCGGCGGTGACCCGGGCAGCCCATGCACTCGGCAGACCGGTCACCGCGCATGCCCACGGCCGGCAGGGCATGGCTGATGCCGTCGCAGCCGGCGTCGACGGCATCGAGCACGCCTCCTTCTTCACCGAAGACGGCGTCGAACCCGACTGGAAGACCGTTGCCGCCGTGGTGGAGGCAGGCATCTTCATCGGCGCCACCGAAGCATGGCTCCCGACAGGCTCGATGGTCGCACCACACATGGCCAAGCGCGTAGAGCAGCGAAGTGCAAATTTCGCACGGATGCACCGCGAAGGAGCGCGGCTGGTCTGCTGCTCTGATGCCGGCGCCGGCCCCCGCAAACCGCACGGCGTGCTTCCGCACGGGATCATCCACTTCGGCTCTCTCGGCCTCAGCAACACCGAAGCTTTGGCTTCGGCCACCTCCCTCGCCGCCCAAGCATGTCGGCTGGCTGACCGCAAGGGAAGGATCGACGTCGGCTACGACGCCGACCTCGTTGCAGTGGCCGGCAACCCCATACACCACCTGGAGACTCTGTTCGACGTCCGAGCCGTGATCCGCGCTGGAAGGATATTCCAGGGCTGTTCCGAGAATGAGGGGTGAGCCCAAGTGAAGGGGCTGACCGGTCTGTCCCCGCGGACGCGGTGAAGTGCGCCACCACTCCCTCGCTTTTCGGCTCGGTCGAGATCACCGCCGGCTGGCACTACAGCGGCGGCGCCGACGATGGCACCTTCGGTTACAGCGCCAGCTTCGAGGTCGCTGCCCACTGTCGTGCTTCGGACGAAAGTCCGGGGAAGCCGCTGGTCTACCCGCAGATGTGCGTCGGCCTGATACTGAACGCCCCCACCGTCCGCACCGGCCCCAACGCGGTCGCCGCGCTCACGCAGCTGGGCAAGCTCGGACTGCCCGTGGGCACGTGCGCGGCCGACCGGACCTACACCGGGTGCGCGCCCGAGAACTTTCAGCTCCCCGTACGCCGTCTCGGCTACCGGTTCGCGCTGGACTACAAGGTCGAGGGCCCGGGGGAAACAGGGCAGCACCGGGTCAGGTCGCCCAGACTCTCCTGGTCGCCATCCTCGTCACGGCTGGCAATCTGGACATCCTCGACCTGGCCCTACCAGCGCACCGGCACCCATCTCACGGATACCGACTACACAGCCGTCCCAACGCCGAGAAAGCCGCACACCGGCCCAACCGAATCGACAGGACGGCCCCCACCCGCAGGCTGGCCGGTCGGCGCAACAATCGCACAGCATCACGGCCACCCCCGGAGCCCCGGGGCTGGCCGTGATGCTCAGACAACCGCATGACAGCGAATCAGCACGCACATCTTCGCGATCCGCTGTCATCCACCACCCCGGACAGCCTCGAACAGCCCTCGGATACGACAAAGATCCCGACCGATCATCACGATCGGCCGGGATCTCGCCAGCCGCTCCTCATCTAACTCAAGAACGGCACATCGGTGGACCTGAGGGGATTCGAACCCCTGACCCCCTCGTTGCGAACGAGGTGCGCTACCAGCTGCGCCACAGGCCCTTGCGACGAGTGAAACTCTAGCATCCATGTCGGGGTGCTCGGAAATCGCTTCCCCTGCTGGTCAGCTGCGGGGGGTCACTCGTTTGCCGCGCGGGGGCGGTCGTCGTCGGCGTACTGGTCGAACAAGGGGGTACGGCCGCGGGTGCGGCGGGACGGCGTGGGGCGGTGGTGGGGGTCGGCGGCCGGAGTCGGGCGGCGGGTCTCGGTGGCGGGGCCGGAGCGGGCGGAGCTCCAGGCGTCGTCGGCGTCCAGGTCGACGTGGCTGGTGGCACGGGGGGCCACCGGGGCCGTGACGTACGTCGGGAGCGGGACCGGGACCGGGTCCCAGCCGCCGGGCTCGGTGCGGTCGCGTTCGCGCTGCTGGTCGACCCACTCGGCGTGGTCGGTCTCCTCCACCAGGGCGCGCCGGCCGGCCGTGGACGCCGGCTCGGGGCGGGCGGCCGGCGCGGCGGGGCGCGCCGGGTCGGGGAGCGGTGCGGCGGCGTCCTCAGCGAGGGGCTCGTCGGCGGCGGACTGCTGGGACGCCTGCGGAGGGCGTGGCCTGCCCTCCCGCAGCCGCTGGGCCGCCGCCTCCGCCTGGCGCTGGTCCATGACGAAGGTGAAGCGGCGGCGTTCCTGGGCGCGGAGGTAGACGATGTACGCGCTGAGGAGTATGGCCGGGATGGCCGGTGCCCAGAGGAAGGCGAGGCCCCCGACGGCGGCGATGATCGTGCCGATGGTGAACGTGAGGAAGAGCACCGTGGTGGTGCGCCGGCGACGGGCCAGGACCTTGGCCCGCTTCATGCGCTCGGCGGTGGAGGGCCGTCGGGCGCCGGTCTTCTTGCCGGAGCGCGGCGCGGCGCCGCCCGCAGGGGCGGACCCGCCGGACGGACCGCTGTCGGCCGGTCCACCGCTGGACGGCCCGCCACCGGACGGGGCCGCCGGACGGCGGTGAGCGGCGGGCGGCGCTTCGTCCGCGGGCGCGTCGAAGTTCCGGACGTCGGCCGCGTCGGCCGCTGCGTCCGGGTCCCGCGCATCGCTCGCATCGTCGGCGCGCCCCTCCAGCCCCTTGGCGTAACGGCGCTCCATCGCCGCCCGCCCGGACAGGAGCCGGATGGCGGTACTGAAGCGCTCCGTCGGCCGGGCTTCATTGAGCTCGTCCTGCCTACGGAGCCACATCGGCACCAAGTAGGCGGCCCAGGCCCCGACGATGACTGCGTAGATGAGGCCGCTGCTGCTCACGCCTCACACGGTAGAGGGGTTTGCATGGGGCCATCCGCCAATTGGGCCGGTGTGTCGCACGATCTGGCTGATATCTCGAACTTTTTTTGTGATTGTTGAGATCAGCCGCATGCGATTGTGGTCGATTGGTGAAACAATTCGAACACGTATTTCATTTGTGGGGTGTGCTGGGCTTCTCCTGGTGCCAGCGGTTGAGCAGCCCCTCGGGCACCTCCTCCGCGGTCAGCGCGAATACGAGATGGTCGCGCCAGGCGCCGTCGATGTGCAGGTAGCGCGGGCGCAGGCCCTCCTCGCGAAAACCGAGTTTCTCCACGACCCGGCGGCTGGGCAGGTTCTCCGGGCGAATGCAGACCTCGATGCGGTGCAGGCCCACCGAACGGAAACAGTGGTCGACGGCGAGCGCCACCGCGGTCGGTATGACGCCCCGGCCGGCCACCGCCTCGTCGACCCAATAACCGACGTGCCCGGAACACATCGAGCCCCAGGTGATCCCGGCCACCGTCAGCTGCCCGGCCAGTCGGCCCCGGTGCTCGACGACGAACGGCAGCATCCGGCCCGCGTGCGCCTCCGCGCGCAGATGGCGGACCATCTGGCGGTACGTGGGCCGGTGCGGCGCCGGGATGCCGGGCGGGGGCGGCGGGATGGTCGCTTCCCAGGGGCGCAGCCAGTCGCGGTTACGGCGGTTGACCTCCCGCCAGGCCCGCTGGTCGCGCAGCTTTATGGGGCGGAGGGCGGTGTCGCCGTCCGCCAGTACGACCGGCCAGGGGGCGTTCAGTGTGCGCCCCCCGGGGTGTCCGGGCGCGGGTGGTCGCCGCCGCGCAGCTGGTCCACCGCGTGCGGGAGGAGATCGGCGAGTACGGCGAGGCCGTCGCGTACGCCGCCGGTGGAGCCGGGCAGGTTGACGATCAACGTACGGCCCGCGACACCGGCCAGCCCGCGGGAGAGCGCGGCCGTGGGCACCTTGGCGCGGCCCGCGGCGCGGATCGCCTCGGGGATGCCGGGGATCTCGTGGTCGATGACGCGGCGGGTGACGTCGGGGGTGCGGTCGGTGGGCGAGATGCCCGTACCGCCGGTGGTCAGGACCACGTCGTACGCGGCGGTGACGGCGGCGCGCAGGGCGGCCTCGACGGGGGCGCCGTCCGGCACCACCTGCGGCCCGTCGACCGCGAAGCCCAGCGCGGCCAGGCCCTCGGCGAGCACCGGCCCGCCCTTGTCCGCATACACGCCGGCCGCCGCCCGGTTGGACGCGGTGATGACCAGGGCGCGGGACGGGAGGGAGGGAGTCTCTGCTGCCTGCTCAACTGCGACGGGGCCTCCGGGGCGCTCCTCGGTGGCCCCCGGCCCCGGGTTGGTGGGGTGCGAGGTGTCGGAGGCCGGGGTGACAGGGCCGGGAGCCGGCGTGCCGGAGGCCGGGACGGCGGGCCCGGGAGTCGGAGTGCCGGAGCCGGAGGCCGGGGCGGCAGTGCCCGGTCCCGGGTTGGCGGGCGTGTCCCGTACGCCCCGCTCCGGCTCGTTGCCCCCGCTCACGACCGGCTCCAGCGGCCCGACTTGCCGCCCGTCTTCTCCTCGACCCGTACGTCGGTGACGACCGCGCCCTTGTCGACGGCCTTGACCATGTCGATCACGGTGAGGGCGGCGACCGAGACGGCGGTGAGGGCCTCCATCTCGACGCCCGTGCGGTCGGTGGTGCGGACCGTGGCCCGGATCTCCACCGCGTCGTCGGCCACGTGCAGGTCCACCTCGACCCCGGACACCGCCAGCGGGTGGCACAGCGGGATCAGGTCGGGGGTGCGCTTGGCGCCCATGATGCCCGCGATCCGGGCGGTGGCGAGCGCGTCGCCCTTCGGGACGCCCGCGCCGCGCAGCAGCTCGATCACGCGCGGCGCGACCAGGACCCGGCCGCTGGCGCGGGCGGTACGTGCGGTGACGTCCTTCTCGGACACGTCGACCATGCGGGCCGCGCCCGATGCGTCGAGGTGGGTGAGGTCTTGCTGGCCGCTGCTCATCGTTCTCCCGGTCCGGACCGTGCCGCCTGTGCGACGACACCGTACCCGCAGGCGTCGGCGGTCATCCGGCTACCCGGCCAGGACGGCGCCCACGCCCCACCGGTCCCGGCGCGCACACCCCGCGCGCGCCTGCGTCCGTAGGCACGCGCCCATCCACGTATACAGAAGCCCGCAAGCGCACGCGCCCATCCGCGTACGCAAGCCCGTAAGCGCGCCCTCATCCCCTCACCCCAGCAACACCACCTCCACCTCCGCCCCCGCCGCGACCTCGGTCGTCTCCTCCGGGATCACGATCAGCGCGTTGGCCTGGGCCAGTGCCTTGATCAGGTGGGAGCCGGCACCGCCGACGGGGGTCACGGTGGTGGAGTCGGCGTCGTACCGGCCGCGCAGGAACTGCCGCTTGCCCTTCGGCGAGTCGGCGATGGCCGTGTCGCAGGTGGCCTTGGAGGTGTGGCGGTGCACGTCGGGCAGGCCCATGAGCGTACGGATGGCGGGGCGTACGAACAGTTCGAAGGAGACGTAGGAGCTGACCGGGTTGCCGGGCAGGGCCAGCAGCGGGATGCGGTCGGGGCCGATCAGGCCGAAGCCCTGCGGCTTGCCGGGCTGCATGGCCAGCTTGCGGAACTCGACGGTGCCCTCCTCGGCGGAGAGCTCGGCGAGGGTCTCCTTGACCACGTCGTACGCGCCGACGCTGACGCCTCCGCTGGTGACGAGGATGTCGGCGCGGATGAGCTGGTCCTCCAGGGTGGCGCGCAGCGTCTCGGCGTCGTCGGCCACGGCGCCGACCCGGTAGGCGATGGCGCCGGCCGCGCGGGCGGCGGCGGTGAGCTGGAAGCTGTTCGAATCGTGGATCTGGCCGGGCGCCAGGGCTTCGCCGGGCTGGACCAGTTCGCTGCCGGTGGACAGCACCACGACCCTCGGGCGCGGCCGGACCCGGACCGTGGCGCGGCCGATGGCGGCGAGCAGGCCGGTCTGGGCGGGGCCCAGGACGGTGCCGGCCGGGAGGGCCAGTTCGCCGGCCGGGACGTCGCTGCCCCGGGCGCGGACGTGCTGCCGCTCGGTGACCGGGCGGTAGACCCGGACCTCGCCGCCGGCGGCCTCCGGCGCCGCGCTGTGCGCGCGCATCGCCTCGGCGGGGCCGCGGCCCGTACCGCCGTCGGTCCACTCCACCGGGACGACGGCCTCGGCGCCGGGCGGCAGCGGCGCGCCGGTCATGATGCGCGCGGCCTCGCCGGGGCCGACGGCGGGCGGCTCGGCGCTGCCCGCCGCGACGTCGCCGACCACGGTCAGCGCGGCGGGGAAGTCGGCGGTGGCTCCCGCGACGTCGGAGACCCGGACCGCGTACCCGTCCATGGAGCTGTTGTCGAACGGCGGCAGGGCGGTGGGGACGGTCACGTCCTCCACCAGGACGCAGCCCTGCGCGTCGAGCAGGTGGAGGTCGATCGGCTCCAGCGGATGGACCTTGGACAGTACGTCGTCGAGGTGGTCGGCCACCGACCAGACGCGTTCCTGGTGAGTGGTCCGGTCGGTGGTGGCGCTCACGGTGTCACATCTCCTCGCTGACGAAGCTGCGCAGCCAGGTCCGGAACTCCGGGCCCAGGTCCTCACGTTCGCATGCCAGTCTGACAATGGCACGGAGGTAGTCGCCACGGTCGCCGGTGTCATAGCGGCGTCCCTTGAAGACCACGCCGTGCACGGGGCCGCCCAGCCCCGGGTCGGCGGCGAGCGCCTGGAGGGCGTCGGTCAGCTGGATCTCGCCGCCGCGGCCCGGCTTGGTGGTGCGCAGCACCTCGAAGACGGCCGGGTCGAGGACGTAGCGGCCGATGATGGCGAGATTGCTGGGCGCGTCGGCCGGATCGGGCTTCTCCACCAGGTCGGAGACGAGCACGACGTCGTCGTCGCCGTCGGGGGCGGCGGCCGCGCATCCGTAGAGGCCGATCTGCGCGGGATCGACCTCCATGAGGGCGATGACGGAGCCGCC
The DNA here is from genome assembly GCF_044327805.1 of Streptomyces sp. NPDC018019. NCBI lineage: Bacteria > Bacillati > Actinomycetota > Actinomycetes > Kitasatosporales > Streptomycetaceae > Streptomyces > Streptomyces sp. NPDC018019. The sequence goes on along the minus strand of NZ_JBIRGD010000001.1, from coordinate 432,379 downwards.
GTGCCGCTCCCGCACCTCGATCATGCGCTGGAGCAGCGGGTCGCGCGGGTCGATCAGGTCGTCGCCGAGCAGCACCGCGAAGGGCTGGTCGCCGACGTGCGGGGCGGCGCACAGTACGGCGTGCCCCAGGCCCTTGGGGTCGCCCTGGCGCACGTAGTGCATGGTCGCCAGGTCGCTGGACTCCTGGACGCGGGCGAGCCGGGACTCGTCACCCTTGCGGTCCAGCGCTTCTTCGAGTTCGTAGTTGCGGTCGAAGTGGTCCTCAAGGGGACGCTTGTTGCGTCCGGTGACCATCAGGACATCGCTGAGACCGGCGGTGGCGGCCTCCTCCACGACGTACTGGATGGCGGGTTTGTCGACGACCGGCAGCATCTCCTTGGGCGTGGCCTTGGTCGCCGGGAGGAAGCGGGTCCCGAGACCGGCTGCCGGAATGACAGCCTTGGTGATCCGAGTACGCGATGGAGTCATGCGGATCACGATAACCGGCACTTTGCGCCGGAAGATGGGGTCCTGAGAACGGGTCACAGAAGCGGGAGCGGCGGCGCATCATGAGCGGTTACGACGGTACGAAGCGCGGGTTGCGGCGCGCCCTCCTGGACGCGAGGGCGCAGTTGCCGCCGGGTGAAGTCCGGGCGACGGGCGCGGTGCTGGCGCGCCGGGCGCTGGCCCTGGCGGAGTTGGCGGGGGCGGGCACGGTCGCGGCGTACGTCTCGGTGGGGCGCGAGCCGTCCACACACGCGCTGTTGGACCAGCTGCACGCGGCGGGGGTCCAGGTGCTGCTGCCCGTACTGCTGCCGGACAACGACCTGGACTGGGCGCCGTACGAGGGCGCCGACGGTCTCGTACGCGCCGGGCGCGGGCTGCTGGAGCCCGCCGGTCCCCGGCTAGGCCCGCAGGCCGTCACCGGCGCCGACGCGGTGCTGCTGCCGGGGCTGGCGGTGGACCGGCGCGGGCTGCGGCTGGGCCGCGGCGGCGGTTCGTACGACCGGGTCCTGGAGCGGCTGGAGAAGGCGGGGGTGCGGCCGGCGCGGGTGGTGCTGCTGTACGACGCGGAGGTGCTGCCGGAGGTGCCGGCGGAGGAGCACGACCGGCCGGTGGACGTGGCGGTGACGCCGGGGGGTGTGCACCGGTTCGCCGCGTAAGGGGCGGTTCGGACGTTACGGGGACGTACGTACCCGGCGCGCAGTTGCCCCGTAAACGCCACCGGGCGGGCCCGAAGAGTTCGGGCCCGCCCGGTGTACGAGGTCAGCGCCCCGTCGCGGACGACGGCACGCAGGCCGCCGCGGATGCCGTCACGGCGACAGCGTCAGCGTGTCCTTGGCCGCGGCCTTGACGGCCTTCTGGGAGAAGGCCCACGGCAGCAGTTCGCCCTTGGCCCACTTGTCCGTCTGGTCGTAGTAGTGCGCGTTGTACGCGTGGCCGGAGGCGCCGGTCAGGTTGATCCAGCGCGACTTGTCCAAGTCGGCCAGGTTGACGACCATCCGCATCGACGGGACCCAGGTGACCCCGTAGCCGCCGGCCGCGTTCCAGCCGGTGGCGTTCACGGCCGCCTCGCCGCCGCCGAGGTTCCAGGGGCCGCGGTTGAACAGGCCCTGGAGCAGGCCCGGGCCGCTGGTACCCAGGGTCTGGTTCTTCAGGGTCATCTGGTGCAGGCGGCCCCAGCTCCAGTTGTCGATGTTCTTGCCCAGCTTGCTGGTCAGCTCGTAGCGCGCGTCCCGCATGGCGTGTCCGAGGAGCTGGTCGCGGTTGGCGTCGAGGACGCGGCCGGGCCGGGACTCGGTCTTCCACCAGTCGTTCTTCGGGTCGTCGAGGATCGAGCGCACGACCTCGAACCAGCGGTCGCCGCCGTCCGGCTGCGCCTGGTCGGGGGCCCGCTCACCGCACTCGCGGACCGGCTTGTCCTGGTCGTCGACCGGGCCGGTGTCGTCGGCCGGGCGGACGTTGAGGCACTGGCCCTCGACCCGCAGCTCCTTGGGCATCTTGTTGCCGAAGGCCAGCTTGAGGGTGTTGCGCCAGACGGCGTTGAAGTACGCGGCGGCGGCCGAGTCGGGCTCCTGGGTGTAGTCCCAGCCCTCCAGCAGCTTCTGCGCCTCGCGGACGTACGCGTCCTCGACGTCGACCTTCAGCAGGTAGGGCGTCAGCAGCTTGGCGATCTCGCTGCTGTTGTCCATCTGCATGGTCTGCATGTCGTCGGTGGAGACCTTGCCGCCGTCCTTGATCTTCGACTGGATGAGGTCGTTGATCCGCTGGCTGCGGGCGCCGTAGCCCCAGTCCTTGGTCAGCAGGTACGGGTACTTGTCCGGGTCGATGACGGCCTGGTTGGCGGTGACGATGTAGCCGCGCGCCGGGTTGTACTCGTTGGGCAGCGCCGACTGGGGCACGTAGCCGTCCCACCGGGCCTTCGGGTCCCAGCCGGGAGCGGGCAGCGTGCCGTCGTAGCCCTTGCCGCGGACCGGGATCCGCCCCGGCGCCTGGTAGCCGATGTTGCCCTTGGTGTCGGCGTAGATCAGGTTCTGCGACGGCACCTCGAAGTGGGCGGCGGCCTTGCGGAAGTCCGTCCAGTTCTTGGCGCGGTTCAGTTCGAAGACCGCGTCCATCGACTTGCCCGGGTCCAGGGCGGTCCAGCGCAGCGAGATGCCGTAGCCGTCGCCACGGTCCGGTGCCGCGTTGCCGACCGGCGCCTGCTTGCCGACCCGGGTCATCTCGTCGTCGCGGTCGGAGATCAGCGGGCCGTTGTTGGTGGACCGGACGGTGATCTCACGGCTCGCGCCGCCGGCGACCTTGATGGTCTCCTTGCGGGTCTTGAAGGGCTCCAGCTTGTCCTTGAACAGGTACCCGTTGGAGTTGATCTTCTCCAGGTACAGGTCGGTGACGTCGGCTCCGAGGTTGGTCATGCCCCAGGAGATGTCCTGGTTGTGGCCGATGATCACACCCGGCATGCCGGAGAAGGTGTAGCCGGCGACGTCGTAGTTGCACTTGGCGCTGGTGGTGCGGCAGTGCAGGCCCATCTGGTACCAGAGCGACGGCATCTGGGGGGCCAGGTGCGGGTCGTTGGCCAGCAGCGGCTTGCCGGTGGTGGTGTGCGCCCCGGAGACCACCCAGGAGTTGGAGCCGATGCCGTTGCCGTTGGGGCCGAGCAGGGCCGGGATCTTCTCCAGGGACTTGGAGACCGAGGAGAGCTGGGACTTCAGGCCCTGGGTGGCCGTGGAGGCGGAGCTGGTCCCGGTGCCCGTGCCGGTACCCGTCCCGCCGGTGCTTCCCGAGCCGGTACGCGTACCGGTGCCGTTCCCCGTGCTGCTGCCGTTCCCCGTGCCGCCGCCCGGGTTGGTACCGGTGCCCGTGCCGGAGCCGGCCTGCGCACCGCCGGTCGGGGCGGCCTTGGCGTCGAACTCCTTGGTGGCCGGGTCGACCGCGCCGCCCTCGACGATCGGCCGGTTCCGCTTGGCCGGGTACTTCGGGTAGAGCTGGTCGATCTGGGTCGGGCTGAAGCGGCTGGTGAGCAGGGCGCGGTCGATCTCCTCCTGCATGTTGCCGCGCAGGTCCCAGGCCATGGCCTTGAGCCAGGCCACCGAGTCGACCGGGGTCCACTTCTGCGGCTTGTAGTCGTTCTGGAAGCCGAGCGCCGCGTACTCCAGGGAGAGCGCCGCCCCCTCGTGGTCCTTGAGGTAGGCGTTGACGCCGTCGGAGTACGCCTGGAGGTACTTCTTCGTCTGCGGGGAGAGCTTGGTGTCGTACTCCCGCTGCGCGACGTCGTGCCAGCCGAGCGTGCGCAGGAAGGCGTCGGTGTCGACCTGGCTCTGGCCGAACATCTCGGAGAGGCGGCCGGCCGTCATGTGGCGGCGCACGTCCATCTCCCAGAAGCGGTCCTGGGCCTGTACGAAGCCCTGGGCGCGGAAGAGGTCCTCGTCGGTGTCGGCGTAGATCTGCGGGATGCCGTTGGCGTCGCGCGCGACGTCGACGGGGGCGCTCAGGCCGGCCAGCTTCAGGGAACCGGTGGTCTGCGGGTACGAGGCGCGGACGGTGCTGACGCCCCAGAACGCGCCGTAGCCGATGCCCGCCACGAGCAGAAGCACGACCGTGATCGCGACGAGGCGGCCGCGCCGCCCCTTCTTCTTGGGTTTCTTCACAGCCTTGTCAGGGGCGGGGGCGGACTTGTTGGCGGGCATCTCTGTCCTTCGAGGGGCAGGGTGGGAGTGCTGGAGCAACCATAGGCGCACGGGTCCGCCGAGCCCTACGCGGTGTAGCCGCCGGCACCTCCAAGATTCAAGCAATGGTAAATTGTTAGTCTCAGTAACTAGATACGGTAAGGAAAGCCCACCCGCTCGACCCAGTGCCCGACCCCCGTGCCGATCCGGCCCGCCACGAGGAAGGACCAGCTCCTGACTGTCGACCACCTCAACGAACTCCTGCTGATCTGCGCCCTCGTGCTGCTCGTCGCGGTGGCCGCGGTGCGCGTCTCCTCCCGGAGCGGCCTGCCCAGCCTGCTCATCTATCTGGGGATAGGCATCGCCATAGGGCAGGACGGCTTCGGCGGCGTCGTCTTCGACAACGCCGAGCTGACCCAGATACTGGGCTACACCGCCCTGGTGGTGATCCTGGCCGAGGGCGGCCTCGGCACGAAGTGGAAAGAGATCAAACCGGCGCTGCCCAGAGCCGCGGTGCTGTCGACCTTCGGCGTCGCGGTGAGCGTGGGGGTCACCGCGGCCGGAGCGCACTACCTCGTCGGCCTGGAGTGGCGTCAGGCGCTGCTCATCGGCGCGGTGGTGTCCTCCACCGACGCGGCGGCGGTCTTCTCCGTACTGCGCAACGTTCCGCTGCCCACCCGGCTGACCGGCGTCCTGGAGGCCGAGTCCGGCTTCAACGACGCCCCCGTCGTGATCCTCGTGGTGGCCTTCTCCACCGCCGGCCCGGTCGACCACTGGTACCTGCTCATCGGCGAGATCGCGCTGGAGCTGGCGATCGGCGCGGCCGTCGGCCTGGCCATCGGCTGGCTGGGCGCGTACGGCATGCGGCACGTGGCGCTGCCCGCCTCCGGCCTGTACCCGATCGCGGTGATGGCCATCGCGGTGTCCGCCTACGCGGCCGGCGCGCTGGCGCACGGCTCCGGATTCCTCGCCGTCTACCTGGCCGCGCTGATCCTCGGCAACGCGAAACTGCCGCACTCGGCCGCCACCCGCGGCTTCGCCGAGGGGCTCGGCTGGATCGGCCAGATCGGCATGTTCGTGCTGCTCGGCCTGCTGGTCACCCCGCACACGCTGTACGACGACGCGGTACCGGCCCTGATCATCGGTCTGATCCTGACGATCGTGGCCCGGCCGACCTCGGTGTTCCTCGGGCTGCTGCCCTTCAAGGTGCCCTGGCGCGAGAAGGCCCTGCTGTCCTGGGCCGGGCTGCGCGGGGCGGTGCCCATCGTGCTGGCCACCATCCCCATGGTGGGCGGCGTGCCCGGCAGCGACCGGGTCTTCAACATCGTCTTCCTGCTGGTCGTGGTCTACACGCTCCTCCAGGGGCCGACGCTGCCCTGGCTGGCCAGGAAGCTGCGCCTGGGGGACGACGAGGAGGCCGCCGACCTGGGGATCGAGTCGGCGCCGCTGGAGCGGCTGCGCGGCCATCTGCTGTCCACCACGGTCGGTCCGAAGTCGCGGATGCACGGCGTGGAGATCAGCGAGCTGCGGCTGCCGCCGGGCGCCGCGGTCACCCTCGTCGTACGGGACGGCACCAGCTTCGTCCCGTCGCCGACGACCGTGCTGCGGCGCGGGGACGACCTGCTGGTCGTGGCGACGGACCCGGTACGGGACGCGGTCGAGAACCGGCTCCAGGCGGTCTCCCAGCACGGCAAGCTGGCCGGCTGGCTGGCACCGGGCACACCGGGCGGACGGTCGCCCGCGAAACGGCCGGGGGCGCGGCCGGACGGCCGGACCGGAGGGCGCCCGCCGCATACTCCGGCGCGCTGAGGCGGGGGGGGGGCGGGACCGGGGGCGGCTCGGGCCAGCACTGGGGCGGCTCGGGGGCAGTACGCGGGCGGTCCCGGATCGGTCCGGAAACGGGCTTTTGGCCCGCCGCCGGACCGCAGGAACATACGCGTGGAGCCCTGGTCGACGCCGAGGCTCCACGCGTATCGGCCTGTACTATGAAACAGCAATCCAAAGGAACCAACTCTGCCTGACGCAGAGCTGGCGCGACCGCTCGGCGGCCGCGGTCCCCTGCCACACGCAGCCACCTCCCAGGTGTGGACCACGCGGTATCACTCGGTCCTGCGCGAGAGGACAGCTCTCGGCGCGCACCCCGTGACAATCTCGCGGGCAGCGCGCTACCAGGCGGCAGAAAGGCTCGGCCGTGGCATCCGCGGTCAAGAACAACGCGGGCAAGGGCGCTCAGGACGAGGCCGCCCAGGACAGGGCCACCCCCGCGCAGCAGGCTCCCGGCAAGGAAGCCCGCCCCGGTTACGGACAGCTGCTGCGCACCCCCGGCGCATGGGCGTTCCTGCTGCCGGGTTTCCTGGCCCGCCAGCCCTTCGCCATGCTGACGTTCAGCATCCTGCTCCTCGTCCAGCACACCACCGGCTCGTACGGCACCGCCGGTGTCGTCTCCGCGGTGACCGGCGTCTCGATGGCGCTGTTCGCGCCGCAGAGCGGCAAGCTGGCGGACCGGTTCGGGCAGCGCGCGGTGCTCGTACCCGGCGTACTGGTGCACGCCGCGGCGGTCGCCGCGCTGATCACGCTGGCGCTGTCGCACGCCCCCCTGTGGGCGCTGCTGGTCGTCGCCGTACCGACCGGCGCCTCGACGCCGCAGATCGGCCCCATGGTGCGCTCCCGGTGGGCGGCCAAGCTGACCGGCTCGCCTCTGATGCCGACGTCCACCGCCTTCGAGTCGGTCACCGACGAGTTCACCTTCGTCATCGGCTCGGTGCTGGCGACCGCGCTGTGCACGGGCATCCACCCGGCCGCGGGCCTGGTCGCCGAGGGCGCCCTGACGCTGGGCGGCGGCCTGCTCTTCGCGGCGCAGCGGCGCAGCCAGCCGCCGGTCCACCGGCTCGCGGACAGCTCCGCCAAGCGCGCCTCCGCCCTGTCGGTGCCCGGCCTGCGGGTCCTGATCGCGGCGCTCTTCGGCATCGGCACCGTCTTCGGCGGCATGCAGGTCTCCCTCACGGCCTTCACCGAGGACATCGGGCAGCCCGGCATCAACGGCCTGCTGTACGGGGTCTTCGCGGCGGGCAACATGCTCGCCGGCATCGTCTGCGGCGCGATCTCCTGGAAGGTCGGCCCCCGGCGCCGCCTGCTGATCGCGTACGCACTGCTCGCGCTGATGACCACCCCGCTGTGGGCGGTGAGCGTGGCGCCCCTGATGGGTGCGGTGGGCCTCCTGGTGGGTCTGTGCATCGCGCCCGCGCTGATCACCGGTTACACGCTGATCGACTCCCTGGTGCCGGCCGCGGCCCGCACCGAGGCCTTCACGTGGCTGACCGGCGCGGTCGGCCTCGGCCAGGCGGCGGCGTCCACGATCGCCGGTCTGCTGGCGGATCACTTCGGTCCGCACGCCGGTTTCCTGGTGCCGCTGTGCGGTACGGGGCTGGCGCTGGTGGTGCTGGCGGTGTTCCGCGGACACCTCGTGCCGCGCTCCGCAACCCGGGTCGTCGAACGTGGGGTGGGTCACCGAACCCCGGCAACAGTGGACTGACGGGCCGGAATACTGCACTATGGAGCGTCGTTAGCACTCATTGAGTGAGAGTGCCAGGAGGAAGTCACAGTGCCGACCTACCAGTATCAGTGCACCGCGTGCGGCGAGGGCCTTGAGGCGGTGCAGAAGTTCACCGACGATGCGCTCACCGAGTGCCCCGCCTGCCAGGGACGTCTCAAGAAGGTGTTCTCCGCGGTCGGCATCGTGTTCAAGGGCTCCGGGTTCTACCGGAACGACAGCCGCGGCTCGTCGTCCAGCAGCAGCCCCGCGTCGTCCTCGACCAGTTCCTCGTCGTCCTCGGGTTCCGGGTCGTCGTCCTCCTCCGGCAGCGAGTCGAAGTCGTCCTCCGGGTCGTCCGGCTCCTCCAGCTCTTCGAGCACCAGCTCGACGCCGAGCACGTCGGCTGCCTGAGCCGCGGTCCGGCCAGGGCCGGGGGCAGCCCCGGCACCGGGCCTCGCCCGACAGCACTCCAGCGGCGCTCCCGGTACGCCGGGGCGCCCGGCACCTCTTCGCGTCTTCATGGAAGCCCCGCCGTCGCCGACGGTGGGGCTTTCGGCGTATGGGGGGCGCCGCCGTGTTCTGGGGCCGCGCCGTGCTGGTGCCGCGCCTTCTGGGCACCTCGCGTGCTCCTGGGCGCGCTTTGCGTACTCCTAGGCGCGCCTTGCGGCGTTCCCGGGCCGTGCCCAGCCCGGCCCCCTCCTCGGGGCCCCTGCCCGCGATTACTGTGGCCGCATGGCTGACGCGGAGATCGGTGTCATAGGCGGGTCCGGCTTCTACTCCTTCCTCGACGACGTGACCGAGGTCACGGTCGACACTCCCTACGGCGCTCCCAGCGACTCGCTCTTCCTGGGCGAGGTGGCCGGACGTACGGTCGCCTTCCTGCCCCGGCACGGCCGCCGGCACCACCTGCCGCCACACCGGATCAACTACCGCGCCAACCTGTGGGCGCTGCGATCGGCCGGCGTACGGCAGGTGCTCGGACCGTGCGCTGTGGGCGGGCTGCGCGCGGAGTACGGGCCGGGGACGCTGCTCGTCCCGGACCAGCTCGTGGACCGCACGAAGGGCAGGGAACAGACGTACTTCGACGGGACGCCGCTGCCGGATGGCAGCGTGCCCAACGTGGTCCACGTGTCGTTCGCCGACCCGTACTGCCCGGTCGGGCGGGAAACGGTGCTCGCGGCGGCCCGGGGGCGCGCGTGGGAGCCGGTGGACGGCGGCACGCTCGTGGTCGTCGAGGGCCCGCGCTTCTCGACCCGCGCGGAGTCGCGGTGGCACGCGGCGCAGGGCTGGTCGGTGGTCGGCATGACCGGCCACCCGGAAGCGGTGCTGGCCCGCGAGCTGGGCCTCTGCTACACGTCGTTGACGCTGGTCACGGACCTGGACGCGGGTACGGAGACGGGCCAGGGCGTTTCGCACGCGGAGGTGCTGGACGTCTTCGGCCGGAACGTGGGGCGGCTGCGCGAGGTGCTGTTCGACGCGGTGGGAGCACTGCCGGCGACGGCAGATCCGGCCTGCCCGTGTGGGGACGCGCATGCGGGGTGGGATCTGGGCATTCAGTTGCCGTGAGGGGGGGGAGCGGGGAGGCGGGGCGGAGCTGGGGGCTGGGCGCTCGGCCGATGACGGGGCGGCGCTGGGCTGAGGGCTGGGCCGGGGCTGGGGCACTCGGCCGGGTGACCGGATTTTCCACAACCAGCGGGTAGCGGTTTCGGCCGTCCACAGGCCCGAGCGGGCTCCGGCGAAGTCCGGCACGGTGGAGCTCGTCCGCACCGATTCCGGCTCCGCAGGCGGTGGTTACCGTGTCCCAGTCCTCGTCCCTCCACACCCTCTCCGACTTCTCCGGCCTCTCCGGCCCCTCCCCGGCCCCCGTCCCCACTCCCCCGCTCCCCCTCCCACCGCCGTGTGAGGTTGCGCACTTCGCTCCCGTACGGGCCCGGGGCGGACGCCATCGCCTGCGCCGCGCGGTCCGGCGGCGACGGCGGACCTGGACCGCGGGGCTCGCGATGACGGCCGCGGCCCTGGCCGCCACGGCGCAGCAGAGCGGTGAAGGGCGCGCTTCGGGGACCGCGGGCGCCTGCGCCGCACCGGTATCGGGAGCGACACCGGACGCACCTTCCGAGCGGGGTCGATCATGAGGAATGCGATCGTCCTCAGGAAAGATCAAGTGGCCTTTGCCCGATATGGTCGCCACACTGGCGAACGTGGCGGGGTGCGTTCGGCGTGCCGGTGGGAAGGCTCTTCCCCGGCCGGCCGGGACGCGGCGCCGATCCGTACGGACGCTCTGTCCGCTCACCGGTTCAGGTCATGGGATTGGACAGCTGAGCCCTGCCCTGCCGTAGGTTGCGGTGCTGTTCGTTGCACGGTTCGTAGTGAGTGTGGAAAGAGGCTTTCAGGTGAGCGAGAAGACGGGCGTATTCGCGGGATTCAAGGAATTCCTGATGCGCGGCAACGTGATCGAGCTCGCTGTGGCCGTCGTGGTCGGAGCCGCGTTCACCAACATCGTCAACGCCGTGGTCAAGGGCGTCATCAACCCGATCGTCGGCGCGCTGGGCTCGCAGAACCTGGACCACTACAAGACCTGCCTCACCACCTGCCACACGGACGCGAAGTCGGGCGACTTCACCGACGGCATCTACATCCTGTGGGGATCGGTGCTCAGCGCGGTCCTGACGTTTCTGATCACCGCCGCGGTCGTGTACTTCCTCATGATCCTGCCGATGAACAAGTGGAAGGCGCGCCAGGAGGCCAAGAAGCCGGTGGACAACACCCCGGCGGACCCGACCGAGGTCGAGCTGCTGATGGAGATCCGCGACGCGCTCGTCGCGCAGCGCAACGGCTCGGCGCCCGGCTCGGCCAATGGCGGCGCCGGCTCGGTGGTCACACAGAAGACGCAGCGGTAGGGGGCTCCGGGCCCAGCCCTACGACGAAGCCGTCCCGGCGCCTCGGTCAGAGGTGGTGGGGCGGCTTTTCGTCGAGGAAGCGCGCCAGGTCGGCGGCGCTGTCATTACCGGCCGGGCGCTCGCCCCAGCCACGGTCGGTGTCGTCCGACGACGGCCGGCTCAGCGGGTCATCGAAGATCAATGCCGCCAGCGCCTCGGACCGCTCCGACCGCGCGGGCCGCACGGCCTGCTCCTCGTCGGCCTCGGAGGCGCCGGAAGCCTCCGCGGCCTCGGACCGGGATTCAGGGGAGGTACTCACCCCTCAAGAGTACGGCCGACGGGAAAAGGGCCGGCCAGGCTGGGCGGGCCGGGCGCGGAGCGGGCTCGCACGGAGCGGGCTCCCTCGCTCTCCGCGAGCCGTTGCCTCTGCTGCGGGCGCAGTGAGTGAGCAGTCGCGGCGGATGTCAGGCCATGGTCGGGGCAGGAACGCCGGGACCGTTCGACCGGCCGGTTCCCCTTTCTCACTCCCCTCACAAGGAACTTACAGACAGGCTGTTAGCTTGACTGCAAGTTCTGTCGAGAAGGAGTCGGCCATGACATCCGAACGTCGCAGTCTTGAGATCGCCGTCCTCGTCACCCCCGGCTACATGCCGGTCGACATCATCGGGTTCCACACCGCCATGGGCCTGTTGCCGGGCGTGAACATGCACCTCGTCTGGAAGAACCTCGACGAGGTCGTCGGCCACCCCCACTTCCCCACCCGCGCGACCACCACCTTCGAGGACTGCCCGGCCGACCTGGACGTCCTGTACGCGGGAGCCGGGCCCGCGGAGATGCTTGAGGACGAGGAGGTCCTCGACTTCCTCGCCGACCGGGGCAGCCGGGCGGGCTGGATAGCCGGGGTGTGCGCCGGTTCGCTGCTGATGGGAGCAGCGGGGTTGCTGCGCGGCTACCGGGCGACGACCAACTTCCAGTTGCACGAGTACCTCCCCAGCTACGGGGCGATACCGGCGCGCGGCAATGTCGTGGAAGACCGCAATCGGATCACCTCCGGCCCGGCGACCGGCAGTTTCGAAATCGGGCTGCGGCTGATCCAGGTGTTCTTCGGTGACGATGCCGCGCGGAAATCCGAGCTGATGATGGAGTACGCGCCGCAGCCCCTCTTCGGCGTGGGCACCCCGGAACTCGCCGGCCCCCAGCTCACCGAGGAGGTTCGCGCCATGGCCGCCGACATGGGCGACGGCTTCGAGCAGGTCTCGAAGCGGGCGGCCCGACGGCTCGGCGTGGACGCCGATTCGGCCTGACCATAGGGCTCGGGCCACCGTGTAGGGCCGCCACCTGCGAAACTGGGGGGACGATTCCGGCCGTCGCGCACGCCGTCAAGGAGAGCCGCAGTGAGCACAGCGCCCGAGATGCCCTCGTCGACAGTGATGTTGATGATCGCCGCCGGGCGGCAGTTGCAACGCGAGCTGGAGGCGGACCTCTCCGGCATCGGCCTGTCCTTGCGCCAGTTGGGGGCGCTCGGCCACATCGCCAGGAACCCCGAGCTGTCCTACAGCGACCTGGCCCGGCGTGCCGGGATCACGACACAGAGCATGCGCGCCACCATCCTGATGCTGGAGGAGCAGGGGGCGGTGCGCAGCAACCTCGCCGGCCAGGGGCGGCGCGCGAACCTTGAGCTGACCGAATCCGGCGAACAACTCCTGAACGAGGCGCTGCGCGTGATCTCCCTACGGGACCGCGCGTTCGCAGCGCAACTGGGCACCGAGGAGGAGAAGGTACTGAGCGCCGCGCTCCGCCGGGCCGTGCCGGGCCCGGCGGACACCGCGAGGCGGGGCTGAGGACGCGGACAAGCGGCTACGCCCCTGCGGCAGCTGGCCCCTGTGGCGGGACGCCAGAGACGGGACGCCAGAGGCGGGACGTCGCAAGCAGGCGTCTGGGCTGTGGCATTCGAGCTGCGATGCCTGGGGTGTGGCGCCTGGAGTGCGGCGTCTGAGGCGGACGGTGCCGGCGCGGGCGCGCAGGTTGCGTGCGGGGTGCGAGTTGAGCGCGCGGGTGCGCGGATTGAGTGCATGGCGCTGGGCGCGCGGGCTGCGCGGTGGGGCGGCCGTGGGCCGTGTGGTCGGAGGTCGGCCGCTCCGTCGAGGGCCGGCCGGTGGTGCTGTGGGGCGGGTCAGCGGGTGGCGAGGGCTTCGTGCCACCAGTGGTCGCGGCCTGCTGTCCAGGACACCGGGCGGCTGGTGCGGTTGACGACCAGTACGGTCCGTACCTGCGGACAGTCGCGCCGCAGCGCCCGGTCCAGTACGGGCTTGACCGGCCGTACCGCACCGTCCCAGAACGCGGCGTCCGCCGTGATGATCACCTTGGCGCCGGAGTCCCGGGTCAGGTCGGCGAGTTCCGGCACGGTCAGGTAGACCGGCAGGGTCATGCGCACGGCGTCGAGCCGGCCGCAGGCGAGCGTGGCGATGACCGACTCCGGGACCAGCGGCAGATGCACCGCGACCGGGTCGCCCGCCCGCACCCCGAGCCGGGCGAGCGCCGCGGCTGCCCGCTTGGCCTGGCCCATGAGCATGGTGTGGGTCAGCTCCTCGTGACGTCCCGGCTCGCCGTGCCAGGTGAGGGCTACCGGGGACGGGGACGCGGGTGGCCCTTGCGGTTCCCGGGTCGTTTCTGCATGCTCGGAGATCACACGGCGCAACATGCGGACCAGCATGAAGATCAAAGATCAACGATTGCTGAACGTCCGCTGTACGGCGCCGGCCGTACCGTACGGGCGGCTCACGCGGCGCACCCTGTGCGGAACCGCTTTCGCGGCGTCCCAGGACGACGTCGCTTCTCGTGCCCTCGGGCGACGTGCCCGCAAGGACTCCTAGGTGCCCGTGCCCTCAGGTGCCGACACCCCTCAGTACCTGTGGCTCCCAGGTGCCCGTGAAGCACCCTCACGTCTTTGCCCCGTCTCCGGCACACCCAATCCCCGCCTTCACCTTCTTCTTCCCTACGTGATGCGCCGCGCCGACCCACGCGGCGTGAGAGGTGGGCCGGTGTGCCGAATGGTTGAGCGGAGTGGCGCGCGAGGGCGTGCGGTGTGGGCTGTGGTGGCCGTGGCGATCGGCGGGTTCTGTGTGCAGTTGGACGCCTTTGCGCTGAACATGGCGCTGCCGGTGATCCGCCGGGACCTGCATGCCTCCGTGGCCGCGGGCCCGTGGGTGATCAGTGGATACCTGCTGGCGGCCGGGACGTTGATGCCCGCTGCCGGGCGGTTGGCCGATGTGTTCGGGAGGCGGCGGCTGCTGGTTCTGGGGCTGGTGCTCTTCGGGGTTGCGTCGGCGGCGTGCGCGCTGGCGCCATCGTTGCCGTTCCTGGTGGCGGCCCGTGTGGTGCAGGGGGCGGGCGGGGCGCTGGTCATGCCGGTGGGGCTGGCTCTGCTGACACGTTCCTTCCCTCCGGGCCGGGCCTCCGTCGCGACCGGGTACGCCCTGGGGCTGGCCGGTCTTGCCACGGCTTGCGGGCCCTTCGTGGGGGGAGCGCTGGCCCAGGCCCTGTCCTGGCGGGCCGTGTTCTGGGTCAATGTGCCGCTGTGTATGGCGGCGGTGCTGTGCGCCCGGCGGGCCCCGGAGCCCCGGGACGGGGAGGACGACCGGGAGGGCCGGGGCAGCCAGGACAGCCGGGGCGGTAGCAGCGAAAGAGGCATTAGGGAGGGAAGGGGTGGTCGGGACCGCTGCGGCGGTCTGGAAGGCCGGCGGTGGTGGAGTGCGCTCGCTCTGGGCTCCGGGGTGCCCGCCTGTCTGGTGATGGCTGTGGAGAGCGTGGGGGCTTGGTGGCGCACCGCTGGTTGGGGGACGGGTGCATTGGCGCTCGGGGCGTTGTTCGTGCGGGCCGAGCGCCGATCGCGCGCGCCGCTGATCGACCTCGCGCTGATACGCAACGCGCCATACGTAGCGCTGACTTCGGCCGGCGCCGTGGCCAACGCGGCCACCGTGGTGCTGCTGTTCGTGGTCCCGCTGGCACTTCAGGAGGTGTGGGGGATGACCGTATTGGGCGCGGGGACCGCCTTCCTCGTACCGGCGGCGGTGATGGCCATGGCCGGGCCGGTGGCCGGACAGGTACCGGCCCGCGTCGCCGAGCCCGTGATGGCCGCTTGCCTCGGCCTCGCGGCTGCGGCGCTGGGAACACTGGCGGCACCGCCGATTTTCGACCCGGCACCGGGTGGCACCGGCGGAGTACCGGCCGGCACCGGCCCGGCACCGGGTGGCGGCGTCCCGCTCGTACTGCTCTCAGCCGCCACCGTGGCCGCCGCGGCGCTGGGCGTGGCGGGGGCCCTGGTGCTGACCGCCACTCAGGCCGTAGTGCGGCCGGACCGGGTGGGCGAGGCGTCCGGGCTGACCAAGTGCGCGATCACGGTGACGGCCGGGCTGGGCCTCGCCCCCGCCGGGGCCGCCCCGGCCGCCGCCCTGTACGGGGCCGCGGCCGGATGCGTGGCCGCCTGCCTGGCGCTGCTCCTCCGACACCTTCGAAGGCGCAGACAATGGCGGCACCTGTAACCCGTCACTTCTCACCCACCCCGCCTCCATCACCCATCACCCATCACCCACAAGCAGAAACAGCCCCTTCGTACCCCCCGACGATGTCCCGCACATCCCGGAAGCCCCGTGCCTCCAGCAGGGCCGCGGCGATGACGGAGCGGCTGCCGCTGCGGCAGTAGAGGACGACCGGGCGGTCGGGGTCCAGCGTCGTACAGCTGCTGGGGAGGTTGGCGAGGGGCAGGTTGACGGCGCCGGGGAGGGCGCCCGCGGCGTACTCGGACGGGTTGCGTACGTCGATCAGCTGGGCGTCGGCGGAGGGTGCTTCGCCGGCGGGCAGCCGGCGGGTGCGCGACACCAGGTCGGGGCGGCGGGCGAGTTCGGCGGCCGGGTCCGGGACGTGGCCGAGGACGTAGTCGTAGCCGATGCGGGCCAGCCGCATGCGCGCCTCGGACTCCGTACCCGGGTCGCTGATGAGGACGATCGGCGTGCCGGGCTCCACCACGCTGCCCGCGTACTCGGCGAACCGGGTGTCCAGGCTGATGTGCAGCGACCCGGTGAAGTGCGATTCCGTGTACGCGGCGAGCGGACGGCTGTCCAGGAGGACGGCGCCGGTGTCCCGGCAGGCGGCCAGTGCCGCGTCGAGGGTGAGGGCGGCCGGCGGCGCGGCGTCCAACAGGGGGTGGCCGTCGCGGTTGAGGGCCGCGTCGTGGGCGAAGTAGCCGGGAGTGGCGGGCTGCCCGGCCGTGACCAGGCGGACGAACTCGTCCTCCGGCATGGGCTGGAGCGCGTAGTTGTAGCGGCGCTGCTCGCCGATGGTGGAGGTGGTCTCGGTGGAGAGGTTGCGCCCGCAGGCCGAGCCCGCGCCGTGCGCCGGGAAGACGCGGGTGGCGTCGGGGAGGGTGAGCAGTTTGCCGTGCAGGGAGCGGTAGAGCCGGCCCGCCATCTCCTCCGGCGTCAGCCCGGCCGCGGCGAGCAGGTCGGGGCGGCCCACGTCGCCGACGAAGAGGGTGTCGCCGGTCAGTACGCCGTACGGCTCGGCCGCGTCCGGCTCTTCGTGGACGACGACGCAGATGGACTCCGGGGTGTGGCCGGGCGTGGCCAGGATGGTGAGCGTCACGCCGGAGGCCGTACCCGCCGCACCCCCGTCCGCCCCTCCAGGCGCACCCGTCGTCATCCCTTCCGTCCCGCCCGCCCCATCGGCGCCCAGGAATATCCGCTCGCCGTCACGCAGCCGCCGTATCGGATAGCCCGTCTCCGCGGCCTCGCCGAAGGCGATGGTGGCGCCGGTGGCGCGGGCCAGTTCCAGGTGCCCGGAGAGGAAGTCGGCGTGGAAGTGCGTCTCGATGATCAGCTCGATGCGCAGTCCGGCCGCCTCCGCGTCGCGCAGGTAGTCGTCGATGTCGCGGCGTGGGTCGACGAGGACCGCACGTCCGGTGGTCTCGTCGCCGATGAGGTACGACGCCTGGGAGAGGCAGTCGAGGTAGTACTGCGCGAAGTGCACGGTCGACCTCCGTGGTCCTGCGGGCCCGCCGAACCGCGGACCCCGCGGGGGGTTGTTGTGCGGATGCACGGATGTACGTACATTAGGCATCCCAGGCTGCCCACGACAAGTCAGGCCGTGGGCGGCAGTGGGGCTTCGGTGCCAAGTCCGCGGACGGCACCCGCCCGTACAGCCCGTACCCGCTCGGAGGCGACTTCATTGACCGCACATCCCCCGGGCCCGCGTCCTGTGGACCGGCGCTCACCGCTTCCCCTGTGGGCCCAGCTCTCCGAAGACCTGCGGCGCCGCATGGAAGAGGGTGAATTCACCGACGAGTTCCCGGCCGAGCACCGCCTCACCGGGGAGTACGAGGTCAGCCGGCACACCGTCCGCGAGGCGCTGCGCAAGCTGCGCGCGGACGGCCTGGTGATCGCCGAGCGGGGGCGCGCCAGCCGCCTGAACACCCGGCGCATACAGCAGCCGCTCGGCTCGCTCTACAGCCTCTTCCGCGAGCTGGAGGGCCAGGGCGTGGAGCAGCGCAGCGAGGTGCTGCGGCTGGAGCGGACGGCGGACGGTCCGATCGCCGACCAGCTCGGCCTCGTACCGGACGCGCCGCTGGTCGTGCTGGAGCGGCTGCGGCTGGCGGACGGCGAGCCGCTGGCCCACGACACCACGTATCTGCCCGCCGAGGTGGCCGAGCCGCTGCTCGACGCCGACTTCCGGCACACCTCGCTGTACGGGGAGCTCCAGCAGCGCTGCGGGGTGAAGGTCACCGGCGGCCGGGAGCGCATCCACCCCTTCCTGCCGGACATCCGGCAGGCGTGGCTGCTGGGGCTGGCCGACCGCGAGCCGGCGTTCGGGATCGAGCGGCTGGGCCGGTCCGGGGAGCGGCCGGTGGAGTGGCGCGAGACCGTCGTGCGCGGCGACCGCTTCGCCTTCGTCGCCGAGTGGACCAGCGACAGCCGGGCGGTCGAACTGGCGCCCCGGGCCTCGTGTCCGTCATGACGACCGATCAGCAGCCGTACGCGGCGGCGCCGATACCGTCGATATCGCCGGTGCCGATACCGTCGACCCCCCGCCCTCTGCCATGCCGCCGCTCCTAGCCGTCACGGCGCTCCCCTGCGGGCTGGTCATCGGGCTGCTGCTGGGCGCGCTCGGCGGTGGTGGGTCGATCCTCGCCGTACCGGCGCTGGTCTACCTCCTGCACCAGTCGCCGCACGAGGCCACGGCGGGCGCGCTGGTCATCGTCGGGATCGGCGCGGCCTCCGGCCTGGCCTGCCATGCCCGCGCGGGCCGGGTCCGCTGGGCGGCGGGCGCGGCCTTCGGCGGACTGGGCACCGCCGGTACGTTCCTGGGCTCGCGCTGGAGCGCGTCGCTGGACCCGACCGTCCTGATGACGGCGTTCGCCGGGCTGATGCTGGCGGTGGCGGGGGCGCTGCTCGTACGGACGTGGCGTGAGCGGGAGAAGGCGGGCCCTGGTCCGGGCACCCCGGGCACCCCGGGCGCCCCACAGGCCACTCGCCGAACCTCGACATCCGCCTCCCCCGCCACCCCTGGCGGCCCCAGCACTCCTACCACCTCCACCACAACCAGCGCCTCAGCCACCTCTCGCACCTCCCGAGCCTCCCGCACCCCGGTCTCCCCCGCCCGCCTGGCGTCCGCCCTGCGCATCGGTGCGACCGCCACCGCCGTCGGCCTGCTGACCGGCTTCTTCGGCGTCGGCGGCGGCTTCGTCGTCGTACCGGCCCTGACCCTCGTCCTCGGCCTGGAGATGCCCGTCGCCGTCGGCACATCCCTCCTCGTCATCCTCGTCAACTCCGCCACGGCGTTCGTCACCCGGGCCGGTGCGGGCGGTCTGGACTGGCCGCTGCTGGCCTCCTTCGCCGCGTCCGCC
This sequence comes from Streptomyces sp. NPDC018019, assembly GCF_044327805.1. Classification (NCBI taxonomy): domain Bacteria; kingdom Bacillati; phylum Actinomycetota; class Actinomycetes; order Kitasatosporales; family Streptomycetaceae; genus Streptomyces; species Streptomyces sp. NPDC018019. Next base: position 413,929 of record NZ_JBIRGD010000001.1, on the reverse strand, counting down.
GCACTCGGCAGCTGGCTCGGCAACCGCCTGGCCGCGCGGGTACGGCCGCAGACCCTGTCCACGGCGTTCGCATCGCTGGTCACCGTGCTCGCCGTATCGATGGCGGTGACCAGCATCCCGCGCTTATAGCGCCCTCTGCACACCCCCGGTCCTCGATCCCAGGAGGAAAGAACTCATGTCTCCCGCCTCGTCGCACCACCAGGTCGTCATCATCGGCGGTGGCACCGCGGGCATCACCGTCGCCGCCCGGCTGCGCCGCGCCGGACTGCGCGACATCGCCGTACTGGAGCCGTCCGAGACGCACTGGTACCAGCCGCTGTGGACGCTGGTCGGCGGCGGCCAGGCGCCGCTGCGGGCCGCGCTGCGCACGGAGGCGGAGGTCATGCCGCCCGGTGTGCGCTGGCTGCGCGAGTCCGCCGCCTCGGTCGATCCGGCCGCGCGCACGGTCGGCACCGCCTCGGGGCGGACCGTCTCGTACGACCGGCTGGTGCTCGCCCCGGGGCTGAGTCTGGACTGGGACGGCATACCGGGCCTGGCGCAGGCCCTCGGCCACGGCGGCGTCTCCAGCAACTACCGCCCCGACCTCGCCCCGCTCACCTGGGACTTCATCCGCCGCACCAAGCGCGGCACGGCGCTGTTCACGATGCCGTCCGGGCCGGTGAAGTGCGGCGGCGCCCCGCAGAAGATCGCGTACCTGGCCGCCGACTACTGGCGCAAGCGCGGGGTGCTGGGCCGCATCCGTACGATCCTGGTGCTGCCCGAACCCGCCATGTTCAAGGTGCCGGTCTTCAACAAGGCGCTGGAGGAGACGGCACGGCGGTACGGCATCGAGGTGCGGCTCCAGTCGGAGCTGACGCAGGTGGACGGCGCCGCGCGGGAGGCGGAGATCGTCGATCACGCGACCGGCGAGAAGGAGACGATCCACTACGACCTGCTGCACGCGGTGCCTCCGCAGCGCGCGCCGCAGTGGGTGGCCGACAGCCCGCTCGCCGATCCGGCCTCGCCCTTCGGCTACGCCAAGGCCGACCGGGCGACGCTCCAGCACCCGGATTACCCGGAGGTCTTCGCGATCGGCGACGTCGCCAACCTGCCGACGTCCAAGACCGGCGCCGCGATCCGCAAGCAGGCCCCGGTCGTCGTCGCCAACCTGCGCGCCGGGCTGCGCGGCCGGCCCGCCACCGCCCGCTACGACGGCTACACGTCCTGCCCGCTGGTCACCGCCCGGCACAAGATGCTGCTCGCCGAGTTCGACTACGACCTGGAGCCGGCGCCGTCCATCCCGTTCATCGACACGACGAAGGAGCGTACGGACATGTGGTTCCTGAAGCGGTACGGGCTGCCGCAGCTGTACTTCAAGGGGATGCTCAAGGGGCTGGCCTGAGGGAACCGAAAGGCCGGCCTGAGAGGACCAAGGGCCGGCCTGAGCAGGCCGGGAGAGCGGGGGCGCCCGACAGCGCGCCCCCGCCTGCCGCGCCGCACGCCCCGTAACGCCGCCCCCGTCTACCCCTCGTCCGGCAGCAGCGCCCACAGCAGCGTCTCGAACTCCTCCGCGGTGGGCGGCTCCCCGGCCAGCAGGGCTTGCCGCAGCAGCCCGTCGTAGGCGCAGGTGAACAGCCTGATGCGCACGGGGTCCCGGGTGTAGAGCCGGGCGAAGCCGGCGAGCGCGTCGGACCAGCTGTGCGTCCGGCTGCGCAGCTCCGGGCGGCGGACGGCGAGCAGGAAGAGTTCGGACTCGGCGAGCAGCAGCCCGCGGTCCTCCAGGGAGCCGGCCATCAGGCGCGCCAGCATCCGCCGCTTGTCCCCGCGGGCGCCTGCCTCGCCCGGCCCGTCCACGGGGGCGGCGGTCAGCTGCCGCACCCGCTCGGCGTCCATTTCCATGGCACCGGTCAGCGCCGCGGTGAGCAGCGCGTCGACGTTCTCGAAACAGGATGTCGCGGCCGTGACGGGCAGCTGCGCCTCGCGGGCGACGGTGCGGTGGGCGACCCCCGCCGCACCGTCCCGTTCGATGACCCGCAGCGCGGCCTCGATCAGGGTCCGCCGCCGGCCCTCGTCCTGGGCCCGGCTCCCGGCCCCGCTCCCACCGGAAACCGGCTCGTGCGCCATCGGATCGTTCACAAAAGCTCCTGCGACGGTACGGCGGTACGACGGGTACGGGGCGGAGTGGTACGAGGACGGCACGGCGACGGGCGGGGACGGGGGGCGGCACAGGGGCGGAGGCCGTACGGTGCGCGCCCGTAGGACCATACCGGCGTACGTCCGGTCTAAGCCGCGGCCGACACGTCCGCCACCACGCAGCTCACATTGTCCGGCGCCCCCGCGTCATGGACCAGCGCCACCAGGTCCCGCACGGCCTGGCCGGGGTCCGGGGCCGTGGTCAGGACGCCCCGTACGGAGTCGGCGGGCACCACCGCGGACAGGCCGTCGGAGCACAGCAGGTAGCGGTCGCCGGGGCGCGCCTCGTGCAGGCCCACCTCCGGCTCGCAGTCGGCGCCGCTGCCCAGCGCCCGCACCAGGAGCGCGCGTTGCGGATGCGACTCGGCCTCCTCGGGGGTCAGCCGCCCCTCCTCGACGAGCGACCGTACGTGGGTGTGGTCGTGCGTGATCTGGAACAGCCCGCCGTCCCGCAGCAGGTACGCCCGCGAGTCGCCCACGTGGACGAGGGCCAGGTGGGAGCCCGTCCAGAGCATGGCGGTCAGGGTGGTCCCGGCGACGTCCGGGACCGGCTGGGCACCGGGACCGCTCCCAGCACCGGGACCACTCCCGGCCCCCGGACCGCCTCCGGCACCGGGACCAGCCCCGGCACCGGACTCGGCACCGGGCCCCGAACCGGATTCGGCACCGGGCCCGGCCGCAGCCGCCACCACGTCCCGTACGGACCGGTCCGCCTGCCGGACCGCGTCCGCCAGGGCGTTGAGGAGGTCACCGGGCCGCAGCGCCCCGCCGTCGAAGCTCTCCAGGCCGCGCAGTACCGCGACGGCCGCGGCCCCGGCGGACGCCCCGGCCCCGCCGAACCCGTCGGCCACGGCCAGCAGCCGGTCCCCCGCGTACGCCGTGTCCTGATTGCTCTCCCGGACCAGCCCGGTGTCCGAGCGGGCCGCGTAACGGATCTCCAGCCGACGCCGTGCCCGCGGCCCCCCTGCCGGTGTTCCCTCCGTCGCCCCCGCTGCGGTCGTGTCCACACTCGCGTCCATGCTCATGTCCATGCTCGCGTCCACGGTCGTGCCCTTCCTGCTCAGCTGGTCGACGAGGAAGGCGGCCAGTTCGCGACGGGCGGCGGTGTCGGCCTCGGTCTGCGCCCAGTACGCCGCCACCGCGTCGGCGGCCGGTCCCGCCGCCAGCCCGCACACGTCCCGGATACGGGCCAGCGGCATACCGAGCCGGCGGAGCCAGGCGACCAGCCGGGCACGCTCCAGCTGAGCGCTGCTGTACCGACGGTAACCACTGACGGGATCGACTTGCGCGGGCGGCAGCAGCCCCAGTTCGTCGTACAGCCGCAACGCCTTCGGCGAGAGCCGCGAAGCCCTGGCGAACGCCCCGATGCTCAACAACTCGCCGCCGGTCCCGCCCCGCCCGGCGCCCACCGGCTCCGTTCCCGCGTCCTTGTCCACCCGCTCACCCTCCTCGTACGGGGATGTCCCCCGCGGCCCCGAGCCTGGGTCTTCCCCCAAGGGCAAGGTCAAGTATCGGACCGGGCCGTACGAGGTGGCCGACTTGAACCCGACGCGACGTGAGGTTGCATCGTTGACGCATGACCACCGACGCCACCTGGAAGGTCGGGCAGCTCGCCGAGGCGAGCGGGCTGACCGTCCGGACCCTGCACCACTGGGACACCATCGGGCTGCTCAGCCCCTCCCGTCGCACCCCCGGCGGCCATCGCGAGTACACCGAGGACGACGCGGCGCGCCTCTACCAGGTGCTCGCCCTGCGTGGCCTCGGCCTGAGCCTGGAGACCATCGCCACCTGCCTGGACTCGGGGGTCGATCCGCTGCGGCTCGTACGGGACCACCTGGCGGGTGTCGAGGAGTCGCTGGCCGCCCTCGAAGCGCTGCGCGGGCGGCTGCGGCGGCTGGAGGAGTCGCTGGCGGCGGGTACGGCGCCGGAGACACCCGACCTGCTCGCGGCGCTGGAGGCGATCGGCGGCACCGGCCCGACGGCGGACCGGGCCCTGCGCCGCCATCTGGACGCGGACCAGCTCCAGGTCCTCGCGGCGCGGGGCGCGGCACTGGGCCCGGCGGCGCACTACCTGCTGGAGGTGGAGTGGCCGGAGCTGTACCGCCGGGCGGCCCGGCTGCACGAGGCCGGGGTGCCGCCCACGGACCGGCGGGTGCGGCGGCTGGTGGCCCGGATGGACGAGCTGGGCGTGCTGTTCAGCGGCGGTGACGCGGGCGTGTCCGCCGGGGTGCGGGCGGCGTGGCGTACGGAACCGGAGGCGATGGCGGGCGAAGCGGAACAGGCCGGTTCGCAGCCCGGTACGGGGGCTCATGCCTGGCGGGAGCTGGCGGAATACCTGGACCGGGCCCGTACCGGAACCGACGGCACCGCCCCGGCCGCCGGGACCGGCACCGGCACGGGGCCCGCACCCGGCGGCAACACACGCACCTGATACCCCACACATCACCTACACCTCACACACCTCGGACAACCTTCGCCCCTCGTACGCCCCACCCATTTCCGGAGAACCACCCATGCACTCCCTGACCCGCCGTCACCGCGCCCGTCTCGCCCTTACCTCCGTCCTCCCCACTCTGCTCACCGTCCCCCTGTGTGCCGTGCTCGCCGTGGCGGGAGTGCTGCCCTGGAGTGTGGCCCCGTCCATCGTGCTGGCCTTGGCCGTTCAGGCCGCCGTCGCGTACGTACGGTCGGGTCGCAGGCTCACCGGGCAGGGTCGAGGTGGCTCAGCGCCGCGACGGTGAGGGCCTCGACGCCCATGGTCAGCGTCGGCTGCTTGACCGGCGCGAAGTGCGGCGAGTGGTTCGAGGGGATGTCCTGGGCGAGCCGGCCGGAGGCCATGGCGGTGCGGAACTCGTCGGGTTCCCAGCCGCCGAGCCACCAGTAGTACAGCGGCGCCCCGGCGGCCGTGGCGATCAGTCCGGCGTCCTCGCTGCCCGCGGCCGGTTCGTAGGCGAACAGCCGCGGCGCGCCGAAGTGGTCCGTGAAGGCCGCGTTGACCTGCTCCAGCGTCCGGTCGTCGTTGCGGGTGACGGGGAACGTGTTCAGCACCTCCGTGTCCGGCTCCCGCGGCGCGCCGGAAGCGGCGGCCTCGGCCTTGGCGATGCGGTCGATGGCCGCCAGCACCTGGGTACGGATGTGCTCGTCGAAGGTACGGACGCTGAGCTGCACCACCGCCTGGTCGGGGATGACGTTGGGGGCGTCCCCGGCCTGGAAGGAGCCGACGGTGACGACGGCCCGGTCCTTGGCCGCGATCTCCCGGGCGACGACGGACTGGAGGCGCTGGACGAAGGCGGCGGCCATCAGGATCGGGTCGACGGCGGTCTCGGGGCGGGAACCGTGGCCGCCAGTGCCATGGAAGGTGATCTTCAGGCTGTCCGAGGCGGCCATACAGGCGTCGCGGGCGTACGCGATCAGCCCGGCCCCGAACGGAGCGACGTGCTGCGCGAGCATCACGTCGGGGGCCGGCACCCGGCCCTCGCCCGCATCGCCACCCGCGTCACCGGCCGCGGCGCCCCCGGCCCCGCCGAACAGCCCGTCGTCGACCATCGCCCGTGCCCCGTCGCCGATCTCCTCGGCGGGCTGGAAGAGCACCACCAGGGTGCCGGACCAGTGCTCCCGACCCGCCGCGAGCAGGTCGGCGGCGCCCACCAGACAGGTGACGTGCACGTCGTGGCCGCAGGCGTGCATGACACCGGGCACGGCGGAGGCGTACGGCAGGCCGGTGCGTTCGGTGACGGGCAGGGCGTCCATGTCGGCCCGCAGCAGGACGACCGGGCCGGGGCCGTTGCGCAGCACGCCGGCCACGCCGGTCCGGCCGATGCCGGTGGTGACCTCGTAGCCGTACGAGGTCAGACGGCGGGCCGCCTCGGCGGCCGTACGGGTTTCCTGGAAGCCGAGTTCGGGGTGCCGGTGGAGGTCTTCGTAGAGGGATTCGAGGTCCGCCATGCGGGCGTCGAGCGGGGCCAGTACGGTGTCACGCGCGCTATCGCTCATACGTAGCATTTGATCATGTAACGGACGTACGGGCGAGGCCCGGACCGGCCGTGGCGGGGCCGGAACACACCGGAAACCGCGGGCGTCGCGGCTGCTTCCTTACCTCACTCCTTTTCCGCTCCCCCCTTGCTCTTTTCCTACTCCTCTTCTCGCAAATTCCTTACCGGGAACGTGCGTTAAGCGCGAGAAGTTCCCGCGGCCCGCCAGACCGGCATTCCTCCGACCGGCGGGGTGCCCGCGCGTCCCGTGGCGGCCCGCCGCCGTGCGGGCTGTACTGAGACGCGCCTCTCGACACCGAGACGCAGCCCGCGACACGGCACAGGAGCAAGGAGCGCCGGATGAGCCGGATCGACAGGGCGGTCCGAACGAACCGTTCAGGCCGCCCATGATGGCCCGTATGAAGGCACGCGGCCGCTCCGAGGCGCACCGTGCCGCCACCCCGCTGGAACTCTTCTTCGACCTGTGCTTCGTCGTGGCCGTGGCCCAGGCCGGCCGGCAGCTCGTGCACGCGCTCGCCGAGGGCCACCCGGGTCACGGCATCCCCGGCTATCTGATGCTCTTCTTCGCCATCTGGTGGGCGTGGGTCAACTTCTCGTGGTTCTCGTCCGCGTACGACACGGACGACGCGCTGTACCGGGTGGTGACGCTCGTGCAGATCGCGGGCGTACTGATCCTGGCCGCCGGGGTGCCGCGGGCCTTCGACGGCGACTTCGCGGTGGTCTGGTTCGGCTACCTGGTGATGCGGCTCGCGCTGGTGACGCAGTGGCTGCGGGCCGCGCACGGCAGCACCGGCCCAGAGCGGACCACCGCGCTCCGCTACGCCGCCGGGGTGACGCTGTGCCAGGCCGGCTGGCTGGTCCTGCTGTTGTCGCCGGGCTCCGCCCGCCCGTGGGTGTTCCTGCTGCTGGCGGTCGCGGAGATGTCCGTTCCCACACTGGCCGAGCGCGGCCACCAGACCTCCTGGCACCCGCACCACATCGCGGAGCGGTACGGCCTGTTCGTCATCATCATGCTCGGGGAGACGGTGGCCGCCGCCACGGTCGCGGTGCAGTCCGCGGTGGACGAGCAGGAAGCGCTGGGTGACCTGCTGCCCATCGCGGCGGGCGGCCTGCTGCTGATCTTCGCCGCGTACTGGATCTACTTCGCGGTCCCCATCCACCTGCACCTCGCCTCCAACCGCCAGGCGTTCCTCTGGGGTTACGGCCATTACCTGGTCTTCGGGTCGGCGGCGGCGATCGGCGCGGGCATCGAGGCGGCGGTGGAGGAGTCGGTGGGCAAGGCGCACATCTCGGTCTTCGCGGCGTCCGCGTGCGTCACCGTGCCCGGCGCGCTGTTCATGTTCACCGTGTGGCTGATCCACTCCCGCCACCAGAAGCGCGACCTCGCGCAGCAACTGGTGCTGCCGGTGTCCTCCGTACTGGTCCTCGTCTGTACGTTCGCGGGGCACGCGGCGGTGCTGCTGGCCGGGCTGGTGGCAGCGGTGACGGTCGCGGTGGGCGCGACACTGACCGCCCGCCAGGGGCAAGCACTCGGAAACTGACCGTACGCCACCTCCCCGTACCCACGCCCCCAAGCCGGAACCCCAGGCCCAGGCTCCTCCGGGCCCCCGGCCCCCCCACTTCTGGCCAATGGTCCCCTTTCTTTCGGCCATTGGTCCGTCGCGGCGCATGAAGTCGCGAGGTGTGGTGCGGGACGTTTCCCAGGACGGTGTAGGGTGCGGATTGCCCGTTTTATGCCTACGACAGCCCACCGGCCCGGAGCCGACGGGCGAGGAGACGCCACGAACATGGCTGCCCGCCACGCCCAGCAACGCGGTACGCGAATAAGGATGACCCGGCGCGGCAAGGCCGTGAGCGGCCTCGCCCTGACCACGCTGGTGGGCACCGCGCTGTGGGCCTGGCCCGCCTCGGGCGACGACCACAACGGCCACCGGTCCGAGCAGGCCCGGCCGGCCCCCTCGGCGTCGGACGCGCCCGCGCACGCCGCCGCCGGATCCGTGTCGGCGCCCGTACCGCGTGCGATCCCCGGCCTGAGCGACGCCACCCGCAAGCAGATCCCGGCCGACTCCCGGCAGGTGCTGGTCGTCACCGGGCAGGGCGTGGACGCGCACGATTCCTCCGTCGTCCTCTACACCCGCGCGGAGAACTCCGACGACTGGCGGCCCGGCGCCCGCTGGGCCGCGCACAACGCGTCCCGGGGCTGGACCAAGGACCACCGCTACGGCGACCTGCGCTCGCCGGAGGGCGTGTTCTCGCTCAGCGACGCGGGCGGCAAGCTGCCGCCGCCGGAGGGCACCAAGCTGCCGTACGACCGCAACGACAGCTTCGTCGCGCACGGCACCGGCGTGGAGGGCGAGCCGCTGGGCGGCGCCTTCGACTACGTGATCGCCATCGACTACAACCGGGTCAAGGGCTCGTCCCCGCTGGACCAGCGGCGCCCGCTGGGGGCGGAGAAGGGCGGCGGCGTCTGGCTGCACGTGGACCACAACGGGCCCACGCAGGGCTGCATCAGCCTCAAACCCGAGGTGATGCAGGAGCTGCTGCGGACGCTCGACCCGGCGCAGCACCCGGTGATCGTGATGGGCCCGGCGGGCCACTGACCCACCACCCCGGCGGGCCACTCCCCCGCCGCGGCCCTGGCACCATCCCGGCGGGCCACTCACCGTCGTGGCCCTGTCACCTCCCCGGCGGAGCACCCCTCGTCGCGGCTCACACCGCCCCGGCGCGCTCCGCCCCGGCAGGGCCCGGCGGAGCCCGACGAGGTCCCCGCCGCGAACCATTCCGCCCCCACATCACCCGTGGTACGCATGTGCCATGGCCGACGACCCTCAGCAGTCGCACGACGCAGCCGCACCCCGCGCCGCCCACGCTTCCGCCCAGGCGGACCCGCAACGGCCCGGCCCCCGTGACGCCTTGACCGACGTCCGCGGTCTGCGGGTCGGCCACACGCAGCGCACCGGCGACGGGTGGCTGTCGGGCACCACCGTCGTCCTGGCCCCCGAGGGCGGTGCCATCGCCGCCGTGGACGTACGCGGCGGCGGCCCCGGCACCCGTGAGACGGACGCCCTGGACCCGCGCAACCTCGTCCAGCGCATCGAGGCCGTCGTCCTGTCCGGTGGCAGCGCCTTCGGCCTGGACGCCGCGTCGGGCGCGGTGGCCTGGCTGGAGGAACACGGCCGCGGCTACCGGGTCGGCCCGGACCCGGCGCAGGTCGTCCCCGTCGTACCGGCCGCGGCCCTGTTCGACCTGGGCCGGGGCGGCGACTGGCGGGCCCGCCCGGACGCCGCGTTCGGCCGCGCCGCCGCCGAGGACGCCGCCGGTACGGACCTGGGCGCACCCGTCGCCCAGGGCAACATCGGCGCCGGTACGGGCGCGCTCGCCGGCGGCGTCAAGGGCGGCGTCGGCACCGCCAGTCTGGTGCTGCCGTCGGGCATCACGGTCGCCGCGCTGGCGGTCGTCAACGCGGCGGGCTCGGTGATCGATCCGCGTACCGGGGTGCTGTACGGGCAGTACGGTGAGCTGAGCGCGGAGCGGATGCCCTCCCCCGGTGCGCACGCCGCCGCGCAGCGCCGCCTGGCCGAGGCCCTCGCCGCTTCCGAGCGCCGTTCGGCCGCTTCCGTACACCCGCCGCTGAACACCACCCTCGCCGTCGTCGCGACCGACGCCGTCCTCACCCGCGCCCAGGCCCAGAAACTGGCGGGCACCGCGCACGACGGCCTGGCCCGCGCGGTACGCCCGGTGCACCTGCTCAACGACGGCGACGCCGTCTTCACGCTCGCCACCGGCGACCGGCCGCTGGTGCCGGAAACGGCGGCGGCCGACCCGGTGTTCGGGATGCACGCGGAGGCCGGCGCGCTCAACGAGATCCTGGCCGCGGGGGCCGACGCGCTGACCCGGGCGGTGGTCAAGGGCGTCCTCGCGGCCGAGACGGTGGACACTCCGGGCGGCTGCTTCCCGTCGTACCGCGCCCTTTACCCGGACTTCGACCAGGGTCTCTAGACGAGCCTCTGGACGGACCACGCCCCAGCCCCCTGGCGGGACTTCGCCCGGACAGCGCCACGGACGTCGCCCCGGTCCGCCAACCCGTCGGAGCCCGCCGCCCGACTCCGGTGGTAGAAACGGCCATATGTCCGCGCCGCCGCCTCCCCCCACGCTCGTCCAGCCACCGCCCGGGAAGGACCCCGGCCCGCCGAAGCGGCGCCGGCTGTGGTGGCACCGTCTGGTCCTCGGGCTCTGGTACCGGCCGGTCGAGGTGATGGACGAGGCACGGGACCGCAGCGCCTGGAGTGCGGCCGTGCTGCTGTGCCTGGTCAGCGGCGCCCTCGGCATCGTCTCGGTGGACGCCTTCCGCAAGCAGTGGGCGCTGGACCAGCACCTCGCGCTGCAGCTGGCGGCCATCGCGGAGGCGGGCGTGCTGGCCGCCAGCCTCGCGCTGGGCGTGGTCACCCACGCCATCGCCCGCACGATCGGCGGCAACGGCCGGTTCGAGCCGACGGTCAGCCTGTTCATCGTGCTGTTCTGGGTCACCGACCTGCCGCGGCTGGCGCTGGCGACATGGCTGCCGCACGACTCCACCCTCGTGCAGGCCGTCGCCTGGACGACCTGGGGCTTCGGCTACCTGCTGGCCATACTGCTCATCCGGGGGCAGCACCACCTGTCCACCCTGAAGGCGGCCGTGGCGGTCGCGGTGCAGATGCTGGCGTCACTGGCACTGCTGAAACTGGGCCCGGTGCGCTGACGGCCACCGGCTGCCCGGCCGCCGACCACCGGCACCCGGCCCCGGTCCCGGTTTCGGCGCCCGCCGCCTCAGTGCCGCTCGTCGCCGTCCAGTTGCCGTACGAGCCCCGCGAACGCCTCCCGTTCGGCGGCGCTCAGCTCCACCCGCTCGGACGGCGGTCCGGCCGGGCCGGTCTGCCGCGGCACCGCGCGGAGCAGCGGTCCCGGGCCGCGCCCGCCCGGGAGCTCGAAGCGGTGCCGGCGCACGATCCGGGCCTGGCCCACGGCCCACCCGATGGTGACGGCGAGCAGGATGACCAGGCCGATCTGCTGGAGGAGCGAGACGGAGGGGAGCATGCGGTCCTCCAGGTCGGTGCGCGGGTCCGGGCCCCGTGCGGGCACCGGCGGGACGGATTCCAGTAGTAGACACCATGTCAGGGACCAACGTCAGGGGATTGAAAGGACTTACGTCCCACAAGTGATGTATCTCCCACACCTCCCCACCTCCCTCCCGCCGTCCCCACGCTTCACCCACACCCGGCGGCCCGTCCGGTACGCGCGGGACGCCCCGTCGCGGGCCCCCTCCACAGGACGCCCCCTTCCCCTCGCGCAAGATCGTCCACGAGCATGTCGGCACACCGCCCGCGCGACGTGAGGAGTACGCACGTGCCGCAGCCGACCGCCGTCCCCGGCACCGCCCAGGAGGCGCCCGCCGCGCCGAAGGCCCTGGACGGTGTCCTCGTCGCCGACTTCAGCCGCGTCCTGGCCGGGCCGCTGGCCGCCGCCACGCTGGCCGACCTGGGCGCCGACGTGATCAAGGTGGAGCGGCCCGGAACCGGTGACGACACCCGCTCCTGGGGCCCGCCCTTCGCCCCCGACGGCACGGCCGCGTACTTCGACGCCGCCAACCGCTCCAAGCGCGGCCTCGCACTGGACCTCGCCGACCCCGAAGACGCGGCGGCGGCCCGTGAGCTGGCCCGCCGGGCCGACGTGCTGATCGAGAACTTCCGGCCGGGCGCGCTCACCCGCTACGGCCTGGACCCGGCGGCGACCACCGCCGCCCACCCCGGTCTGATCCACTGCTCGATCACCGGCTTCGGCTCCGGAGCGGGCGCGCGGCTGCCGGGCTACGACTTCGTCGTCCAGGCCGCCGGGGGCCTGATGAGCATCACCGGCGAACCGGGCGGCCCGCCCCTGAAGGCGGGCGTCGCGCTCGTCGACGTCCTGACCGCCAAGGACGCCGCCACCGCCGTCCTGGCCGCGCTGCGCCACCGCGACCGTACGGGGCAGGGCCAGCACGTCGAGGTCAACCTGCTGTCGTCGCTGCTCGGTTCGCTGGTCAATCAGGTGTCCGGGCAGCTGGCCACCGGCCGCGACCCGGGCCCGATGGGCAACCGGCACCCGAGCATCGCCCCGTACGAGACGCTGGCCTGCCGGAACGGCGAGCCGCTGGCCGTGGCGGTCGGCAACGACCGGCAGTTCCGGGCGCTGGCGCACGCGCTGGGCGCGCCGGCGCTTGCCGACGACGAGCGCTTCGCGCGCAACCAGGACCGGGTGCGCCACCGCGCCGCACTGGTCAGGGAACTGGAGGGACGGCTGGCCGCGGACACCCCCGCGGCCTGGACGGAGCGGCTGAGCGCCGCGTCCGTCCCCTGCGGGCCGGTCAACACCGTCGGTGAGGCGCTGCGGCTGGCCGAACGGCTCGGCCTGGAGCCGGTCGTGCCGGTCGGCGCGGACCGGATACCGCAGGTGCGCAGCCCGCTGCGGCTGTCCGCGACGCCGGTCGCCGCCCCGTGCGCCCCGCCCGCCCTGGACGAGCACGGCGGCCCGTTGCGCGCCTGGCTGTCCGGCCCGGCCGACGCTCCCCTGCCGCCCTCGACACTCCTGGAGTGACGTTCATCACAACAGTGTCGGGAGTGCAACCAAACCCGTCCGTAGTTGCTGTTTACCAGCACTGACTGACAACACCCCTGCATGGAGCAGCCCGTGACAATGCCGGACAACACCGCGCCGCCCGCACCGTCCCGCACCCGCCGGCTGCGTCGCGGACTCGCGGCGGCCTCCCTCCTCGCTGCCGGTGCCCTGGCCCTGTCCGCCTGCGGCGGCGACGCCTCGGCCGGGGGCAAGGACGGCAAGGACCAGGCCGGCGCGGACGCCGCGGCCGCCAAGGACGCCTCCTCGGCGAAGATCTCGGTCACCTCGAAGGACGGCGCCACCAACGCCAGCATCAACGAGACCGGCGTCAAGGTCAGCGGCGGCAAGCTGACCGACGTCAAGCTGGTGCAGGTGGACAACGGGGCGACGGTCAAGGGCTCGATAGCCGCCGACGGCTCCTCCTGGAAGCCGTCGGTGCAGCTGGAGCGCGGCACCAAGTACAAGCTGGTCGCCAACGCCAAGGACGACAAGGGCCGGGCGGCCACCGAGAACGCCACCTTCACCACCGTCTCCTCGAAGAACAGCTTCATCGGCTCCTACACGCCGGACGGCGGCAAGACCGTCGGCGTGGGCATGCCGGTGTCGTTCAACTTCGACAAGGTGATCACCAACAAGAAGGATGTGCAGTCGCACATCACGGTGACCTCCAGCAGCGGCCAGAAGGTCGTCGGCCACTGGTTCGGCGCGCAGCGCCTGGACTTCCGTCCGCAGGAGTACTGGAAGGCCGGTTCCAAGGTCACCCTCAAGATCGACCTGGACGGCGTCAAGGGCGGCCAGGGCATCACCGGTGTGCAGTCCAAGACGGTGACCTTCACCATCGGCCGCTCGCAGGTCTCCACCGTCGACATGAACACCCAGACCATGACGGTGGTGCGGGACGGCAAGACGGTGAAGTCGATCCCGATCTCCGGCGGCAGCGCGAAGAACCCGACCTACAACGGTCAGATGGTCATCTCCGAGAAGTTCGCCCAGACCCGGATGGACGGCTCCACCGTCGGCTTCGGCGGTGAGTACGACATCAAGGACGTCCCGCACGCCATGCGGCTGTCCTCCTCCGGCACGTTCATCCACGGCAACTACTGGGGCAGCCCGTCGATCTTCGGCCGGGCCGGCACCAGCCACGGCTGCGTCGGCCTCCAGGACAACAAGGGCGGCGGCGGTGACACCCCGGGCAAGTGGTTCTACGAGAACTCGCTCATCGGTGACGTCGTGGTCGTCAAGAACTCGCCCGACAAGACCGTGAAGCCGGACAACGGCCTCAACGGCTGGAACATGTCGTGGAGCGAGTGGCAGGCGGGCAGCGCGGTCTGATCCCGCCGCGCCCCTGCGGCCGGGAGGCGCGCCTCCTGCCGTGGGAAGGGCCTGATACGACGACGGTGGCCGGTCCCCGCGGGGGCCGGCCACCGTCGTGTCACGGCTTCCCCGTCAGGCCGCCACCGGCGCGGCCTCGGCCGCGGGTTCCGGCGCGGCGGCGGGTGTGGGCTCGCCGGTCTTCCGCAGGCCCTTGAGGAGGACGACCAGGGCGGCGGTGACCGCCGTACCGGCCAGCACGGCCACCAGGTACAGCAGCGGCTGCCCGATCAGCGGCACTACGAAGACGCCGCCGTGCGGGGCGCGCAGCGTGCAGCCGAACGCCATCGACAGGGCGCCGGTCACCGCGCCGCCCGCCATCGCGGACGGGATGACCCGCAGCGGGTCGGCCGCCGCGAACGGGATCGCGCCCTCGGTGATGAAGGACGCCCCCAGCACCCAGGCCGCCTTGCCGTTCTCCCGCTCGGTACGGGTGAACAGCCGGCCGCGTACGGTCGTGGCCAGCGCCATCGCCAGCGGCGGCACCATGCCCGCCGCCATCACCGCGGCCATCACCTTCAGGCTGCCGTCGTTGGGGTTGGCGAGGCCGCCCACCGCGAACGCGTAGGCCACTTTGTTGAGCGGTCCGCCCAGGTCGAAGGTCATCATCAGGCCGAGGACGAGGCCCAGGATGACCGCGTTGGCGCCGGACAGCCCGCTCAGCCAGTCGGTCAGCGCCTTCTGGAGCGCCGCGACGGGCTTGCCGACCACCAGGAACATCAGGAATCCGACGACGGCCGACGAGATCAGCGGGATGACCACGACGGGCATGATCCCGCGCAGCGCGGGCGGCACCCGCACCCGCTGGACCGCCATCACCACCGCGCCCGCGATCAGCCCGGCGATCAGACCGCCGAGGAAGCCCGCGTTGACGGTCAGGGCGATCGCGCCGCCGACGAAGCCCGGCACCAGGCCCGGCCGGTCGGCCATGCCGTACGCGATGAACCCGGCCAGGATCGGGACGAGGAAGCCGAAGGCGACGTTGCCGATCTGGAAGAGCAGCGCCGCCCAGCTCGCGGACTCGGTCCACACGAAGTGCTCGGCGACGGACGGCGCCTTGTTGATCCCGTACCCGCCGATCGCGAAGGCCAGTGCGATCAGCAGGCCGCCCGCAGCGACGAACGGGACCATGTAGCTGACGCCGGTCATCAGCCACTTGCGCAGCCGGGTGCCGAAGCCGTCGCCCGCCTCGCCGTCCCGGTCCATGGGCGCGGGTCCGGCCGTCGCGGGGGCGGAGACGTCGCCCCGCGCGGCCTTCTCCCGTACTTCCGCGATCAGTTCGGCGGGCCGGTTGACGCCCGCCTTCACGCCGACGTCGACCGTCGGCTTCCCGGCGAACCGGGCCTTGTCCCGCACCTCCACGTCGTGCGCGAAGATCACGCCGTCGGCCGCCGCGACGGTCTCCGGGTCCAGCCGCCGGAACCCGGCCGACCCCTGCGTCTCGACGACCAGCTCGACCCCGGCCTCCTTGCCCGCCTTGGCCAGCGCTTCGGCGGCCATGTAGGTGTGGGCGATGCCGGTGGGGCAGGAGGTCACGGCGACGATCTTGAAGGGGGCGGCGGGAACGGCCGTGTCCTGCGGCCCGGCAGCGGGTCCGGCCTTCACCCCGGATACGGCGTCCGGCTCGGCCACGGCCTCCGGCGCGGAGTCGGAGTCGGCCTCCGCCGCGGGCGCGGCGTCCGGCTCATCACCCCGGATCAGCGCCGCTGCCGCCGCCGGATCGTCCGCCGCGCGCAGCGCCCCCGTGAACTGCTCGTCCATCAGGTGCCGGGCCAGCGTCGACAGGATCGACAGGTGGTCGGCGTCGCCGCCCGCCGGTGCCGCGATCAGGAAGATCAGGTCGGCCGGGCCGTCCGCGGCGCCGAAGTCGATCCCGGCGGCGCTGCGTCCGAAGGCGAGCGTCGGCTCGGTGACGTGGGCGCTGCGGCAGTGCGGGATGCCGATGCCGCCGTCCAGGCCGGTCGGCATCTGGGCCTCGCGCGCGGCCACGTCCGCGAGGAAGCCCTCCAGGTCGGTGACCCGGCCGCGGGCGGCCATCCGCTCGGCCAGCGACCGCGCGGCCGCTTCCTTGCTCCCGGCGGACAGGTCCAGATCGACCAGTTCCGCGGTGATCAACTCACTCATCGCGGGCTCCTTCGCTCGCTTCAAGTACCGGACCGGCACCATCTCGTTCAGCCGTGGCACGCCCGGGCCGGGACCGGCCGCCGTACGGTGCCCCGTTCACGACACCGGCTCCCGCAGCTCTCGCCCCAGCGGGACGGCCTGCGCCACCACCACCGCCGAGGCGTCCAGATCCTTCGGCGCCGGCATGGCGCTGCCCGGCAGCTGCACCGCCGCCGCCCCGTACGCCACGGCCGAGGCCAGGGCCCGTACGCCGACGCCGCCCGCCGCCAGAAACCCGGCCAGCGACGCGTCGCCCGCGCCCACGTTGCTGCGTACGGCCGCGACCGGCGCGGAGGCGAAGTGCTCCCCGTCCGCGTCGACGAGGAGCTGCCCGTCCGCGCCGAGGGAGGCGAGCACCGCCCCCGCGCCCAGCGCCCGCAGCTCACGCGCGGCCCCGACCGCGTCGCCGACCGTGCGCAGTGGCCGGCCCACCGCCTGGGCCAGCTCTTCCGCGTTCGGCTTGACCACGTCCGGCCGGGCCCGCAGGGCGGCGGTCAGCGACGGCCCCGACGTGTCCAGCGCGATCCGGGCGCCGGCCCGGTGCACCTGGGCGACCAGCTCCGCGTACCAGGAGGGCGCCAGTCCGCGCGGCAGGCTGCCGCAGCAGGCGATCCAGCGGGCGCCGGCGGAGTGGGTCCGTACGGTGTCCAGCAGCGCCCGCGACTCGTCGGCCGTCAGCTCGGGCCCCGCCGCGTTGATCTTCGTGAGGGTGCCGTCCGGTTCGACGGCGGAGATGTTCGACCGGGTCTGCCCGGCCACCGGTACGCCCGCGACCTCGATGCCCTCCGCCCCCAGCAGCCCGCCCAGCGCCGCGCCCGCCGGTCCGCCCAGCGGCAGCACGGCCAGCGTGCGGTGCCCGGCCGCCGCGACGGCCCGGGAGACGTTGACGCCCTTGCCGCCCGGGTCGATCCGGTCGGCGGTGGCGCGCAGCACGGCGCCGCGCTCCAGCGACGGGATCTCGTACGTACGGTCCAGGCTGGGGTTGGGGGTGACGGTGAGGATCATGCGCGCACTACTTCCGTGCCCGCGCGCTCGATGGCGAGGGCGTCGTCGGGGCTGAGCCCGGTGTCGGTGACGAGCAGGTCCACGTCGTCCAGTCCGCCGAAGCGGGCGAAGTGCACCTGCCCGAACTTGCTGCTGTCCGCGACGAGCACGACGCGCCGCGCGGCGGCGACCGCCGCCCGCTTGACGGCCGCCTCGGCGAGGTCGGGGGTGGTCAGGCCGCCTTCGAGGGAGAAGCCGTTGGTCGCCAGGAACACCACGTCCGCGTTGATCTCGCGGTAGGCGCGCAGCGCCCAGTCGTCCACCGCGGCCCGCGTACGGTGCCGGATGCGGCCGCCGACCAGGTGCAGGGTCAGGCCCGGGTGGTCGGCGAGCCGGGCGGCGACCGGGAGCGCGTGCGTGACGACGGTCAGCTCGGCCTCCAGCGGCAGTCCGGCGGCGATCCGGGCGGCCGTGGTGCCCGCGTCGAGGATCACGCTGCCGGGTGCCGAGCCGCCGGGCAGTTCGGCGAGCGCGGCCCGCGCGATGCGCTGCTTCTCGTCGGCGGCGACGGTGTCCCGCTCGGCGAGGTCCGGCTCGAAGTCCAGGCGTCCGGCGGGGATGGCGCCGCCGTGCACCCGGCGCACCAGCCCGGCCCGGTCCAGGGCCTTCAGGTCCCGGCGGACGGTCTCGGCGGTGACCTGGAACTCCTCGGCGAGCGAGAGGACGTCGACCCGCCCGCCCTCGCGTGCCAGACGCAGGATCTCCTGCTGCCGCTCCGCTGCGTACATGGTGTTTACGCCTGCCTCATGCCCGACCGTGTGGTTTCGAAGCAAAGGTACGACCAGATGGGCGAGAAGTAAACACATCCGGGCGCGCAAGCAACATAAACGGGCATGGCCGGGCAGCCGTGACCGTCGGACGGCGGAAGGCGGGCAGCGGCGAGGGGCGGCGGACAGAGGCGGCAAATGGCAGACAGCAAAGAGCCCCGGTACCGAAGGGGGGAGAACGGTACCGGGACTCGTCTATGGGGGAAGGGGCGAAGACCGCTCGGGGCACGTACAGAAGCGCCGGTCATCCCACGTCAGGCCACCACCGACGGGGACACGCGACGCGCGGGGCGCCGGGGAGCGCGGCGCGCCCTACGCCGCCGCGTCGAACCCCGTGTCGCGCGCCATCCGCTTCAGCTCCAGCAGCGCGTGCTTCTCTATCTGCCGGATCCGCTCGCGGGTCAGGCCGTGCTGCTTGCCGACCTCGGTGAGCGTCCGCTCGCGGCCGTCCTCGATGCCGTACCGGGCCTTGATGATCGAGGCCGTACGGTGATCGAGGCGGTCGATCAGGTCCTCCAGCTCCTCGCTGCGCAGCAGCGTCAGGACGGACTGCTCCGGCGAGGCCGCGGAGGTGTCCTCCAGCAGGTCGCCGAACTGGGTGTCGCCCTCGTCGTCGACCGACATGTTCAGGCTGACCGGGTCGCGGGCCCAGTCCAGGACGTCCGTGACGCGCTCGGGCGTGGAGCCCAGCTCCTGCGCGACCTCGGCGGGCTCCGGGTCGCGGCCGTTCTCCCGGTTGAACTCGCGCTGCACACGGCGGATGCGGCCCAGCTCCTCCACGAGGTGGACGGGCAGCCGGATGGTGCGCGACTGGTCCGCGATGGAGCGGGTGATGGCCTGGCGGATCCACCACGTGGCGTACGTGGAGAACTTGAAGCCCTTCGCGTAGTCGAACTTCTCGACCGCGCGGACCAGGCCCGCGTTGCCCTCCTGGATCAGGTCGAGCAGCGGCAGACCCGAGCGCGGGTAGCGGCGGGCGACCGCCACGACCAGGCGCAGGTTGGAGCGGATGAAGATGTCCTTGGCCTTCTCCGCCTCGGCGGCCAGGGCCTCCAGCTCCTCACGGGTGCCGCCGGCCGCGTTGCCGTCCTCGACGACGCCGTCGAGGATCTGGCGGGCGTAGACACCCGCTTCGATGGTCTGGGACAGCTCGACTTCCCTGGCGGCGTCGAGCAGGGGGGTACGCGCGATCTCGTCGAGGTACATGCCGACCAGGTCGCGGTCGGCGATCTCCCCGCCTACGGCGCGAACACTGTTGGCCCCGTCGGCACCGCTGCTGGTGGCCTGACGTCGGGCGACGGCACGGGTTGCCATGCGTGTGCTCCCTCTGCGATGAGTCTGCGTGAGTCGGTCGCGGGATGGTGGCGGTGGGACACCGGGTGCTGTCTGGCCTCCGAGTACCCCTTCCGAAGGAAACAACGGCTGGAATCCGGACAGAATTCCCATGCCGAGCCCCGATTTTTGTGATCATGCAGTACCCTGCATCCCCACCAAGGGGGTCGGATGCCACCCGAGTACCAGGAAGTGCAGGTCAGAACGGCGACCGAGGCTGATCTCGGTGCCCTCACGGACCTCTACAACCACTACGTCCGTGAGACGACCATCACATTCGACACGGAGCCCTTCACCCCCGGGCAGCGGCGCCCGTGGTTGCTCTCCCACCCTGAAGACGGCCCGCACCGCCTTCTGGTTGCCCAGGAGCGGGCACCGGGTGGGCGTCTCCTGGGTTACGCGTCCAGTAGCCCTTTCCGGATCAGGCCCGCGTATGCCACCTCGGTGGAGGTCAGCGTCTACTGCGCGCGGGAGGCCGTGGGCCGCGGCGTCGGCACGCTGCTCTACAAGGCCCTCTTCGAGGCGCTCGCGGACGAGGACGTGCACCGCGCCTACGCGGGCATCGCCCTGCCCAACGAGGCGTCCGTCCGGCTGCACACCCGCTTCGGCTTCCGGCACGTCGGTACGTACGGCGAGGTCGGCCGGAAGTTCGGCCGCTACTGGGACGTCGCCTGGTACGAGAAGCACCTGGGCTGAGGCCGGGCGCGGCACCGCACCGGAAACGGCTTCTCCGGTTGACGGTGGCGGGGCCCGGGTGTGGCCTGGAGACGGGGGCGAGTGAGAGGAGCCCGTCATGAAGACGCCCGCCCACCGGCACGGTGCGACCGCGGACCCGCAGTCGCACCCGGACACGTCGGATCCGAACACAGCCCGCTCGACCACCGCCCACTCGACCACGGGGCGGCCGGACGCGCCCGGCGCCAAGCCGCACGGCATGTCCACCACCGCCGTGGCCCTGCCCGTCGCCGCGGCGCTCCTCTACGGCCTGTGGACCGTTTTCGTCGACCGCACCAGCGGTTCCTCGCTGGGCCACGCCTGGCTGCTGGGCCTGATCGCGGCCGTCGTCAGCGGAGTGCTCGGCCTGCTGCTGGTGCGCGTCCAGTCGACGCTGATCACCGAGGTACGGGCCCTGGCGTACGGGGCGCTCTTCGGTACCGCGATGGGCTGCCTCTACAGCATCTCCCACGCGACCGGGCCGTCCATCCTGGAGTCGGTGCGGATGGGGCTGATCATGGGAGCGGTGATGTTCGTGGTCTCCCTGTACGTCTTCCGGACCCACCGCACCCGTGAGCCCCACGGCAGGCACCGGCCCCGCCGGGCACACCGCCATCCGCACCCGTCCGGCTGAGGACGCTGTCGCCGGCCCGTCCTCCGGGTACGAGGGGCCCGTTCCCCCGGAACGGGCCCCTCCCGTCAATTCCGGATCACCGCGTCCACAGGCCCCACGGTGACCTCGGGCGGTTCGGCGCCGTTGCCCCGCCGGATGGTGCGCAGGGGGCCGCCGGGCCGCCAGGTCTCCAGCACGATGTGCGGGTCCTCGACGTACGTACGGGCCACCTCGGTCAGCTCCGCCCGGAACAGGTGGAACGGCTCCGGCGGCTCCGTCTCCCGCGCGTACCGGGCGAGCACCGCCGGGTCGGTCACCTCCACGGCCCGCCCGGCGACCCGTACGTCACCGTCCTCCGTCTCCGTACCGGGCCCCGGATTCGCGTGCAGCGCGAACCGCGGATCGCGCCGCAGGTCCAGCGCCTTGCGGGAGCCCGGCATCATGCCCAGCCACAGCTCGCCGAAGCGGAAGTCCGCCTCGATGCCGGTCAGGCGCGGCGAGCCGTCGCGGCGGAGCGTCCCCAGGATGTGGTGCCGGTACGCCGCGAAACGTGCCCGCACCCGCTCCGCCGGCTGTGGCTGCGCCGCCGCGAACCCGGCCCAGCCCACGCCCGCGCGCCCGTACTTGCCTGCCTCGTCGTTCGTCATGCGCCCACCCTCTTCCCGATACCCGACATCTCCTGTCGGGTATGGCGCGGAAGGGCTCGCGGCCTTACGACCATCGCCGTACCGGGACGTACGTCCGCCGCCCGTTACCGCCGCCCGCCGCCCGTCCTAGCCTCGGCGCATGGACACCACGAGCGGCATCCTCGACGAAGCTCTGGAGCGCCTGCACACCTCGGGCCCGGAGTTCCGGGGCTTCCTCGCCAACCATGGACCGATGGCGGTGGAGGCTCTGGTCAGACACGGCCAAGCGGGTTCCGTCCACCGCTGGCTCGACCACTACGAGACGAAGCTGGAGGACGTGCCGAGTCCGCAGGACCCGGTCACCGACGCCAACTGGCAGCAGGCGCTGGGTGATCCGCGCCGGGTCACCGACTGGACCGCCTACTTCACCCGGCTGGTCGCCGAACGCCCGTGGCGGGACGTGCTCGCCACCTGGTGGCCGCGGCTGCTGCCCGGTATCGCCGGAGCCGCCACGCACCCCGTCATCCGTGTCGGCCACGTCGTCCGTACGCTTCTGGAGGACGGCGAAGAGGCGCCGAGGATCGCGGAGTTGGCGCACGCCCTCGGCTACTGGGCCGCCCGGCACACCACCCTGCCCGTCACGGTGCGCCCCTCCGGGACCGCCTCGCCCGCCGAAGCCCTGGCCGCCCTCCCGCGCGTCGCCGACCAGCAGGTGCTGCCCCTCGACGGTCTGGCCCAGCTCCCCGGTACGCCGGGCTGGCCGGCCGCCGCGGAGTCCCTGGACGTGCCGTACGACGACCCGGACGCCGTACGCGACCGGACCGCCGCGCTCGTCGAGGCCGCCGTGCACCACTATCTCGACCACGGGCACGGCCACGGCGTCCTGATGGTGCACACCGCCACCGCCCCGAACGCCGTCCTGCGCACCCTGCCCGCGCTCCCCCGCGAACTGTGGGCGGTGTCGCTCGGCGCGGTCTGGACGGCGAGCGCCGCGATCACTTCGGTCTATTCGGCCGCCGAGATGCAGTCGCCACTGGAGGGCGCCGGCCCGCTCGTCGCCGAGGAGGTGTTCGAGCGATCGGCCCGGCACGGTGATGAGCACGTCATCAAGTTGACGGATACGGCGCTGGATGTGGCGAACCGGACCGCGGACGGTGACGACCGGGCCCTTGCCGCCGCCGTGCGCGCCCAGCAGCTGATTCCCGCCGATTCCTGAACGGGTCGGCCCCGTTCCGGAGCGTTCCTGAACAAACAAGGGGTTCCGGTACGACGGCTCACCTGCACATTTCCTCCCCGTCACCCTTAGTTAAAACTTAAAGAAATGACGGAGCGGTGAGACAGTGGATGGTATGAGCACCGAACCCGCAGGCGAGCCGCGCTGGCTCAACGACGAAGAGCAGTACGCCTGGCAGTCGTACCTGCATGCCACCACGCTCCTGGAGGACCACCTCGACCGCCAGCTCCAGCGTGACGCGGGCATGCCGCACGTCTACTACGGACTGCTCGTCCAGCTCTCCCAGGCGCCCCGGCGCCGGTTGCGGATGACCGAACTGGCCCAGAACGCCAAGATCACCCGCTCCCGGCTGTCGCACGCGGTGGCCCGCCTGGAGAAGAGCGGCTGGGTCCGGCGGGAGGACTGCCCGTCGGACAAGCGCGGCCAGAACGCCGTCCTGACCGACGAGGGCCTGCGCGTTCTGGAGAAGGCCGCGCCCGGCCATGTCTCCGCCGTACGGGCGGCCATATTCGACCGGCTCAGCCCCGAGCAGGTCGGCCAGCTCGCCGACATCTGCCGCACGGTGGCCGATGGCCTGCAACCGCAGGGCGCCGACCTGCCCTGGCTTCGCTGAGGAACGGGGGCGGGTCGGCGCGTGGGGCGTGGGCCCGCCCGGCAGGGCGTGGGCCGTGCTCAGGCCCGGACGGGCCGGTGACCGGGGGCCGGTGACGGGTGGCCGTTCCCCGGCCACCGGCCCGAACGCACCCGCTCAGTGCGCCATGACCGGAATCGGCACGTCCGCCTCGGCGTCCGCGCCCTCGGCCGCGTCCGCGCCGTCGCCGGAGCGGGCGACCGGACCGCTGCCGCCCTGGCTGCCGGTGGTGACCATCGTGAACGCGATGACCGAGGCGACGGCCAGGATGCCGACCGCCCACCAGATGGCGGCGGTGTAGCCGTGCACCATCGACTCCAGCTTCAGCAGGTCCACCGAGGGGGCGGACTTCGCGTGCGAAGCGGCGTACGCGGTGGTGGCGCTGGCCGCGATGGTGTTCAGCAGGGCCGTACCGATCGCGCCGCCCACCTGCTGCGAGGTGTTGACCATCGCCGAGGCGACACCGGCGTCGCGCGGCTGGACGCCGTGCGTGGCCAGCGACATCGCGGGCATGAAGGCCGTGCCCATACCGAGCCCGAGCAGCAGGAACGCGGGCAGGATGTGCACCGGGTAGGACGTGTCCAGGCCGATCTGGGTCAGCAGCAGCATGCCGACGGCGGCGAGCAGGAAGCCCGGGGCCATCAGCAGCCGCGGCCGGACACGGGTCATCAGCCGGGCACCGATCTGCGTCGAGCCCGTGATCATGCCGACGATCATCGGCAGGAAGGCCAGACCGGTCATGACCGGCGTGTAGCCCTTCACTATCTGCATGTAGTACGTCAGGAACAGGAACAGACCGAACATGCCGATGACGGCCAGGCCCAGCGACGTGTAGACACCGGCCCGGTTGCGGTCGGTGAGCACCCGCAGCGGCAGCAGCGGGGACTTGACCTTCGACTCGACCAGGACGAACACCGCGAGCAGCACGGCGGCGGCCACGAACAGGCCGATGGTCATCCCGGCGCCCCAGCCGTCGGACTCGGCGCGCGTGAAGCCGTACACCAGGGACACCAGGCCCAGGGTGGCCAGGATGACGCCGGGCACGTCCAGGCGGGACGGGTTGCGGCTGCCCGCGGGCTCGCGGATCACGACCAGCGCACCGGCCGCCGCGACCACGGCGAACGGGATGTTGACGAAGAAGGTCCAGCGCCAGTTCATGTACTCGGTCAGTACGCCGCCGAGGATCAGGCCGACGGCACCGCCGCCACCGGCGATGGCGCCGAAGATGCCGAACGCCTTGGCCCGCTCCCGGGCCTCGGTGAACGTCACCGCGAGCAGGGACAGCGCGGCCGGCGCCAGCAGCGCGCCGAAGACGCCCTGGAGGGCGCGGGCGCCGAGGAGCACGCCTTCGTTGGCGGCGGCGCCGCCGAGGGCCGACGCCAGCGCGAAGCCGACCAGGCCGATGATGAAGGTCCGCTTGCGGCCCCACAGGTCGGCGACGCGCCCGCCGAACAGCAGCAGGCCGCCGAAGGCCAGGGCGTACGCCGTGATGACCCACTGCCGGTTGGCGTCCGAGATGCCGAGGTCGGCCTGGGCGGAGGGCAGCGCGATGTTCACGATCGTCGCGTCGAGCACGACCATGAGCTGCGCCAGGGCGATGAAGATGAGCGCTTTCCAGCGCCGGGGATCGACGTGTGTGGCCGAATCAGACATGGGTGGGTCCACCTAGTGGTGCGTGAGCGGGCAGCGGGACGTGGGCGTGGTGTTCGTAAGTGACAAAGTCGGTGCTGATGGCGTGTTGATTTGGTGTTGAACGTGTGTTGATCAGACGTTGATCGACTTCGGGTACGGCTGCTCGCGGCGCACAGGACAGCCCTCGGTACGGCCGGGCCGCGTCGTGCGCGTACCGGTCGTTCCGTTACGGGAGAGGCGAGGGCCGGCGCCCGGGCAGGCGCCGACGGTCACTGGCCGGACGGCCGGACAGCCGCCGGCCGGCCGGGCGTCGGCCGGGCGTCGGCCGACAGCGTCAACACACCCGGCCGGACCGTCCCGGCCGGGGCTCTGTTCCCCCGTGTGGTTCCCCGTGCGCGGTTCCCCGCGTGGTCCGCTAGCTGTGCCGGAGGTCCTCC
Organism: Streptomyces sp. NPDC018019; assembly: GCF_044327805.1. Lineage (NCBI taxonomy): Bacteria > Bacillati > Actinomycetota > Actinomycetes > Kitasatosporales > Streptomycetaceae > Streptomyces > Streptomyces sp. NPDC018019. Next base: position 388,571 of record NZ_JBIRGD010000001.1, on the reverse strand, counting down.
AGCGTGGCCGCGCAACCGGGCAGTTCAGAGCGCGCCGGCGCCCGCAGGCCGTCCAGGAACAGCAGCAGATGCCGGTACACGAACCGGTCAAAGTCGGTACACCCGCTTCCAGGCAGCGGGCGCGTGAGTTGAGTCAGCGCGACCATCAGGTCACCGACGGCGATGTCGGTACGCAGCTGGCCGCTGTCGCGCGCGGCACCCATCAGGGCCTCGACGGCCCCCTCCAGGCGCTCACGCGCTGCGAGCAGGTCGGGATGGTCCTTGTCGACGCCGTCCGAGAGCAGCGGGCACAGGGCGCCGATGCGTTCCTCGACCGCCGCGAACACGAAGCGCCGCAGGGCTTGGAAAGCATCGGGCTCCTCGGTGAGCGCGGCCGCCGCCTTGTCCGCGGTGCGGTGCATGACGGAGAGCGTGACGTGGTGGATCAGATCCAGGCGATCCGGGAAGTGACGGTAGAGCGTCGCATTGCCGACACCGGCCCGTCGAGCGATTTCATCGAGCGGGATCTCGGCCCCGAACTCGACCATCGCCTCACGGGCCGCCCCGATGATCCGCTCCCGGTTGCGCAGGGCGTCCGCCCGCAGCCGGTGCGGGGCCGCGGTGTGCGCACGGGGGCGGGACCGGGTGGCGGTCATGTCGGCACGTTCCTCTCTCGCTCGTTCTCGTCGTACCCAAAAGCTTCGTCGCGACCGAAGACCTCGTACCCGGAGGCTTCGCCGCGCCCGGAAGCCGGGCTTCGTGAAGCGGGGAGTGAATCCCCGTTTCGGTCGGACACCCGGTTAAACGGGGACGGCCTCCCCGGTTATTTCACCCGGCGCTGTGTCCTACGCCACACGCGCCGCACGGGCCTCGCCCGGTACGGCGGATCGCGTGCCGTATACATGCGCCATGACCGTTTCGCTCCGCCCGGCCGCTCTGCTCCGTGCGATCCGGTCGTACGTGTGCCGGGCCCCCGGCACGTTCATCTGGCTGGCGATCCTCTTCGGAACGTCGGTGATCATGCACCAGCTGACGCCCGACATCCTGGAGCGCGTCCTGCAACGCCGCTCCACCAACATCCACAACCTGCTGCTCTCACCCGGCCGGGTCCTGCTCACCAGCGCGCTCTGGCTCGACGGCGGCGGCTGGCCGCTCTATTTCGTCGTCTTCAACGTCTTCCACGTCCCGGCCGAACGCTGGCTCGGCACCCGCCGCTGGCTGGCGGTCATGGGCGTCGCCCACATCGGCGCGACGTATCTGAGCGAGGGCGTGCTCGCCCTCGCCATCCACACCGGCGCGGCCCCGCACTCCGCCGTGAACACGCTGGACGTCGGCGTCAGTTACGCGCTGGCCGGCGTCGCGGCCGTCCTGACATACCGCCTCCCCTGGCGCCCCCTGCGCTACGTATACGCCGCAGGCGTCGTCCTTTTCTACGCGCTCCCCCTGATCACCAGCCGCACCTTCACCGACATCGGCCACTTCACGGCCGCGCTGCTGGGCTTGGCGTGCTACCCGGTCACGCCGAACGGCCGCGCGTGTACGCGAGGAATGCGACCCAGGCGCTGGCGCCGAAGGCGAGCTGAGGACCGTTCGGGTCCTTGGAATCCCGGACGCGAATAATGTCCGGGGCGGTGGATATCTCGACGCACTCCCCGCCGGCCCCGTCGCTGTGGCTCGACTTGGACCACACGATGTCATTCACAGGCTCTCCACCAACTGCGCGATGAACTCGGCTGACTCCTTCGGGCTCAGCGCCTGCTGGAGGAGCTTGTCGTACTGCTGGCGCATGCCGAGTACCTTCTCCGGCTCAGCGTAGATCACACCGCCTCCGCGCAGCTCCACGTAGGCAAGGTGCTCGTGCTGCTCCGTTGCCAGCAAGACGAACGGCCCGTGCAACCCAGCGTTGACCATGTCGCGGTCGAGCAGAACCTGTACGGACACGTTGCGCTGTTCGCCGACTTCCAGCATGCGGCCCAGCTGCTCCTTGTGCAGCTCACGCCCTCCGTAGGCGCAGCGCAGCACCCGCTCGCTGATCACGAAGCTGAACGACCTGGTGGCCTGGCGCAGCAGGGCTTGACGCTCCATGCGTCCCGCTACCCGCCGCTCGATCGTCTCCTCGTCCAGCGGTGGCCAGTGTTCGGTCATCAAATGCCGCGCGTAGGCCTCAGTCTGAAGTAGCCCGGGCACCAAGGAAGCCTGGTAGAAGTAGAGGGCAACCGCGTCGAGCTCGTACAGCATGTAGTCCGCCGAGTACGACACGAATTTCTCTGGCTGCAGATACTCCTCTCCCGCCGTCAGCAACCCGCGCGCGCCGCACAGCTGGTCCGCCACCCTGAGCAGGTGGGCCGTCGGCTTTCGCCGACCCTGTTCCATCGATTTCACGTACTCCGCCGAATAGCCGACCTCCTTGGCCAGCTCCTCGCGGCTCACCTGAGCCTGCGCGCGCCACAGCTTGATCTGATTGCCGCAGTACCGCCACGCCATCGGTGGTTGGGAATTTTCGATCGTCATCGCGTCCGCCTCCCGCTACCCGCGTAGTTACGCCACGACAAACGCTAGACCCACCCACTGACAATTGCGCCAAATGACTTACTCACGCCACTAATTGGTCAGCCACGAACAAACGGTGATCAGTAATCGCCACCGGCGTCGCGCCAGTGCTGCCGCCCGACGCTGATGAGCAGCAGCTGACGCCGCGCGGTCCGGGCCACCGCCCGCCACCGCTCCGAACCCTCGCCCTCGCCGTCCCGCACGTCCAGGAACGCCGAAGCCGTCATCACCAGCCGGTCCACGTACAGCTCCGCCAGCATCCGGACGTCCTCGTCGCTCCAACCCTCCGACGCCGGCTGGCCCTTCAGCGCCTCCGCGACCTCCGTGGCGAACCGGTCCAGTTCGTCCGCTATGGCCTGCCGTACCGCCCGTACGCCACCGTGCCGCTCGCGCGCGATGAACCGTACGTGCGCGGGGTGCTCCCGTACATACCGTTCGACGACCGCCACCGTGTGGTCGATCCGCTCCTCCGCGCCCGCCTGTTCGGCGAGGACCGCCCGCACCGTCGCGTGCAGGCTGGCCAACGACTCCTGGACCAGGGCGACTCCGAGCTCGCCGAGGTTGCGGAAGTGCCGGTAGAAGGCGGTGGGGGCGACACCGACCGCGCGGGTCACCTCGCGCAACCCCATGCTGCTCAGGCTCTGTTCGGCCAGCAGGCCGAGCGCCGCGTCGAGCAGGGCCTGACGGGTGCGCTGCTTCTGGGCCTGCCGGACACCGACGGACTCGCTGTGACTCATGTCATCCAGTAAACAACCGTTCTCTCAGTTTCTCCACCCCTAGACTGGGCACCCGAGAACTGAGTGAACAACTGTCCTCCATAATGGAAAGGCAGATCATGCTCTTCCTTGTCGCAGCCCTCCTCCTGCTGGGAATCGTGGTGGGTACCGCGGCACATCTCCCGGTCCCTGTCACGATCATCGCGGCCGTGGCCATCGGTTGCTGGCTGCTCGTCTTCACCATCCGCGAGCGCCGCCACCACACCACCAACACCGAGGGAGCGTCCCGATGACCACCCTCATCACCGCACACCAGACGGACACCGACACCAAGACCGACACCGAGGCCGGGACCGGCCCCCGCCGCACCCCGCGCGGGCAGGCCGACGGCATGGCCGTGGCCGCGTTCGTGCTCGGCCTCGTCGGCACCCTGGTCGCCAACGTCATCCTCGGCCCCTGCGCCCTCGTCCTCGGAGCGCTGGCCCTGGCACGCCACACCACCCGGCGCGCCCGCGCCATGCTCGGCATGGCCCTGGGCGCCGCCGACCTGATCATCCTGGCGACGCTGGCCACCGCCGACGGCTCCCTGAGCTGGACGTTCGGCGGCTGATCCGGTCAGGTGCCGCCCCGGCGCCCCGGAGACCGCCGTACACGAAGTACGAAGTACGCGACCGCCCGTCACCCCACGAGGGTGAGGGGCCGTTCGCGTTCGCCCCGGCCGGGCCCCTGGCGCGGGTACGCGTACGAAGACGGAGACGAGGGCGGTGGCGGGCAGGGCGCCTGCGGATCACGGACCACCGCCCGTACGGCGTCGAGCGCCGTGAGCGACTGCACCGCGTACGCGACCGACGCCAGCGTCATGTGGCGGTGCCAGCCGTCGTACGACCGCCCCTCGAAGTCCCGCAGCCCCGTACGGCCGCCGGTCCGGGCACTGTCGCGGGCCACGCGCGCGGCCGTCCTGGTGAGCAGGTGCAACTCGGCCGGTGACTTCCGGGTCGGGGTCGTCAGCCAGAAGTCCGCGCGGTCGCCCGCCGCACGCCCGTCGTACGCCTCGGGGTCCTCGTACCGCTGCGCGTAGAGCAACTGCTCGCCACTGCCGTCGCCCGCCCGCGCGGGGGCGACCCGGACCAGCACCGCCCGTACACCGGGAGCGACGTCGTGCACCGGCAGGCCGAAACGTTCCGGCGCGGCGAGGATGCGCTGGGCCGGGAGAGCGCCGCTGCGGGACGGCCGGCCGTAGCGGTCCACCAGATGGAGCACGATGGAGCCGGGCGTCCGGGCCAGGACGGGCAGACCGAGCGGCGCGAGCGCGCTCATCACGTCGGCGGCGTGGTGCATCTGGCTGTCCCAGACGACCGGGGGCAGGTCGCCCTCGGTTGCCGTCGGGAGGCCCTCGGTTACCGGGTACGCGGAGCGCTGTGCCAGCCGGAGGATCTGCGCCACGCCGTCGTCGCAGGCGGCGGGGGTGCCGGAGTCCGGGGGCGGCAGGTGCAGGCACCAGTCGACCGGTGCGACGAGGGACCGGCCCGCGTACCAGAGGCCGTACGCCAGCTGGCCGTTGACCAGCTGCCCGGTGGCGGGGACGAAGCGGCGGTGCACGCCGACCGAGTTCGTACCGGACTTGGGGATGAGCATCGGCCGGACGACCCAGGAGCGCGGCCGGGCGCGCTGCACCAGGTACTCCGCCAGGGCCTCGCGGACGGCGCGCCAGCCCCACGGGGCGTTGCAGATGAAGTGGTGCAGGCGCTGGGCCGCGCCGGTGTCGTCCAGGGTGCGGGCGATGTTGCGGATGGACTTGCGGCCGGGGGCGGTGAGCAGCCCGCGCACGTACTGCTCGCCCTTGAGGTGGTGGTCCGCCCTGGCGAAGGACACGAAGAGGTGTCTGCACAGGTCCCCGATCCACGCCTCCTGAGTGCTGGTCGGCCGCCCGGGGAGGGGCGGCGGAACGGCGGTGCGGGCTGCGGGCACGGACAAGGGACTGGCCCCCGGGGAGATGATGGGCAGGCGGGCGACAGCCAGACAATAAAGAACGTTCGCTATTTTTCTGGGGTCGGCAGCCGGATCACGGACGACTTCACGAAGTTCCGAGGGCGGCCGGAGGCGACACCACTGGGCGCGGGCGGTACGGGCGTTCGCAGGCGGGGCCCGGATCGACCCGTCGCCCCGAACCGGTCCGATGCCCCAAATCCTGCCCGCCGCCCCTCAGCCCTGGAAACCGCCCGCGAACGGCATCGTCCGCCACTGCTCGACGGCCGGCTTCACGGCGTCCGCGAGCAGGGGCAGTTGCGGCACGAGCGCGAGGCACGACACCGCCCGGAGCATTCCCACGGCGTTGACCAGGCGCTGGACGCGCTCGTCCAGTTCCCGCAGGCCCCGGCGCCGCGCGGCACCGTTGTACGCGGCTGCGCACTCGGGGCCGAGGGCCGCCAGGTCCCACTCGACCGGTCCGAGCGTGGTGAGTTCGAAGTCGGAGTACAGCGCGCCGTCCGGCGTGGTGACGATGTTGACCGCAGGCGCGTCCCCGTGGATGGGCTGCACCTCGATTCCGGGGAACTCCGCCTCGAAGGCCGCGCGTGAACTGACCACGGGCTCCAGGACCGCCCACTCGCGCCGCGCGCGGTCGAGGTCGGCCGCTTCGAGCAGGTCGGGCCGCCCTTCGAGCGCGGCGAGCGCATCCGTCGTGAACCTCGGTTCGGCCGCCGAGAGGAACGGCAGCTCACCCGGGTACGCACGCAGTGCGGCGTGCAGGTCGGCGACAAGGGCGGAGTTGCGCACGTAATCAGGCTCGCTGCCCTTGTCGTGCTCGACGAACTGCCAGAACGTCATGGAGAAGCCGTCCCGCGTCACGGGTTCCCGGGGCACGAGCGGGCTCGGCGGCACCACCGGAACGCCCTGGTCCGCGAGCCAGCCCACCACATCGAGCTCCAGCCGCTGGCGGGCCGCCTGGCTGTCGGGTGTCGCGTACGGCGGCAGAACGGTCGGCACCCGGACGACCACGGGCGAGGGCGCGAGGTGGACGACGACGGAGAACACGTCGTGGAGCACCGCCGGGTCGGTGACCGTGAGCCCCAGTCCGCGCCCGGCGGCGACGGCGGCGTCCAGCGCACGTGACGTGCGGGCGGCGAGCTGATCGGACGTCATGAACCCGGGTGTTCCTGGCATGCGGGCGATGGTGCCACGGGGGACGCTTCCTGGCTAAACATGTGCCGGTCGGACGGCGGGCCGGGCCGAGGACACCTGGCCGTATGCGGCACAGCTAGGTATTCGCCGACCGCTCCGACGGCCCGAGGGCGCGCGTGGGAGCGTCCCGGACGGGCCGTACGACCATGTCGTACCGCTGGGCCACCCGGCCGAGCCGCACCGCACCGCCGTCCCCCGCCGCGCGGCCGTCGCTCGCCGCGGCGCCCGCCGGGGGCTCGTCGCCGCCCACCACGAGCGGCGTCCGGGCGCCCAGCAGCAGGCCCCACACCCGGTCCACGTGCTCCCAGGGGGACAGCCCGGCGGTGGCGCCGCGCGGTACGCCGATGCGGGCCGCGAACTCCGCGCCGGTCACCACCGACAGCGCGGTGGCGGTGACCGCTTCCGCGGTCGTCCAGCCGGCGATGTCCGCGCGCGCACGGTCGACGAGTTCACCGAGCCACGGCAGCCACATCGCGTACCAGGTGTCGCCGTCGCCCGGGAAGTCCCAGGCGAGGCGGGCGGCGGCCCGTACGGCCGGTTCCTCTTCGAGCAGCCGGGCCAGGACGCGCGTGAAGGTGACGACCCGTCGTAACTCTCCGTGCGCACCGGCTTTGGGGCACCCGCCCGCCGACCTGAGGGTCACCAGCGCGCCGCGGGTCAGTGCGCATCCGGAGTCGCGGACCGCCTCGGCGAGCGCGGCCTTCGAGGAGAAGTGGAACGTCAGGGCGCCGATCGTCACCTCGGCGGCGGTGCTGATGCGGGCCAGCGAGGCGCCCGCGTAACCCTTCTCGGCGATCTCGTCGGCGGCGGCCCGCAGCAGGGCCCGGCGCGTCCGCTCAGCTCGGTCCTGTCGCGCCATTGTCCCGCCTCGGTGATCGCCCTCGGTTGCCAGCGCCTACCGGTGACACCCAACGGCCCATGTTAAAGCTGGGTTTGGCGGGTCGCACGGCTCCGGTGGCAGTTGGCGGAGACTTGATCAGTATGGGAACCGGGTTCCGTCAAGGGGTCTGCCGGACGGGTTTCGCGACCGGCCGGACGACCGGCCCGCCCACCGGCCGACCGGTCGGCGAAGCGGAATCCCGGGGTGGCGGTGCGCCCGCTTCCGCGGCGGCCCGCGGACCGGGCCAGGGGCGCGCGTACGCAACCGGCGCGCCATCGGTGCCGCACCGCTCGCGCCTGCTGCCCGGCGTCCGTGCGCACACGTGTCTCCACAGCCGTCCGAGCCCCGCTCCACAGCCGCCCGAGACGGTTCCGGGTATGACGAAAACAGCCCCGGACCTCGCGGGCTCGCAAAAAAAACGATCGTTCTTTATTCTTTGCTGGTCGGCGCCCGATCCACGGGATGACCACGGGAGGGAACGAACTCATGACGACAGAAACTGCGCAGCCGGCCACCCGCACATCCGCACGATCCCTGTCCGCCACCCTCCCTTCCGGCCACCCCCTCGCAGCCGTCGGCGCCACCGGCAAGTCCGGCGCGCGTGATCTTTCCGGAGTCCCGGCCGACGCCTTCCCCGGCGGCACCGGCCGGGCCGTACGTCCGGGCCGGGCCGGCCGGACCGGCACCACCAAGGCCCCCGGCAGGACCGGCGGGACCGGCCGAACCGGAAGCGCCCGCCGCACCGGCCGGACCGGCACCGCCCCCGCGTCCACGGCCTCCGCCACCGGCTCCGCGCCCGCCTCCGTCGCCTCCCCCGCCACCGCCTCCGGCACGTTCGACGCTTTCGCGGACGACCTTTTCGGCCATCTGCCGCGCACCGACCAGCGCCGCTGGGCGCACGCGTACCTGCTGGCGCTGCTGACCACCGAGGGCAAGAAGTCCGTCCGCCGGCTGGCCGCCGCGGTCTCCGACTCGCCCACCGCCTCGCAGTCGCTCCACCAGTTCCTCAACGCCAGCCCCTGGGACTGGAACCCGGTACGGCGCGAGATCGCGCGCCGGGCCGAGGTGCCCGGCCCGCCCCGGGCGTGGATCCTCGCCCCGGCGGTGCTGCCCAAGCGCGGCGGCCACTCCGTCGGTGTGCACCGCCGCTTCGACTCGCACGCCGGACGCACCGTCAGCTGCCAGCTCGCCATGGGCATGTTCCTGCCGGTGGGCGACGTGCCCGCGACCCCCGCCGCCACGACGACCGGGGTCGCGACGGCCGCCGACTGCGGCGGCAGCTCGGCCGTCTCGGTCGACTGGCGGCTGTTCCTGCCGCCCCAGTGGGCGGGCGACGCCGAGCTGCTGCGCCGCAACCGCATCCCCGCCTCCGAGGCGAAGAACCCGCGCCCGATGTGGGTGCACGCCCTGGACCTCGTCGAGGCGCAGGCCGCCCGTACGAGCTGCCCACCGGCTCCCGTCGTGGCCGACCTGAGCGAGTACTCCGATTCCGTACGGCTCATCGAGGCACTGGCCCGCCAGGGGCGCGACTTCGTCATCGCCGTACCGTCCGCCACTTCGCTGGCCACCCCGGCCACGCCTGGCATGGCCGGCGACCCGGGCGCCCGCCCGCGCCTCCAGCAGACCGTGGCCACGCCCGTACGGCTGCCCGGCTCGCACCACACCTACCGCGCCTTCGCGGAGCCGGGGCAGACCGGCCCCCGGCCGAACCGGATCTGGCTCACCAACATGGCGCACCGCCGGATGGGACAGCTCGTCGGCCTGGCCCGGCTGCACCAGCTGCCCGCGGCCACCCTGCGCGCCCTGGAGACGGACTTCGGGCTGCACGACTTCGAGGGCCGTTCCTTCCCGGGCTGGCACCACCACATGACGCTGTCCTCCGCCGCACACGCCTATCGTGCCCTGACGGCCGCGCCGGACGAACAGACACTGAACAGAGTGCGGTTCGTTTCCTGACGCCGGGACGCATGCCGATGCGCCGGGTCTCTTCGGAGGCCCGGCGCGTTCGCGTGTGGGCCCGGCGCGTTGGCGTATGGGCTCGGTGGGGCGGCGGGCCGCACCGGGTGGGCGGGGGCGGGTCCGTACAGGCGGACGGGGCCGGGTCTATGCATGCGTCTGGAGGCGGGCGCCCAGGTGGGACCGGTACCAGTCCGCCGCCTCCGCGAGCCGTACGAGCGGGCCGGGGCCCGGGTCGCAGCCGGCCGCCGTCCACACCTCGTCGCTGCGGTACCAGTGGTCGCGGGCGAGGAGGGCGAACTGCCGCTCGCTCACCCGGCCGGGAGTGGCTTCGAGGCGCTGGAGGCAGTCGTCCCAGGAGAGGTCGGGGAGGTCGGAGAGGCGGGGGCGACCGGGGCTGTCGGAGGAGCTGGTGATGCTGGTGAGGCCGGGGAGGCCGGCCAGGCCGGGCAGGCCGTCGGGGAAGGCCCCGTGGGTGAGCAAGGTGTCCATGAGGTCCCCGTTGCTCACGGGAGTGGGGTGACTGGCGTGCTGTACGCCGCCGGGGATGCCGTCCGGGGCGAGGGCCAGCCGTACGAACAGCCGGGCCAGGTCCTCGACCGCCACGACCGACAGCAGGCCGCGCCCGCCGTCCCAGCGCGCCGGCACCCGGCCGAGCAGTTCCGCCAGCGCGGGTACGACCCACCGGTCGCCCACGCCGAGCACCAGGCCCGGCCGCAGCACCGTGCCGCCCGCCGCCAGCACCGGCTGTTCGGCGGCGAGGCGGGTGCGGCTGGCGGCGGAGACCGGCGCGGGCGGGATCTCGTCCACCCCAGGGCCGGAGTGCGGCCCGGCCCCGTACACGGCAGCCGTCGAGAGGTGGACGATACGGCCGACACCGGCACGTACGGCCTCGTCCACCAGGGCGGCGGTGCCGCGCACGTTCACCAGCTCACAGCGGTCCTCGTCCCGGCCGATGTCGGAGGCGAGGTGGAGCAGGACATCGGCGTCGGCGCAGAGGCCGCGGAGGGTGGCGGGGTCGGCGAGGTCGGCGCGGACCCAGTCGATGCGGGGGGCTTCGGGGGCGTTGGGGACGCCGGCGGCATCGAGGGCGGTTCGGCTGCCGGGGGCAGACTGCCCGCCGGAAGTCGCTGCCGGTGCCGGGACGGGTGCCGGTGAGTTTTCGTCAGGCGTTGCGGACGGCTTACGGGACGTGGCGCGGATCTGGAGGGGGCGCGGGGACGAGCCCGGTTCCGTACGCAGGAGTTCCCGGACCACCGCCGACCCGATGAAGCCGGTCGCTCCGGTGACCACCACGCGCCACGGACGCGCCGTCGGCCCGCCCGCGGCCTCGCTGTTCGCCTCGTTCTCCGTCACGCTCGTGCACTCGCTTCCTGACGTGCTTGTGGAACCGCTCCGCGCCATGGTCTCGCACGTGTCCGCCGGCCTCGTCGCCGCCTCCCGGACACCGCTGCCGGAGGGGCCCTTCGGGGCCCCGTGCTACGGCTTCAGCGCCCGGGCGCTCAGGCCACCGCCCGGCGCCGCCGCGCCGCGAAGGTCACCAGCGGCCGGACGGGCGGCGCGGCGACACCCGGCAGCAGATAGCGCCACAGGGACACCACCCGCTGGTGCAGATCGGCCCGGCCGGAGGAGATCTGGGAGAAGAGTTGCGTACCGGTGTACGCACTGACCAGGACCCAGGCCAGTTCGTCCACATTGACCTCGGGAAGCAGTTCGCCCTTTTCGCGCGCGGCGCGCAGCTGGCCGCCGAACTCCTCGGCCCAGTGCCGGTAAGCCGAGTCGTCCTGCACCCCGAACTCGCCCTGTTCCACCGCAAGCCGGACGCCCGCTCGCAGTGTGGGATTTGTCTGCAATTCCTCGGCCAAATACAGGGTGATGTCGACCAGGCGCTGGAGGCCGTCCTCTCCGGGCGGCAGTTCCAGTCCGCCGCCCTGCTCGATCATCACGGCCTGGGCCAGTGCCTCTTTTGACGGAAAGTGGAAGTACATCCCACCCTGCGTCACTCCGGCCCGCTTCATGATCTTGCTGATACTGGCGCCGCTGAACCCGAACTCGTCGAACACTTCGGCGGCCGCCCGGAGGATGACCTCACGTGTCCTGACCGCACGCTCCTGCATGGACAGCACCAGCTCCCTCGACAAACAAAACGAATACTATTTATTTTATGAAAGCCGAGGCTCTCACGCTGTGACGGCCGAACCGACCGCACGGCGGCCCACGTTGGCCACCCGCCGGCCCGCTCAGGAACGTAGCGGACCGGTTCGAGCGCCCCGGCGGACCACAACGGGCCGCAACGGACCGGACCTGCAGACACTCCTCAGGGGGATACCCGCATGAGCACCACCGGCCAGCTTCCGAAGTTTCCCGCACCTGCTGCCGCCGGCCCTTCCCCGCGCACGCTGACCACCACCGTGCCCAAGGAGTATGTGCACAAGACGGCGCTGTCCGAAGTCCTGCTCACCAGCTGGCAGGAGACGGCCCCGGATGTCCACACCGTGACCGCGGAATGGCCGCGGGCCCATACGTTCTACTCCTCAAGAAATCGGCTGCACGACCCGCTTCTGCTCATCGAAACGATCCGGCAGACCATTCCGCTGCTCTCACATCTCGCTTACAACGTGCCGTTCGGACACCAACTCATCTGGGACCACTTCACTTATTCGCTCGAACCTCACGTACTGCGTACCGAGACTGCCCCCACCGAGATCGAACTACGCATCGTCTGCTCCGACATCAAACGCCGTAAGGACACACTGAGTGCATTGACCATGGATGTCGAGGCCACACGGAACGGTGTCCTCCTCGGTACCGCGGTCGCACGTTTCACCAGCCACGCGCCGGCCATCTACCGCCGCCTGCGCGGCGCATACGGCGACGCCCGGGAGGCGATGGCCCGCGCTGTACCGCTGCCGCCGCCGGTGGCGCCGCAGCGGGTGGCCCGCGAGCATTTCGAGAGCGTCATGCTCTCGCCCACGGACACCCGCAACCGCTGGCAGCTTCGTACGGACACCACCCACCCGGTCATCTTCGACCACCCGGTCGACCACGCCCCCGGCATGTTGCTGCTGGAAGCCGCCCACCAGGCCGTCCACGCGGCGCTCCATCCGCTGGAGGTCATACCCGTCGGACTGAGCACCGTCTTCACACGGTATGCGGAGTTGGACGCCCCGTGCTGGATAGAGGCGACGGTACTCGGCCGCCCGGAAGCGGGCAGGGAAAAGATGACGAAGTCGGGCGCGGAACCGGGCCCGAAGTCGGCGGTGGGAACGCAGTCGAGGGGCGGTTCGGAGACCGGGGCGGACGCCGGCACGAACACGGGAGAGGGTCCCGAGAAGGGCTCCGGCGGGAGCGCCGGAACGCTCTCGCAAACCGACGCCTCCGGTCTCATCCACACGCGCGTCACCGCGCACCAGAATGGTCAGGAACTGTTCTCCGCCAGGGTTACGGCACGGCCTCTGGAAGAGGTGTCGCGTACGGATTCGTAGGCGGCGCGGCGCGCGGACTCACCGGCCGCACCGCGCGCGGATTCGTGGGCGACATCGCGTGCGGATTCGCGCAGGGGCGGCACCGGTCCCGCGCGCGACGGGAGCCCCAATTTGCATGGCCATTGCAGGTATACGCGCGGAGATTCCTGACGGGAACCATGTGGAGCGCGGACAAGGTTCCGGGCAGGGGCATGGGGCGGAGATACAGGCGGGCCTGTGGGGCGGAGCGCGGGTCGGGACGCGCGTAAGGATCCGCGCAGGGGTGCGCATGCGGCCCGCTCAGAGGTACGCGCAGGGGCCCACGTAGGGCGCGTGCGGGAGGGCCGGAGGTGCGCAGGGAACCGCGTATGGATTCCGTAGAAATTTCGCCGGGATTTGCCTCCGGAACGAGGCCCTGAACGGGCTCGGCACGACGGACGGGGAGGGTCGCCGCGGCTCCCCCCGCAGCGCTCGCCGGATGCTCGACGCACCCGTCCGACGGACGCACATTGGCCGCCATCCCGACGCGACTTCGGGAAATTCACTGGGCGTTCACCTGGTGGGCGCCTGGTCGCAAACCGGCCATCCGACACCGTTCCGGCCATCGGCTTGCTTGACATGTACATGGTAGACCAATCATCTGTCCGAACCTGGCTTCACCGTGCGATTCCGGCCACAACCGACCACAATCGGCCACCAAAAGCCCCTGGACATCCCCGAACTGTGGCCAGAACGGGAAAGAACAAGCCAAACTGCCGCCCGAAGTCCGCGTTTGAGCCATCACGCGATTGAGAGCCTTTGACGATCACTTGGTCTTTCTTTTACGTTCTAGGGAGCGGCACCCGCGCGGCTCGCGTGGCTGATCAACGCCGTTTTCCACCATCCCCTGCCTGCGGAGGCTCGACGGACATGGAACAGCTGATCAAGAAGATGGCCCAGGACGGCGTCTGGCGTGAGTGGGTCGCCCTGAACTCCCCGCGCGGCGCCGGAAAGGACGGCTGCATCAGCGTCTCGAAGTCGGGCTGCATCAGCGCGACCAAGGCCGCGCCCAAGACGGGATGCATTTCCTGACCGGGCGCTGAGCCCTCCCGGCGGGGAACCGGCCGGCGGCCCGCACACCACCGGCCGGCTCCCCGCCACTTCCCGCTCCATGCGGCTTCGAGAAGCTCCACGGCTTCGAGCAGCCACAGGACTTCGAGAAGCCGCACGACTTCGAGAAGTCCAAAGCACAACAATCGCCGGGCGTCCGGCACACCGTGCGACGGCCGACCCGGAACAGCACGCGTCACCGGCACGAGGCGCGACGCGCGATCCGCGACGCACCACGCAGATTCCGTGCCGCGCTCCACGTATCCGCTCCACGTACCCGCTTCCCGTACCCGCTTCCCGTACGCCGCGACACCGATCACTCCCCGTCCGCCAGACAAGACAGACCCGAGGGTGACCATGGATGGCCAGCCGAGCCGGCCGGGACAACCGACCGCCGACATCGTGAACCGGATAAGGGACATACCGATCTACCGCGCGTCGATAGAGCGGGGTCATTTCCCCATACTCGACAAACCGGAGATCGCCCGGGGTTTTCCGGACAATTGGATGACACCGGCACTGGCCGACGCGCTCGCCGCCGGCAAGGCGGAGTACGTGCTTTCCACGGGCACCAACCACGCCCGTATGCAGATCATCCGGCCCCCGTACTTCCTCCTCAACTCCTACTACCAGTTGTGGAGCGAACACCCGGACATCGCCCACACCTGGCGCGACGGCTGCCAACGCGTCTCGCTGACCACGGTGTTGGCGACCGAACACGTCGCGCGCGTCAACGCCAGGAAGCGCGGGCGGGAGGCGCTCGCGCCCGTACCGGACCTGGACGACCGGCGGCTCGACGACCGCACCTGCTACGTCAACCTCACGCTGGACCCGGCACTCTGGGACCGCGCGGACGTGGAACGGATGCTCGCCGAGATCCGTACGGCCCGGCAGGCGCACCCGGAAGGCCGGTACCACCTCGACTGCTCCGGCTACCACCTGGCGCATCTCGTGCGGAAGGTCACCGACTGGGGCCTGTGGGACCTGTTCCCGCAGCCGGCGAGCATCGTGCACGCCTACGAGTACACGCCGGTGAACGTGCGGCGCTTCCTGTACGAGCACTTCGACTGCCCGGTCATCGACCTCTTCGGCAGCACCGAACTGGGCTACCTCTACTACAGCGACCGGAACGGGCGGTACCACCCCTACCTCGACAAGATGAGCGTCGAACTGGTCCCGGTGGCGCCGGACAGCGGCATCTTCAGCATGATCGTGTCGAGTGTGCGCAACCCGTACATGCCGCTGATCCGTTACCGGTCCGGGGACTGCGCGCGCACGCTGGACGGCACACCGGACCCTACGAAGATCACCAGGTTCTGCGGCCGTGAGAAGGAGTTGCTCGCGTCGGCGCACGGCCGGGGGCCGGTCGCGCAGGGCGATCTGGACGACTGCGTGAGCGACGCGTCGTCGCGTGTATTCGTCCACCAGCTGCGTGTGCAGGGAGCCGGGGCCGGAGACGGGACCGGGACCGAGGCCGAGCTGCGGTACACGACGTTCGACGGCGACCCCTTGGACGCGGCGGAAGCGGCGGCGCTGGGCGCCGGCGTCGAGCGGCTGACCGGCCTGACGTGCCGGGTCGAGCACTGCGCGCACATCCCGATCGGGAAGTCGGGGAAGTACGCGTGGCTCGATCGGGGGGCTGGTGTGGAGGGCTGAGGGAGCCGGGACCGGCTCCGAACCCGCCCTGCCCACCGCGCGTCCGCCCGCGCCAGGCCGTCCAACCGCGTACGGAAACACGCGAAGCCAACGGGAGAACCATGACCACGCAGCCGCAGGACCAGCTTCCGGCCCCCACCGGAGCGGAAGCGCACGACCAGGCGCCGGACGTCGAGGCAGCGCCCGTTCAGGGGGCGCCCGACCGGACGCCGCACGACCAAGGACCGCACGTCACCACGGCCGATCTCATAGCCCTGCTCGGCGAGCGTCTGCACACCGAAGTGGTGGAGCACTTCGTGGCGCTGACCGGCGCGTCGCCCGCGTACGTGGAGCGCCAGGTCGTCGAGTGCCTGCGGTACCTCTACCTGGTCTCCCGCCACCGCGACCGGCTGAGCGGGCTCTTCCTGCCCGTCGAGCAGGACATCGACGAGATCTGGCACTACCTCATCCTCCAGACGCGCGAGTACCGGGAGTTCTGCGAGGAACGGCTGCCGGGACGGTTCTTCATCGAGCACCGCAGCATCGGCTACGAGGACTACCAGCAGGAACCCGGCCGCGAGCAGGCGATAGAGGAAGCCCTGCGCTGGATACCGCTGTACGTCCGCGAGTTCGGCCCCTTCGACGAGTGCGCGCTGCCGCACTGGACGATCGTGCGCTTCCTGCACGACCAGCTGAACATGTCGCTGCGGGACATCGCGGCACTCCAACCTGCCGGCGCGCCCTGAGCGTGCCTCCGGGGCAGCCCGATCACGAGGAAACGGACCCATGAGCGCTCGGCCCGGCGAACCGGCCCCCCACGCGAACCTCCATGGCCCGCACGACGAATCCCACGACCACATGACGGAGGCACACGGCGCTTCACCCGTGGCGCACGGTGCTTCACCCGAGGTGCACGGTGCTTCACCCGAGGTGCACGAACTACAGGACGGCGCGCCCGAGATGCCCGGCACCGGGTCTGCGCCCGTCGAGCCCGCGGAGGGCACCGAGCCGCCGGAGCAGAAACGTGTGCTGACCGTGCTCGCGCTGTCGCAGACGCTCAGTGGCGCGGGGCTGGCCGCGGGCATCACGGTGGGTGCACTGCTCGCCGAGGAGATGCTCGGCTCGACGGGCCTGTCCGGCCTGCCCGCGGCCCTGTTCACGGGTGGTGCCGCGCTCGGTGCCGTGGGCATCGGGCGAATCTGCCAGCGCTGGGGCCGGCGCCCGGGGCTCACCCTGGGGTACGCCACCGCCGGTCTGGGCAGCCTCGGCGTCGTCATCGCCGCCGTCGTCGGCAACGTGTGGCTGCTGTTCCTCTCGCTCCTCGTCTACGGGGCGGGTACGGCGACGACCCTGATGGCCCGGTACGCGGGCGCCGACCTGGCCTCGCCGGCGCGGCGCGGCCGCGCGGTCAGCCTCGTGCTGTTCGCCACCACGCTCGGCGCGGTGGTCGGGCCGAACCTCGTCGGCGTCACGGGCGACGTCGCGCACGGCTGGGGCATTCCGCGCCTGGCCGGGCCGTTCCTGCTGGCGGTGGTCGCGTACGTGGCGGCCGCGGTGGTGCTCGGGGCGTTCCTGCGCCCGGACCCGCTGCACCTGGCGCGGGCGCGTGCGGCGGCAGCCTCCGGCGACGGGAACGGGGCCGAGGGGGCTGAAGGGGTCGAGAAGGCCGAGGGGGTCGAGAAGGCCGAGGGTGCTTCGGAGCAGGCGCCCGGTACGGCCGCGCGCCCGAACGTGCGCGGGCTCGTCAGCGGTGCCGCGGTGATGACGCTCACCCAGCTCGTCATGATCGCGATCATGACGATGACGCCCGTCCACATGCGGGCGCACGGCCATGCGACCGAGACCGCCGGGCTGGTCATAGCCCTGCACGTGGCGGCGATGTACCTGCCGTCGCCGCTCACCGGATGGCTCGTGGACCGGGTCGGCCGGCTGCGGGTCGCGGCGGCCTCCGGCATCGTCCTGCTCGCCGCCGGCGCCCTGGCCGCGCTGGCGCCGGCGCATTCCGTACCGGCCCTCGCCACCGCACTCGTACTCCTGGGCATCGGCTGGAACTTCGGCCTGGTGAGCGGCACCGCCATCGTCACCGACGCCGTACCGCTGGCCACCCGCGCCTCGACGCAGGGCCTGGTCGACGTGGGGATCGCCGTCGCGGGCGCTACCGGCGGCATGGCGTCGGGGCTGGTCGTGGCCACCGGCGGGTACACCACGCTGGCGCTGGCCGGTGGGTTCGTGGCGCTCGCCGTCGTCCCTCTGCTGTCGCTGGCCGGGCGCTCGAAGGGCGATGCCCGCAACGCGCCCGTGGCCACACCCGCGCCCGTAACCACGCTTGCGCCTGCCCCCGCACCCGCCTCTCCCCCTTCCGGGGAGCAGTCATGAAGGGATCGAACGGCAACCGCTTCACCTGGTTCCCCCGGCCGCTGTCCATCCGCCCGGACACGGCGGGCCACCCTGCCCACTACACGGCTTCCCACCGCCCGCACAGCCCGCCGGGCGCGGAGCCGGAGCGTACGGTGACGCGTACGCCCGTGCGCACGGCGGCGCGCGCCACAGCCCGTACGCCGGTGCGCACGCCGGACCATGGCTCCGGCCGTACGCCGACCAGCACGCCAAGTGCCACCCGGGGCACCGCGCCGCGGGCCCGTATGCGCACCGCCTCCTTCAAGGAGTCCGGGCCCCGGACGTACGGCGGGGGAAAGTACGGCCACCGGCCGTACCACAACCAGGCACGCAACCAACGGCCTCAGCGCACCCGCAACCCCCAGAACTCCCGTCCCAACCGCTCCACGCGCTCCAATCGCTCCTTCCGCCCCACCCCGGACCTTCGCCCCCTCAGCGTCCTCCGCGCCCTCGGCACCCTCGTCGTAGTCCTGACCCTGCTCTTCTCTGGCACGGCAGCGGCCAAGGGCGGCAAGACCCCGTTCCTCACGGCCACCGGCACCACGCCCGCGCACACCCTCGCCTCCGCCCCGGACCCCACCCCCACCCCGGCGGCTCCGCCCGGCGCACACGGGCCACCCACCGAACTGTCCCCGGCGATCAAAGCCCGCAACACGGGCATCCAGTACCGGCGTGACAACGAACGCGACCCCGGGCGGGAGAAGGAGAAGGACCGCAATCAGGCGCGTCGCTGCACGCGGACCGCGCAGGGCGAGCCGTCCCCGTACCGCCGCCCGACCCCGCCGTGCCTCCGTACGGCCCGGTCGTACCCGCGCACCGGCTTCCTGACCGCACACGCACACCCCGGCGCCGCCGCACTCACCACATCAAGACCAGGCGTCGCCACCCGTCCATCCCTGCACTGTCTGCACTGCGTCTTCCGCTGCTGAGGAGTACCGCCGGGGCTTCCTGCTCCGCACCAGTCGAACGGGTTCTGCCATGCCCTCAATGGCACCACTTAACCGACCAGCAGGAGACATTCCCTCGTGGAAACCTTCATCGAACACGCCCGCTCCTTCAACGCCCGCATCGCGGCCGTGAACGAGGAGCGTGAGACCTACCAGCGGCTCGCCGACGGCCAGTCGCCGCTCGCCCTCTTCATCACCTGCTCCGACTCACGGATCATCCCGTCCCTGATCACCGGAGCCTCCCCGGGCCAGCTCTTCGAACTCCGTACGGCGGGCAACGCCGTACCTCCGCACCACCCGGACATGCCGGCCAGCGCGGAGGCCGCCACGATCGAGTATGCGATGCGTGTGCTGCGCGTCGCGGACATCGTGGTGTGCGGCCACTCGCACTGCGGGGCGGTCGGCGCCATGGCGCGCCGCGAGGACCTCGCCGGCGCTCCCGACGTACGCGCCTGGCTGACCCAGCAGCTCTCCGACGAACTGCCCCGGGACGAGGCGCCGACGGTGGCGACCGCGGTCCAGAAGCACGTCGTCGAGCAACTGGCACGGCTGCGCGAGTACCCCTGCGTGCGTGAGCGCGTCGACGCGGGCGAGGTGGGCCTGCACGGCTGGTACTACGAGGTCCACACCGGCCTGGTCACCGCGCATCAGCCCGCCACCGACACGTTCCTCCCCCTCTGACGCCGAAGGCGCTCCCCACATGACATCGAAAACGACCCCGGGCGCGACGCCCTCCGCGGTCGGCGCGGAAACCCGCCCCACCGCCGGTCCCAGCACCCTTCCGTCCTCCACCCGTCCCACCGGCACCCCGACCGGGGGATCGGCCTCCGCCACTCCCTCCTCCTCCCCCCGCTGGCCCTTCCTCCGGGCGGACTTCACGGCGTCCCTCGTCGTCTTCCTGGTGGCCCTGCCGCTGTGCGTCGGCGTGGCCGTCGCCTCCGGCGTCCCCGCCGAACTCGGCCTGATCACCGGCATCGTCGGCGGCCTGCTCACCGGACTGCTGCCCGGCAGCAGCCTCCAGGTCAGCGGCCCGGCAGCCGGACTGACCGTCCTCGTCTACGAAGCGGTCAAGGAATTCGGGCTCGGCACGCTGGGCGCCATCGTCCTGGTGGCGGGCCTCCTCCAGGTCGCCATGGGCGCGCTGCGCCTCGGCAGCTGGTTCCGGGCGATCTCCGTGGCCGTCGTCCAGGGCATGCTGGCGGGCATCGGCCTCGTCCTGATCGCCGGCCAGCTGTACGCACTGACCGACGCCAAGGCCCCCGGCAGCGGCCTCGCCAACCTCGGCGGCCTGCCCGGCCTGGTCACCGGCACCGCCGGGTCGGGCGCGGCGCTGACCGCGTTCGCCGTGGGCGCGGGCACCATCGCCGTCCTCGTACTGTGGCCGCGCTGGAAGCGTGCGGCCCGCATCCTGCCGGCCCCGCTCGCGGCCGTGGCCCTGGCCACGCTCGCCGTCTTCGCCCTCGACCTGCCCATAGCGCGGGTCGAGGTGACGGGCCTGCTGTCCTCGATCCAGCCGCCGGGCGGTTCTGACTTCGCCCAGCTGGCGAGCGTCGGCGCGATCGGCACCATCCTGGCCTTCGCCCTCATCGCGTCCGCCGAGTCGCTGTTCAGCGCCGCGGCCGTGGACCGGCTGCACGACGGACCGCGTACGCAGTACGACAAGGAGCTGATGGCGCAGGGCGCGGGCAACACCGTCTGCGGCATCCTGGGCGCCCTGCCGATGACCGCGGTGATCGTCCGCAGCTCCGCGAACGTCCACGCGGGGGCCCGCACGAAGGCGTCCCGGGTGATGCATGGCGTCTGGCTGCTGATCTTCGCGGCGGCGTTCCCGGCGGCCCTGGGCGTCATCCCGGTGGCGGCACTGGCGGGCGTACTGGTCCACGCGGGCTTCAAGCTCCTCCCGCTGCGCGACTTCGGCCCCCTCTGGCGTGAACACCGGGGCGAGGCCGTCGTGCTCGCCGCGACCGCCATCGCGATCGTCGTCACCAACATGTTCGAGGGCGTACTGATCGGCCTCCTCCTGGCCGTCGCCAAGACGGCGTGGGAGACCTCCCACGTCCACCTGGAGATCAGTGGCCTGGACGCCCCGGCCACCGAGCCCGTCCAGGTACGCGCCCTCGGCAACGCCACCTTCCTCCGCCTCCCCAAACTCCTCGACCAGCTGGACGCCCTCCCCCACGACCGGGAGGTCAACCTCGACCTCACCGGCCTGCGCCACCTCGACCACGCCTGCGCCACAGCCCTGACCACGTGGTCCACCACCCGCAGCGCCACCACAACCAACTCCCCCACCCCCGACAACCCGGCCCACGCCCCCTAACAGACACCATCCACCCCTGGGCCCATGACCTCACATAACCCCATGGCGCCCACCCGCACCCCATAACCACCAAGGTGCGACCCCACCGGGCCCCGAAGGCTGCCCACAGCCTCCGGGGCCCGGCCCGTCCCCACCCCGCCAGCCCACATCCGCTACCCTGTCCAAAGCTGCCCACCAGCAGCCCGTCCGCGCCCACCAGGCGCCGACGACTCCCCGCCTCCGTAGCTCAGGGGATAGAGCACCGCTCTCCTAAAGCGGGTGTCGCAGGTTCGAATCCTGCCGGGGGCACCAGCGCGAAGGCCCCGGACCGGTCATGGTCCGGGGCCTTCACGTATGCAGCCGGCATCAGCGCATGCAGGTGCTCACCTAGAAGCAGCGCGGTCCCTGGCCGCTCCCCCGCCCGCTGCGCCGGCTTGTCGAACAATTCTCGGGACTTGCGCTTCGCTCCGCCCTTATCCTCTTCGGTGGCCGAGCCGGAAGACGGGGGACGGCAGATGAAACCCACCGATGAACCTGACGCGCCAGCCTGGGGGCAGCTCAGGGCCGGTCTTACACTCGACGCACTGCACGAGGCCGTGGAAAAGTCCGGCTACCCCCTGCAAAGCACCGTATTCCAGCTGCTTGAGCGAAATTTCAGAGTGCAGCAGGAGTGGGGGTTCAGGGACCGGATCTCGGGAGACATGCGCTCGATCGACCTGCTGGCCACACGGGAGCTGGCCCGCCCCGCGCCCCAGGAGTCCAGAGTTCGGCCGACACTTACGGTGATGGTCGAATGCAAACAGTCGGACCTGCCGTATGTCTTCTTCTCGACCAGCCCAGCGCCCTGGAAGCTGGACCTGCCCACCATCTGCGGCCTGGGGGTCAAGGACGTCGTGGTCACGACGGACGACAATCCCTCGTCCTGGCATTTTTCTGCGGTGGAAGCGCTGGACCTCACCCAGCAACCGTTTCACCAGGTAGAGGGTTTCTCCATCGTAAGCAAGTGCGCGAGGAAGGGACCCCGCCTCGAACTCTCGGGCACCGACGCATACAACGGCATCGTCATGCCGTTGATCAGCGCCGCGTCCCACTTCATCGAAGCTTCGCGACCACCGTCGACCGCCCATTGGTTCGACGCGTACCTGATCTGCGCGGTGGCTGTTCTCGATGCACCGATGATAGTCGCCAAGAACCATGCTTCCGGAGTGGAACTCGAAGCGAGGCCGTGGTGCAGGCTCTTCCGGCACGAACCCAAGGAACACGGCGAGTTCCTGGGGGAAGCGGGAAGGCACCTGGCCGTCGATGTGATTCACAAGGATTTCGCGTCCCGGTATTTCACCGATCACTTGCTGCCGTTCGCGGAATACTTCTGCGAGGGAGCCTTGAGAAACCATGAGGTACTGGCCACGGGCGAGGGTTTCATCAGCGGTCCTGAATTCCGCCCCTCGGAGGCGCTTCGGGACTACCTGCAGCCCGGATCAGGTAACCGCGCCTCGGATTGACGACTGGGCGAGTGACGCTGCCTGGTGTGCGCATGAGGGAAGGGCAGGGCTGGTGCTGAGCGCGCGTAAATGTGTCGCGTTCGGTTGCACACGGCCTTAACCTTTCCGCATGCCTTCCGCAAAGACCTCCTTTGTCTGCCTGCCCTGCCGGGCCTCCTACAAGCAGCCCTACCCCGGTCGTCACGACGACGGGCGGATCTGCCCTCGGTGCACCGGACCGCTGACCCACGTCGGTTCTGCCTTCGCCGCGCCCAGGAGGCGGGATGCCGCTGCTTGGCGGGTGCTGTCCGTGTTGCTGCATGCCGGGGTTCGCTTTCACAAGAGTTGTTGCGGTGGGCCCGGTTATCGGCCTCGCTCGCTCGGGGAAGTGCGGGAGCGGATGGCTTATGCACGGGTGAGTGGGGAGCCGATTGCTGAGGTGTTGGTTCGGAAGGAGTTGCATTAGAGGGCGGTTTGCCCCGCGACTGTGCTCGACACACGCGGTCAGGCGTGGTTCGAGGTGGTCAGTTGTTCTATGCGTTCGGCGAAGCCGGCGGGGGGTAGGGGGAGGTCCAGGTCGGCTTCGTCGGTGAACTGGATGGCCTTGGAGACGTAGCCGACCACGGCGGCCGCGGTGGTGGGGGGCGGGGGTGTGCCGCTGCCGCGGGCTATTTCGAGGTTGATGGCCCAGGAGATGACCAGGTCGTACGCGTCGGCGGAGGGGCGGGTGCGGGCTGGGCGGTCCGGGTCGGCGTGGGCGTGCCACCAGTGGGCCTCGCCGACCTCGGCGAGGGAGAGGTGGTGGAGGTAGAGGCAGTAGGCGGACGAGGTGTCGCCGGCACCGGCGGCGTACTGCCACCAGAAGCGGGCGGAGTCCTCCCGGCCGGCGAGCTGGAGGACGCAGGCCAGTACGCGCGCGCCGTCGGGTTCGAGGAGCCGGCCGCCGATGAAGACGGACATCTGGTGCAGCGCTTCGGGTTCGCCCGCCACGAGGGCGCACAGGCGCTGGAGGTCTTGCGCGGCGTCGTGCATCTGGCGCTGTTCGGTGGGCTCGCGTTCGCCCGTCGTACGGCCGCGGCCGATGGCGGCCTCCACGCGGGCCTGGATGGCGGCGTCGAAGGACAGGGCTCCATACAGGACGCGATCGGCGACGCGGGCGCTCAACCTGGCCTCGGCAGCGGCAATTTCGCGTTCCGTGTACGGCGGCGTGTCGAGGCGGGCCTTGGCCAGAATTCGGTCGAGGTCAGTCGGCAAGGCGGGCATCGTCTTCCCCTTCCTCCAGGCCGAACGCCTGGCGCAGTCGGCGGCGTGCGTGGCGGGTGGTCGAACGGACACCGGCCTCGGTGATGCCCATGAGGCGCGCCGTCTCCTTGGTGGCGTATCCGAGGGCGTAGCGCAGCAGCATGACGTCCCGCTGGCGCTCGGGCAGCGCGGCGACGGCCTGGTAGAGGGTGAGGGACTCCTCCAACTCGCCTATGGGGTCGATGGAGTGGCGCAGGGAGTGGGTCTCGAAGGCGGCCACGTCGACGACGACCGGCCGCCGGCCGCGTGCCCTGGCGTGGTCGATGGTGCGGTTCTTCACGACGCGCCAGGCGTACGCCTCGGGGACCGGCTGTTGCAGAACGGTCCGCCAGGAGAGCATGAGCTGCTCGAAGGCCAGGTCGACGGCTTCCTCGGCGTCCGCGCGGGACTCCAGGTGGAGTTCGGCGTACCGGATGTAGCCCGCGCGGTAGAGCTGGTGGAAGGCGCGGAAGTCGGCCGGCAGACCGAAGCCGGCGAGAGTGGGCGCGCCCGGTGCGCCGGGTGGACGAAAGGGATACTTCTCGTACCCGGTGGCGGTCCGGCGGGTACGGGCGGGGGCCGCGTGCGGCGTCTGCCCGGGGCGTGGGTCGTGGTCGGCGATCGGCTCGCGTTCGGACATCAGCGCTCGCCCTCCTGGAGGTCGTGGTCGCGCTGAGGGCCGTACGGGGAGCCGTAGTCGTCCGCACGGTGGACGCGGGAGCCGGCAGGAGTACGGGGGTGCGTGCGGATACGGGCGCGGGTACGGCTGTCGGTACGGCCACGGGTACGGGCTTCCGCATCGGAACGTGTGAGTTCGGAGACGCCCGCCAGCACCTGGGCGGCGGCCAGACGGCGCAGCAGAAGCCGTATGTCGGCACTGAACACGCGGACCGCGATGGCGGCCACGGCCCAGTCACGTACGAGATCAAGGTTCACGGAGCCCTCGGTCCCTCCGGTGGATGGACGGTGCCTGCTCGTCCCGGCACCGGAGAGCCAGTACGAGCTCTCTGTCCGCAATAGCGCTCAGGAGTGCTCAGTCGTGCAATGAAAGAAGGCAAAATCTTACGGAGTGCTACTGGCCAGTTACTCCTGTTCGAGGGAGGGGGAGGGGAAGGGCGGGCGGAGGACGGGCACGCTCGGGTCAGGAGGAGCGGGTGCGGCCTCGGCGGGGGCGCGGGGAGCGCGGCCCCGAACAGCGCGGGCACCAGTAGCCGTCGCCCTGGTAATACGTCCAGCCCAGGTCGGCGATGTGCGGGGCGGCCGTTTTGGCGCTGTGGAGCAGGTGGCCGAAGAGGTCCTGCTCGATGTCCGGCGGCGGGTCGGCGACGACCAGGTCGAGGACGGCTCGGGCATCGCAGCCCATGCGGTCGCACAGCAGGAAGAAGCGCACGGGCCCCGGCGGCTCGCCGGCGGTGGTGAGGCTCATGCGCTCACTCTGGTGGATGGCGGGGGTGGGGGCGGGCGGTTCGCGGTAACCCGCCCCCGGGTGACGCCAGTTGGGGCG
Organism: Streptomyces sp. NPDC018019; assembly: GCF_044327805.1. Taxonomy (NCBI): domain Bacteria; kingdom Bacillati; phylum Actinomycetota; class Actinomycetes; order Kitasatosporales; family Streptomycetaceae; genus Streptomyces; species Streptomyces sp. NPDC018019. The sequence continues at coordinate 363,213 of NZ_JBIRGD010000001.1, read as the reverse complement.
TACGCCGCTGACGAGGATCAACCGGCGGTGGGGCGCCACAGCGTTGTGGTCGGCGACCAGACACGGATGCCGGTGGGCGGGGCGCCCAGCGCCGCGGCGTCGAAGCGGCGGCCGTGGTGGGCGGGGTCGGCGGCGACGGTGACGAAGTCGACGGTACGGGTGGACGGGGACGGGCGGCCGGTGACGGTACGGACCGTCGCGTACGCGGTGGCCCCCGGGGCAAGGCGGTACGGGGCGCTCTCGGCGGGCGGATCGGGCTGCGCGGCGCCGTCCAGATCGCCGAAGGTCACGGTGGGGATGCGGTCGACGACGCACGGTTCGGCGGTGCGGTTGGTGACGCTGATGCGCAGCACGTCGGGGTGCTGCGGGGTGAGGACGGAGGCGGCGATCTTCAGGGCGGATTCGGGGCAGTGGGGGGTGGGGTTTGCGGAGGGGGTGGAGGAGGCCGTGGGCGTGGCTGCTGATGCGGTGGTGGTGAGCGTGGCGAGGGTCACGAGTGCGGCGGTGAGGACAGTGGCCGAGGCGGTCACGGCCGGGCGGCGGTGGAAGCGGAGGCGGTCGGGACGATGGGTGCGCATGGTGGGTCTCCGTCCTTCGGAAGGGGCGGCGGCAGGGCCGATGACAAGGGGCCGGGTTAACGAGTCGGCGGGTGCAGGGGCGCAGGGGCACGGTGGCGAAGATCGCCGGGATCACGGACGGCGTTCGGTGTTCCTCGTCGTCTTATGAGACGGCTGGGTGGTCGATTTCGTTGTACGAGGGCGCTCGGGGCCGGGCGCCATGCCCGCTGCGCGAATCCTGCGGAAGTAGCAGAGGCGGCCGGTCCGGTGCCGAGTTATCCACAGGCTTGAGCGCGCGGGGCGGGATAGCTCGTACGCTGCTGGCATGAGCGAGGTGGAGATGGCTCCCGGGACCGGGGAAACGGTCGACGACGCCAGTGGCGCGATGGGCGACGCCAATGGCGCGGTGGACAGCGCCAATGGTGCGGTGGACGTTGCCCATGGCGCGAGGGGTGACGCCAGTGGTGCGGTGGGTGTGCTGCGGCGGGTGTTCGGGTACGACGCGTTCCGCGGGGAACAGCAAGCGATCATCGACCACGTCATAGCGGGTGGCGACGCGGTCGTGCTGATGCCGACCGGCGGCGGGAAATCCCTGTGCTACCAGATTCCGGCGCTGGTGCGGCCCGGGGTCGGGGTGGTGATCTCGCCGCTGATCGCGCTGATGCAGGACCAGGTCGACGCCCTGCGGGCGCTGGGGGTCCGGGCCGGGTTCCTCAATTCCACGCAGGATTTCGACGAGCGGCGGATGGTGGAGGCCGAGTTCCTCTCCGGGGAGCTGGACGTGCTGTACCTGGCGCCGGAGCGGCTGCGGGTGGAGCAGACGCTGAGCCTGCTGGACCGGGGCAAGATCTCCCTCTTCGCGATCGACGAGGCGCACTGTGTCGCGCAGTGGGGCCACGACTTCCGGCCGGACTACCTGGCCCTGTCGATGCTGCGCGAGCGGTGGCCCGAAGTGCCGAGGATGGCCCTGACGGCGACGGCCACGGAGGCCACCCACCAGGAGATCACCTCGCGGCTGGGCATGGAGGGCGCCCGGCATTTCGTGGCCAGTTTCGACCGGCCGAACATTCAGTACCGGATCGTCGGGAAGAGCGACCCGAAGAAGCAGCTGCTGGAATTGCTGCGCACCGAGCACGCCGGTGACGCGGGAATCGTGTACTGCCTCTCGCGGGCATCGGTGGAGAAGACCGCGGAATTCCTGGTGCAGAACGGGATCACCGCGCTTCCGTATCACGCGGGGCTGGAGGCGCGGACGCGCGCGGAGAACCAGGCGCGCTTTCTGCGCGAGGACGGGGTGGTGGTCGTCGCCACCATCGCGTTCGGGATGGGCATCGACAAGCCGGACGTACGGTTCGTGGCCCACCTGGATCTGCCGAAATCGGTGGAGGGGTATTACCAGGAGACGGGGCGCGCGGGGCGGGACGGCCTGCCGTCCACGGCGTGGCTGGCGTACGGGCTGCAGGACGTGGTCCAGCAGCGCAAGATGATCGACGGGTCGGACGGCGACGACGCCCACCGCAGGCGGCTGTCGGCGCACCTCGACGCGATGCTCGCGCTGTGCGAGACGGTGGAGTGCCGGCGGGTGCGGCTGCTCGCCTACTTCGGGCAGGAGAGCGGCCCGTGCGGGAACTGCGACACGTGCCTGACGCCACCGCAGACGTGGGACGGCACGGTCGCCGCGCAGAAGCTGCTCTCCACGGTGGTGCGGTTGCAGCGGGAGCGGGGGCAGAAGTTCGGCGCCGGGCAGATCATCGACATCCTGATGGGGCGGAAGACCGCGAAGGTCATCCAGTTCGATCATGACGCGCTGAGCGTCTTCGGGATCGGCGAGGACCTGCGCGAGGCCGAATGGCGGGGCGTCATACGGCAGTTGCTGGCACAACGGCTGCTCGCGGTGGAAGGCGACTACGGCACCCTGGTGCTCACCGAGGACAGCGGTGAGGTGCTGCGGGGGCAGCGCCAGGTGCCGATGCGGCGCGAGCCGGAGAAGACCAGGGCCGCCAAGGCCGCGAAGGCGGCCAAGGGGAAGCGCTCGGTACCGGTCGACCTCCCGGAGGAGGCCGTGCCGGTCTTCGAGGAGCTGCGGGCCTGGCGGGCCCGTACGGCCAAGGAACAGGGCGTACCGGCGTACGTGATCTTCCACGACGCCACGCTGCGCGAGATCGCCACGGCCCGCCCGGCGAGCCTGGGCGCGCTCGGCTCCGTGAGCGGCGTGGGCGAGAACAAGCTGGCGAAGTACGGCGAGCAGATCCTGGGCGTACTGGCGGGGCCGGATGCGGGTGCGGTGGCGCCGGCCGGCGGCCCGGACACCGGCTTCGGTGACGCCATGGGCGAGGAGCCGGACTGGGGAGAGCCGCCGTTCGAGGAGCCGCCGTTCGAGGAGGAGTGAGAGCAGAGGAGCGGGGTGGGGCAGGGAGAGGCTGCCCACCCCAGCCTGATCAGCCGCTCGGCCACTCGGCCCGGCCCGCCTCACGTCAACCCCAGTACCCAGTCTGGCCCGTTCGGGTGGATCGCCCGACGAGCACGCCCACCATTCCGTGAATCCCCGCCAAGCGGTGGGGTATGGGGCGAGAGTTGGCATGAGGCCGGACAGGACCATGGGGGGCTGATGAGTATTCAGGTCAGGCTGGACGATGCCGAGAGCGGCCAGGATTTGCGGTCGCTGTGCGACTGGCTGGCGGACGATCCCGCGGTCGGCCGGACCGCGGAGGTCTCGTTGCTGGCGCGCGCGCCCGAGCCGGGGCGGATGGGGCTGGGGTTCGACGCCGTACAGCTGATCGTGGACAGCGCGTTCCAGCTGAGCAGCCTCGCCATCGCCATCGACGGCTGGCGCAGGGCGTACGCGGCGCGCGCCAAGATGACGGTGGAACGCAACGGCGTACGGGTCAGTTTCGCCACCGCGGACCCGGACGGCGCCCGGAGCATCCTGCGCGCGCTGGAAGAGCTGGACCGGGCGACCGGTTCCTCCCCCACGACGGCGGAGGAGAGCCGTACGGGCGAGAGCCGTACGGGCGAGGGCAGTACGGGCGAGAGCCGTACGGACGGGGACGGCACGGGCGCGGACGAGGCCGGTACGGAGGCGGGCTCGGACGGTACGGGCGCGGGCGAGGCTCGTACGGACCAGGGACAGGGCCGGATCCACGACCACCCCGCACCCCAGCCCCTCCCCCACCCACACCCCCGAAACGAGGCCTGACCCATGGATGAAGTCGGGGGCGTGCCGGCTCCGGCGTTCGATCCCGAGGAGTCGGCCTGTGTGATCATCGGCGTGGATACGTACACCAGCCTGCCGCAGCTGCCCGCGGTGCGGAACAACCTCAAGGCGCTCCGGGCCGCGCTGACCGACCGGAGCATCGGCGGCATACCGAAGCGGAACTGCCGGGTCGTGCTCAACCCGCGGACGATCACCGCCGCGTTACGCCCCGTCGAGCAGGCGGTGCACACCGCGAAGGACACGCTGATCGTGTACTACGCGGGGCACGGCTTCCTGGATTCGAAGCAGGCGGGGCTGTATCTCACGCTGCCCGGTACGGAGGCCGGGAAGCTGCACAGCGGCATCCCGTACGCCTGGCTGCGCAGCGTGCTGGGCACCCGTACGCCGCCCAGGCTCCGTATCGTCATCCTCGACTGCTGTTACAGCGGCAGTGTGATCAAGGGGATGTCCGCCGGGTCGATGGCGGGCGTCATGTCCACCGCCGCGGCCACCCAGCAGGCGTCCAGCCGGCTCGGTGAGGCCCTCTTCGAGGGCATGGACGGCATGGAGGGCGTCTCGTACCTGCTCACCTCGACGCCCTGGAACGTCGAGGCGCTGACCTTCGACGGCGAGGAGTACACCGCGTTCACCGGTGAGTTCCTCCGGGTGTTGCGGGAGGGCATTCCGGGGCCACGGCAGTCGGGTGCCGAGCGGGCACCGGAATCCGTGCCCGGCGGTTCCGGCAGGCGGCCCCCTGACAGGGGCGCGGTGGACAGCCACCTGACTCTGGAGGCGATCTATCACGAGGTCCGCCGCTCGCTGCGGGCGAAGAACCGGCCGCTGCCCCAGCAGCAGAGCCAGAACGGCATCGAGAAGCTGCCGTTCGTACGGAACCGGGCGGCGCGACCCGTCCCCCAGGTGCCTCGGGACGGTACGGCGGCGGGCGGACCGGGTGACAGTCTGCCGGACCCGGAACGGGCGCTGGCGCAGCTGCGGGAGCAGGAACAGGAGCGGGCGGCGAAGACGCGCCGGACCCGCCGCCGGGCCCTGGTCGCCGCGCTGTGTGTGGCGGCCGTCGCCGTCCCGTCCGTCGTGTGGTGGCAGTCGCGGGACGACGAGCCGTCCTCCGGGGCGTGTTCCGACGATGTGGCGCTGATCGGCCACAGCGACGCGCTGGACGGCGTCGAGTACGAGGCCGCCGTCCCGGTGGACGGGCTGTCCGGCCTGGCGATGGCCGGCCCCTCCCGCGCCTGGGCGCTGGCCGACAACCCGCCCGGCCGGATCTTCGACCTGGACCTCGGCACCACCGGTGCCTCCCCGCCCGCCGCCCGCGCCGTCGACATGCGCACCCTCCATCCCACCGGCGGCGGCCGTTTCGACGGCGAGGGCCTGGTCCTGGAGCACGGCGGGCGCACCGTCCTGGTCGCCTCGGAGGCGGGCCCGTCGATCCGCAGGTTCCGGGTGTCGGACGGTGTCGAGACGGGCCGTATCGAGCTGCCGCGCCATCTCGTCGAGTGGTCCGGCCCGGAGAACCTGGAAGCGCTGGGCGCGTCCCCGGACGGGCGGTACCTGTACGCGGGGATGGAGGCGCCGCTCTTCCGCGACGGCAAGGCGCGCGGCCGGAGCCTGCTGCGCATCCAGCGCTTCAAGGGGACGCCCGGCGGCACGTACGTACCGGACAAGCAGTACGCGTACCAGTCGGCGGCCGGTCTGCGCGTGTCGGAGCTGGTGGTGCTGGGCGCCGACCGGCTGCTGGTCCTGGAGACCAATCATGCCGAGGGCCAGGGGAACGCGGTACGGATCTTCGGCGCCGATCTGAGCCGTGCGAAGGACGTCTCCCGGGTCGAGTCGCTCCAGTCCGAGCCGGTCGACGCGTTCGCCAAGAAGTGGGAGCCCGTCGATCTCGTGACGTGCCCGAGGGGCGGTTCGGCCGCCGCGCAGCCGCAGTTGAACCCGCTGCTGGAGAACGTGGAGGGGATGGCGCTCGGCGCCGCGCCGCTGTCCTCGGGCCCGTACAAAGGGCGGTTGCCGCTGTTCCTCGTCTCGGACAACAACAGCAGCCCGCACCAGATCACCCGGGTGTACGCCCTGGCGATCCGGGTGGACCGGCCGGCGGCGGAGTGAGGCGGAGCACGGCCCGCGCGCCGCCGTCCGGCGCATTGGTGAAGCTCAGTTCGATGCCCAGCACGGCGGCTTGGCCGACCGCGATGGTCAGGCCGAGGCCGTGGCCCTTGCCGCGGCCGGGCGCGTCGGTGCGGAAGCGCTGCGGGCCGTGGTGCAGCAGCACGTCCGGGAAGCCGGGTCCGTGGTCGCGCACTTCCACGACGGGGACGGCGGCGGGATCGTCGCCGTACGCGTCTCCGCCCTCCCGCGCCGCCGCGGCAGGACCCCGCGGCACGTCCACCGTCACCACGACCGGCGGTTCCCCGTGCCGGTGCGCGTTGAGGACGAGGTTGCACAGGATGCGGTCGAGCCGGCGGCGGTCCGTCCGTACGACCGCGTCCCGCACGATCCGTACCTCGGTGTCGAGCCCCGTGCCCCGCACCGAACCGCGGACCAGCGCGCCCAGCTCGTACGGGGCCAGGTCGGCGCGTTCGGCTCCGGAGTCGAGCCGGGAGATCTCCAGCAGGTCCTCGGTGAGCCGGTGCAGCGCCCGCAGCCGGTCATTGATCATCTCCTTGGGGCGGCCCTCGGGCAGCAGCTCGGCCGAGGCGAGGATGCCGGTCAGCGGGGTGCGCAGCTCGTGTGCGACATCGGCGGTGAAGCGCTGTTCGGCCTGGAGACGGCCCTGGAGGGAACCGGCCACCGAGTCCAGCGCCGCGGCCACCGCCGCCACCTCGTCCTGTGCCGCCGGGCGGCGGCGCCCCTCGTCCTCGGTGCCGACCCGCGCGTCCAGGTCCCCCGCCGTGATACGGCGGGCGACGGCGGCGGTGGTGCTCAGCCGCCGGCTGATGCGGTGGGCGAGGAACAGCCCGGCGAGGGCGACTGCGGTGGCGGCGAGGACGGCCGAGCCGAAGATGGCCGTGTCGAGGTTCTCCAGGGAGCGGCGGGTGTCCTCGTACGGGGACCAGACCGCCATGACCTGGTCGCCGGCCGGCGCCGCCGCCCACATGACGCGCTTGCCGCGGTAGGTGCCGACGATGCTGCCGCGCCGGCCGTGGTGCACCAACGTACGCAGCTGCGCGGGCAGTTCGGCCGGGTCGAGGACGGAGTTCAGGCCCTCGCGTGAGGTGCCGTACTCGTACAGCTCCAGCGCCTCGTCGAGGTCGGCGAGCGTCTCCTTGTGCACCTGGCCGACGGTCTGGCGCGCGACGGCGTTGTGGACCAGCACGCCGAGTACGGCGGCCACGGCGCAGCACACCGCCGTCACGGTGAGCGCGATCTTCCAGCGGAGGGAGAGCGCCGGGCGGGTCATGTCCGGCCTCCGCCGGAGGGTGCGAGCCGGGTCATGTGCGGCCCCCGCCGGAGGGCGCCGGCGAAGCGCTCGGCGGGGCGCCCGATGGAGTGCCGGCCGTCGCCGTGGGCCGCGGGTTCCGCGCCGTCCGGTATTCGTCGAGGGTGAGGTCCCACAGGCCCATCCGGCTGCCGTCCCACACATAGTCGGTGACGCTGACGTAGCGCGGGTCCTTGGTGGGCTCGCGTACGGAGAGGTGTCCGGCGGCCAGTTCGACGCCCGCGAGGACGGCGCGCAGCGTCAGGACGCGGGTCACCACCCCGTTGCGGACGCTGTAGACGCGCAGTTCGCTGACGCGGCCGTCCAGGTCGACGGCGCTGATCAGGTCGGGCCGTCCGTCGTCGGTGAGGTCGTGGTAGGCCGGGCTGCGTACGGCGTTCGCGGCGGGCGGCCGTTCCCCGTCGGCCGCGCGGTCCGCCCGGACGACGGCCGCCGGATCGGTGTCCTTCATGTCGCCGGACGGGACCCGGGCGATGCCCGGCACGGCGCGCTGGTCGCCGGGGTCGGCTTCGCCGTTCCGCGGCGCGGGTGACCGGTCCGCCCACAGGGCGAGGGGTGCCTTCACGTTCCGCGCCCGCCCGTCGTCGTGCAGGCCCGTGAAGTCCGCGCAGCCCGCCGTCAGGGCGAGCGGCAGCAGCACCACGAGAGGCACCACGAGCGGCATCACCGCCGAGAGCGTCCGGCGCCGCACGGCCCACCACCTCTCCCAATACGGACACAGACCTATACAACGAGACAAAGTTACCCATAGTGGGGGCGCGCGGACGGCTGGTCACGCCCATGCCGTGACATCACCGCCCGCAGAGCGGGTCCAGGCTGTTACACAACCTACGGATCGCCGTGAAACACACCTCGTAGATTGATCTCCGCCAGCACGACGCAGCAGCAGATCCACGTACGACGAACGCAGCAGACCTACGGCGGCCAGGACCGCCACGACGAGGAGTAGTCCCATGCGGGCAAAGCGCCGCTCCGTGATCCGTACCGCCGCCGTCGCCACCGGTGTCGCAGCCGTTCTGCTCCTTCCGGCGAGCGGCGCGTTCGCCGCCGGCACCGGCGACGCCACCACCTCGCAGGCCATGGGCCGCAAGTCCGCCGTACTGCCGGAGAACGGGCTCGCCGGGATCGCCGAGCGGATCGGCCAGCACCCCGCGGGCGGCCTCGCGGGCGCGGTGGGCGTGCTGGGCGCGGCGGGCGTGGGTGTCGCCGTACACCGGCGCCGGCAGGCGCAGTAAGGCCGAGCCCCGCCTCCCCTCTGTCTGCGTATAGAGATCCTTTTCGGCTACAGAACCTTTTCGGCTACAGAACTTTTTCGGCAGCGGACCGGTCACCGTCACCGCTGCTCCGCCGGCCGCTGCACCTCCCCGCAACCCGGCACACCGGCGAGATCGACCCCGGGCCGGCCGTCCCCGCCGCCCGCGTCCCCGTCCGTACGGACCGCCTCGGCAAGCCCGACGGCCGCGTGCAGCGCCGAACGGAACAGCAGCGAACCGGTGCTGACACGCCGTACGCCCAGGTCCGCCAGGCGGGCGAGGCGGTGCCGGCCCGGCGCGTACAGGATGTTCAGCGGTGCCGGGACCGCCGCGACGAGCGTGGCGATGGCCCGCTCGTCGGCGACTCCCGGCACGAAGACGCCGTCCGCCCCGGCCGACAGATACGTTTCGGCGCGGGCCAGCGTCTCGTCCAGCGGCCGCGCCGCGGGGTCCGGCACGAGCCAGTGGGTGTCGATGCGGGCGTTGACGTAGAGGCCGGGCGCGCTCGCCTTGACGGCGCGGATCAGCTCGGCCTGCTGCCCGGCCGGGACCAGCGGGCCGTCGCCCGCGCGCCCCGGAACCCCGTCCTCCAGGTTGATGCCGGCAGCCCCCGCGTCGGCCAACTCTCGCGCCAGCTCCGCCACTTCTTCCGGGCCCCCGCCGAAGCCGCCCTCGACGTCCACCGTGTACGGGCAGGGCAGGCGGCTGCCCAGCCGCCGTGCGAGGGCGAGCGTCGCATCCCGTACGAGGGCCGAGCCCTGCCCGTCGGGTTCGCCGAGGGCGGCGGCGACGCCCAGGCTGGTGGTGCCGATCGCGGCGAAGCCCGCGGCGGCGAGCGCGGCGGCCGAGGCGGCGTCCCAGGCGTTGGGCAGCAGAAGCGGTTCGTCGCGGTGGTGCAGGGCGTGGAAGGCGCGGGTTCGGTCCGTACGGTCGGCGCGGCTCGGCGGCGCTCCGGGGGCCGGGGTCATGTCACCCCTGTGTGCCTCGCTCATCCGCACCTCACCTCCAGCGCGGCCGGCACCCGCAGGTTCGCGGACGGCTCGTACACGAGGTCCGGGCGGACCAGGCGGCAGCCGCGGGCGTGCAGCGCGTCCAGCACTCCGGCTGCCAGCGCCCGGGCGTGGGCGCGTCCCGGGCAGGCGTGCGCCCCGGCGCCGAAGGCCGGCGACCCGTCGGGGGCGACCAGGCTGATCCGTACCGGGTCGCCGCCGTCCGCGGGGGCACGGAGGGTGCCCCGTACGGGCGGATCGGTGCGCAGGGTTCGGTCCAGCCAGTCCGCTACGGGGTCGGCGCCCGGTCCGGCCGGCCCGGCGATGACGGGATCGGCGTCCCGTCCGGGCAGCGGCTCCGGCGCGTGCGCCAGCATCAGGTACGCGGCGTTGCCGATCAGTCCCGCCGTCGCGTCGTACGCCTGCACCAGCAGCCCGATCCGGGCCGCCGTGGCCTCGTCCCACGTACCGCCGCAGGCCGTCACCAGCCGGGCGAAGGCGCGGTCGGCGGCCGGGACGGCCTCGCCGTGCGCGTGGTACGCGCGGGTCACGTCTCCGACCGGCCCGGCCGTCTCGTCCGTTACCGGCAGCCCGAGGAAACCGGCGAGCACCTCGGCGGGGACGACGTGCGCCAGCCGCGCCATCACCTCGACCGTGCCCGGCCCGTGCAGCAGCTCCGCCGCCCGCGCGCGTGCGGCGCCGCGCAGCGCGTCGGCCGCGTCCGGCCCACCGAGCGGGCCGACCGCCAGCGCCCGCCGCCGCGCGTGCGCGCCCCCGCTGCTGAAGCGGGCGACCCGGGCACGCAGCCAGGCCGTCCCGCCCTCCGGTACGTCCTGGGGCACCGGCGGCACCACCCAGCCGGGGCCGGCGAGCACCTCCGGGCCGACGCCTGCCCGGGTGGCATCGGGTGCCCGGGTGTCATCGGATGCCCGGGGGCTTTCGGATGCCCGGGGGCCGTCGGACGCCCGGGGGCCGTCGGGGACCCGTGCGTCATCCCTGACCCGTATGTCGTCCAGGACTCGTACGTCGCCCTGATCCCGCATGTCGTCCGAGGTCTGCATGCCAGGACCGTAGGACCGCCTCGTTTCGGGCCCGGCCGAAACGTGCCCGCGCACAATGGGCCCATGACCATACGGGCATCGTCACCGGATGCGGCGTCCGCCCACAGCGCCGGGCTGGCCGGCCTCGCGGCCCTCCTCGCGGACCGCACCCGCGCCGCGTTCTGCCTGGCCCTGCTGGACGGGCGGGCCTGGACGGCGGGCGAGCTGGCGGCGTACGCGCGGGTCGCGCCGTCCAGCGCGAGCGAGCACCTGACCCGGCTGGCCGAGGGCGGGCTGCTGGTGGAGCGGCGCCAAGGCCGCCACCGTTACGTGCAGCTCGCGAGCCCCCGCGTCGCCGAACTGCTCGAAACGCTCACCGCGCACCTGGACCCGCCCGCCGACCCGCCGCGCGGACTGCGCGCCGTCAACGCCTCGGCCGCGCTGGCCCGCGGGCGTACCTGCTACGACCACCTGGCCGGGCGCCTGGGCGTGGCCGTCACCGACGCGATGACCGAACGCGGCCTGATCGACCAGGACGGCGGCTTCGCACTCACCGGTACGGGCCGCCAGTGGTTCGCCGAAGCCCTCGGCGCCGACGCCGCCGCCCTCCGCACGGACCGCCGCCCGACGGCCCGCGGCTGCCTGGACTGGACCGAACGACGGCAGCACCTGGCGGGCGTGGCGGGCGCCCGGCTGTGCGCGGGACTGCTGGAACGGGCATGGGTACGGCGCGTCGGCAGCGGCCGGGCCGTACGACTGACGCCGACGGGCGCGGGCGCACTGCGCGACCTGCTCGGGCTGGACGCGGAAGCGGCGGGGCTGGTCTGAGGGGCGCCCTCGGCACTGCCCGGCCGTCAGCAGCCCCGGAGCGGGCATACGGCCGTCAGCGGTACCCCGGACGGGGCACGGCCATCAGCAATACCCCGGACGCGCGTACAACGTCACCCGCGCCCCCGTGAGGTCCCGCGTCGCACACACCTCGAACGCGGCGCTCAAGGTCGTCCGCTTGGCGATTTCCTGATCGGTCTTGTCCGTCGGCTGGCCCTTCGCGTCGCCGACCGCGACGATCCGGCGCATCTGCATCATGTGCGCGTGGATGCGGTCACCGGACAGTTCCGTGCCGTACAGGGTGTGCGAGGCCACCGGGCTCCGGTCGAGTGCCAGGTCCCGCAGGCGGTGGAACTCGTGCGGCTCGGCCGCCGCCCACACCCGCCTCCGGGCGGGCAGGAACAGCAGCCCGTCGCCGGGCGACGACAGCTCCTGGACCGCGCGGGTCACCGCGATCGCGTCGTCCGTACGGCTCTGCGGGCTGCGCAGGAAGAGGTTGACGGGGACGAGCAGCGCCGGCACCACGGCCAGCGCCACCGACCGGTACAGCAGCCGGCGCCGGGTCTGGCCACGGTGACCGGCCGGCCGCAGCACCCAGTCGAGCGCGGCGCCCGCCAGGAGGGCGAAGCCGGCCACGTAGTACAGGACGTAGCGGTCCACGTACATCGGCTTGAGCTGGGAGAGCAGCACCAGCAGCGCCGTGGGCAGCACCAGCAGCGGCAGCGCGACCGGCCGCAGCCGCAGCCGCTGCCGGCCCGCCCGGCCGACCGGGGCGCGGGCGCAGAGCAGGCCGCCCAGCACCAGGGCGGTGAACGTGCCCAGCTGGACCGGGTTGGGCCATTGGAGCCAGCTCAACTGCTCCGACTGCCCCATGCTGAACAGGGCCAGCGGGACCAGCGCGACGACCACCGCGCCCGCCACCACACACCAGGCCCGCCGGACGGCACGCGGCAGGCCGGACAGGACGACGGCGGCACCGTGCGCGGGCAGCACCAGTACGGCGAATTCGTGCATCAGGCAGGCGGCCAGCGACAGCGCCCCGTAGCCCGCCCACAGGCGCCTGCCCGGCCGGGCGGTGACCCGTGCCAGCAGATAGGTGGACCACACCACCAGCGCGCAGACCAGCGCGTAGGAGCGGCCCTCCTGCGCGTACTGCTGCACCATCGGCAGCAGGACGAAGACGACGCCCGCGAAGAGCCCCGCCCGCCGTCCCGCGAGCTGCTTTCCGAGGAGGGCGACACCGGCGGCGGCAGCCGCCATCGCGACGACGGACGGCAGCCGCAGGGCCACCACTCCCCCGTCGAAGACGAGGAACCAGCCGCGCATGAGGACGTAGTAGAGGCCGTGCACCGCGTCCACGGTCTGGAGTGCCGGCCACAGCTCCGCCAGGGTGCGGTGCGCCATGTCGTACGTGACCGCCTCGTCCCGCCACATGCTGCCCTGGCGGCGGATGCCCCACAGGCCGAGGACCAGCATCAGCGCGGCCGGGTACAGCGCGACCGCCCCCCGCGCCGCCCATGCACCTCGGGCGCGCGCGGGAGACGCGTATGCGGTCTGCGCTACATCGATGGCGGACTCCGCTTCACCGGGCCGGGCGGGACTGTGCGGACACACGGGGACCGTACGAATAGACCGTACGACAGCCGTCGCGCACCGGCAGGCGAGGGCCCACCGGTGCGCGATGGCCCGTACGGTCCGCCGGGGCTCAGCCGATCCGCGTCAGCTTCGACCCGAACGACGGCTCGGCGAGATCCTTCTGCAGCGCCACGTCCACCTTGGCGGCGCTCGCCCCGGTCCCGACGGTCAGCTTGCCGACGACGGTGCCGGCCTTCGCCTCGTGGGGGACGGGCTTGCCGGCGGCCGGGCCGATCTTGAAGTCGATCTTCTGGCCGGGGACGCCGATGGCCTTCAGGTCCTCCGTCGCCACGACGGGCGTCTGCCCGCCGAGACCGTCGTCCACGTAGCCGACGACCTGGCCCTTCTTGACGGTGGTGGCGGAGGTGAGGGCGTTGCGGATGGCTTCGATCATCTTCTTGGTGCGCTGCTGGACGAGCTGCAGGCTGCTGCCTCCGTTGGGGTCCAGCCCCTTGACGTGCTGCCCCATCGTGGCGCCGAGGATGAGCTGGTCCTTGCCACCGACTCCCTTGTACGCGGCCCACACCAGGGCACCGCCGGCCGCCGTGCTGGAACCGGTCTTGATGCCCTTGATGCTCAGCTCCGGGTACTTGGCCATGAGGTCGTTGTTGTTGAAGATCCTCTGCGGAAGGCCCTTGTCCGCGTTGGGCATCGCGACGATCTTCCGGAACACGTCCTGCTTCATGACCTCCTCGGCCAGCTTCAGCTGGTCGACGGCGGTGCTGACGGTGGTCTTCTCCAGACCGCTGGGGTCGGTGTACGTGGTGTTCTTCATGCCGAGGTCCTTGGCGGCGGCGTTCATCTTCTTGGCGAACTCCGCCTCCGACCCGGCGTCCCAGCGAGCCAGCGCACGGGCGATGTTGTTGCCCGAGGGGATCATCAGCATCTGGAGCATCTTGTACTCGCTGTACTGCTGCCCCTCCTTGAGCTTGACCGTCGACTCGCCCTCGGCTTCGCCTTCCTTGACCGTCTTGGCGTCGACCGTGAGCTTCGGGCCCTCCTCGTCCTTCTTCAGAGGGTGGTTCTTCAAGATCACGTAGGCCGTCATTATCTTGGCGACACTCGCCGTCGACACCGGCTTCTCATCGCCGTACGTACCCAGACTGCCCGCGCCCACGACCTTCGCCGCGGCCTGCCCCTGGCCGGGCCACGGCATCTGGAACGGGCTGCCCCCGAAGGTGTACGAGGACTTCTCGCCCAGCGCCAGCTCCGGATCCGGCAGCGGACGCACCTGCTGGACGACCACGAAGATGATCGCCAGCAGGACCACCACCGGGGTCCAGATCTTGAACCGGCGGGCGACCGTCCGCATCGGGGTCTCGGGCGGCGGCGGGGTGTTGGTCAGCTGTGCCAGCAGGTCCAGCGGCGGCAGCGGCTGCTGCTTGGTCTGCTCGGCGTCCGGCAGTGCGCCGGGCTCCGCGGCCGTGCCGGTCGTCGCCCCGGCGGGTGCCTCGGGCGTACCGGCCTTCGCATCGGTCCCGGCGGTCCCGGCCGCCTTCGCGCCCCACTTCGTGCCGGGGGCGACATCCGGGTCGGCGGCCGGCTTCGCGTCCGTACCGGCGGCTGCCTTGGTGCCGGTCTGTGCGGCATCCTTCTCCGCCTTGCCGGACTTACCCGCCTTGCCCGGCTTGCCGGGCTTGTCGCCCGTGACCGGGCGCGGCGGCTTGATCGGCTGCGGGTCGGTGGACTTCAGCGCCACGAACTGGCTGGTGCGCTCACCGTCCGACTCCGCGGCACCGGGCGGCCGGACGGCCTTGATCGCCGTGGTCGGCTGGTCGGCCGAGGGCTCGGAGGGCGACGGCTTGGAGGGCGACGGCTTGGCGGTCGACGACTTGGAGCTCGACGGGCCGGCGTCGGACTTTTCGGGCGCGGCGTCGGGCTTTCCGGGCGCGGAGGCGGGCTTTCCGGGCGCGGAGGCGGACTTCGGGCCGGTCTTGGCCTCCGCCTCCGTCTCGGTGGCGCCTTCCGCCTTCGCGTCGGCCTTCCCGGCTCCGTCCGCGTCCTGCGCGGTCTTCGCCGCCTTCGCCGGACCGCTGTCGTCCGGACCCTTCTGCTTTGCGATCGAGAACGCGCGCGTCGCGTCGTCGACCGGCTTCCGCCCGCCCTGCGCGGCGCCCGGCGCCTTGAAGATCGCCGTCGGCTGGTCGACGGACTTCGACGGCCCGGCGGCCCCCGGCTCGTCCTCGGCCGTCTCCTCCTCGGAGGCCGTCTCCTCCTCGGACGCAGGCGCGGCACCGGCACCCGCAGAACCCTTGCCCGCGGTTCCGGCGCCCTCGGCGCCGCTACGCGCCCCGGAAGCCCCGGTGCCGCTCTTGGAGCCCGTGGAGCCGGAACCCTTGCCACCGCCCTTGGACGAGCCCTCAGAAGCCCTCTCAGAGGCCCCCTCGGAGCCCTTCTGAGGCGCATCCCCGGCCTCGTCCCCGGCCTCGTCCTCGGCGGCGTCCTCGGCGGCGTCCTCGGCGGCGTCCTTCGCGGCGCCTCCGGCGCCCTTGGCCGCGGTACCGGTGGTTGCCGGCGCCTTCGTCACAGGCGCCTCGGCCGCCTCATCCTTCGCACGGGATTCCGGCCCGGTCTCGGCGTCGCCGTCGGCCGCCGCTCCCTCGTCACCGTCGTCACCCTCGTCGTCCGACGCAGCGACCCACGCGGCGACCGCTTCGCGCAGCCGCGCGTCCCGGCCCTCGCCGTTCGTCCCGGCCTTCTCCTCGGCGGCAGCCTCGTCCGCCGTACCGGCATCGGCCGCCGTACCGGCATCGGCCCGGTCCGCGTCCGCCGAAGCGGCCTTCCCGGCCGCCTCCGGCTTCCCGGCCGTGTCGGCCGCCCCTGTCTTCCTGTCAGGCTCGCCGGACTTCTCCTCCGGCTTCCCGGACTTCTTCTCCGGCTTCCCGGCCTCACCGGCCGGGCTCGGTACCTCACGGAAGACCGCAAGTCGCGGATCGCGTTCGCTCCCCGCCGTCTCCCCCGACGACTGCTTCTGCTCCGGCTTGCCGGGGGACTCGCCCGCCACCTATGTCTCCTTCACACGTCGCGATACGTCGCGCTCTGTCTGGCCCAGTGTTCCCAAGTGTCCTGTGTCCGCGAGGCGCGTCCGCACCGCCACGCGAAACGATGGGCGCCCCGCCCCACAGGAGGTGTCGCCAAGCAGCTAGACGAGAACGACATACCTACAGGTTCCCTGCCTAACCCCCCACGCACTCTCGACAGATGAATGTGAGAGGGGTCACCCTGTCATTCATCCACGCGGGGAGGCATGGATGGGCAGGAGCCGCAGAACAATTCCGGAGGAGCTTCTGCTGCTCGCTTTGGACCCGGCAACGGGAACCACAGCGCAGCCGCAGTCGCTCGACCTCGGTCTGGCCGGGGCGCAGCTAGTAGAGCTGGCACTGGCCGGACGGATAGCCCCTGACGGGGATCGTATCGCCGTGGTGCTGCCACGGCCGACCGGAGATCCGACTCTGGACTCCGCGCTCGAGTTGCTGCGACGCCGCGGCAGCCCGGTGCGCGCGGTCCACTGGATCGGCGGGCCCCGGCTGGGGCTGCGCCAGACGTATCTCACGCACCTGGAGCGGTGCGGCATGGTGCATGCCGTGGCGGGCCAGATGTGCGGGGTGCTGCCGACGACTCGCTACCAGGCGACGGACACGGCCATCAGCCGGGAGATCAAGAACCGGCTGGACAGCGCGATCCGCACCGGCGTACCGCCGGACCCGCGGACCGCGGCGCTCGCCGCGCTGGCCCACGCGGTCGGTCTCGGCAAGCACCTGTATCCCGGGAACGAGGGGCGCTCCTCGCGCTCCCGCCTCCGGGACCTGATCCGGCACGACCCGATGGGCGGGCTGGTCGCACATGCCGTCATGGATGTGCAGAACGGCGTCGCGGCGCAGCCGAGGCGCGCACCGGTGACGGCCGCCTCCGGGCCGGGAGCGGGCCGGCAGCCCGCCACCCGTGTCGCGGCGGAGCCGGCGGGCGTACCGGCGCAGCCCCGGCACGGGTCCATGGCCCGCGTCGGCGCGCGATGACGCCCCGCGACAGCGGGCGTTGACGGAACACGGCACCACGCGGGCACGTCGCACGTCGTACACCACGTAGCCCGGCACCCACGCGGCACAGCAACACCACATCGCAGCACAGCACCGCCACATCACAGCACCACCGCACACGGCATCACCGCAGCACCACATCGATCACCGCACCACCGCATGACCGGCACCACAGCACCACCGTCCCCACAGTCCCGTTCGGGAGCCGCAGCAAGCGCGGGGTGGCGGGCCGGCCGCTCCGGACGACGGCCGGGCCGCCACCCCGCGCGCACGTCCGCTCGCCTTGTGTGTCCATTCCACTGCGCTGCGCGGACCTGGGATGGCAATCTGCTGAGCAGGAGAAAGCAGCAGTACGGAGCCGGAGGTGCACGTCCCGTGGCGTCCAACATCAATCCCACCGTCCGGCGACGCCGGCTGGGCCAGGAGCTGCGCAGGCTCCGCGAGCTGAAGGGCATGACGGCCGAGGAGGTCGCCGAGCGTCTGCTCGTGTCCCAGTCGAAGATCAGCCGGCTGGAGAACGGCCGCCGCAGTATCAGCCAGCGGGACGTCCGGGACCTGTGCGGGGTCTACGAGGTCGACGACCACCGGGTCGTGGATTCGCTGATGCAGATGGCCAAGGACTCCCGACAGCAGGGCTGGTGGCACGCGTTCGGCGACATCCCGTACAGCGTCTACATCGGTCTGGAGACCGAGGCGGCCTCACTGCGGGTGTACGAGTCGCTGCTCGTGCCGGGCCTGCTCCAGACGCCCGGGTACGCCGAGGCCGTCATTCCCGGTACGGTCCCGGAGCTGACCCAGGAGCAGCTGGAGAAACGCATTCAGGTGCGGATGCGCCGCCAGGACCGGGTCAACCATCCGGACAACCCGCTGCGGCTGTGGGTCGTCCTGGACGAGAGCGCGCTGCGCCGGGTCGTGGGCAGCCACCTGATCATGCGCGAGCAGCTCGACCACCTCGTGGAGGTCAGCAACCTGCCGCACGTGACGGTGCAGGTGCTGCCGTACGACGCGGGCGCGCACGCGGGCATGTCGGGGACGTTCTCGATCCTGGAGTTCGACGACGCGGCCGATTCGAGCGTGGTCTACATCGAAGGCGTCACAAGCGATCTGTATCTGGAGAAGACCAACGACGTCCACAAGTACACGATCATGTACGAGCATCTGCGGGCGCAGGCGCTCAGCGCGGACCAGAGCCGGGAGTTCATCGCCGCCGCGTCGAAGAAGCACGCGGACAGCATGGCCTGATCACGGCGCCAGGATGGCTGAATCGGAGATTCCGGACAGAAGTGCGGCACCGTACACCGACCCCTACCCCCTTGAGAAGAGATCAAGGAATATGCCATACGGATGAGTGAACTGCTCCTGCTCACCGTGATGTTGGCGCGTAGCGTCGGGTCTACCGAATCCGCGGCAACGCGGTGCACCTCAGAACGAGTCGGAGTGAACATGGCCATTCAGCCCAATTCCGCATTTTCCTGGACGAAGTCCTCGTACTCCGGTGGCAACGGCGCCTGTGTGGAGGTCGCCGTGCCGGCGCCCGCCGCCATCGCGGTGCGTGACTCCAAGGACCCCGACGGTCCGCGTCTGACCTTCGACACCTCCGCGTGGAGCACCTTCGTGGCGGACGTGCGCAAAGGCGCCGACGACCTGTGAGCTGAGCCGGCGGTGAACCGCCGACCGTACACCGCATAACCAGCACCACCCAGAGCCCTCTCGACTGGATCGCCGTCCCGGCCGAGGGGGCTCGGCCTTGCCCGGAGCCGCCCGCGCCGGGCCCGGCCGCCGCCCCGGCGCTCAGCGCAGCTCGTCCACGTACCGGTCGGTGCCGGGCACCGTGGGGACGAACGGCGCGACCAGCTCCACCCGCCCCAGGCCCGTGGCGGCCACCTCCGCGTCCAGCCCCGTGTACCACGGCGCCCAGCAGGCGCGCGGGTCCTCCTGGAGGAACCACAGCAGCGTCAGCCGGTGGCCCACGCCCTCCACCTGCCGTACGTAGGGCATCCGGTCGTCCGGGAGCGGAGTGGGCCGGAAGACCGTCACCATGGCGGCGGGCGAGTCCGCCAGCCGGCGCGGCAGCAGTTCGGTGCGCAGCCGGTGGAGCAGCGCGGCGCGGCCGTCCGCGTCCTCGGTGTCGATGACCTCCATGACCAGCCCGGCGTACGGGTGGTCCAGGGCGTGGAAG
Source organism: Streptomyces sp. NPDC018019 (assembly GCF_044327805.1). NCBI lineage: Bacteria > Bacillati > Actinomycetota > Actinomycetes > Kitasatosporales > Streptomycetaceae > Streptomyces > Streptomyces sp. NPDC018019. Next base: position 344,048 of record NZ_JBIRGD010000001.1, on the reverse strand, counting down.
TCGCGCGGGCCACGCGCGCCGTCCCGGTAGACGGTGGCCGCGTGGTCGTGGAAGGCCGTGAAGACGTGCGTACGGGCGTGGTGGATGCGGCCGTCGGCGTTCAGCCGCCGGTTGATGGTGACGGTCCACCGCAGATGGTCGTCGTAGCGGCCGTCGGTGATCCAGTACGTCGACAGATAGCAGCCCGCCGTGACCGGCCGGGCGACCGCGGACCGCGCCGGGTAGCGCAGGAGCTGGAGGTCGCGGGTGGCGACCCAGCGGCGGCCCGCGAAGATCCACGGCATCGCCATGGCGCCGGCGAGGTAGTGGTCGTCCTCGTACCAGCGGTTGTACGCGTACTCGTGGCCGGGGTGCGGCTCGACCATGGTGATCAGCGCGTGTCCCGGGTGCACCCCGTACGGGCCGACGGCGGCCAGTTCGGCGTAGGCGGCGCTGCGGGTGTCCGCGTCCGGGGCCCCGTCCGCGCCGGGGGCCCGGTCCTGCTCGTCCGTACCGGGGTCGTGGGTCATGGCACCAGGTGTAGCTGACGGGCCATCAGTTGAGGAGGGGTGCGGCGGCCCCGGTTCACCATGCGGGCAGTGCTGCACGGCTCCGGCGCGCCCGCCTAAGCTCCCTGCATCCTGCACCTGTCGAGGGGCGGGCGCCCGCGTGCGCCCGCGGCGCAGGCGGTACCACGACGGGAGAACGCCATGCCGGAAGCCGGCCGCCCCACCCCCGCGCTCGCCGCGCGCGCCACCCGGACCGGCGGCTCCCCCGTACGCGAGATCCTCGCCCTGACCGCGCGGCCCGAGGTCATATCCTTCGCCGGCGGGCTGCCCGCGGGCGAGCTGTTCGACACCGGGGGCATCTCGGCGGCCTTCCGGCACGTCCTGGACGAGGCGCCGCGGCAGGCGCTCCAGTACTCGACGACCGAGGGCGACCCGGCGCTGCGCACCGCCGTCGCGGCCCGGGTGAGCGCCCGCGGCCTCGCCACCGGGGCGGACGACCTGCTGGTCACCACCGGCTCGCAGCAGGGCCTGTCGCTGCTGGCCACGGCACTGCTGGAGCCGGGCGACACGGTGCTGGTCGAGGACCCGTGCTATCTGGCGGCGTTGCAGGTCTTCGCGTTCGCCGGAGCCAGGGTGGTGCCGGTGCCGGCCGACGACGCGGGCCTGGACCCGGCCGCGCTGGACGCGGTCGCGGCGCGTGAGCGGCCGAAGCTGCTCTATCTCGTGCCGACGTTCCAGAACCCGACCGGCCGGACGCTCGCCGCCGGACGCCGGGCCGCGGTGGCCGAGGTGGCGGCCCGGCGCGGGCTGTGGGTCATCGAGGACGACCCGTACGGCGAACTGCGTTTCGAGGGCGAGCCGGTGCCCTACTTGAGCACGTTCCCCGGGGCCGAGGACCGTACGGTGCTGCTCGGGTCCTTCTCCAAGACCGTGGCGCCGGGCCTGCGGCTGGGCTGGCTGCGCGCGCCGGCCGAACTGCGCCGCGCCTGCGTCGTCGCGAAGCAGGCGGCGGACCTGCACACCTCCACGGTCGACCAGGCGGCGGTGGCCCGCTACCTGGCGGGGCCGGACCTCGACGCGCACCTGGACCGGGTGCGCGGTGCCTACCGCGCACGGCGCGATGCCCTGGTGGACGGTCTGGCGGGCGCCCTGCCCGACGGCTCGCGCTGGAACCGGCCGGACGGCGGGATGTTCGTCTGGGCGACGATGCCCGCCGGGTACGACGCGGCGGCGCTGCTGCCCGAGGTGGTCCGGCACGATGTCGCGTACGTTCCGGGCGCGCCGTTCTACGCGGGCCCGGCGGACGCGGGGTCGATGCGGCTGTCCTTCGTGACGCATCCGCCGGAGGAGATCCGGGAGGGGCTGCGGCGACTGGCGAGGACGCTGCGGGGCGGGGAGCGGTAGGCGGAGCCGTCGCGACGCCTGCCGTAGCCGTCGCGCACTCGCCGTAGCCATCGCGCGGCCACCGTAGCCATTGTCCGCTCACCGCCTTATCCTGACGGGCCGTCATATGCTGTCGGCGGGCGGCCAAGGTCCGTCGCCGACGGCCGGCCCGGCCGGGAGGCGCGCATGCTGCTGCGGGACAAGACCGTCGTCGTGTCGGGTGTCGGCGCCGGGCTCGGACACCAGGTGGCGGTGGCGTGCGTACGGGACGGCGCTTCGGTGGTGCTCGGCGCCCGTACGGAGTCCCGGCTGGCGGAGACGGCGGCGCGGGCCGACCCGTCGGGCGAGCGCGTGGCGTGGCGGGTGACGGACATCGCGGACGAGGAGCAGTGCGCGGCGCTGGCCGCGCTCGCGGCCGAGCGGTTCGGCGGCATCGACGCGGTGATCCAGGTGGCCGCGCTGGACTCGCACTTCGGCGGGCTGGCGGACGCCGATTTCGACGCCTGGCAGCGGGTCGTGGACATCAACCTCTTCGGCACGCTGCGGATGACCCGCGCCTGCCTGCCGTCGATGGCGGAACGCGGTGGCGGCTCGGTGGTGCTGATCGGCACCCAGTCGTCGGTGGCCGCGCCGTCCGAGGTGCGGCAGGCGGCGTACGCGGCGTCCAAGGGCGCGCTGGTCTCGGCGATGTACTCGCTCGCCCGCGAGCTGGGGCCGCGCCGGATCCGGGTCAACACCGTGCAGCCGGGCTGGATGTGGGGCCCGCAGGTCGAGGCGTACGTGCGGTACACGGCGGACGCCGAGGACATCCCGGAGCGCGAGGTGCTGGACCGGCTCACCGCGCGGATGGCGCTGCCGGAGATGGCCACGGACGCCGATGTGGCACAGAGCGCGGTCTTCCTGGCGTCCGACCGGGCGCGGGCGATCACCGGCCAGTCGCTGCTGGTGAACGCGGGCGAGATCATGCGCTGACGGCTGACGGCTGACGGCTGACGGCCCACGGCCCCGAGCGGCCCGCACCCGTCCCGCACCCGGCGAAGTGTCCGCTCATCGTGGTTTCCGGCGGGCGCGCCCAACAACCACCCCCGAGCCCAAGAGAACGCAAAATCGTTCGCTGAGCTGACAGCAGTTCATATCCATGACCGACGGCCCCTTGACCGGCCCTCGCCGTGAACGGTTCAATCCCCGAAGTCCCCGCTCCCGCACGGGGGCGCCGCCCCGCGGAACGTACGGCGACGTGTTTCCCCGTTCACATGGCGGACCCCTGGAGGGGGCATGAACAGTCTCGACTGGGCCGTGCTCATCGGCTACTTCGGCGTGATGGTCGCGATCGGCGTCTGGTCCCACAGGCGGGTGGACGACGTGGGCGACTTCTTCACTGCGGGCGGCCGGATGCCGTGGTGGCTCTCCGGCATCTCGCACCACATGTCGGGCTACAGCGCGGTGATGTTCACCGGCTACGCGGGCATCGCGTACCAGTACGGCATCACGTCCTACGTCACCTGGTCGTTCCCCATCGCGATCGGCATCGCCATCGGGGCCCGCCTGTTCGCCGGGCGGCTCAACCGGCTGCGCTCGCGGCTGCACGTCGCCTCGCCGCTGGAGTATCTGAAGAGCCGCTACAACCTGCCCACGCAGCAGGCGCTCGCCTGGTCCGGCGTGCTGCTGAAGATCGTGGACGTGGGGGCCAAGTGGGCGGCGATCGCCACCCTGCTGTCCGTCTTCACCGGCCTCACCCTCAATCAGGGCATCCTGATCACCGGTGTGGTCACCGGCGTCTACTGCACGGTCGGCGGTCTGTGGGCGGACGCGCTCACCGAGCTGGGCCAGTTCGTCATCCAGCTGCTGGCGGGCGTGGCGATGCTGGTGACCGTGCTGGCCGAGCTGGGCGGCGTCAGCGCGCTGTGGACGGTGTGGGACCGGCTGCCGGACAGCCACGCGCAGCCGACGGCCGGGCCGTACACGCTGACGTTCCTGCTCGCGTACCTGTTCATCAAGACCTTCGAGTACAGCGGCGGGATGTGGAACCAGGCTCAGCGCTACATGGCCACCCGCAGCGCTCATGAGGCGCGGCGCTCGGCGCGGCTGTCCGCCGCCCTGTGGTTCGTGTGGCCGGTGGTGCTCTTCTTCCCGATGTGGGCCGCGCCGCTCCTGGTGAGGGCCGAGAAGCCGGACGCGTCCGACGCGTACGCGCTGCTCACCGAGCACCTGCTGCCGCACGGCCTGCTGGGCCTGGTCATCGTCGGGTTCTTCTCGCACACGATGGCCATGTGCTCCTCCGACGCCAACGCGATCTCGGCCGTCTTCACCCGGGACATCGCGCCCGCGCTGCCGAAGCTGGGCGCGCGGGCCCGTACCTGGTCGCACCGGGCGGGCCTGCTGGCCGCCCGCCTGTCCACCGTCGCCTTCCTGGGCCTGTCGATGGCCGTGGCCACCCAGGTCAACTCGCCGACGTTCAAGGACATCATCACCGTGGTCATCAAGTGGGTGGCCGGACTGGTGGGGCCGATCTCCATCCCGTTCCTGCTCGGCATGGTGCCGCGGTTCCGCAGGTCGGGGCCGACCGCCGCGCTGGTGTCCTGGGCCGCCGGGCTCTTCGCCTTCTGGCTCACCAACTACGGGCTGGCCGGCGTCCGGCTCCAGATCCAGATCGTCGCACCGGTGGCCACCTCGCTGGTGCTGTACGTCCTGGTCGGCTTCCTCAAACCGGAGGACACCCCGGAGCGGGACGCGGTGCTGGCCCGTATCAACAGCGGTGACGACCGGGACGGCGGTGCCGGTGGCGCGGACGCCGCCGCCCGGCCGGTCGCCGGGCCCGTAGGCGGACCCGGCAGCCGGCCCGCGCCGCGCTGAGCCGCCGCGGAGCTACTTCGTGTAGCCGATGCGCTCGTACGTGATGTCCGCCATGCCCTGCGCCCCGAGGTTGGCCAGGTCCTTCCGGGCCGCGGTGATCTCCGGGAGCTGGTAGGTGGGCAGCACGCCCGCGACCCGCCACGCCTCCGCGTCGGCCTGGTTCACGGCCTCCACCGCCTGGCCGGGGTCGGTGGTGCGGGCGGCCTTGGCCAGCAGGTCGTCCAGCTTCTCGCTGCCGGTGCCGGACTTGTTGTTGCCGCCGCCGCGGGCGTAGGTGTTGCTCGACCCGCTGGCGGAGAACGGCGTACGGGAGAGGCTGAACGGCGCGACGTCGAAGTCGCCCGGGACCAGGTACTTGTCGAAGAACTCGTTGACCGGCACCGTCCGGACGTCGAGCCGCACGCCGACCTGGGCCCACATCTGGGTGAGGATGGTGGCCTCGTTCTTGGAGGCGGGCTGGCCGGTGGGGATCACGAAGCGCAGCTTCAGCTCCTGGCCGCCCTTCTTGCGGACCTTGCCGTCCAGCTTCCAGCCGGCCGCGTCCAGCATCCGGCCCGCCGCCTCCGGGTCGTACGCGGCCAGGTCACCGGCGTTGTTCCGGTAGCCCTTCTGGTGGGGCATGAGGAAGTGGTTGTTCAGCGGCTCGGCCGCCCAGTTGAGGCCCTTGACGCTGGACTTGACCAGCGTCTCGCGGTCCGTGGCCTTGAACAGCGCCTTGCGCACCGCGGGGTCGCCGAGCTTCGGGCTCCTGCCGTTGAAGGTCAGGTGCCGGTAGTTGGGCCCGCCGGCTTCCCGTATCTCCCCGGTCTTGACCGCCGACGCCTGCTTGAAGGCGGCGACACCGGCGTTCAGGTCGAAGTAGTCGATCTCGCCGTTGGCGTAGGCGGTGGGCATCGACTCGGTCGTCATGGCATGGAAGACGATCTTGTCGAGCCTGGGCTTCTCGCCCCACCAGGCGGGGTCGGGGACGAGCGTGACGGTCTGCGCGGTCTTGTCGATGCCGGCGAGCTTGTACGCGCCGGAGGTGAGCGGGATCTTGTTGAGGTAGCCGGTGGTGAAGCCCTGGGCGTCGGCCATGTACTTCGCCGGGTACAGCGGGGTGTTGTTGGGCGCGCCGAACAGGGCCCGCCAGTCCGCGTACGGCTTGTCGAAGGTGAGCACGGCCTCGTGGTCGTCCTTGCCCCTGCGGACCGACGCCACGTCCTCGTACCCGGTCGGGGAGCCGACCTTGAACGCCGGGTCCTTGCTGCTCATGGCCCGTACGTTGGCCTCCAGGTCGCGGTAGGTGACCGGGGTGCCGTCGGACCACTTCGCCTTGGGATTCAGGTGGTAGGTGACGACCTGCTTGCCGCCCTCCGTACGGCTGGCCGCGTCCAGCAGGTACGCCTTGTTGGGGACCTGCTCGCCGTTCGGGGCGGAGTGCCACAGCGACGGCATCAGGGCCTCGATGACGACGTTGGTGGCGGCCTGGTTGCCGTCGACCTCCATCTCGTTCCACTGCACCGGGAACTGGTCGATCGCCCAGTTCAGCGTGCCGCCCTGCCTGAGCTGCGCCGGGTCGGTCCGGTTGATGTCCAGCGCGGCGGTCTTCGGCGCTTGCCTCGGTTCACCGTCGCCGCCCCCGTCGTCCGGGCCGCCGCAGGCGGTCAGCGCCGTGGACGCCACCGCGACGGTGGCGACGAGGGAGAGCGGAACTCTGGAGAGCGGCACTCTGAAGAGCTTCATTGCGGAGACGTTCCCTTTCTCGACTGGACTGACGAAAACACAGGGAGGGCGTGGCGCGGGAGTGGTTCTTCAGCCTCCTCCGGGCGGCGTGGCGAAGTGGCAGGCGGCGGTGTGGGGGGTGGGGGCGGTGGGCTCGGGAACGACAGGGCCGATGGGGGCGGGAACGGTGGGGGCGACGGCCCAAAGCCGTGGGTCCTCCTCCCGGCAGCGCCGCTGCTCCGGTGCGCCGAGCGTCGCGTACAGCGGGCACCGGCCCCGGAAACGGCAGCCGGACGGCACGTCCGCCGGGCTCGGCAGGTCACCGCGCAGCAGGACGCGGTGCCGGGCCCGTTCCTTGCGCGGATCGGGCAGCGGTACGGCGGACAGCAGCGCCCGCGTGTACGGGTGGGCGGGCGCGGCGAAGACCTCCGCGGTGTCTCCCGACTCCACGATGCGGCCCAGGTACATCACCGCGATCCGGTCGGCGCTGTGCCGTACGACGGACAGGTCGTGGGCGACGAGCAGGTAGCTCAGGCCCAGCCGGGCCTTGAGGCCGTCCAGCAGATTGAGCACCCCGGCCTGGACCGACACGTCCAGCGCGGAGACCGGCTCGTCCAGCACCAGCAGCCGCGGTTCCAGGGCCAGGGCGCGGGCGATGGCGATGCGCTGGCGCTGGCCGCCGCTGAACTCCCGTGGGTAGCGTCCGGCGTCCCCGGCCGCCAGCCCGACCGTCTCCAGCAGTTCGGGGACGCGGGCGGCGATCCGGTCCTTGGGCACGCGGTGGGTGCGCAGCGGCTCGGCGAGGATGTCGCCGGCCGGCATGCGCGGGTCCAGGGCGGCGGCCGGGTCCTGGAAGACGATCTGGAGGTCGCGGCGCAGGCGCTTGCGTCCGGCGCGGTCCAGGTCCCGTACGTCCTGGCCGAAGAGGCGGACGGTGCCCGCCTGCCCGGCCGCCAGGTCCATGATCTCCAGCAGGGTGGTGGTCTTGCCGCAGCCGGACTCACCGACCAGGGCGAGCGTCTCCCCTTCCCGTACGGTGAGATCGATGCCGTCCACGGCCCGTACGGTGCCGACGGTGCGCTTGACGAACGTGCCACGGACCAGCGGAAAGTGCTTGACCAGCCCGTCCACCTCCAGCACGGCGGGGGGTGGGGGCGGAGAGGGCGCGGTTCCCGTCCGCTCCCCCTGGGTAACCCCCTGCTGGGGGGACGAGTCCGTTCGATTCGCCCTGGTGGAGGCGGCGCAGTCGGCATGCCCCGGCCCGGTGCTCCCCGGGTCCGTGGGCCCCGCCCCGGTTCGCGCCCCCTCCGGCCCCACGCCGAACGCCTCGCGCGCGCCCTCCCGCTCCGTACCGCTCGTACGCCCCCGCCCCGTGCCCCCTCCCCCCACCACGGGAAAAAGCTCAGCCCGGGCCAGCGTCCCCGCGGCGATCTCCTCGCTGCGGTGGCACGCGGCGGTGTGGCCGGTGGCCGTGGCGGGGGCCGGGGCGGGTTCGGTCGCGCGGCAGCGGTCGACGGCGGCGGGGCAGCGCGGCGCGAAGGGGCAGCCGGGTGGCAGGGACGTCAGCGACGGCGGGGCGCCGTCCACGGGCACCAGCGGCGCGCCCGAGAGGTCGTCCAGGCGCGGCGTCGCCCCCAGCAGTCCGATCGTGTACGGCATCCGGGGCCGGTAGTAGATCTCGTCGACCGTCCCGGACTCCACCGGCCGCCCCGCGTACATGACCTGCACCCGGTCCGCGAACCCCGCGACCACTCCCAGGTCGTGGGTGATCAGGACGATCGCGGCGCCGGTCACCTCCCGCGCGGTCTTCAGTACGTCGAGGATCTGCGCCTGGATGGTGACGTCCAGGGCGGTGGTCGGCTCGTCCGCGAGGATGACCCGCGGGTCGTTGGCGATGGCCATCGCGATCACCACGCGCTGCCGCATCCCGCCGGAGAACTCGTGCGGGAAGGCGTCCGCACGCCGGTGCGGGTCCGGAATGCCGACGAGGTCCAGCAGTTCGACGGCGCGTGCCCGGGCCGCCTTCCGGCTCAGGTCCTGGTGGATGCGCAGCGCTTCCACGAGCTGGCTGCCGATGCTGTAGACGGGCGTGAGGGCGGACAGCGGGTCCTGGAAGACCATGCCGATGCCGTTGCCGCGGATCTGGGAAAGGGCCGCGTCGTCGAGGCCGAGCAGTTCCCGGCCGTCCAGCTCCACCGAGCCCCGTACCTCCGCGCCGTCCGGCAGCAGCCCGAGGACGGCCTGTGCGGCAGCCGACTTCCCAGCGCCCGACTCGCCGACGATACCGAGCACTTCACCGGGCCGTACGGCGTAGCTCAGTCCGCGTACGGCGTGCACCGGGCCGGTCTCGCCGGGGAAGGTGACGTGCAGGTCGGTCACCTGGAGGGCGGGCACGGGGGCCGCCGTGTCCGGGGCGGTGGTGCGCTGTCCGGTCACCGGCGGCGGCCTTCCGCGACGGCGCGGTGCCCGCGCTTCCTGCGCCTGGGGAGTCCGGCAGGCCGCTTGCGCCTCTTCACGCGGGCCTGCGCACCCGCCGCGTCGGGGTCCAGCGCGTCCCGCAGCCCGTCCCCGACGAACGCGAGGGAGACGCCGATGAGCACCAGGCACCCGGCGGGGAGGAAGAACAGCCACGGGTAACCGGCCGCCATGTTGGTGTTGTCCGCGATGACCGTGCCCAGCGACACGTCCGGGGGCTGCACCCCGAACCCGAAGTACGACAGCCCGCTCTCCCCGATGACCGCGGCACCGGCCTGGATGACCGCGTCGATGATCAGCAGCGAGGCCATCTGCGGCAGGATGTGCCGGAAGACGATCACCGGCGCCGGTACGCCCAGGTACTTCGCGGCCTTGACGTACTCCCGTTCCTTGAGCGTGAGCGTGACGCTGCGGACCACCCGCCCGGTGATCATCCAGCTGAACGCGGCCAGCAGCACGACGAAGACCGGCCAGCCGGAGCCGCGTACCAGGGGCGAGAGGACGGCGACGATCAGGAACGCGGGCATCACCAGCAGCAGATCGACGGCACCCATCAGGACGCGGTCGGTCCAGCCGCCGACGTAGCCGGCGAAGGCCCCCACCACGGCGGACACCACCGTGGAAACGACGCCCACCAGCAGGCCGATGACCAGTGACTTCTGGAGGCCGCGCAGGGTGAGCGCGTACAGGTCCAGGCCGCTTTGGGTGGTGCCGAACCAGTGGTCGGCGGACGGCCCGGACAGGAAGTTCAGGAAGTCGTGGGTGCGGTGGTCCCACCGGGACAGCAGCGGGCCCGCGTAGGCGGCGAGGAAGAGCAGGACCAGCAGCGCGAGCCCGAGGAGCGCGAGCCGGTTGCGCGCGAAGCGGCGCGCGGTGAGGCGCGCGCGTGCGGTACGCATCACCGCACCCGTACGCGGGGGTCCAGGGCCGCGTACAGCAGGTCCGCGAGCAGCCCCGCGACCAGCACCAGGACGGCGGTGAACAGGCCGACCGCAGCGACCGAGTTGACGTCCTGGCCGGCGACCGAGTCGACGAGCAGCTCGCCCATCCCGTGCCAGCCGAAGGTCTTCTCCACGAAGGTGGCACCGGCGAAGAGCAGCACGATGTTGTAGACCAGCAGCGGTACGACCGGCAGGACGGCCGTGCGCAGTCCGTGCCGTACCAGCGCGGTGCGGCGGCGCAGGCCCTTGGCGCGCGCGGTGCGCAGGAAGTCGGCGCCGAGCACGTCCAGCATGGTGCTGCGCTGGTAGCGGCTGTACAGGGCGGCCTGCACGATGATCAGGGTGAGCGCGGGCAGCAGCATGTGCTGGGCGCGGTTGAGCAGGGCGGCGGGGTCCCACCGGCCGGCGTACTGCGCGTCGTACTCACCGAGCACCTTGATCGTCTGCGTACCGTCGTTGAGCGCGGTGGCTCCCGTCTTCAGCGCCACGCCGACCACGAACACCGGCATGGCCAGCACGAAGAACGAGGCCAGGGTCGAGAACCGGTCGAACAGCCGGTACTGGCGGATCGCGCCGTACGCGCCGACGGCCACGCCGAGGGCCGAGCCGGCGAGAGTGGCCAGGAACAGCAGCCGGGTGCTGACACCGACCCGGCGGCCGACGTCCTCGTTGACCGAGTCGCCGCCGACGGTCCGGCCCAGGTCGCCGTGGGCGACACCGCCGGCCCAGCGTGCGAAGCGGACGGCCACCGGGGTGTCCGGATTCATGTTGTAGTCGTCGAGGGTGCGGGTGATGGCGGCCTCGGGCAGCGGCGGGTTGCGGCCCTCGAACCGGGCCCGGGGGTTGAGGCTCAGGCCCGCGAGCAAGTACGTCAGGGACGCCGCCACGACCACCAGGACCAGGTAACTGGCCAGCCTGCGCAGCAGGTAGCGGCCCATGGTCTCTCTCCCCCTCGCACGCCTCCGGCACGGACCGCCCGCGGCCCCCCTGGGCTGTTCTCGCACGCCCGGGGCCGGTTTGTCGACCAAGGCCACCCCAAAGCGGGGCATTGGGGGGCGGGGGTGGGGGTGATGGGGCGGGTGATGGGGCGGGCCGGGTTCCGGCGCGCCGCCCGTTGGGTAACCCCCCGGTGGGGGAGCGAGACCGTTCGATTCGCCCTGGTGTACGCGCGATACGGGCGCACCGCACACGGCGCACGGCCGGACGCCCGGTCACTGCGCCCCGCGCCTCCACCCCCGCCAACCCGCGTACCACCCCGCACCTCCACCCCCGCCAACCCGCGTACCACCCCGCGTCACGCGCGCGGGTACCGCTCCAGCCACCCCGCGTCACGCGCGCGGGTACCGCTCCAGCCACCCCGGTGCCGAGTTCCCCGGTCCGTGCAGGGCCGGGCCCTGGGTCATCTCCATGGCGAAGTCGTCGGCGAGTTGGAGGATCGTCGCCCGGCCCTCCAGCTCGGCCAGCCATACGGGCGGCAGCGCCGTCTCGCCGTGCAGCGTGCCCAGGAGGTTGCCGCAGATCGCGCCGGTCGAGTCGCTGTCGCCGCTGTGGTTGACCGCCAGCAGCAGCCCGTGCCGGACGTCCTCGGCGACCAGCGCGCAGTACACGCCGATGGCCAGGGCCTCTTCGGCGGTCCAGCCCTCGCCCAGCGACTCCACGCGGGCGGCCGTCGGCATCCCCTGCCGTACGGCGCCGAGCGCCTGCCTGAGTGCCTCGGCGGTCTCCTCGTGGCCGGGCCGGGCGGCGAGGTGGGCGAGGGACTTCTGCACGGCACCGTCCAGGTCCTCGCCCCGGGCCAGGGAGTGGGTGATCACCGCGAACGCGCCGGCCGCCAGGTAACCGGTCGGGTGGCCGTGCGTCTGGGCCGCGCACTCGACGGCCAGCTGGAAGACCAGCTGCGGCTCCCAGCCGACCAGCAGCCCGAACGGCGCCGACCGCATCACCGCGCCGCACCCCTTGGACCCGGGGTTCTTGGGCTGCTCCAGCGTCCCCATCGTGTCGTCACCGAGCCCGGACAGGCAGGCCCGGCCGGGTGCCCGCTGCGCGTACAGCCACTCCTCGCGCGCCAGCCACCCGTCGTCCTTCTTGCGCTCGTCGGGGCCCCAGTCGCGCTGCGTGGCGGCCCAGCGCAGATACGCGCGGTGCACGTCGGTGGGCGGGTGCCAGGCGCCGGTGTCGCGCCGTACCTGCGCGCGGATCAGGCCGTCGACGGTGAACAGCGTCATCTGGGTGTCGTCGGTGACGGTGCCGCGCCGCCCGAAGGCGGGCACGTAGTCCGTGACGCCCGCGTCGCCGTGTGCCTCGCGGATCGCGTCCAGCGAGCTGAATTCGATGCCCGCGCCGAGCGCGTCCCCGATCGCCCCGCCCAGCAGGCAGCCCCGCACCCGGCTGCGGAAGTCCTGCTGTTCGGCCCGGCCCCAGATGGCCGCGCCGCCTGCCGCTGCGCTCACGTTCGTTCCCTCCCCGTGGACCGCCCACTCCTTACGGGGCCCTTACGCTCCCCCTGCGCAGCACTGTAATCGACCAAGAAAGGCCAAAACCGGGCGAGGAACGTTATGCGAACAGTCACCCCGGCAGCGGCTTTTGATCACTACGGTCCCGATCAGCACAGACGTGCCCCCTGCGTACCGAGGCCATGCCATCCGCGCCCCGTGGGCATGCTCCGTCCATGCCCGAGTTCGAGTGGGACCGCACCGCCATGGCCGTCGTCGCCTGTGCCCTGGCCGGCGACAGCGACGGCGCCGTGGAACTCCTCCGGCCGCTCTCCCAGCGCGACGTGTGCCAGATCACCGTACGGCTGGCCGCGATGGCCGCCGACGCGCTCATCTCCGCCGCCGAGGACACCGGCGGCGACCGCGCGGAAGCGCTGGCGCAGTGGCAGCAGTGCATCCTTCAGCACGAGGCGGAGGCGGAGTCGGGGGACGAAGGGTGAGGGCGTGGGGCGCGGGCGTACCGCCCGTTCATGGCGTCCTGGGGCCGGCCGCGGCCATCCGTTGCAGGAGTACGCGGCGGACCGCCGCCAGCTGATCGGTGACCGCCGCGTCCGGCACCGGCCACAGTGCCGCCAGGTCGCGCACCCCGAACTCGGTCTCGGCCAGCCGCTCCCAGGGCGCCCCGTCGCCGAGCAGGTCGGCGAGCGCGGCCCGCGCACCGGCCCAGTCGGTGAGGGCGCAACGGCTGACGACGGCGATGACGGCCGGGCCCGTGAGGTCGTCCCCGTCCGGCGGCCGGACCGGCGCGTCCCGTAGCGCCTCCCAGGCGGGCGCCGATTCCCGTATCCCGCTCACCGCGACGGCGAGCAGTGCGGCCTCGTACCGGACCGGCGGTTCGTCAGGCGCCAGAGCCGACGCCGCCTCGACGGCTTCGCGTGCCGCTTCGAGCTGCCCCGCACGGCGCAGGCACCCGGCCCGCGCGGACAGGAAGACGGCCCGGGACACGTCCGGTACGGCGGTCCGGCCGGCGTCGCCCGGTACGGCGGCCCGGCCGGCCTCGGCCAGAGCCCTGTCGTAGTCGGCGAGCGCTTCGGCCTCCGCACCCCTCAGCTGGTGCGCCTTGGCGCGGCGGGCGAAGGCCCAGGGATCGGCCGACCCGAGCGCGACGAGCCGGTCGAAGTCCGCCACCGCCTCCGCGGGCCGCCCCGCGAGGAGCGCGACCCGGCCCCGGGCCCCGGCGGCCCACGCGTACGCCGGATTGACGGCCAGCGCCCGGTCGAACTCCGCCAGCGCCTCCGCGTACCGGCCCATGGCGCGGTACGTCATGCCCCGCTCGGCCATCGCCCAGGCGTAGCCCGGATGCAGCTCGATGGCATGTTCCAACACTGCCAGCGCCTCGTCGAAGCGCCCCAGGTGACGCAGGCAGACGGCGCGGCTGCCGTGCGCCGGCGGGTAGCGCGGATCGAGTTCCAGCGGCCGGTCGAACGCCGTCAGCGCCTCTTCGTACCGCCCCATCAGACGGTTGACCTCTCCGAGGTGGAAGGCCGCGGAGACCGAGCCGGGATCGAGGTCCAGGGCACGGGAGAAGTCCTGGACGGCGGGCCCGAAGTCGCGCTTGTACCGGTAGGTGAGTCCCCGCCCCACCAGCGCGTGGACATCGTCCGGCGCCAGCTCAAGGCACCGGTCGAAGTCGGCGAACGCCTGATGCCACGACTCGGCCTTACGGTGTTCACGGCCGCGGAGGCGGTGGATCAGCGCCTGTTCCGGTACGCCGAGGCCGGGCCGGGCGAGCAGCGTGGTCAACACCCCTGCCAGGCCGTCCGGCCCGTCGAGCGCCGCCGTCAGCCGCCCGCCCCAGTCGCGTACGTCCGGCGCGTCCCCGTCCTCCCCCGCCTGCCGCACGGTCTCCGCCACCAGCCGTACGGCGGGCGGCTCGTACTGAGCGGTGACCGTCACCTCGGACAGCGCCTCGGGCAGGTACCCCCGCGGATCGGCGCACAACGCGTGGTAGATCTCCCGCAGCCGCAGCTCCCGCCACCGCTCGTCCCGCCGGCACGCGCCCGCGTCCCCGCTGCCCGCATCCCGGTCGCCCGCGTACTCCTCCCGCCCCCTCCGCGCCGCCTCCGCCAACCGCCCGTGCCGCTCCGCCCAGGCGCGCGGCGAGCGGTGCCGCTGGAGGCGCAGCATCGCCGTACGGACCACCTCGTGGTACTGCCAGCGACCGCCCCGGTGGGTGACGAACGGCAGCGCGCACAGCCACCCGAAGTGGTCGGCGGCCTCGGCGTCCACCGCCTCCCGGTACACGTCCTCGTCCAGGCTGCGCGGCAGGGCGGCGGCCAGCGCTGCGTCCCTGCGCACGGGGTCGGTCTCCCACTTCAGGAAGCGTTCGACGGCGGTGTCGCTCGGGTCGTCCACCGCCTCCGCCGCGTGCGGCCGGCTCTCGGCCAGGGTGGAGACGAGGACCGGCAGGCGGCCGGACAGCCGCAGGATCATGTCGACGGTCTCCGCGTCGGTGACGTCCCGGGCCGTCAGGTACTGCCGGGCCTCGGCCTCCGTGAAGGCGTCCAGCGGGATGTCCGTGACGTGTTCGAGGTGGTCGGCCCAGCAGCGCCGGTCCAGCGGGTCCCGCCCGGAGAGGGTGACCATGACGTTCGGCGCGAGCGGGCCGTAGCGGTCGCTGAACAGCAGGTCGCGCAGCCAGGTGTCCAGCAGCGGGCTGGTCGCCTCGTACGTGTCGAAGAACAGCGCCAGTACGGGGACGGCGTCGGCGGCGTCGCTCAGCTCCCGGACGAAGACCGGCGTCAGCACCTCGGCCGGGGACAGCACCAGCCGTACGTCGTCGTGGCTGCGCAGGCGTGCGCCGATGCGGCTGCGCAGCCGGTCGGTGCCGCGGGCGAGCTGGGTGGTGTCCACCGCGCCGGCGAACGGGCCGACGCCCGGGATCAGGCCCATGCCCGCCACGCCCGCCCTGGCGATGATCAGGCTGCCGGGCGACGGCGGCGCCTCGTCGCCCGGTTCGTCCGGCCCCGCGAGTGCCGCCTCGGCCTCGTGCCGCCGCTCCCGGTAGGTGGCCAGCAGCTTGTCGAAGGACTTCAGCGGGCTGCCCTGGCGGCCGAGCCGGGCGCTGATCTCGGCCATCGCCTCCGGGACGCCGTGCACCGACTCGTCCACGTACACGGTCAGCGCGCCCAGCTCGCGGGCCATCTGCTCGAAGCGCCGGACCAGGGAGGTCTTTCCGACGCCGCCCTGGCCGTGCAGGTGATGCAGGAACCGGAAGCCCGGGTCGGCCGGGTCCCGGGCGAGATTGGCGCGGAACGCGGCGAGTTCGCCGGCGCGGCCGACGAAGCCGTCGCCGCGCCGGGCCCGGATCAGCTCCTGGCGCGAGGGCCGTCTGCGGTCCACCGCTCACCTCCCGGCCTGCGTCCCCCGGCGGGCTCTGGGGCGTAACCGTAGCGCCACACGGCCCGCCGCGCGGCGCCCCGGCCGGGGGCAGAGCTTCTGTCCGCCCGGCCGGGCTGCGGACACCGGCTCCTACTCCACCACCGGCAACAGCTCCGGCAGATGCCCGTCCGACGCCAGCGCCGCCGCCTCGCGCTCGGCGGACACCGGTCCGTACGTCGTCGTGCGGGCGCGCGACGGCCGGCCCGCGGCGTCCGCGATGGCGACCAGGTCCTGGATGGAGCGGTACGAGCCGTAACTGGAGCCCGCCATCCGGGAGATGGTCTCCTCCATGAGCGTGCCGCCCAGGTCGTTGGCGCCGGAGCGGAGCATCTCGGCGGCGCCTTCGGTGCCGAGCTTGACCCAGCTCGTCTGGATGTTGGTGATGTGCGGGTGGAGCAGGACGCGGGCCATGGCCGTCACGGCGCGGTTGTCGCGGGTGGTCGGGCCGGGCCGGGCGATGCCGGCCAGGTAGACGGGCGCGTTGGTGTGGATGAACGGCAGCGTCACGAACTCGGTGAAGCCGCCGGTCTCCTGCTGGATCTCCGCGAGCAGCCGCAGGTGGCCGAGCCAGTGCCGGGGCTGGTCCACGTGCCCGTACATCATCGTCGAGGACGAGCGGATGCCCAGCTCGTGGGCGGTCTTGATGACCTCGACCCAGGTGGCGGTGGGCAGCTTGCCCTTGGTCAGCACCCAGCGGACCTCGTCGTCGAGGATCTCGGCGGCCGTGCCGGGGATGCTGTCCAGCCCGGCGGCCTTGGCCTCGCTCAGCCACTCCCGGACCGACAGGCCGGTGCGCGACGCGCCGTTGACGACCTCCATCGGCGAGAAGGCGTGGACGTGCATGCCGGGGACGCGTTCCTTGACGGCGCGCGCGATGTCGAAGTACGCGGTGCCGGGCAGGTCGGGGTGGATGCCGCCCTGCATGCACACCTCGACCGCGCCCACGTCCCAGGCCTGCTGGGCGCGGTCGGCGACCTGGGAGAGGGAGAGGGTGTAGGCGTCGGCATCCGTACGGCGCTGGGCGAAGGCGCAGAAGCGGCAGCCGGTGTAGCAGACGTTGGTGAAGTTGATGTTGCGGGTGACGATGTACGTGACGTCGTCGCCGACGGTGGCGCGGCGCAGATCGTCGGCGATGCCGCACAGCGCGTCCAGCGCCGGGCCGTCGGCGTGCAGCAGGGCCAGCGCCTGGCCGTCGGTCAGCTTGGTGGGATCGTCGGCGGCCTGCGCCAGCGCGGCGCGCACGTCCGTGTCGATGCGCTCGGGCGCCATGCCGGGGGCGGCGGCCTCGCGCAGCGCGTCCCAGTCGCCGTACACCTCGTCGAAGTCGTCGCGCCGGTCGGCCGTGCGGCCGTCCGTGTCGATGGTGCGGTGCAGATCCGTACGGCCCGTGGCGCTCATCGAGAAGCCCTCGTCGGGCTCCTGCCAGGGGCGGCCCTCGACCACCGCGTCCTCCCGGGCCAGGCCGGTCTCCGGGTCGGCCAGGGCGCGGACGTGCGGCAGCAGGCGCGGGTCGAGCCAGGGCTCGCCGCGCTGCACGTACTCCGGGTAGACGGCGAGCCGTTCGCGCAGCACGAAGCCCGCGGCGGCGGACTTCTCGGCCAGTTCGTCGATCTGCGGCCAGGGCCGCTCGGGGTTGACGTGATCGGGCGTCACCGGGGAGACGCCGCCCCAGTCGTCGATCCCCGCGTCGATGAGCAGCGCGTACTCGGAGTCGACCAGGTTCGGCGGCGCCTGGAGGCAGCCGGACGGGCCGAGGATGTGCCGGGCGACGGCGACGGTGGCGGCCAGGTCCTCCAGCTCGGCGTCCGGCATGCCGCTCATGGCCGTGCCCGGCTTGGCCCGGAAGTTCTGCACGATGACTTCCTGGATGCCGTGGTAGGCGCGCTGCACCTTGCGGAGCGCGAACAGCGACTCGGCGCGCTCCTCGTAGGTCTCGCCGATGCCGATGAGCAGGCCGCTGGTGAACGGCACGTTGGAGCGCCCGGCGTCCTCCAGGACGCGCAGCCGTACGGCCGGTTCCTTGTCAGGGGAGCCGTAATGGGGACCACCGGGCTCGCTCCACAGGCGCTCGGCGGTGGTCTCCAGCATCATGCCCATCGACGGGGCGACCGGCTTGAGGGTCTGGAAGTCCGTCCAGGACAGCACGCCCGGGTTCAGGTGGGGCAGCAGCCCCGTCTCCTCCAGGATGCGGATGGCGATGGAGCGTACGTAGGCGATCGTGGAGTCGTACCCCTCGGCCTCCAGCCACTCGCGCGCCTCGGGCCAGCGCTCCTCCGGCTTGTCGCCGAGCGTGATCAGCGCTTCCTTGCAGCCCAGTTCGGCGCCGCGGCGGGCGATGTCCAGCACCTCGTCGGGGGACATGAACATGCCGTGTCCGGCGCGGCGCAGCTTGCCGGGGACGGTGACGAACGTGCAGTAGTGGCACTTGTCCCGGCACAGGCGGGTGAGCGGGATGAACACGCTTTTGGAGTACGTGATGACGCCGGGGCGGCCGGCGGCCTCCAGGCCGGCGTCGCGCACCCGGGCCGCGGACGCGCACAGGTCGCGCAGGTCGTCCCCGCGGGCCTGGAGCAGCACCGCGGCCTCACCGACGTCGAGCGCGACGCCGTCGCGGGCGCGCTTGAGGGCGCGGCGCATGGCGTTGGCGGTGGGGGCGGTGGCCGAAGAGGGCGTGCCGGTGGGGACCGCCACCCGGTCCGTCCCCTGCCCGGGTACCTGCGCGCTGCTAGTCATCCAACGAGCATACGAGCGACCACCGACAGCGCCGCCGACCGGACGGCCTCCGAGGGTGTGCCACTGATCACGCCAGACGGAGGTTCCCTCCGGAGGTGCGGTGGGCAGACTGGGCGGGCGGAGTGTGACGGCGGGCGGAAGCCGGGCCCCCTGCCCCCTGCGCGGACGCGTCCAGCGCCCCCGCTGCTCACTGACACTGAGCGAACTCGTCCAGCACCCCCACTGCTCACAGATACTGCGCGAACTCGTCCAGCGCCCGCAGCACCTCCGCCTCCCCGGCGGACGGCAGCCCCACCACGACCTCCTCCACCCCCAGGTCCCGCAGCCGCGCCAGCTTGCCGGCCGACGGCCGCACCGCGTACGGCACCACGGCCGGCTCGCCCTCCCGGCCCGCCGCCGCCCACGCCCGCCGCAGGGCCGGCAGCGACTCCGCCAGGCCCGCGCCGCCGATCGGCAGCCAGCCGTCCGCGAACTCCGCGACGCTCGCGAAGAGCCGGGGCCCGGCCGCGCCGCCGAGCAGCGTGCGCGGCGCGCCCTTGACCGGCTTCGGGTGCGCCAGGCTCGCCCGTACGGAGGCGAACCGGCCTTCGTACGCGGTCGGCTCGTCCGCCCACAGGGCGCGCATCACCCGCATCCGGTCCCGCACCAGCGCTCGCCGCGTCGGCCACGCGACCCCGTGGTCGGCCGCCTCCTCCACGTTCCAGCCGTAGCCGACACCGAGCGTGAAGCGCCCGCCGGAGAGGAAGTCGAGCGTGGCGACCTGCTTGGCCAGCGCGATCGGGTCGTGCTGGGCGACGAGGGTGATGCCGGTGGCGAGCGTCAGCCGTTCGGTGACGGCGGCGGCCTGGCCCAGCGCCACGAACGGGTCGAGGGTGCGCCCGTACTCCCGGGGCAGCGGCTCGCCCATGGGGGCGGGCGTGTCGCGGCTGGCCGGGATGTGCGTGTGCTCGGGGAGGTAGAGCCCGGCGAAACCGCGCCGCTCCAGTTCCCGGGCCAGCCGGTCCGGCCGGATCGTCTCGTCGGTCAGGAAGATGGTGGTCGAGATCCGCATGCTGGGCGTACCTCCGCGTTCGGCAGTGTTCCCTTCCTACCGCCGGGGACGGACAGCGTCCATGAGGCGCCGGTTCCGGGTGCGCACATCACGCCGGAGGGTGCGCCACACGAGAGCGTCTCCGCCCCGCCCCCTTCCCTTGTCCGCCCGTTCACGCCTCAATACGAGAGTTCCACCACGCGGTTTCTCCACGCCGGTCTTCCACGCCGACCCCGGGAGCGGTGACCCATGTGCGACGACGACAGAACCAGTGGCCCGCTCGGGCGCCGCGCGCTGCTGGTGACGGGAGCCGCCGCGGCGCTTACGTTGAACGGTGTGAGCTTCGCGGCGGCCGACGACGGCGGGACGGCGCGGGACGGTGGGGGCCCCGGCGGCGGACGCCGTGACGGCCTCCGCGAGGACACCCGCAAGGTCACCGGCCGGCTGCCCCCCGGCGCGCCCGACTACGTCTACCTCCCCGTCGAAGTCCCCGACGGCGTACGCGAGATCGCCGTCGCCTACACCTACGACCGTCCCGCGACCCCGCCCGGCACCGCGGGCAACGCCTGCGACATCGGCATCTTCGACGAACGCGGTACGGATCTGGGCGGACGCGGCTTCCGCGGCTGGTCGGGAGGCGCGCGTACGGAGTTCTTCCTCCGCGCCGACGACGCCACGCCCGGCTATCTCCCGGGCCCCATCAACGCGGGCACCTGGCACATCGCCCTCGGCCCCTACACCGTCGCCCCGCAGGGCCTCACCTATGAAGTGACCATCACCCTCCGCCACGGCACCCCGGGCACCCCTCGCACCCCCGCCTACCCGCCCCAACGTGCCAAGGGCCGCGGCCGTTCCTGGTACCGGGGCGACAGCCACCTCCACTCCGTCTACTCCGACGGCAAGCGCACTCCGGCCCAGATCGCCGCCCTGGCCCGTGCCGCCGGCCTGGACTTCATCACCACCACCGAGCACAACACCACTGCCTCGCACCCGGCCTGGGAGGGCCTGTGGGGCGACGACCTGCTCATCCTCACGGGTGAGGAGGTCACCACCCGCAACGGGCACGTGGTCGCGATGGGCACCGACCCGGGAGTCTTCATCGACTGGCGCTACCGCGCCCGCGACGGCGCCTTCGGCCGCTTCGCCCGCCGTATCCGCCACGCGGGCGGCCTGGTCGTCCCGGCCCACCCGCACGCCACCTGCATCGGCTGCAACTGGAAGTTCGGCTACGACGAGGCGGACGCGGTCGAGGTCTGGAACGGCCCGTTCACCCTGGACGACGAGGTGGCCATCGCCGAGTGGGACAACGCTCTCCTGGTGCACACCCGCGGCCGAGGCCCCTTCCTCCCCGCCGTCGGCCACAGCGACGCCCACCGCGACCCGGACGTGATCGGCCTCCCGCAGACCGTCGTCCTGGCCGACGAGCTGTCCCGCGACGCGATCCACGACGGCATCCGCGCGGGCCGCGTCTGGATCGCCGAATCCGCCGCCCTCGACCTCGCCTTCACCGCCACCGGCCCCAAGGGCGAACACGCCACCATCGGCGGTCGCCTCGCCGTACCCGACTCCGCCCCGGTCACCGTCCGCCTCGACGTCACCGGCGCGCCCCCCGGCAGCACCGTCCGCCTCCTCACCGACCAGGGCCAGCGCTTCACCGCCCCCCTCCCCACCTCCGCCAAGACCACCACCACCTGGCCCACCACCCCCGCCAACGCCACCTACGCACGCGCCGAAGTCCGCCACCCGGCCCCCGCCTCCGGCCCCCTGGGCCCCATGGCGGCCATGACCAATCCGATCTTCTTGGGGCGGGGGTGGGACTGATCCGGAAGCGGGCCCCGTGCCGCCGCTGACCTACTCGGCCTCCTCCGGAATCCGGTCCGGGAAGTACCCCAGGAGGTGATCGGCGACATGGGCGACGTAGCCGAGGTACGTCAGGCTGCTCCCCGTATGCGTCCAGGTGAGGGCCGTCCGGGCACGTGCGACCGTGTCACAGCCCCGGCCCCGTTCCAGCGACGTGCACGGCAGCCGCCGCACATACGCCTCGACCAGCGGAATCAGCGCCGACAGGATCACGCGTGCCTCGCCCATCAGGTGCTCCGTGTCCTCGTCGGCCGAACAGACCTTGATCCGCTCCTTGATCGCGCTCACGGTGCGCCGTGCCGCCGCGAAGTCGACACCCGACGGCTCCGGTTCCCTGTGTCCCTGCGTATCCATTCCCTCACCGCTGCTCTCTCGTTACCCGAGTGCCGAGCCGCCTCGGTCGCGGTGGCTCGTCCGTCCACAGAGGTAACCCTCAGTGGCAGCCGCGCGAGTACCGTGGAAGACGGGCGTGAAGATGAAAGCCATGAATGCTGGCGGGAGTTGACCATGGCGAGCGATCGGCGCACACCGAACACCAGCCTCACCCGCCTGCTGCGGCAGGCCGCGTGGACCGAGCAGCAGTTCGCCAACGCGGTGAACCGCGCCGGAGCGGAAGCGGGGCTCACGCTCCGCTACGGGCAGTCGGCGGTGGCCCACTGGCTCTCCGGCACCATGCCGAAGTCGCAGGTCCGGCCCGTCATCCTGGAATCTCTGGCCAGGCGCCTCGGGCGTCCGGTCACCCACCTGGAAGCCGGTTTCCCCACTCCGCCGGGCGGCACCCGCCCGGCCCACGGGTCGGCCGTCGAAGAACTCCTCGACATGAGCCGGGACGACATGGACCCATCCCGCCGCGGCCTCCTCCAAGCCGGTCTCTACTCGGCCGCCCTGGCCGTACCGCTCTTCTCGGACCTCGCGGGGCGGGCCGAAGCGGCGGCGCGGCCCGGCCGGACCGGTCGTGTCGGCTCCGCCCAGGTCGAAACGGTCCGTACGGTGACCGACCGGGTGGCGGACATCCTCGACGAGTTCGGGGGCGGGCACGCACGGCCGATGGCGGCTGCCTTCCTCGTGAACTCGGTCGGGCCGTGGCTGACGGCCCCCGCCACGGAGCGGGTGCACCGGGACCTGCTCGCCGCCGCCGCTGACCTGACGTACCTCACCGGGTGGATGGCGATGTACGAACGCGCCCATGGCCTCGGGCAGCGCTACTACGTGAAGGCCCTGCACCTGGCGGGCGAGGCCGACGACCACCTCACGTACTGCCGCACACTGCGCGGCATGTCCCTCCAGGCGTCCAGCCTCGGCTACGGCGGGAAGGCCCTGGATCTGGCCGACTCGGCAGCGGCCGCCGCGCCTTCGGCCGGGCCGCGCCTGGTGGCCTTCCTCCGCGGCCAGCAGGCCCACGCCGCCTCGATGACCGGGGACCGGCACACGGCGGTCACCCGGCTGCGGGAGGCGGAGACCGCGCTGTCGAAAGCGGACTCCCGGCGCGAGTCGATCGGCGGTTACGACCGGTCGGCGTACCTCTTCCATGTCTCGCACGTGCTGTACGAGTCCAAGGACCTGCCCGGCTCGATCAAAGCCTTGCTCAGCTCCCTGAAGGCCCAGCCCCGCCAGGAACGCCAGGGCCGCGTCCACTCCCACGCCCTGCTCGCGCAGCGCCAGTTCGAACTGGGCCACCTCGACGCCGCCTGCGCGACGTGGCACCGCTTCCTCGACGACTACACCGAAATCTCCTCCACCCGCGCCGACACCCACTTCGCCACCCTCCGCAGCCACCTCCGCCCGCACCACCGCACCGGGGCGGCACGCGAGCTGAGCGAACGGGTCCGGGACGTGGCGGCGATGAAGTCCTGAGCGGCAGGAGTACGGGCCGATCCAGCCGGGGATTGCCATAACGGCAACATTGCTTGCCAGAGTGCCCCCGTCCAGCGCACTGTCTCCTCCACACTGAGGAGGTAGTCACATGGCTGTGGAAGAGATCCGGAGCGCCCAGACCGCCCCCAATCACGACGAACCCCACTACGACGTCGTAGTGATCGGCGGCGGAGCCGCCGGGCTGGCCGGGGCTCTGGTGTTGGGGCGGGCTCGGCGGGAGGTGCTGGTGGTGGATGCCGGGCGGCCCCGGAATGCGCCGGCGGTGGCCTCGCACAGTTATCTGACGCGGGACGGGGTGCCGCCTGCCGAGTTGCTGGCCGCGGGGCGGGCGGAGGTGGCCGGGTACGGGGGCGAGGTCGTGGCGGACGAGGCGGTGGCCGCCGAACCGGTGGGGGAGGGATGGTTCCGCGTCACGCTCGGCAGCGGGAAGACCGTGGCGGCGCGGCGACTGCTCGTGGCGAGCGGGCTGGTCGACGAGCTCCCCGGCGTTCCCGGGCTTGCCGAGCGGTGGGGGCGGGACGTGCTGCACTGCCCCTACTGCCACGGCTATGAGGTGCGCGACCAGGCGATCGGGGTGCTGTCCACCGGGCCGATGGCCGTACGGCAGGCGCTGCTGTGGCGGCAGTGGAGCGATGACGTACGGCTTTTCCTGCACACGGGGCCCGAGCCCACCGACGAGCAGTACGAACAGCTTGCCGCGCGTGGCGTCGCCGTGGTGGACGGCGAGGTGAGCGGGCTGGAGACCGCCGGACGGGCGGGCGCCGGGGACGACCGGATGTCGGGCGTGCGGCTGGCCGACGGGTCGGTGGTGCCGTGCCAGGCCCTGGTCGTCGCGCCGCGCTTCGACGTACGGTCCAAGGTGATCGAGAGCCTGGGGCTGGTGGTGGCCGAGCAGGCCACGGAGGGCGGAGCCGTGCTGGGGAATTACGTGGCCGCCGCGCCCGGAGGCGCGACACGCGTCCCCGGTGTGTGGGTGGCGGGCAACGTCGCCGACCCGATGGCCAAGGTCAGCGGCGCCGCCGCGATGGGCGTCCACGCGGCGGCGGAGATCAACTTCGATCTGGTCGAGGAGGAGACCCGGCGGGCGGTGCGGGAACGGCAGGCGGCGTAGCGGACTCCCACCCGCCGGTCCCCCGCCGGTCCCCCGCCGAGCCCCCGCCGCGCGCCCCGGTCAGACGGTGACCACCAGGAAGTCCTCGCCGCTGGACGGGCGGAGGCCGTCGGTGCGGCCGGTGAAGTAGCGCTCGGCGAGTGCCGTGCCGGGTACGTGCCGCGCGTTCTTCAGGCCGGCTTCGTGCGCCAGCGCCAGCATGTCCTGCGGGGCGTAGAAGCTGAGGAACGGCGTGCCGGACCGATGGGCGCCTTCCTGGCTGGTCCGCAGGCCGGGCCGGTCGGCTTCGGCGACGAGGTCGGCGGGCAGCAGAAAGGTCATGGCGAAGACCGACCCCGGCGCGAGCGCGGCGACCTGGCGCAGCGTGGCCGTGATCGCGTCCTCGGTGAGGTACATGCTGACGCCGGTGGAGACGACGACCGCCGGGCGGTGCGGTTCGAACCCGGCCGCGGTCAGCCGTTCCCACCACGACTCGCCCGCCTCGAAGTCGACCGGTACGAGGTGCAGCCACTCGGGGATGCCGTAGCCGAGTTCGAGGAGGCGGCGGCGCTTGAACGCCTGGGTGGCGGGCTGGTCGACCTCGAAGAGCCGCAGGCGGCCGGCGGTCTCGGGCCTGCGCTGGGCGAAGGTGTCCAGACCGGCCCCGAGGATGACGTACTGGGTGGCGCCCCGCTCGGCCTGCTGGACGACCAGGTCCTCGACGAACCGGGCGCGGGCCACCATCGCCGCCCGGAACGTCCTGGTGGCCGCGGGGTCCATGTCCGGGCGGCGCGGCCAGTCGGGGCCGGGGTCCGCCAGCCGGAGGCCCACCTCGTCCTCCAGGACGTGGGGCGCCGCATCGACCCGTACGTGCATGGCCCGCCACAGCGCGCAGCGCACCGCGGTGTTGTCGGGGGCCTCGGCAGTCCCGTGCGTCATGGTGCCGCCTCCTCGGCCGCTCAGCCCTTGCCGGGAGCCTGGAGGCTCCACAGCCGGCCGTCGGGGTCGCGGACGGTCGCCATCCTGGTGCCGAAGTGGGTGTCCTCGAACGGGGTGACCACCTCGACGTCCGGGCCGGGGCGGAACGCGTCCTCGTCCGGCACCTTCAGCACGGCCCGCGCCTCGGGCTTCCGGTCCTCGGGCACCTCCGCGATGAAGACGTACGGGCCGTCGCCGTTGCGGAGTTGCCCGGAGTCGTGGCCGGTCGAGAACTCCAGTTCGTACCCCAGGGACTGGAAGAACCTCGCCGCCTTTCCCCAGTTGTGCGTCTCCAGGAAGACGGCCTCGATACCTTCAGTCGCCATTTCGCTGCTCCTTTCCGGCCGCATCGCGGTCCTGCTCGGCGGACTCGTCCAGGTAGGCGCGCAGTGCGTCCGCCACCAGCGCCGACAAGGACCGGCCCGAGTCGAGGGCGCGGTACTTGACCTGCTTGATCAGCGAGACCGGCAGATAGACGTTGAACTGCTTGACTTCCTCATCACCCACGAGTGGAGGCTAGCATGCTAGCAAGCTAGGAAGCGAGGGGTTCTACTCCTCCACCACCATCGCCGGGGTGGACCGCGTCAGCACCTCGCCCCGGAAGAACCTCGGGCTGCGCCGCCGCATCACCAGCATCAGGACGAACCCGAGCAGCAGCAGCCCGACGCCGATGACGAAGACCGAGCCGACCCCGAAGACGGAGCTGCCGGAGCCGTAGGCGGGGTTCCACATGTCGGTGAGGGTCTTGCCGAAGACGGCGGACAGGAGCAGGCCGCCGAGGGCGGGGAAGACGCCCTTGAAGAGCATGTTCCGGGCCGAGTCGCGCAGTTCGCGGCGGAAGTACCAGGCGCAGGCGAAGGCCGTGATCGCGTAGTAGAAGCAGATCATGAGGCCGAGGGCGTAGATGGTGTCGACGAGGACGTGCTGCGACAGGAACGTCATCCCGGCGTAGAAGACGCCGGTGGCGATGCCCGCCGCGACGGTGGCCCGGCCCGGCGAGCGGAAGCGCGGGTGGACACGGGCGAAGGACGGCGGCAGGGCCTCGTACGCGCTCATCGCCAGGACCGTGCGCGCCACCGGGATGAAGGTGGTCTGGAGGCTGGCGGCGGCCGAGGCGAGGACCGCGACGAACAGGAGTACGCCGAGGGCCGGGCCCATCACCGGGCCGGCGAGGGCCGCGAAGACGTTGTCGGCGGTGTCCGGGTTGCCCAGGCCGGGCCCCTTGGTGCCGACGCCCGAGTACATCTGGGCGGCGACGGCGGTCACCAGGTACGAGCCGATCAGGACGACCATGGCCAGGAGCGCCGCGCGGCCGGGGGTCTTCGCGCTGCCCGCGGTCTCCTCGTTGACGGTCAGACAGGCGTCCCAGCCCCAGAACATGAAGATCGAGAGGGACAGGCCCGCGGTGAAGGCCGAGAAGGACGGGACGGCGAAGGGGTTCAGCCAGCTCATCGAGAAGTGGAGGGAGCCGGCGAAGCCGCCGTCGCCCGCCTTGGCGAAGGCCATGGCCACGAAGACGGCCAGCACGGCCAGTTGGAGGCCGACCAGGGCGTACTGGACGCCTTTGGTGGCGGTCATGCCGCGGTAGCTGACGGCGGTGGCGAGGGCGATGAAGGCCAGGCACGTCAGGACGTGGGCGGCCTTGTTGCCGTCCAGGGCGGCGATGGCGTCGCTGCCGGTCAGTTCACCGAGCAGGAGCCAGAAGAAGGAGGTGGCGACGCCCGCCAGGTTGGAGAGCACGATGATCGTGGCGATCACCAGGCCCCAGCCGCACATCCAGCCGATACGGGGACCGAACGCCTTGACCGACCAGGTGAAGGAGGTGCCGCAGTCGGGCACGGCCCTGTTCAGCTCGCGGTAGGCGAAGGCGACCAGCAGCATCGGCAGGAAGCCCGCGAGGAAGACGGCCGGCATCTGGAGGCCGACTTCGCCGACGGTGGGGCCGAGCGTCGAGGTCAGGCAGTAGACGGGGGCGACGGTCGAGACGCCGATGACGGCGCTGCCGAGCAGGCCGACGGAGTTGCCGCTCAGCCCCTTGCCGCGGGCCTCGCCGGTGCCGCCACCGGCCGCGCCGCCGGCCCTCGTTACCGTGTCTCCGGCCTGGGGCCGGGGGTCTGCCTGAACCATGAACAGGACGTTAAGTGCTGCTGTTTCCGCATCCCGGGGCCGAAGATCCACCCTCGAAGGACGGGGAAACCTTCGCTTCTGCGGGCGCTGCCCGGCCGTTGATCGAGGTTTTCAAGGGGAGCCGCGCGTTACGGGCGGTAACTTGAAGGCCGGACCGTCGAGTTCCGGACTGCGGGAACCGCAGCGCTGCCCGTTTTGCCCCGGTTCAAAATTTTCCCGTCCGGTCTCGTCCCCGCCTCCCGCCGGCCTCACCCCGGCCACACCACCGCCTGCGTCTCGCTGTACGCGTGCAGCGCGTACGAGCCGACGTCGCGCCCCACCCCGCTCCGCTTGAAGCCGCCGAACGGCGCCTCCATGTTGCGGCCGACCGTGTTGACGCCGACGCCGCCCGCGCGCAGCCGCCCCGCCACCCGGAACGCCCGCGCCACGTCCCCGGACCACACGTAGTCCAGCAGGCCGTAGTCGCTGTCGTCGGCGAGCGCGACGGCCTCCTCCTCGTCGCCGAAGGGGAGGACGACGACCACCGGGCCGAAGATCTCCTCCCGGACGATCCGCATGGCGGGGGTGCACTCGGTGAAGAGCGTGGGGGCCACGTAGAAGCCGCGGGGCAGGGACGGGCGGTCGCCGCCGGTGACCAGCCGGGCGCCTTCCTTGCGGCCCAGTTCGACGTACGACTCGACGCGGTCGCGGTGGGCGGCGGAGATCACCGGGCCGACGACCGTGTCCGCCGCGGCCGGGTCACCGACCGTCAGCCGGTCCGCGTACGCGGCCAGCCGTTCCACCAGCCGGTCGTGGATGCCGCGCTGGGCGAGCACGCGCGTCGGCGCCGTACAGATCTGCCCGCTGTAGAAGGAGTACGTGGTGCCGATGCCCGCGACGGCCGCGTCCAGGTCGGCGTCGTCGAAGACCAGCGCGGCGCCCTTCCCGCCCAGCTCCAGGAGCCGGCGTTTCATGCCGCGCCCGCACACCTCGGCGATGCGCTGTCCGACGGCCGTGGAGCCGGTGAAGCTCACCATGTCCACGTCCGGCGCGTCCACCGCGGCCTCGCCGACCGCCGGGTCCGCGCCGGTCACCAGGTTCACCACGCCCGGCGGCGCCCCGGCCTCGTCCAGGGCCTCCTGGAGGGCCTCGGCCAGGCGGTGGACGGACAGCGGGTCCTGCGGGGCGGGTTTGACCACGACCGTGTTGCCCATGGCCAGCGCGGGCGCGATCTTGCCCGCCGGATTGGCCCACGGGTTGTTGTACGAGGTGATGCAGGTGACCACGCCGACGGGGCGGCGCACCGCGAGCGCGCCGAGGACGGTCGCCCTCCCGAACGGGCCCGCCTCGTTGACCTGGGGCGGGAGAGGCGTCTCCACGGGCTCCAGCGCGCCGCGCGCGTACCGCTTCAGGCGGGCGACGGCGACGCCGACCTGCATCGCGCGGGCCGTGCCGGTCGTCGCCCCGGTCTCCGCCCGCGCGAGCCTGGTGTACGGGCCGATGTGGCGCGCCAGGATCTCGGCGGCCCGGTCCAGCACGCGCGCACGGGTCCCGGGCACCGTGCGCGACCACGGCTCGAACGCCTCGCGCGCCGCGCGGGCCGCCGCGTGCACCTGGTCGCGGCTCGCCTCCGCCGCCAGTCCGACGGTCTCCTCGGTGGCCGGGTCGATGACCTCGTAGTGCCCGTGGTCGGGTGCGGTCCACTCGCCGCCGATCAGCAGCCGCTCGGGCCGGGGCGCGGGCAGTCCCTCCGTGCTCACCGCGTCCGCACCGTTCCGGTGTCCCGGCCCGACCGCAGCACCGTTCCCGGCACCGCCCCGGTGACCGTGCCGTCCCGGACCGTCTCGACGCCGTTGACCCGTACGCTCACGATCCCGGCCGCCCGCGAGTCCAGCCGCGGGCTGTCCCCCGGCAGGTCGTGCACCAGCGTGGCCGGACCGGCGTCGATCCGTTCCGGGTCGAAGAGCACCAGGTCGGCGTGGTGGCCCACCGCGATCCGGCCGCGGTCGCGCAGCCCGAACAGCCGGGCCGGGTCGTCGGTCAGCATCCGTACGGCCGCCTCCAGCCCCACCAGCTTCCGGCCGCGCAGGCAGTCGCCGAGGAAGCGCGTCGTGTACGGGGCGCCGCACATCCGGTCCAGGTGGGCGCCCGCGTCGGAGCCGCCCAGCAGAACGTCCTCGTGCTGCCAGGTGCGCTGCCGCAAGGCCCAGCTCTCCGGGTCGTTGTCGGTCGGCATCGGCCACAGGACGGTGCGCAGCTCGTCCTCGGCGCAGATCTCCACCAGGCAGTGGAAGGGGTCCAGCCCGCGTTCGGCGGCGATGTCGCCGACCACCCGGCCGCTCAGTCCGGCGTTGGCGGCGGAGTACGTGTCGCCGATGACGTACCGGGCGAAGTCCGCCAGCCGCCGGAAGACGCCCGCCTCCTCACTGGCCGCGTGCCGCAGCATCTCCTCCCGTACGGCCGGGTCGCGCAGCCGGGCGATGCGCTCCGGTACGGGCAGGGCGAGGATGTCGCCCCAGCCGGGGATGAGGTTGAGGGCGCAGAAGGTGCGCAGCGACATGTTCATCGGGGTGAGGATCGGCATGGTCAGGGCGACGATCCGGCCGCCCGCCCTACGCGCCCGTTCGCTCGCCTCCAGCTGCCGGGGCACCCGTTCCGGTACGGCGCTGTCGATGGTCAGCACGTTCCAGTTCAGCGGGCGCCCGGCGGCGGCCGTCATCCCGACGAGCAGGTCGATCTCCTCGTCCGCGAACCGGTCGAGGCACCCGGCGACGATCGCCTCCAGCTGGGTGCCCTCGTGGTCGGCGACCGCACGGGACAGGGCGAGGAGTTCGGCGGGGCGGGCGTGCCGGGAGGCGACCGGCTCGCCGTCGCCGTCGGCGTGGGTCGAGGACTGGGTGGTGGACAGGCCCCAGGCGCCCGCGTCCATGGCCTCGTGGAGGAGTCGGAGCATGGTGTCCAACTGGGCATCCGTGGGCTGACCGCCGATGGCGTCCGGGCCCATGACGTGGCGGCGCAGCGCGCAGTGGCCGACCATGAAGCCCGCGTTGACGGCGGTCCGGCCGTCCAGCGCGTCCAGGTACTCGCCGAAGCCGGACCAGTTCCAGGGCGCGCCCTGCTCCAGCGCCGCCAGCGACATGCCCTCGACCCGGCTCAGCATGCGGCGGGTGTAGTCGGCGTCGCCGGGCCGGTCCGGGTTGAGGGGGGCGAGGGTGAAGCCGCAGTTGCCGCCCGCGACGGTGGTGACGCCGTGGTGCATGGACGGGGTGGCGTACGGGTCCCAGAAGAGCTGGGCGTCGTAGTGGGTGTGCGGATCGACGAAGCCGGGGGCGAGGACGAGGCCGTGGGCGTCCTCGGCCGTCCGGGCGGGTTCGGTGATCCGGCCGACCGCGGCGATCCGGCCCTGGTGGACGGCGAGGTCGGCCTGGTACGCGGGGGCGCCGGTGCCGTCGACGATCGTGGCGCCCTTGATCAGGTGGTCGAGCATCCGGGTCCCTTTCGCTCGGGCACGGGCTCCTCGGGCGGTGGCGGGCCGGTCAGGCGGCGGCCTGCCGGAAGCGGGCGGTGCGGTGGACCGGGTCGGTGTCGATCTTCGGGATGACGTGCTCGCCGATCAGCCGGATGGTGGTGAGGGTGTCCTCGGGCGAGACGCCGATCGGCAGGCCGAAGGAGAGCTGGTCGGCACCGGCCTGCTCCCAGCGCTTGCACTGCCGGAAGACCTCGTCCGGGTCGCCGCAGATCATCAGTTCCTCGGCGATCAGCAGCTCGATGATCTCCTCGGTGTACTCGGGCAGCAGCTCGGGCCACTCGGGGATGCCCTCGGGGCGCGGGAAGGTGTCGTGGTAGCGGAACAGCAGCGACTGGAGGTAGTTGAGCCCCCCGCCGACCGCGATCTCGACCGCCTTCTGGTGGGTCTCGGCGCAGATCGCGGTGGAGGTGACCATCACGTTGTCGTTGACGTACGCGCCGACCGGCTCGGCCTGCGCCACGGCCGTCTTGTACGACTCGACGACCCACTCCATGTCGGCGACCTTCTGCACGCTGAAGCCCAGCACGCCCAGCCCCTTCTTCCCCGCCATGGCGTACGAGGACGGTGAGCCGGCCGCGTACCACATCGGCGGGTGGGCGGGCCCGTACGGCTTCGGCAGCACCTTGCGCGGCGGCAGCTGCCAGTGCTTCCCCCGGAAGCCCTGGTACTCGTCCTGGAGCCACATCCTGGGGAACTCGGCGATGGTCTCCTCCCACAGCTCCTTGGTGTGGTTCATGTCGGTGACGCCCGGCATGAATCCCAGGATCTCGTGGCTGCCCGCGCCGCGTCCGGTGCCGAACTCGAAGCGGCCCCCGGAGAGGTGGTCGAGCATGGCCGCCTTCTCGGCGACCTTGACCGGGTGGTTGACCGGCGCGAGCGGGTTGAAGATGCCGGATCCGAGGTGGATGCGCTCGGTGGCGTGGGCGAGGTAGCCCAGGTAGACGTCGTTGGCCGACAGGTGGGAGTACTCCTCCAGGAAGTGGTGCTCGGAGGCCCAGGCGTACTTGAACCCGGACCGGTCGGCCTGGATGACGTATTCGGTCTCCTCCAGCAGTGCGTGGTGCTCCGCCTCGGGGTCCGCCTTCGCCCGTGCGGCGGGTACGTATCCCTGTACGAACAGCCCGAATTCCATCGGAGGTTCACCGTCCCTCGTCCGCCGTGCGCAGTGAACTGACGGGGCGTCAGTTACGGGCCGACTCTGGCACCGGGCGGACGGAGCGTCAATACCTGACGAGTCGTCAGGTGAGACCGCCGGGCGTCAGTGGATGCCGGTGCCGGAGAGCCAGCCGCCGTCGATGACGAACGGCTGCCCGGTGATGTACGAGGAGTCCGCGCACGACAGGAAGAGCGCCAGCCGGGCCACCTCCTCCGGCCGCCCGATCCGCCCCAGCGGGACGAGCCTGCCGTAGAACGCCTCCAGGTCGGCGTCCGGGGCCGCCGGGCCGCCGTCCGCCGCCACCCGCTCCGGCCGGGTCATCGGGGTGTCGATGGCCCCAGGGCACACCGCGTTGACCCGGATGCCCCGGCCCGCCAGCTCCATCGCCGCCACCCGCGTCATCCCGACCACGGCGGCCTTCGACGCCGCGTACGCGGTCAGGTACGCCATGCCGGACAGCGCGGCGTAGGAGGCGGTGTTGACGATGGTGCCGCCGCCGGCCGCCGTCAGCTCCGGGACCACCGCCTTCATGCCGAGGAAGGCGCCGACCTGGTTGACCCGCACCACCTGCTGGAACTCTGCGAGCGGGGTGGCGGCCAGCTCGTTGTAGCGCAGGATGCCGGCGTTGTTCACCAGCCCGTCGACCGTGCCGAACGCCTCCCCGGCGGCCCGGACCGCCGCCGCCCAGTCCGCTTCCCGGCCCACGTCCAGGTGGACGTAGCGGGCGCGGTCGTCGCCGAGTTCCTCCGCCAGCGCCTTCCCCGGCCCGTCCAGTACGTCGCCGAGCAGCACCCGCGCGCCCTCGGCGGCGAACAGCCGCGCCTCCTGTTCCCCCTGGCCGCGCGCCGCGCCCGTGATGATGACGACCCGGCCGTCCAGCTTGCCCATGCCGTACCGGTCCCTTCGGGATTCACCGTGCGTCTCAGCTGTCGAGGTGCGGGGCCACTCCGGCGGCGAACGCCGCCATCTGGTCGAGGAGTTCGGTACGGCTCCGGCTGCGGAACCGGACCTGGATCTGCTGGACGCCCATCGCCCGGTACTCGCGCAGCGAGTCCGCCAGCCGTTCGGGCGGCCCGGTGAGGGTGCGCCGGCCGACCTGCCACGCGGGCTCGCCGACGTACAGCGGCTCGGTGATGGCGCCGGCCTCGGCCGGTGTACGGATGCCGGCCGCCTCGCGCAGCCGCCGCAGCTTCGCCAGCTGCCCCGGCAGCCGGTCCCGGCGGTCGCCCTGCGGCAGCCAGCCGTCGCCCCGGACGGCCGCCCGGCGCACGGCGGCGGGCGAGGAGCCGCCCACCCAGACGGGCGGGCGCGGCACCTGCGCGGGCCGCGGGCGCTGCCCCAGCCCCTCGAAGGCGACCCGCTCCCCCCGGTAGGAGGGGAACTCCTCCGGCCCGAGGGCCGCCTTCAGCGCGTCGATCGCCTCGTCCAGCAGGGCGCCGCGCCGCGCGAAGTCCACCCCGAGGGCGTCGAACTCCTCCCGTACGTGCCCGGCACCGACCCCGAGGATCAGCCGCCCGCCCGCGAGATGGTCCAGCGTCGCGTACTGCTTCGCGCTGATCAGCGGGTGTCTGAGGCCGACCAGGGCGATGTGGCTGAGCAGGCGGACGCGGGTGGTGACCGCCGCCAGGTGGGCGAGGGTGGCGACCGGGTCGTACCAGACCGTGCTCATGGCCGCGGCCAGCCGGCGCGGGACGCCGATGTGCTCGCAGCAGGCGAGGTACGCGAAGCCGTGGCGGTCGGCGGCCCGGGCGATCTCGACGAGGTCGGCGGGCCCGGCCCCGGCCTCCCAGGGCTCCGCGTACAGGGTGCTCTGCGACTGCACCGGGAGCTGCATGCCGTACGACAGCCGCCCCTCGGGCAGCACCCGCACACCGTCACCGGCGCCGGGGTCCCGTGTGCCGCGCTCCGTACCGCTGTCCACGCCACCGCTGTCCACGTCCGCGTCCACCCCCGCACGCCCGGTCGACGGCCCGTCCTCGACGGCTGTGGGTCATGGTGTGGGCTGACGGCCCATCAGGCAAGGGGTACGGGGCGGCGGGGACGCGGGCGTCAGGGCCGGAGGTGGGAGGGCAGCGAGCAGGCCGCGGTGCCGCCGGGCATCCGGTGCCGGTTGTCGGCCACCAGCCGGTAGACGACGTGCGCGAGCCGGCGCAGCGGCGGCAGGGTGAGCAGCGCGCCGGGGACGGCCCAGGCGCCCCGCGCGCTCATCAGCAGCTTGGCGACCGCCTGCGCCCCGCCGTACACCGTCCCGGCCGGGGTGATCCACAGGACCTCGTGCTCGGCCCGCTCCTGGGTGACGCCGAGCGCTTCGAGGTCGGCGAACTGCCACGCGGTGACGGTGCAGCGGGGGCGGATACGGCGCTCGGCGAACCGCACGGAGGTGGTGCAGAAGCCGCAGTCCCCGTCGTAGACGAGTACGGGTCGGTTGCTCATGCGTCCATCATGCCGGGGCGCCGGGAGCAGGCCGGCGGCGCCCCGGACCGGATGGCGGGCCGGGCTTCGGCCTCAGGCGGGTGCGCCGAGCCGTTCCCCCTCGTCCGCCGCCGCCCGCATCAGCAGGTCGGCCAGGTCGCCGGGGCAGGACAGCATGGGCCAGTGCCCGGTGTCGAGGTCGAAGAAGCCGTACCGGGGGTCGGCGAGCGCCGCGAAGTGCGGATCGCCGGACGCCACCAGGGCGCGCAGCGCCGCGGTGCTGGTGACGTTCTTGGTGCAGAAGATGCCGGTGGCGGGCAGGGCGGCGGTGGCGCCGGACAGCCGGATCGGCTGGGTGAGGGTGGCCAGGGGCTGCGGCGCGGCGAAGCGGGCCAGCCGCTCCCGGCCCTCCTCGGAGATGCCGTCCAGGCTGCCCCAGATGTCCGTCTCCTCGAACGCCGGGGGCGGCAGCCGCCAGCCGTCGCCGTGCTCCTGGGCGCGGCGCCGCAGCCGGTCCCGTACGGCCGGGTCGGGCAGCGCGTCCAGGACGGACACGCCGTCGGCGGGCAGGCCCGCGTCCACGTACACGAGGCGGGCCAGCCGGCCCGGCTCGCGGTCCGCGGCGCCCAGCACGGGGTAGCCGCCGTAGCAGTGGGCGACCAGCACCGTCTCCCCCGCCTCACCGGGCTCGCCCGCGCCGATGTGGTCCAGGACCTGCACCACGTCCTCGATGTGGGTGTTCAGGTCGGTGCCCGGTCCGGACAGGTGACGGCGGTCCCCCATGCCGGTGAGCGTCACCGGTTCCGCCCGGTGCCCCGCCGCGCGCAGGTGGTCCACCACCTCCCGCCAGATCCATCCTCCGGTGTAGCCGCCCGACACCAGCACGAACGTCGTCATGTGCGCCACCTCCTGGGCCCCGCCGGATGCGGACGGCACCCGGCGGGCGCGGTCCGCGCGGGCGGCCCGGTCCCGGCCGCCCGTTCCATGGTGGCTCAGGACGCCCCGGCCCACAGCCCGTCCGGCGTCAGTCCCAGGAGGTCGATGGCGTTGCCGCGGACGATCCGCTCGACCACCTCGGGCGCCAGGTGCCCCATCTGCGCCTCGCCGACCTCCCGCGACCGCGGCCAGGTGGAGTCCGAGTGCGGGTAGTCGGTCTCGTACAGCACGTTGGCGGCCCCGATCGCGTCCAGGTTGCGCAGGCCGAAGGCGTCGTCGAAGAAGCAGCCGTACACATGGCCGGCGAACAGCTCGGACGGCGGGCGCAGCACCTTGTCGGCGACGCCGCCCCAGCCGCGGTTCTCCTCCCAGACCACGTCGGCGCGCTCCAGGATGTACGGGATCCACCCGATCTGCCCCTCCGCGTACATGACCTTCAGGCCGGGGAAGCGGTCGAACGCGCCGCTCATCAGCCAGTCGACCATGGAGAAGCAGCAGTTGGCGAAGGTGATCGTGGAGCCGACGGCGGGCGGCGCGTCGGCGGAGGTGGACGGCATCCTGCTGGAGGAGCCGATGTGCATGGCGACGACCGTGCCGGTCTCGTCACAGGCCCGCAGGAAGGGGTCCCAGTGCCCGGTGTGCATACTGGGCAGCCCCAGATATGGCGGAATCTCGCTGAAGCAGACCGCCCGTACGCCCCGCTCCGCGTTCCGGCGCACCTCCGCGGCGGCCAGCTCCGGGTCCCACAACGGGACGAGCGTGAGCGGTATGAGACGTCCGCCCGCGGCCGGGCCGCACCACTCCTCGACCATCCAGTCGTTGTACGCGCGCACGCCCAGCAGGGCCAGTTCGCGGTCCCGGGCCTCCGTGAAGGTCTGGCCGCAAAAGCGCGGGAACGTGGGAAAACAGAGCGCGGACTGCACGTGGTTGACGTCCATGTCGGCCAGCCGGTCCGGCACGCTGAAGGAGCCCGGCCGCATCTGCTCGTAGGTGATGCCCTCCAGCCTGATGTCGTCCCGGGCGTACCCGACGGCCGTATCGAGGCGGGTCAGCGGGCGGTGCAGGTCCTCGTAGACCCACCAGTCGGCGAGCGGGCCCGGGTCGCCCGGACGGCCCATTTTCGGCGCGAACCGTCCGCCGGCGAAGGTCATCTCGCGCACCGGCGCCCGGACGATTCGCGGCCCGATGTCGTGATATTTCGAGGGGAGGCGGTCCCGCCAGACATCGGGGGGCTCCACCGTGTGGTCGTCCACCGAGATTATCTTCGGAAAACTCTCCATGTTTTTCACCGTAGCGCCGAACTGACGGGTCGTCAGTAATGCTGTGAAGCAAGGGAATGGATGCACATGGCACGGGTCGGTGCCCGGCGCCCGGGCCGGGCGGCCGTTCAGGCTGCTGAGCAGCGACGCTCGGTGCCGCACCGCCGCGCGGGCCGCGCACGGGCAGCTGCACGCGCATCCGCACGGGAATCCGCACCGGTTCCCGGCCCGGCATCCCACCCGCCGCACAGCCGAACACCAGCCCGAACACCGGGCGTGGAGAGAACGTGCCGAGACCGGACCCCTACTGACGTAAGGGGCTACGACAAGGCAGACTGGCCGATGCGAACGAAGTGCACAGGGCAGGGGGACACCATGGACGACGGTCCGGGGCAGGGCCAGGAGCGGCTCCGCTTCACCGTGCTCGGTCCCGTGCGGGCCTGGCGCGGCGCGACGCCACTGGCGGCCGGCTCCCCGCAGCAGCGCGCGCTGCTGGCCGCCCTTCTGCTGCGGGGCGGACGCACCGCCACCGCATCCGAACTCGTCGACGCCCTGTGGGGCGACGAACCGCCGCACGCCGCCCTCGCGGCGCTGCGCACCTACGCCTCACGCATCCGCAAGGCCCTCGGCGCCGACGCGGACACCCTGGTCAGCGAGTCCGGCGGCTATGCCATCCGCCCGGTGGACAACCAGCCGCTGGACCTGGACATGGACCACGCCGAGCAGTACGCGGCCGAGGCCGAGAAGGCCAGGGCGTCCGGCGACCGCTGCCGGGCCCGCGACCTCCTGGACTCGGCGCTGGCGCTGTGGGACGGCGAGCCGCTCGCCAACCTCGCCGGGCCGTACGCGGAGAACCAGCGCACCCGCCTGGTGGAGTGGCGCCTGTCCCTCATGGAGACGCGCCTGGAGCTGGATCTGGAGCTGGGCTGCCACGCCGAGGCCGTCTCGGAGCTGACCGCGCTGACCGCCGCGTACCCGCTGCGCGAGCGGCTGCGGGAACTCCTCATGCTGGCGCTGTACCGCAGCGGCCGGCAGGCCGAGGCACTCGCCGTATACGCCGATACGCGCCGTCTGCTCGCCGATGAGCTGGGGGTGGACCCCTGCGCGTCGCTGTCCGACCTCCAGCAGCGCATCCTGCGCGCGGACACCGAGCTGGACGCGCCCACCATGCCGCCCGAGGCCGGCGATCCGGCCGCGCCCGTCTTCGTCCGGCCACAGCAACTTCCGGCCACGGTCGCCGACTTCACCGGACGCGCCGCCTTCGTCACCGAACTGAGCGAGCAGCTCGCCACCGCCGAGGGCCGGGTGATGGCCGTCTCGGCGCTCACCGGCATCGGCGGCGTCGGCAAGACCACCCTGGCCGTCCACGTCGCGCACGCCGCCCATGAGCACTTCCCGGACGGCCAGCTGTACGTGGACCTCCAGGGCGCCGGGCACTCCCCGTCCGACCCGGAAGCGGTGCTGGGCGCGTTCCTGCGCGCGCTGGGCACACCGGACGCCTCCATCCCGAACGGTGTCGAGGAGCGCGCCGCCCTCTACCGCTCGGCCCTCGCCGGGCGCCGGGTGCTCGCCCTCCTCGACAACGCCCGCGACGCGGCCCAGGTCCGCCCCCTGCTGCCCGGTACGGACGGCTGCGCGGCGCTGATCACCAGCCGGGTCCGGATGATCGACCTGGCCGGCGCCCACCTGGTGGACCTGGACGTGATGAGCCCCGAGGAAGCGTTCACCCTCTTCACCCTGATCGTGGGCGAGGAGCGGGTGAACGCCGAGCGCGAGGCGTCCATGGACGTGGTCGGCGCCTGCGGCTTCCTGCCGCTGGCCATCCGCATCGCCGCGTCCCGGCTGGCGGCCCGCCGTACGTGGACCGTCTCCGTCCTCGCCCGCAAGCTGGCCGACGAGCGCCGCCGGCTGGACGAGCTGCGGGCCGGCGACCTCGCCGTGAACTCCACCTTCGAGCTGGGCTACAAGCAGCTGGAGCCCCGGCAGGCCCGGGCGTTCCGGCTGCTGGGACTGGCCGACGGGCCCGACATCTCGCTCGCCGCCGCGGCCGCGCTGTTCGACATGGACACCGACTCGGCCGAGGTACTGCTGGAATCGCTCGTGGACACCTCCCTCCTGGAGTCCGCGGCCCCCGGCCGCTACCGCTTCCACGACCTGGTGCGCCTGTACGCCCGCTCCTGCGCGGAGCGGGACGAGCAGCCTCCGGAGGAGCGCGAGGCCGCGCTGTCCCGGCTGCTGGACTTCTACCTGGCCACCGCCGCCCACATGTACGCGCTGGAGCGCCCCGGCGACCGGCTGGCCGACCACACGGAGACCCCGCACTACCCCGGCCTGGTCTTCACCGACCGCGCCGAGGCGCTGGGCTGGCTGTTCACCGAGACCCGGTGCCTGATCGCCTGCGCGCTGCAGAACACCGGCGAGAAGGCGCTGCGGCGCGCCGTCGACCTGCTGCTCCTCACCCGGGACATGGCCGAGTCCGGCGCCAACAACCGGCAGTACGAGCAGGCCAACCTCACTCTGCTGGCCGCCGCGCGCCAGGCGGGCGACCAGCACGCGGAGGCCCGCGTCCACTGGGCGCTCACCCCCATCTACACCCAGTCCGGACGGCTCAACGAGGCCGACGAGCACGCGAAGCTGGCGACGCTGCTGGGGCTGGCGACCAATGACTCCTTCACCTCCGCCAACGGCCCGAACGACCGCGGCATCATCGCCAGCATCCAGCACCGCCACGAGGAGGCGGAGGGCTACCTGAACCAGGCCCTGATCGCCTTCCGCGAGAACAACAACAAGCAGTCCGAGGCCAGCGCGCTGTGCAACCTCTCACGGCTGCACCTGGACACCGGGCGCGTCGAGAGCGCCATCCGGCTCGCCGAGCAGGGCACCGCCTGCTACCAGGAGGCCGGTGCCTCCCGCCGGCTCGGCAATGGCATGTACGCGCTCGGCATGGCCCTGACGCGGGCCAACAGACTCGACGAGGCCATCGCGCAGCTGACCGGGGCGCTCGCCATCTTCCGCGACAGCCGGCAGCGCTTCTGGGAGGGCATGACGTACCTCCGGCTGGCCGAGGTGGACCTGGCGGCCCGCCGCCCGGCCGGTGCGGCCAACTACGCCGAGCAGGCGCTTTCCGCGCTGCGGGGGATCGGCGGGGGCCGCTGGCGGGCCGACGCGCTGACGACGCTCGGCCACGCCCTGAACCAGATCGGCCACACCGGGCGGGCGAAGGTCTGCTGGCAGGAGGTCGCGTCCATCCACGAACAGATGGGCCTGCCCGTGGACGGTGAGGTACACAATCTCATCGCCCCTGTCGCGGTGGCGTAAAAGCCGCCCCGACCTCGGGTTTCAGGCGTTTATCGATCGTTCATCGCGAGGGGCCACTCTCTAATTACCGATCCGCCGCCTCGGGGGGCAAGCGGCTCGGTGACCAGGCCCCACCGTAAGGTGTCCGGCCCTGGTCCACCCGTCCGGCGACCCACGGGGGAGTTGCCGGGCGGGTGGGCCAACTGCGCCCACACAACGGAGTTGATCACCTTGAGCTCTCAGAATCAGGCTCGAAAGGACGACGACAAGGACATCGTCAAGCCGCTGGACAGCAACCGGCCGATCCAGCCCATGGACAGCAACCGGCCCATTCAGCCGGTGGACAGCAACCGGCCGATCCAGCCGGTGGACAGCAACCGGCCCATTCAGCCCATGGACAGCAACCGGCCCATCGTCCCGGTGGACAGCAACCGGCCGATCCAGCCCATGGACAGCAACCGTCCCATCGTCCCGGTGGACAGCAACCGTCCGATCATCGACGGTCCGCTGCTCACCGAGGACGGCACCCGGCCCACGCCGGGCAAGGACGGCAACGTGGTCGTGATGGGTGACAGCAACCGGCCCATCGCCGACCCGAAGTAGCGCGACGCCCCGTAGGGGCGGGCCACGGGGGAATCGACGGCCCGCCCTTACGGGGACACCACAGACCCACTGCGGGTCCGGCAATCCGGGGATCGGGGGATCCGGGGGGATTGCCGGACCCGGGGGTCGGGGGATCCGGGGGGATCCGGGGGATCGCGGGGGCCGGTTTCGATGGCATCGAGGGGGGAGCCATCGAAGCCGGTCCCCGCGGCATACCCGGGAACATGGGAATTCCCCCCGTTTTCACGGCTGTTTCCAGCCGGGGGGATCGAGCACACGCCTCACCAGCAACTAGCTTTTCGCACAAGCGATTTCCCCACAGAGGAGTTGGCATGAGCCGTATCCAGCGCACCGTCGTCACGCTCGCCTTCGCCGCCGCCGTCGCGGGCGCGGCCACGGTGCCCGCCATGGCCGGCAGTGCCGGTGCCCAGGACACCAACCGGCCGATAGCGGCCGAGCGCTCCGTGGCCCCGGACACCAACCGGCCCGCTCCCGGCGACAACGCGGTGGCCCCCGACACCAACCGTCCGGACACCGCCGGCAACGTCGTGCTCCTGGACACCAACCGCCCGTAGTGCCCGGCCGGTCCGGGCCGGACGGCGTACGCAGGGGGCCGGACGACCGGGTGCGGCCCCCCGCGGCATCGCGCGAGCGGCTATCCGACCCGGCCCATGTCCGCCGACAGCCAGCGCCGCGGCCGCATCCGGATGGTCACCGCGGGCCCGAACGCCGGCTGCACGTCCTTGAGGTACGCGGCCGCCGCCTCCGGAGCGAGGTAGCGCTCGACCATCGCGCGCACCTCCTCGTCCGTCGTCGGTTCGGCCGAGACCACCTCGCCCTCCACCGACACATAGCGGACCGTCGGCTCGACCCGGTCCACCATCAGCGAGAACCGGCCCGCCGCCGCGATCAGCCGGGCCTTGCGCGAGTCCCGCTCGGTCGTGATCCACAGGTCGCCGCCCGGCTCGTACGCGTACCAGATGGGCACGGTGAGCGGGGCGCGGTCCGCCTCGTCCGACGCCACCGAGAGCGCCCCGATGTGCGGTTCGGCCAGAAATCTCTCGCGTTCTTCCGTGGTCAGCGGCATGACGTCTCCTCGTGTGCACGAACCGGTGCGGACACCCGTACCCAACGCCCCGGCCGCCACGGATGTTCCGCCGCGCACAGCAACTGACCCCTCGTCATATCGTCTGCTAGTCTCGCGCCCCCGCACCCTAGGAGGCGCGACGTGTTCGAATCCGATCGTGTGCGCTCGCTCTGGGAACTGATGGAATACCGGGCCGGGATGTCCCGGCGGGCACCGATGTTCTTCGACGAGACCACCAGGGGCTCCGGCCGGTCCGTCACCTTCGGACAGGTGCGGGACCGGGCCCTGCGGCTGGCGGCCGGGTTCCGGGGGCTGGGGATCGGCGCCGGGACGCGTGTGCTGTGGCAGCTGCCCACCTGGCCCCTGACGGTCGCGGTCTCGCTCGCGCTGGCCCGCCTCGGCGCCGTGCAGATACCGGTACTGCACCTGCACCGGGAGCGCGAGGTCGGCTTCGCGCTGCGGCAGTCGGCGGCGGAGTACGCGATCGTGCCGGGCGAGTGGCGCGGCCACGACTACGCGGGCACGGTGCGGAAGGCGGCGGACGGCGGCGTACGGGTGCTCTCCGTCGCGGACGGGCTGCCGGAGGCGTCGCCCGCGGGCGTCCTGCCGGATTACGTACGGCCGGACCCCACCTCCCCGACCTGGATCTACTACACCTCCGGCACCACGGCCGAGCCCAAGGGCGTGCGGCACACCGACGGCTCGCTCATCGCGGGCGGCATCGGACTGGCCACCGCACTGGGCGTGACGGCCGCGGACATCGGCTCGATCGCGTTCCCGTACGCGCACATCGCAGGCCCGGACTACCTCATCGCGATGCTGCTCAGCGGCTTCCCGGCGGTGGTGCTGGACGTGTTCGACCCCGCGGCGGCGAGCGCCGCGTACCGGCGGCACGGGGTGACGATGGCCGGCGGGAGCACGGCCTTCTACCAGGCGTTCCTCGACGAGGCGCGGCGCCGCCGGATGGCCGCCGGGCCAGCGGCGGCGGCCCGGCTCATCCCCTCCCTGCGGCTGCTGTCCGGCGGCGGTGCGCCGCTGCCACCGGACCTGTACTTCGCGGCGGGCCGTGAGCTGGGGTGTGCGGTGGTGCACGGGTACGGGATGACGGAGTGCCCGATGATCGCGATGGGCACGCCGTACGACAGCGACGACCAGCTGGCGCACACCGTGGGGAAGCCGGTGGCCGGGGCGCGCGTACGGATCGTGCGGGCGGACGGAACCGAGGCGGGGACCGGCGAGGCCGGCGAGGTCACGGTGCACGGCCCGATGGTCTGCCGCGGCTACACCGATCCGGCTCTGACGGCCGGGGCGTTCGACGCGGACGGGTACTTCCGCACCGGGGACGTGGGCCTGCTGCGCGCGGACGGGCATCTCGTCCTGACCGGGCGGCTCAAGGACATCATCATCAGGAAGGGCGAGAACATCTCCGCCCAGGAGGTCGAGGACCTGGTCCGCGAGCACCCCGCGGTGGACGAGGCCGCCGTGATCGGCCTGCCGGACCGTGAACGCGGCGAACGGGTCTGCGCGGTGGTGACCCTCGCCGGTACGGCGGCCGGGCCGCTGACGCTCGAAGCACTGACCGCCCATCTGCGCCGGTCCGGCCTGATGCCGCAGAAACTGCCGGAACAGCTGGAGATCCTGCCCGAACTGCCGCGGGGCGGACCTCTGGACAAGGTGCTCAAGGCGGTGTTGCGGGAGCGGTACGGGGGCGGGTCCGACGCGTGCGGAACGGTGGGATGAGGGCCGGAGCCGGGCCGGCCGGGCTCAGCTGAGCGGGCCGGGCTGCGGGACCGGCTCGGGGGCCGCGTCCGGGTCCGACGGGCTGGGGATCGGGTCCGGGCCCATCGGGTCGCTGGGGCCGGGCGGCGGCGGGCCCGGGTGGGGCGGACCGGGGTGGGGCGGGTAGGGCGGCCCCGGCTCGGGTCCCGGCCGGGGGTCGGGACCGGGCGGGTCCGGCGGCTCGGGTACGGGGCCGCCGGGCTCGGGTCCGCCGGGGTAAGGACTCGTCATACCACCCACACCTCCCACAACAGGGTGGTCGCCACGCAATCACAGGAGGCGCGGGGGCACGAGGCGAACGGGTCCGTCCGGGTCACACCGCCCGCTCCGCCCTGGCCCCTCCCCCAGTACCTACGGGCTTACGGACATACGGGCTTACGGGCTTACGGGCTTACGGGTGGTAGCGCTCCTCGACC
Organism: Streptomyces sp. NPDC018019; assembly: GCF_044327805.1. NCBI lineage: Bacteria > Bacillati > Actinomycetota > Actinomycetes > Kitasatosporales > Streptomycetaceae > Streptomyces > Streptomyces sp. NPDC018019. The sequence goes on along the minus strand of NZ_JBIRGD010000001.1, from coordinate 300,185 downwards.
TTGGTCGCGACGCCCCGGTGGACGGCGACCCGGACCTTGACCGTGTTCAGGTTGGACGCCTTTTCGAGGTCGTCGGCGGTGCAGCGGGTGGTGCCGTAGCTGTTCTTGTCGATGGTGACGCGGCCGTCGGGGCCGCCGCAGATGGTGGTGGCGCCGAGGATCCTGGTGTCCGTGGCCACGAAGAACGCCTGCTCCGGGCCGGACGCGGGGGCCACGGTGTACTTGCCCGGGGCGAGGTACTTGAGCGTGCCGGCCAGGGTGACGTCACCGCCCTTGCGGCCGGTGCCCTTGCCCGTCCCGCTTCCGGACCCGTTCCCCGACCCGCTGCCCGACCCGGTGGAGCCGGAGGTGCCCGACCCGCCCGACGTGCCGGAACCGGCGTGGCCCTGGCCGCCGCCCCCGGTGGACCCGCCCGAACCCTGCGATCCCGAGGAACCCGACCCCGCGGAGCCCGTGCCCGCCGACCCCGTGTCGCCCCCGGCGGAGCCGGAGCCGCCGGTCGAGCCCGAGCCGTCGGACGCGCCGGACGTGCCGCCGCCAGGGGCTTCGCTCGCGGCGCTCTGGCCCGGCTTCGGAGCGTCGGCGCCCGAGCCGCTGCACGCGGTGAGCGAGAAGGCCGCGATGGCCACGACCGAGGCGGCGGCGAGGCGGCGGCCACGGCGGAAGGCGGTGGTGGTGATGGACATGCGGGTCCCCCAAGGTCGGTACACCGGTTCGTTGGTACGTACACAAAGGTGCCGGGCGCGGCTAACGGTCGGCTAACACGCCGGTAATCGACCGTTGGCGCTCCCCGCACCCGCCCTGACCTGGGAGTTCGTCTTCAAGGAGCCGTCCGGGCGCTCCCGCGCAGCTCGCCCTTCACCACCTTCCCGCTCGCGTTGCGCGGCAGCGCGGCCACGAAGACGACCTCCCTGGGCACCTTGTAGTTGGCCATCTCCCGCCGCGCCCAGGCGATCAGTCCGTCCGCCGTCAGCGCCGACCTGGGGCGGCGGACCGCGTACGCCTTGCCGACCTCGCCCAGCCGCGCGTCCGGGATGCCGACGACGGCGACCTCGGCCACGTCCGGGTGGCGGGCGAGCAGCTGCTCTATCTCGGCGGGGTAGGCGTTGAAGCCGCCGACGATGAACATGTCCTTGAGGCGGTCGGTGATGCGCAGGTTGCCGTCGTCGTCCAGGACCCCGACGTCGCCGGTGCGCAGCCAGCCGTCCGGGGTCAGCACGTCGGCGGTGGCCTCCGGGTCCTCGAAGTAGCCGGACATCACGTGATAGCCGCGGACCAGCACCTCCCCTGCCGTGCCGGCCGCCACCGCCCGCCCGTCGGCGTCCACGATCCGGACCTCCGTGCCGGGGATGGCCCGCCCGGAGGTGGCCGCGACGACCGCGGGCGGGTCGCCGCGGCGGCACATCGTGACGATGCCGGAGCTCTCCGAGAGGCCGTAGGCGGTCAGGACGGTGGCCACGCCCAGTTCGGCGCGGAGCCGTTCGACCAGGGCGAGCGGGACGACGGCCGCGCCGGTCACGACCAGGCGCAGCGAGCCGAGGCCGTACCGTTCGCGCCCGGGGTGGTCCAGGAGCTGCTGGTGGAGGGCGGGCGGGCCGGGGAGCACCGTGACGCGCTCGGCGGCGATGTTGGCCAGCGCCGTGGGGGCGCTGAACACCGGCTGCGGGATCATCGTCGCCCCGCGCAGCAGGCAGGCGAGAATCCCGGCCTTGTAGCCGAAGGTGTGGAAGAACGGGTTGACGATCAGGTAGCGGTCGCCGGGGGCCAGTCCGGCGAGGGCGCTCCAGACGCCGTACGCGCGCAGCGTCTGGGCGTGGGTGATCACCGCGCCCTTGGGGTGCCCGGTGGTGCCCGAGGTGAAGATGATGTCCGAGGGGTCCGCGGGGCGGACCGCGTCGGCCCGGGCCCGTACGGTCGCCGTGGCCACCGCCTCGCCCGCCGCCAGGAAGTCCTTCCAGCCGAGGAAGGACGCGGGGGCGTCGTCGGAGAGGACGACGGCCCGTTCGAGGTGGGGCAGTCCGGGGAGCGGGCCGCTGCCGGTGCCCGCCCCGGCCGCGCGCCGCAGCGAGGCCACGTACGACGTGCCGAGGAACGTGCCGGTGACGAACAGCAGCCGGGCGCGGGTGCGGCGCAGCACGTCGGCCGCCTCGGCGCCCTTGAAGCGGGTGTTCACCGGGACCAGTACGGCGCCCGCCGTCACGGCGCCGAGCGCTGCGGTGATCCAGTCGGTGGTGTTCGGCCCCCAGACGGCCACCCGGTCGCCGCGCTCGACCCCGGCGGCGACGCACGCCGCGGCGGCCCGCTCGATCCGCTCCCCCAGCTGCGCGTACGACAGGCGCGTCCGGCCCTCGGCGACCGCCTCGGCCGGGCCGTACCGCTCGGCGGCAGCCCGCACCAGGCGCGGGACGGTGCCGTACTCCAGGTCGGCGCGCGGGTCGGCGGCGCCGGGACCGGGGGCGTCGGGGTCCGGGGCGCCGGGGCCGGGCACGCCGGTGCGGGCGTCCGTGGCACCGGGCCCGGACGGGTCGTCACGCTGCATCGCCCAACCTCCCGCGGAAGAGCCGGCCGTACCGAGGAGCTGACTACCCGTCAGGTTAGCGGTAGCCTCCTCCGCTGTCAGCACGGATGCCGGCGCCGGCCGCGCGGGGGCCCGTACGGACGGCCGACCACGGAGGTGGCAATGGGGGCGACCCTCAAGGACGCGGCGGCGATAGCCGGGATCGGCCAGACGGCGTTCGCCAAGCGGCTCCCCGAGTCGGAACGCACGCTGGCCTGCCGGGCGATCGTCGCGGCCCTGGACGACGCCGGGATCGCCCCGTCCGAGGTGGACGCGTTCGCCTCGTACACCATGGAGGAGACCGACGAGGTCGAGGTCGCCAAGGCCATCGGAGCCGGTGACGTCACCTTCTTCGCCAAGTCCGGTTACGGCGGCGGCGGTTCGTGCGCGACCGTGGCCCACCTGGCGGCGGCCATCGCCACCGGCCAGGCGAGCGTCGGCGTCGCCTGGCGCTCGCGCAAGCGCGGTTCCGGGCCCCGCCCGTGGCGCAACACCACGGCACAACTGCCCACTCCCGCCCAATGGACCCGTCCCTTCGGCCTGCTGCGCCCCGCCGACGAGATCGGCATCCTCGCCCGGCGCTACATGCACGAATACGGCGCCACCCGCGACCACTTCTTCAACGTCGCCCTGGCCTGCCGCAACCGCGCCAACCAGAACCCCGCCGCGATCATGTACGAGCGCCCGCTGACCCGCGAGATGTACATGACCGCCCGCTGGATCAGCGAGCCGCTGTGCCTCTTCGACAACTGCCTGGAGACCGACGGCGCCCTCGCGTGCGTGGTCGTCGCCGCCGAGCGCGCCCGCGACCTGCGCCACCGCCCGGTGTACGTGCACTCCGCCGCCCAGGGCCTGCCCGCCCAGCACCACGGCATGGTCAACTACTGGACCGACGACCCGCTCTCCGGACCGTCCTGGACCGCCGCCCGGCAGCTGTGGAAGCAGGCCGACTTCGGCCCCGAGGACATCGACGTCGCGCAGATCTACGACGCGTTCACCCCGCTGGTCCCGCTCTCCCTGGAGGGCTACGGCTTCTGCGCACGCGGTGAGGGCGCGGCCTTCACCGAGGGCGGCGCCCTGGAGATCGGCGGCCGGCTGCCGCTGAACACCGCGGGCGGCGGGCTGAGCGAGGCGTACGTCCACGGCTTCAACCTCATCACCGAAGGCGTGCGGCAACTGCGCGGCACCGGCACCGCCCAGGTCCCGGACGCCGCCACCTGCCTGGTCACGGCCGGGGAAGGGGTCCCCACTTCGGCCCTGCTGCTGAGGAGTTGAGTTTCCATGTCCACCAGCATGACGGCGACCACTGACAGCGCCCCCGAGCCGCGTCCGGCCCCCGGCCCGCTCCCGCCCGACGACGGCGCCCTGCTCCTCCCCGTCCCCGACGACGACGGCGCCCCCTTCTGGGAGTACGCCGCCCGTGGCGAACTCCGCGTCCAGGGCTGCGCCGCCTGCGGCGAGCTGCGCTTCCCGCCCCGCCCCTGCTGCCCGCACTGCCGGTCCTTCGACGACCGCTGGCAGCGGATGTCCGGCCGCGGCCGGATCTGGTCGTACGTCCTGCCGCACCCGCCGCTGCTGCCCGCCTACGCCGCGCTCGCCCCGTACAACGTCATCGTGGTGGAGCTGGCCGACGCCCCGCGCATCCGCCTGGTCGGCAACCTGGTCACCGCCCCGGACGCGCCACTGGACTCCGTCGATCCGGCGCGAATCCGGATCGGCGCCCCGGTCAAGGCCGCCTTCCACGAGCAGGCGCCGGGTGTGACCGTGCCGCGCTGGCTGCTGGAGCGGCCGTGACCGCGCCCTCCGTACGCGTGGCGACGGCGGCGGACGGCGTCGCCCTGGTCACCCTCGACCGGCCCGGCCGCCACAACGCCATCGACCTGGAGACGGCCGGCCGGCTCGCGTCTGTGTGGCGCGGGTTCCGCTCCGACGACGAGGTACGTGCCGTCGTCCTGACCGGCGCCGGGGACAAGGCGTTCTGCACCGGTATCGACCGTTCCGCCGCCGTACCGCAGCCGTCCTCCCCGTACTCGCTCGACGATCCCCTGCTCACCATCGGGCCGAAGGCGAACGACCTGTGGAAGCCGGTCGTGGCGGCCGTCGAGGGGATGGCCTGCGGCGGGGCGTTCTACCTGCTGGGCGAGTGCGAGTTCCTGGTCGCCTCCGAGGAGGCCACGTTCTTCGACCCGCATACGTCGTACGGGATGGTCAGCGCGTACGAGCCGGTGTTCATGGCACAGCGCATGCCGTACGGCGAGGCCGCGCGGCTGGCCCTGATGGGCACGGCGGAACGGCTGGGCGCCCGCCGCGCCTACGAGACGGGCCTGGTCTCGGAGCTGACGCCGCCGGGCGGCGCGGTGGCCGCGGCCCGGCGCGCCGCCGCGGTGCTCGCCGCGCAGCCGACCGGGGCGGTGCAGGGCACCGTACGGGCCCTGTGGGCGGCGCGGGAGGCCGCGCGGGCGCAGGCGCTGGCCCACGCCCCGCAGCTGATCGCGCTGGGCAGCCTGCCGCCGGAGGAGCAGGCCGGGCTGTTCGCGGCCCGCTCCCGGGACTTCCGGGTCCGGTGACGCCCGGGGCCGCCCGCACCCCGGGCGGCCGGTCACAGCTCCGACTTGCGCGCCCTGCGGATCTCGCACTGGAACCACAGTTCCCGTGTCGAGGTGTTGGTGTAGCTGTAGGTGGCGGTGTACGTCTCGGTCTGGCCCGGCCGCACGACGACGCTGCGCTGGTGCAGCCCGAACGCCGTGCCGTCGGCGGGCCGCGCCTTCATCCAGTTGACCGCCATCTCGTACTTGAAGGTCTTGGTCAGCGACGGGTTGGTCACCGAGACCGTGTATTCGAGGCGGCGGGTGGACTGGTCGTAGCGGCAGTTGTTGCCGCGCGCGTCCGAGCGGCCGTCCGGGTCGTAGGTCTCCTCCGGCGTCGGTGACGGCGAGTACGAGTACGACGGCGGGGAGTACGACGGCGACGGCGCGTAGCTGTAGCCGCTGGGCATCGGCGGCGGTGGCAGCCTGCGGTGGCCGCCGGGCAGCAGCGCTCCGCAGCCGGCCACCCCGAGTCCGGTGGCGGCGACCAGGCCGGCCGCGACGGCGGCCCGGCCGATCCGGCGTCCCTGGGCGCTCATCAGGACAGCGGGGTGCGCTGGACGTCGGTGACCGAGCAGCGGTACGTGCCGCTGGTGGCCGCGTCGGACGGCACGTACTGGATGACGTCGGTCGAGTCGGTGCGGCCCGGCAGCACGTACGGGATGCTCGGGTGGCGGGTGCCGAGGTCCCTGCCGCCCGGCGCGGTGAACTTCACCGTCAGCAGGTAGGTGTACTTGGTGCTCGACGAGCTGTTGGTGGCGCTGACCGTGGTCTTGACGCTGCCGGCCCCGTTGTACCGGCATCCGTTGATCTTGATGTCGCCCATGGCACTGCGGCTGCTGCCGGTGCCGCCGGTGGTGTAGCCGGAGGTGCTGCCGCCGGACGTGCTGCCGCTCGTGGAGCTGCCGCCGGTGCTCGTGCCGCCGTCGTAGCCGCCGCTGGTGCTGCCGCTGCCGCCGGTGCTCGCCTCGTAGCCGCCGCTCGTGCTGCTGCCGCCGCTGGAGCCGCTGTGACTGCTGCCGCACCCGCCGCCGTGCGAGTGGCGGGCACCGGTCAGCGCGACCAGCACCACCCCGGCCGCGGCGACCGTGCGGACATGCCGGAACTTCATGTTGTTGTGCCCCCGTTGACCCCGTTGGAAATACCGCGCCGCACGCGCGGCGCTCCACCCGTCCTTATGTGTTCTTGACGAGTGCACGGCAGACTAGCAACCTCCACGCCTTCCCCAAAATCTCTCCCTGACCAGGTAAAACGCGCAGCTCTGGCGCCCGCGGGCAGTCGGGCGTAGCGTCGTTTACAGAGGGAAACGGGACGAATCAGCGACCGGAGAGGCGACGCCTGTGGTGCGCAACGTACTCGGATCCGTGCTGGCCCTCATCGGAGCGGCGGCCGCCGTCTGGAGCCCCTTCCGTGCCTGGTACGACGGCCGTCACGGACGTGACATCCGTATCGAGGACCTTTTCCAGGGCATCGGCGGTGAGAAGGCCGAGCTGTTCGGCTCGGTGCTGCTGCCGATGCTCTTCGCCGCGCTGGTGGCCCTGTTCGGCATCCTGCTCCGCTCACGCCTGCTCGTCTTCGTGGCGGGCGCGGTGGTGCTCGGCTTCACGATCCTGTGGATGGTCCGCCAGGGCCAGGCCGCGGGCAGCCTGACGGTGGGCGAGAACGCGGACCAGGGTCTGGGCATCGGGGTGGCGAGCGCGCTCGGCGGCGGCGCGGTGCTGTGGCTGGCGGCGCTGGTGATGAGCGGGCGCCGCGGTGTGCGCGCCCGGCGCCGGGACGCGGACTTCGACGACCGGTACGGCGAGCCGCAGCCGTACGCGGCGCCCGGCCCCGAGTGGGAACCCGGTCCGATCCGGGCGGGTGACACACCGCCGCAGGGCGTGCCCGCGCACGGTGCGCCGCCGCCCCCGACGCCCCCGACGCCCCATCACCAGCCGCCCGTACGGTGGCCGGGCGCCGGACACCCACCTCCGGAGGCCGGGCAGCAGTCCGCCGACGACCAGCCCACCAGGGCCGTCCGGATGCCGCCCGCCTCGGACGACCCGGGACAGCCGCCCCGGCCGGGCGACCCGGACCGGCCGCACGACGGGACGCGGCCTTTCGGGAAGCCCGATACGGCCCGGCCCGACGACGAGACGCGGCCCATCGGAAGGACCGGCCCGCCCCGGCCCGACGACGAGACGCGGCCCATCGGAAGGACCGGCCCGCCCCGGACCGACGACGAGACGCGGCCCATCAGGAGGGACGACATCTGAGGGCGGGCCCGTCACGTCCGGCGGGCCAGCCCCGTCCCCTTCGCCGCGTCCAGCGCGTACACGCACCGGTCCTTGCTGCACGCGTAGACGACGCCCCCGGCGGCCACCGGCGTGCCGGTGATCTCACCGCCGGTGGCCAGCTTCCAGCGCAGCTGGCCGCCCATCGCGTCGAGGGTGTACAGGCAGTGGTCGGCGGAGCCGAAGTGCACCCGGCCGTCCGCCACGACGGGCGCGCCGATCACCTCGCCGCCCGCCTGGAAGCGCCAGCGGGGCGTGCCGGTGACGGCATCGAGGGTGTAGAGCGCCTTGCCGCTGCCGAGGTGGACGGCGCCGTCCGCGACCAGCACCGGCTCGGTGGACTGCCGCGCCTCGGTGGCGATGCGCCAGCGGTCCCGGCCGTCGGCCGCGTCGAGGGCGTAGACCGTGCCGAGGTAGTCGGCCAGGTAGATGCCGCCACCGGTGACCGCGGGGCCGGGCGCGTACGCGGGCCGGCTCAGGAACGCCGCGGGCGCCTCGAAGTGCCAGCGCACCTCGCCGCGCGCGATGTCGATGGCCAGCACCCGCGGGCCGGCGGTGACGTACACCGCGCCGTCCGGGGCGGGCAGCAGCCGGACCGGGACCCCGCCGCAGGAGGCCGCGTCGCCGACCGGGTACGACCAGCGCTCGGCGCCGGTCCGGGCCTCCAGGGCCTTCAGCCGCCCGTCGGCCCAGACGAAGACCGTGCCCTCGTGCACGACCGGGCCCAGGTCCGCGGTCTCGAAGTCGGTCTGGACGCCGCCGGTCTCCCACAGCCGTTCGCCGGTGGCGGCCTCCCACGCCTGGACACCGCCGCCCCGGGTGCCGGTGACGACCGTGCCCCGGTCCGCCTGGAGGGCGTAGATCCAGCCGTCGCTGCCCAGCCGCCAGCGCTCGCTGCCGTCGGCCGCGTCGAGCGCGTACAGGCTCGGGCCGTCCGAGGCGTGGATCCGGCCGTCCGCGACGGCCATGGTCCAGGCGACGTCACGGGTCTTGAACTGCCGCCGCCCGCTGGCCACATCGAGGGCGTGCACCTCGAAGGAGGTCACGTACAGCAGGTCGCCGGCGACCGTGGGGGTGCCCCACACGTCGTTGGACATGCGAAAGCGCCACGGGCGCCAGCGGGCCGGTGCCGCGCCGCCGGGAGCCCCCGCGGGAGGCTGCCCGGGGCCGGGGGCCGGTGCGCCGCCCTGCTGCGGGAGGGGCGCGCCCGGATCGCTGTCGTGGCCGCCCTGGGCGGGGCCGCCGGCCGGTGCGCCGGCGGGCGGCCGGACCCAGTCCGTCGCGGGGGCCTGGGCGTGCGGCTGCGGCTCCCGGCCGTCCGCGGCGCGGGGGCCGGGGCCTATCGGTGCCGAGGTGCCGGCGAGGCGCACGGAGCCGTCCGGAACGTCGGCGTCCGCAGGCCGCGCCGGTACGGGCGGGGCCGCGGAGACCGGCGGGGCGGAAGACACCTGCGGGGCCTGGGAGACCGGTGGTGCGGCGGCCACCGGCCCGGCGGGCGCGGACTGCGGCAGCGGCGCGGCGCCACGCGGATCGGCACCCCGGCGGGCACCGGGCCCGACGCCCGCGCCCCCGGCCCAGCCGGGCTCCGCCGCGGGCGCGGCCACGCCGCCGCCGGCCTGCGCCACGGCGGCGGCCGGGGCGTTGCGCGGGCGCGGTGGCGGTGGCTGGGCGGGCGGCGGCGACTGCGGTACGGGCTGCCGCGCGGCGCGGGCCTGCCCGGAGCCGCCCCGCGCCGCGGCGGCCTTCGGCGCGGCCTGGCGCCCGCCGCGCCGCCCCTCGATGAGCGCGACCGCGCCGGCCGGCAGCCAGGCCGAGGCGGTGCCGCTGTCGTCGCTGCCGGAGCCGAACAGGTGCGGCGCGAGCTGGGACTGGAGGTCGGCGGGGGTGGGCCGGCCGGACGCCTCCATCTGCATGCAGGACTCGATCAGCGGCCGCAGCTCGTCCGGCAGCCCGGCCAGGTCCGGGCCCTCGCGCAGCAGCATGAAGACCGTCTCGACCGGGTTGGCGCCGTGGAAGGGGGCGTGTCCGGTGGCGGCGAAGACCAGGGTGGAGCCGAGCGAGAAGACATCGGAGGCGCCGGTGACGCTGCGGGAGTCGCGGGCCTGTTCGGGCGACATGTACGCCGGGGTGCCGACGGCCACGTTCGTCATGGTCAGGCGGGTGTTGGAGACGCCGCTGGCGATACCGAAGTCGATGACGCGCGGGCCGTCCTCGACGACCAGCACGTTGGACGGCTTCAGGTCCCGGTGGACCAGGCCCGCGCCGTGGATGGACTGCAGCGCCTCGGCGATGCCGGCCGCGAGCCAGCGCACCGCCTGGGCCGGCAACGGCCCGCACTCATTGACTATTTCCTCCAGGGAGGGCGCGGGCACGTACGCGGTCGCCAGCCACGGCACCGCCGCCCGGGGGTCGGCGTCCACCACCGCCGCGGTGTAGAAGCCGCTGACCGCGCGGGCCGCCTCGACCTCGCGCGTGAAGCGGACCCGGAACAGCTGGTCCTCGGCGAGTTCCGTACGCACCGTCTTGATCGCGACGCGCCGGCCGGACGCCGAGCGCGCGAGGTAGACCAGCCCCATGCCGCCGGCTCCGAGCCGGCCGAGCACCTCGAACGGGCCGATCCGCCGGGGATCGTGCTGCGTCAGCTGTGTCAGCTGCTCCACCACTTGCCTGCCACCTCCCCGTGGGGCGTAAAAGAGACTCTCAAAAGCCAGTGGCCGCCGAGAGCCACTGCCCCGTGCAGCGTCTCACCGCCTGGCCGATTCGGCCGTACGCGTGCTGATTCTTCCTGGCCGGGCCCACGGTTGCGAACCCGGGGCCGGTCCCGTCGTGTCCCGACGCGCTCGTGCGGTACGCAGCGCCGCCGTCACATGTCGTGACGGTCCCCTGCGTACGGGCGTTCCCGCGTACCGGCGCGGACCTCCGGGGCCGCCTCGAACACGGCCCGGACGAACGGCATCGGTACGGCGTGCCGCGGACCCGCCGTCACACGGTCCGCGCGCCCGCGGGTATGCCCGGCAGCGTCCGGCCGCCCGTGCGGCTCCCCGCGTCACCGGCGTGCCCGGGACCGCCCGCGGGTCCCGCCGCGCGCCACCGCGCGTACCGCGGCGGCCGTCCGCCGAGCCTGCTGTCCGTTCCGGTCATGCTGTCCCGTCCCCGTGTCTGTCCGGCGCCCCGGCACCTGGGTCCGTGCCGTCGCGCAGCGGTCGTACCACTGTGCCGTACTCCCGGTCACCGCACCGCCCCGCCCGTCCGGGCGGTCCCCTGCGGGCCCGCTGCCGGGCCGCGCCGTCCGCGGCCCGACAGCGGGTGCCGGTACCGGCCCGCGGGTGCTGTGCGGTCGCCCGCCCCGCCGGGCCGGTTGCCTATTCGGTGGACAGGACGCCGAAGCCGGCTCCCTGGTTGTCGGTGAGCACCGCAAAGGGCCCGCCTGGAGTAGCGGCCGGTGCCACGGTGACCCTGCCGCCCAGCCGGGTGGTGGTCCGTACGGCTTCGTCCATCTCGGCGACGAGGAAGCAGACGGTGAAGTGCGACGGCATCTCGGCGGGGACGCCGTCGTCCATCAGGGCCCGGCCGCCGATCTCCGTCTCCTGGCCGGCGAGCCGCCAGGGGCGGAAGCGCTCGTCCGCCGCCGGGCCGCCGGCCACCGGCTCGAAGCCGAGGACCGCGCCGTAGAAGGCGTCGGCCCGCTCCGGGTCGCGGGTGTTCAGACGCGTCCGGACGTACGTGCCGGGTTCGCCCGTCACCTCGAAGCCCGGGTGGCTGCCGGCCTGCCAGACGCTGAAGACGGCACCCGTGGGGTCGGCGGCGACCAGCATGGTGCCCAAGTCGCCGACGGGCGCGGCCTCCGAGACGATCACACCGCCCGCTTCCAGGACCCGGGCGCTGGTCCGGGCCGCGTCCGGGGTCGCGAAGTACACGTTCCACGCGGTGGGCATCCGGCCGTCCTGCTTCGGCATGAGTCCGGCGGCGGCCCTGCCGTCCTTGTACGCCTCGGTGTAGTTGCCGTGCTCGGCGGCGCCCGCGGAGAAGGTCCAGCCGAACAGCTCCCCGTAGAATCGCTTGCCCGCTTCCAGATCGGGGAGCATGACATCGGCCCAGCAGGGGGCGCCTGCCGCGAATGCAGTCATGGGGACAAAGTAGCCCTGGATCAAGCATGGCGCCCGCAGAGTAATCGAACATTTAGTCAATTCTCTGCGATCACGCTCATTACCGGACAATTCTCATCGTCCGGTAAATGACCCGCGATACGACCGCCGTACGGATCTGTACGGGCGCCGTACATCCCTGGGGTCTTCGTCCACCGGTGCGGATAAGTTGTCCACAGCCTGTTGATAAGATGATTCACTTGTTCGGGCCAAGCCGCCCGTGACCCCGCTCCGGGCCGCTACCGAGGCCGGAGACCGGGGATCGGCCGGGGCCGCCGCGGCCGAACTCCCGCTTCCCCATTTGCAGGCAGCCAAATCGCGCTCCGATCACCCCTCGGTAAGCTGACGGCATGACAGGACAAGTTCGAACCGTCGACGGCAGAGTCGCCGGGCGCCGCGGACAGGCGACCCGGCAGAAGCTGCTCGACTGCCTCAGCGACATGCTCAGTTCGTCCCCGTACAGAGACGTCAAGGTCATCGATGTGGCCCGCAAGGCGGGCACTTCGCCCGCGACGTTCTACCAGTACTTCCCCGATGTCGAGGGCGCGGTGCTGGAAATCGCCGAGGAGATGGCCAAGGAGGGCGCCGGCCTGACCGAGCTGGTGGCCGGGCGCTCCTGGGCGGGCCGGTCCGGCCGGCAGGCGGCCGAGGAACTCGTCGAGGGATTCCTCTCCTTCTGGCGCCGCAACGACGCGATCCTGCGCGTCGTCGACCTCGGTGCCGCCGAGGGCGACAAACGGTTCTACAAGATCCGCATGAAGATTCTGAACGCCGTCACCAACTCCCTTACGGATTCCATCAAGGAGCTCCAGAGCAAGGGAAAGGTCGACAAGGACGTCAGCGCGGCCGCGATGGCCGGTTCGATCGTCGCCATGCTGGCGGCGGTCGCCGCCCATCAGAAGGGTTTCACGAGCTGGGGCGTCAAGCAGCAGGAGCTGAAGCCGAACCTGGCACTCCTGGTCCATCTCGGTGTCACCGGGAAGAAGCCCACGAAATAGCCCGGTCCGTCCGGGCACCATTCCGGGAATCCAGGGAGTTCAGGGGAACCAGGCGCCCCAGGGAAGCCGGGCGACCCAGGTAATCCAGGTATTCCAGGGGAACCAGATGATTCAGGAAACTCGGGGGATTCACGGAATGCGGCTCACGGAACACCCTTCTCCGCTCGCGCTCGTCCTGCCATAGCTGTCCGGCCCAGCGGGTGTTGGCCGCCCTTCCGGGGCGGTCGGCACCCGCTGTGTGCGTCCGGGCCCCCGCCGCGCTACGGCCGCGATTCCAGCCGGAAGATCCGGATCTGCCGGGTGACCCGCGCCTGGTACGCGGCGTACGGCGGCCAGAAGTCCAGCACCGCCGCCCAGGCCGCCGCCCGCTCGTCGCCGGTCAGCAATCGCGCCCGTACGGGGATGTCCCGGCCGCGCCAACTGATCTCGGCCTCCGGGTTCTTCAGCAGGTTGGCCGTCCAGGCGGGATGCCCGGTGCGGCCGAAGTTGCTGCCGATCAGGAGCCACGTGCCGGAGTCCTCGGGCAGGCACGCCAGGGGTGTTCGCCGCGGCAGCCCCGTCCGGGCGCCCGCCGCCGTCAGGATCACTCCGGGCAGCATCCGCGCGCTGGGCAGCACCTTGCCACCGGTGAGCCGGTGCACCGTACGGTCCAGCGCGGGCACGACGCATGGTGCCACCCGCGCGAACGTCCGGGTGGCGGACACCTTCTGCACCAGCCGTCTGCCGAGCCCCTTCCCGTTCACCCCGTCGGCCGCCCTCACGCCGGGACCGCCGTTCGCCCGTCGGTCCGGAACAGGCCCGCCACCTCGGCAGCATGGGCCCGCAGCCGGTGCACGGGTCCCAGCAGCAGCTCGTCGCAGGCCGCGCGCTTGAAGGTGAGGTGCGCGTCGTGTTCCCAGGTGAAACCGATGCCGCCGTGCAGCTGGATGGCCTCACCGGCCACCGCACGCAGAGTTTCCAGCGCTTGCGCGAGCGCGAGGCCCGGTGCGCAGGGATCGGCGTCCGCAGCCGGGGCATCCGCCGCCCACGCCGCGTAGTAGGCGGCGGACCGGGCCGCCTGTACTTGTACGTACAGGTCCGCCAGCCGGTGCTGGACGGCCTGGAACGACCCGATGGGCCGCCCGAACTGTTCCCGCGCCCGCACGTACTCGACGGTCCGCACAAGTGCCGCGTCCGCCGCACCCACCGCCTCCGCGGCCAGGGCCGCAGCGGCACCGGCCCCCACCCGCGCGAGGGCACGCGCCACCTGCTCCGAAGCCTCCTCCCCCAACAACGTTCCGCGCACCTCGCGCAGTTGGACACGTGCGAGCGGCCGGGTCTCGTCCATCACCGTCTGCCGGGTCCGTACGAGGCCGGGAGCGTCGCCCCGTACGACGAAGAGCAGCGTGCGCCCGCGCGCGTAGCCGCCCGTACGGGCGGCCACCAGGAGCAATTCCGCGCTGTGCCCGCCGAGCACCTGCGTGGCCTCGCCGTACAACCGCCAGACCCCCTCCGGCCCGCCTCCCCCAGCCGCACCGTTCGCCGTGGCGTGGCCCGCCGCGGAGCGCCGCGCCTGGATGCCGCCTGCCCGGCCGCCGCCCGCCCAGGTCCCGTCGTTGCGGCCGGTGAGGGCGAGGGCGGTGGCCAGCCGTCCGCCCGGCACGGCGAGGGCGGCGGTCAGCTCGCCCGCCGCGAGGGCGGGCAGCAGCTCCGTACGCTGCCGCTCCGTCCCCAGCGCCAGCACCAGCGGCGCCACGAGGAGGGCGGTGGGCAACAGCGGCGAGGGCAGCAGCGCCCGCCCGGTCTCCTCGCAGGCCAGCGCCAATTCGGTGGGCCCGCAGCCGACCCCGCCGTACGCGGTGGGCAGTGCCAATCCCGGCAGCCCCAGCTGCTGCGCGAGCTGCCGCCACAGGGCGGCGTCGTACCCCGCCGGGGTACGGGCGGCGGCCTTGACCTCGTCGGGGCCGCAGCGCTTCTGGAGCAGTTCACGCAGCGTACGGCGGATCTCGTGCTGCTCCTCGGTGAACGCGGCATCCATCGGCGGGCTCCTCCCGACCGTTCGGCAACGTGGCCCGGCACGGCGGCGTCCACGGGAACACACCCGGTACGCCGACCTGACGGCCCGTCATACTAGGTACGGACGCTGTCATTTCCCAGCCTCGCGCGCCCACCGTGCTCGCCACCAGCTTTACGTACCCGCCCGCCACACCTGCCGACGACCCACCGACCTGATGTACCGTCAGTTTTATGCCGACAGGGACCCGCAGCACCCCCTCCCGCACATCCCCCCGCAAGGTCGTCATCGCCGGTATCGCCCTCTCCGACTGCGGACGCGTGGACGACGCCACCCCGTACGCCCTGCACGCCCAGGCCGCCCGCCGCGCACTGGCCGACTCCGGCCTGGACCGCTCGCTGGTCGACGGTTTCGCCTCGGCCGGGCTCGGCACGCTCGCGCCGGTGGAGGTCGCGGAGTACCTGGGGTTACGTCCCGCCTGGGTGGACTCCACCTCGGTGGGCGGCGCCACCTGGGAGGTGATGGCCGCACACGCCGTGGACGCCATCGCTGCCGGACACGCGCGCGCGGTCCTCCTGGCGTACGGATCGACAGCGCGCGCGGACCTCAAGGCCGGCCGTCGCACCGCGAACCTTTCCTTCGGCGCCCGCGGACCGCTCCAGTACGAGGTGCCGTACGGCCACACACTCATCGCCAAGTACGCGATGGCCGCCCGCCGCCACATGCACCAGCACGGCACCACCCTGGAACAGCTGGCGGAGGTCGCCGTCCAAGCGCGCGCGAACGCGGCCGCCAACCCCGATGCCATGTACCGCACTCCGGTCACGGTCGACGACGTCCTGTCCGGCCCGGTCATCGCCGATCCCTTCACCAAGCTGCACTGCTGCATCCGCTCGGACGGCGGCTGCGCGGTCCTCCTGGTCGCCGAGGACTACGTACGCGACCTGGCCAAACGCCCGGTCTGGGTGCTGGGCGCGGGCACCGCCGTATCGCACTCCGCGATGTCCGCGTGGGACGACTTCACCGTCTCCCCCGCCGCCGCCTCCGGCCGCCTCGCCTTCGAACGGGCCGGGGTCCGCCCGTCGGAGATCGACGTGGCCCAGATCTACGACGCCTTCACCTACATGACCCTCGTGACCCTGGAAGACCTCGGCTTCTGCGCGAAGGGCGAAGGCGGCGCCTTCGTGGAGAAGGGCCGGCTGCTGCGGGACGGCGCCCTCCCCGTCAATACCGACGGCGGCGGCCTGGCCGCCTGCCACCCCGGCATGCGCGGCCTGTTCCTCCTGGTCGAGGCGGCACGCCAGCTACGCGGCGAGGCGGGCCCGGACCGCCAGGTCCACCGCTCGGACGGCCACCTGCCGGAGCTGGCCGTGGCCTCGGGGACGGGGGGCTGGTTCTGCTCGTCGGGGACGCTGGTGCTGGGCCGAGGTTAGGCCGGGAGCAGGGCAAGGCCGACGACCGCCGGGGACGACCGCCTACCCGAACGCCAGGGTGTACTCGACCGCACGCGAGGACGTCGGCGCGAAGCCCAACCGACGCAGCGCTTCGTGGAGTTCTTCGTCATCGGGTGCCGCGTTGACCTCGGCGACACGGATGCCGGGGTGGTCGGTGTCGAGGGCGTGCAGCGTGGCGGCGGTGAGGGCGGTGAGCGCGTCGGCGGTGCTGTCGTCTTCCCGGTCGTGGACCAGGTGGGCCTGGTCACCGGCCAGCTCGACGTCGTACCGGGCTTCGTCCGTACCGATACGGAACGCCACGTCCTCGTCCTCGACGGGAAGCCGCCGCACCGCCGCGTCCCCGACGGGGACGCCGGCCGGCATGTCGCGCTGCCACCAGCGGTAGACCTCGCCGCTCTCCAGGGCACCCAGCTCCACCGCGGGCTTGCCGGGGCTCGTGTCCTCCTCCGTGATCCACCGCAGCGCCGTGCCACCTGCCTTGCGGGCCACGTCCGCCGCCTCCCGCAGCAGGGGCACCAAAAGCTCCTCCGCATCGCAGTTGAGGACGGCGACGAAGCGCAGGGCGGCATCGGGGGCACCCAGATCCAGCAGCGCGACGGAGCCTTCGACGGCCCCCTGCGGGCGTGCGGCGAAGACGGCGACGGTGCGGTCGCCGCTCCACAGCTCACCGGCGACGGACGGATCGGTTATACATTCAACGAAGTTTGCCATTTCTTTACCCTATGGAGAATTGCCCTCGCTTGTCCACTATGCTCCTGCGGAGAAGGGGCAGCCAGGCCCGCTCACCCGAGCGTGCCCAGGAATTCCCGTACGGCCGCGGCCAGCCCCTCCGGGTCCTCGGTCGGGATGAAATGCCCGGCGTCCAGCTCGACCCGCCGGGTACGCGGCCGGCGCTCGGCCATCTCCCGGGCCAGCTCCGGGGACAACAGGAAGCTCGTCCGGCCGTGGACCAGCAGGGCCGGGCAGTCGCTGCCCAGCCAGGCCGCCCAGTGATCACCCCGTACGCCCAGGTCGGAGGCGACGATGTCCTCCGGCACGAACGGCAACCGCCAGCTGCCGTCCGGCTGTTGCCGCAGCCAGTCGGCGAGCAGCGGCGCCGCCTCGCCCACCCGGCCGAGCAGCGCCTCCCGGGTCGGCGCCTCCCGCGGCCAGCCGAGACAGAAGGCGATCGAGCTCGGCCCGGTGTCCGTGATGACCACGGGGTCATCCACGTTGATGAGCGCACGCACCCGGCCGGGGTGCCGGGCGGCGAGGTGGTACGCGTTCTTGCCGCCCATGGAGTGCCCGAGGACGACGGCGGACGGCAGTCCGAGGTGATCGAGCAACGCCACGGCATCGGCGACATACCCCTCGCGGGAGTACTCCGCGGCGCGCCCGGACTCACCGTGCCCACGCTGATCGGGCGCGATCACCCGCCACTCCGGGCCAAGCACGGCAGCCAGCGCGGCGAACCCGCCCCCTTCGGAGAAATGCCCATGCAGAGCAAGAAGGGGCCGCCCATCAGCAGGCCCGAAGTCAAGGAAGGACAGACGACGCCCACCGAGGGAGAGCTGGGAGCGGGGGTGGGGCGGTGGTGTTGGAGGCATTTTCATGACGGTCACGCTAGTTACGGCCGGGGGCGGCCACCGCCCGGAATTTTCGAGGGGCGGGCCCAGCAAACCCCGAACGTAAAGACCAGATCAACGCGTCCTACCCTGTAGCGGTTGTTATTTGGTCATTATCGGAAATTGAGTGTGAGCGTATGAAGAAGCAGGCCCGTCTCACGGCCTTCCTCGCGGCTGCCGCTGTTGCGCCGACTGTGTTGTTCTCGTCTCCGGCGGTTGCCGCTGAGGCGCCGGCCGCGGCCAAGTCGGTGCCGGACCAGGGCGTGGAGGCGAAGCCGGACGGGGCCGCGAAGAAGCAGGACGACCGGTCCGTGGTCGAGGACCGGATCAAGGTCTCGCAGATCGCCTCCGACAAGAATGCCGGCCGCGGTCTCCGCGAGGCGGCCGAGGAAGCGCTCGACGGTACGGCGGAGGACGTGCGCCGGTTCCTGGAGACGGGGCAGTACGTGGCGCGGGACGAGGACAATCGCGTGGCGCTTCTGCGGATTCTGGCGGACAAGAAGACCGGTTCGGTCATGGAGAGGGCCGTCAACAAGGTGCTCGACGGGTCGCCGGAGGACCGGGAGCGGTTCCTGAAGGAGGATCTGCCCCGGGTTCGGTTCGCGGACAACCGTCTGCGCACGATGCAGATCCTCAGCATCGGGGGCCCGGCGGTGCGGGAAGCCGCCAAGGAGGCGCTCCGCAGCCATGACGCCGCCGTCATCCAGCACTTCCTCGAAGTCGGCCAGTTCGAGGCCCGTGCCAAGGACGACGCCGACAAGAAGAAGGCCGAAGAGGGGAAGGCCGAAAGGGAGAAGGCCGCCAAGGAGGCCCGGGAGAAGGCTGCTAATGACAAGGCCGCCAAGGACAAGGCGGCTGAGGACGAGGTCTCGAAGGAAGCGGGCAAGGGCGAGTCCGCCACCGGCGGCGACAAGAACGGCGGCACGAGCGTGACGCCCGCCGCCGACGCCCGTACCGGCGCTGAGTCCGGCAACACCGTGGCGTCCGCCGGGCACGGCACCGCCCTGGCGGCCACCGGTGTCAGCCCCGTCACCCCGTGGGCCGTGGGCGGCGCCGCCGTAGCGGTCACCGCCGGTGCGGGCCTGGTGATCGCCGGCCGCCGCCGCACCACCGCCGAGCGCGGCTGAATCCGACGAGTAGACGGAGCCGAGTAACCGGTGGCGGGGCGCCCGGACGGCCGGGCTCCCCGCCCCCTTCCCTATCAGCCTCCCAGCGGCACGATCCGCCGCTGCGCCGCCAGCACCGCCGCCCGGAACCGCGGGTCGGGCCGCAGCGCGTACTCCCGGCGGCACGCCTCGGTGAACTTCAGCACGTGTTCGTCGCCGTGCTCGACGGCCCGCGCGCCCAGTTCGTCCAACGACGGCAGGTCGTCGGGCAGTTCGCCGCGCCAGGCCCCCGTGCCCTCCCCGCGCCGGCTCGTCGTGAAGGCGAGGAGCAGCGCGGTGTGCACCTGCCAGAGCGCGGCCAGCGTCGGTTCGTACTGGTCGGCGGGCAGGTGCGGCAGTACGAGCCGGGCGGCGGCGGGCGCGGTGACGCCGTGGATCAGCGGCACCGGGAAGACCTCGTCGTGGCTCAGGTACACGTCGGAGAACTGGGCCGTCATCTCGCTCAGCAGGTACGGCGCGTGCTCGACGGCCAGCGCGTCCAGCGCTTCGCCGTACCCGGGGAGTTCGGCGAGGCGCGCGAGCCGGTCACGGGCGACGCCCGGGTTCATCGGCCCATCGTCGCCCGGTACGCGCGGCAGCGCCGCGATCGCCCCCGCCAGGTCGTACGAGCCGCGCAGCCGCGCCTGCCCCGGGAGGGCGGTGTAGCGGGCCGCCCAGTACGCCAGTCCTCGCGCCAGTTCGGTGAGTTGGAGCCGCGTGGGCTCGCCGTCGGCCGCGCCGTACAGGGCGCGTACCGCGTGGGCCGTACGGATCAGCCCGTGCGTCAGCCCGGCGAAGAGCCCCGGCAGCAGGCGCGGCCACCAGCGGGCGAGCACCTCGCGCCAGGGCGCTTCGGCCAGTTCCCGTACGAACAGCGCCTCCCAGTCCCCGGCCCGGTCGAACGCGCCGAGCGCCGCCCGCCAGGAACTCTCGTCCTCGGGGTCGAGGGCGAACCGGGCGGCCGGCGGCTCGTGGTGGGGCATCGCGACCCGGTAGCGCTCCACCCAGCCGGCCACCTCCCCCTCGTGCCCGAGCACCGCCAGGGCCTCGGCGCCCATCGGCCCGTGGTTGGCCAGGTCCACCCCGGCGCCTCGCTCGTACCCCAGGTCGTCCATGCGCTCCAGGGCTTCGTTGACCGCGTCGTGATAGCTGATCGCCGGCATGCGTCGGCTCCTTCCGGAGGTCGCGATCCGAACAGCCGGTAATCCGGCAGTTCGGCACAGCAACGGTTCGGGCCCCACAGCCGTCCGGTACAAACAGTTTGGAAATCCGAACCATCTAGACTCGCAGTATGCCGCACGCTCCCCAGGACGGAACCGCCGGGCCCTCCGTACGGGTACCGACCCCCGAATCCGTACGGGTACCGACCCCCGAAGAAGTCGAGGTCATCGGGCTGCTCCCGCTGCTCGCCCCGTACTTCCGCAAGGGCCTCGTCCAGGGCGCCATGCCGGAACCCCTCCTCGGCGCGATGACGGCGCACAACCTCACCCCGCGGCACGGCGCCGTGCTGCCGCAGCTCCTCGCGAGCGCGCTGACCGTCGGCGAACTGGCCCGGCGGCTGCGGGTCTCCCTGCCGACCGCGTCCGAACTGGTCGGCGCCCTGAACCGGGCCGGGATCGTGGAACGCAACGAGGACCCGGCCAACCGCCGCCGGATCCTCGTCTCCCTCTCGGCGCACCACCGCCCCGCGGTAGAACGCTTCATCGCGACCCGCTCGGAGCCGCTGCTCCGCGCCCTCGACACGCTCTCGCCCACCGAGCGGGCGGGCTTCGTGGCGGGCCTGACGGCGTGGACGCGCGAGGCGCTGACGTAGCGCGCGGCGGGCATGCGGTGGGGTGCGGTGCGGTGCTGCGTGAGCCTGCGCCGCGTAAGCCTGCGCCGCGCGTCCCGTATCGCCTGTCCCGTTACGGGCTCACGCCGTCGGCCGCGCCCCGATCTCGAACTCGGTGCCGAACGGGTCGGTGATCCGCGCCTGGCGCGCGTACTTGTTGTCCTCCGGCTCGGACGCCGTACCGCCCGCCGCGACCGCCCGCGCCACCGCCGCGTCCGTGTCCGCGACCTCGAACAGCGTCCCCCAGCCCGCCGCCCCCGCGGCCGGATCGCCCACGATCCCGCCGATCTCGTGCCCGTCCGGGCGGCGCAGGAACGTGAAGTCGGCGTCCGGCATGTCCGGGTTGGTGTCCAGCGTGTAGCCGAAGACCGCCGCGTAGAAGGCGCGGGCCGGGGCGGCGTCCGGCGCGATCAGGTCGTTGCGTACGAGGGAGTTGGGCTCGTTGACGACCTCGCAGCCGAGGCGGGCGCGGCCCTGCCAGAGCCCGAACCGGGCGCCCACGGTGTCCTCGGCGATCGCGGCCCGCCCGAGGTCACGGAGGTCCGTGGGCCCCCACAGCACCCGGCCGCCCGCGTCGGCGACCCGCTTGGCCGTGCCGTCGCAGTCGTCGGTCGCCAGGTACATCGTCCACGCGCCGCCCGCCGCGTCCGGCCACTCCATGAGCCCCGCGGCGCGCCGCCCGTCCACCAGTCCGACGGCGTACCGCCGCTGCGCCGCGGGCTGCGCCGCGTCGGCCGCCCCCGTCGTCCCCGTCTCGTACGTCCAGCCGAACAACGCCCCGTAGAAGTCCATGGCGCGGTCCAGGTCCGGAACGGCCAGCTCGATCCAGGTGGGCGTTCCCTCGGGCTGATTGCCGGTGACACGACTCATGACGTGCTCCTCGCGCTACGGGGCGGCCGGCCGGCCGCGCTGACCCGGTACGTACGACGCTAGGCGCCATCGAGGACAGGTCGCGTCCTACATGGGCCTGCTTCTGCTCGGCCTCCGTAACAACACCGCGCCTTCGTCTACGGCATCCCGTTACGCCGCTGCCGAATTGCCGCAATAGAGGGCGGACAACATCATGTGCGGTGTGGTCATCCGCCACCTACCGCCAGGCCCGACCGGAAATGACGTGCCGATGCCCTGCTCGCCGCCGCTCGACATGAGGCGCGTCCGGGTGCTGACGTCGGCCCTCGCGGCCTGGCTGGCAGCCACCTGCCTGCTGGGCGGGTGCGCCGGTACGGGCGAACCGGAGAGCGCCGGGCACACGCGGCCCGCCAGCGCTCCCGAACGGTTGTGGGCCGGCAGCAAGCCCCCGGAACCCTTGGGGCCGCCCAACTCGGCCGGCAAGCCGACTCCGCTGCGGGCGTTGCCGCGCGTCCCGTCCGGCGACATCCACGCGGTCGCGCCGCTCACCATCGCGCGTGCCGCGGCCGGTCCCCTGGACGCCTCGGACGACACGGTGAAGAAGATCAAGGAGTGCCGGTCCGTCGGGCAGCGGCCGTGCGCCGTACAGGCCCCCCGCTACCGGGACCTGAACGGTGACGGCAAGGACGACATGCTGCTGGCCACCGAGACGGGCGGCAGCTGGGTGTCCCTGTGGGCCTTCACCGTCAAGGACGGCGTGGTCACCCAGATCCTCGCCGTCTCGAACCGCGCCCGCTCGGTCGAACTGTCGGGCCGCGACGTGATCGTCTGGGAGCCGGTGGACACGGGCGGCTACGACATGCGGCGCATCTACTCGTGGGACGAGCACCTGAAGGCCATGAACGAACGCGTCACCGAGTACGTCAGTTCCAGCCCTACGCGATGAGGCGGAGGAACTCCGCCCAGGCGGTGGGGGGTACGGCGAGCGCCGGGCCGGTTTTGTTCTTGGAGTCGCGTATGTGGACGGTGGTAGGGGTTGCGGCAACCTCGACGCAATTATTGTCAGCGGACTGTTCGCTGCTGTAGCTGCTCTTGCTCCAGGCCAGTTCGACGTATGTCATTCACCTGCCAGCCTTTCGATCAGGTCCAGGGACTTCTGGGGGGAAAGGGCTTGGGCCCGGATGGCGCCGTAGTGCTCTGCGTACCGTGTGACTTCGACCGGCTTGGTGAGCAACCTACTCCTCACCTCGCTATCGAGGTAGACGCTCCAGCGCCCATCTGGCGAGGAGAGCAAATTCAGCGATCCCCCAAGGCCAGCGTGCCATTCCACGCAGGTCGGCATCACTTGCACTGAGACGTGGACCAAGCTGCTCACCGTCTCCAGGACATGCCGAAGCGCCTGCTTGAGCACAGCCTTCCCGCCCACCGGCCGCTCAAGCGCCACCTGCTCAACCACAAAGCTCATCGTCGGGGCCGGCTTCCGAAAGAGCAGAGGCTGCCTCTCCAGCCGCTTGCTCACCAGGTGGTCGACCTCTTCTTCGGTGAAAGCCGGGACCCGACACCGGTACAGGGCACGCACGTAGTCCGGGGATTGCAGCAATCCGGGCAACACCGGGCCAGGGTAACCCCCGATGCTCAGCGCCTCCGCCTCCAGCAATCGCCACTCCAGGTACTGATCCCGGCTGGGCTCCTGCTCCATCAGATCCACGCACGTCGTCAGGACCCCACCGGCACCGGTGTGACGATCCGCATCGATCAGGAACCCTGCGCTCGGAATGCGCTCTCCCCGCTCGTACGCACCTTCCAGTGACTCCGATACGTGCGTCTCCTTGGCCAACTCCCTCTGCGTCATGCAGGCGCGCTGACGGCAATCCTTGATGAGCCCACCGACGTGCAACCGCGCGGCCGATGGCTGAATACGCCCCATCACGGCGACCAACTCCTCCCCACAACCCTCCTGTGAGCCTCTTTCTCCTGGTGACGCTACGCACACGAGCCGACCATTGATGCCATGAACCCGAAAGACCACCCCCAAGAACCCCGCCTCCTCCCCTGGGCCAGCCCGGACGGCAAGCCCTGTTACGTCATCGGGGAAGGCCGGGGCTTCGTGTCCGACCTCGCCGACGGGCTGGAGGAGTTGCAACTGTGCACCGCCACCGAGGTGTTGGACCACTCGCGCGAGCTGCTGAACCGGCCCGAACCACCCGCCCCCAACGAGCTGCTGTTCATCACCAACCGGCTCACCGAGTCGCTGAGCGACGCCGTACGCGTGGCCGACAGCCGGGGCCGCAGGCTCGACCAAGCCCTTCACGCACCGTGAGCAGCGGGAATCCATACACCTGTCATAGACGGGCGTATAATACACCCGTATAGTCGCGGCATGATCTCCAGGACCCACCGCCCCCAGGCCCTCATCTCCGGCGCCGGCATCGCCGGCCCCGCACTCGCCTACTGGCTCAACCGCCACGGCTACGCCGTAACCGTCGTGGAGCGCGCCCCCGCCCTCCGTAGCGGCGGCTACAAGGTGGACCTCCGCGGCGTCGCGATCGAGGCCGCGGAGCGGATGGGC
This sequence comes from Streptomyces sp. NPDC018019, assembly GCF_044327805.1. NCBI lineage: Bacteria > Bacillati > Actinomycetota > Actinomycetes > Kitasatosporales > Streptomycetaceae > Streptomyces > Streptomyces sp. NPDC018019. The sequence goes on along the minus strand of NZ_JBIRGD010000001.1, from coordinate 276,182 downwards.
GTACTGCCGGAAATCCGGCGCGCGAGTACGGACATGCGGACCGGCGCATACGTGAACGACGACGGGCGGCGTGTCGCCACGCTGCCCGCCGACATCTTCGGCGCCCGGGTGGACGGCGACGACGAGATCATGCGCGGCGAACTGGTCCGCATCCTGTGCGCGCGCACGCGGCACGACGTGGAGTACGTCTTCGGCGACTCCATAGCCTCGCTCGCGGACGACGGCGCGGGGGTGGACGTCACCTTCGAACGCGGGGCGCCGCGCCGTTTCGACCTCGTCGTCGGCGCGGACGGCCTGCACTCGGCCGTCCGCCGCCTCGCCTTCGGCGACGAGTCCCGCTATGTGCGCCACATCGGCGCGTACATATCCTCTTTCAGCGTGCCCGGCGAACTAGTGGCAGCGCGCGAGGAGTTGTACCACCTGGCACCCGGACGGCTCGTGTGCGCCTACAGCGCGGCCGGTGACACCGGCACCAAGGCGTGGCTCACCTTCCGTTCGCCCCGGCTGGACTACGACCACCGCGACGCGGACGCGCAGCGGCAGCTGCTGGCGGACGCGTTCGAGGGCGTCGGCTGGCAGGTGCCGCGGCTGCTCGAAGCCTCCCGTACGGCCGACGACTTCTACTTCGACGGGCTGCACCTGATCGAGATGGACCGCTGGTCACGGGGGCGCGTGGTGCTGCTGGGCGACGCCGCGCACTGCGCGTCCCCCGCGTCGGGGCAGGGCACGGGGATGGCACTGGTGGGCGCGTACGTACTCGCCGGGGAGCTCGCGACGGCGGGCGGCGACCCGCGCACCGCCTTCGCGCGCTACGAGGGCGAGATGCGCCCGTACGTCACGGAGAACCAGCGGATGGCCGGGGGCTTCGTGGCGCAGATGCTGCCCGGCACCTTACGGGCGATCCGCTTCCGGCATCTGATACTGCGGGCGCTGCCGCACATGCCGTGGAAGAACCTGGTCGCCAGGAAGCTCGCCGAGGACGTGCAGCGCGGCGCCAACGCCATCACCCTCAAGCCGTACGCCGCCCACCTGGACCGCCATGTCAGCACATTGACATAGAGGCAGGGCGGGCCTAGCCTCCTTGATGTCAAGGTCCTGACACGGGCCCTGGCGAGAATTCCTGGTTTCCCGTGAAACGACCGAAGGATTGAGGCCACCCATGTCCGCCACCCTCGCCGGCCCCAGCTTCATCGCCCTGCAAGTCCGTGACCTGGAAGCGGCGGCGGCTTTCTGCGAGCGGCACCTGGGGCTGCGCCGGGCCGCCGTATCGCCGCCGCACGCGGTCGTGTTCGACACCAGGCCGGTGCCGTTCGCCGTACGCGAGCCGCTCCCCGGCGTGGACCTCGCCGAGACCACCCGGCCCGGCCTGGGGGTGGTGTTGTGGTTCCCGACCTCGGACGCGCAGCAGCTCCACGACCAGCTCACCGCCGCCGGAGTCAAGATCCTTTCCCCGATCGAGGACAGCCCCTTCGGGCCGAAGTTCTCCTTCGAGGGGCCCGAGGGTTACACGCTCACCGCGCACGGGGGCTGACCGCGACGGCCGACGGGGCTCAGTAGGCTGCCGGGCATGGTCGATCAACCGGCAGACAACCGGCCCACGGAAGCAGCCCCGAACGCGGCCGCGGGTGCGGTCCCGGACGCGGCCTCCGACGCGGCCGCCGACGCCCGCTTCCACGCGCTCCTCCGCTCCCTGCGCGTCTGGGACTGCGAGCTGCCCGCCATCGACCCCGATCCCGCGCACGCCCCGGCCCACCCGCTGCCGCTCTTCCGGCAGTGGCTGCGGGAGGCCGCGGAGGCGGGCGTGCCCGAGCCGCACACCATGACGCTCGCGACGGCCGGCGCGTCCGGTGACCCCGACGTCCGCACCGTGATGCTCCACGACGCCGACGCACGCGGCTGGCACTTCGCCACCCACCGCGGCAGCCGCAAGGGCCGCGAACTCGCCGCCCGCCCGCGTGCCGCCCTCGGCTTCTACTGGCCGGCGCTCGGCCGCCAGGTCCGCGTCCGGGGAGCGGTCACCGAGGCGGGGCCCGAAGAGAGCGCGGCCGACCTCCACCGCCGCTCGACGGGCGCCCTGGCCGCCGCCCTCGTGGGCCGCCAGAGCGACGAGCTCGCTTCGTACGCGGAACTGGAACGCGCCTCGGAAGCCGCCTGGGAACACGCCCGGCGCGAACCGGACGCGCCGGTCCCCAGCTGGACGCTGTACGTCCTGGCCCCCGACGAGGTCGAGTTCTTCCAGGGCGACGCCCGGCGGCGGCACGTACGGCTCCAGTACCGCCGGGAAGACGACGGCTGGACGCGGGGGCTTCTCTGGCCGTAGACCGGGGTGGCGCGGCCGTGCGTACCGACGCAGCGGGGCCGGGCCGGGGCCGCTCAGAGCTGCCGGTACATGATGTGCAGGCCGACGTAGCCCTTGGCGGGGTGCAGGAAGCCTTCGGGGAGCGTCGTCATGACCTCGAAGCCGAGGGACTTCCAGAGGGCGACGGCGCGCGTGTTGGTCTCGACGACCGCGTTGAACTGCATGGCGCGGAAGCCGGTCGTACGGGCCCAGTCCACGGCGTACTCACCGAGCGTGCGGCCGACGCCACGGCCGCTGTGGGCCGGGTCGACCATGAAGGAGGCACTGGCGATGTGCGCGGCGCCGCCCATGTGGTTGGCGTTCATCTTCGCCGATCCCAGGACCGTACCGGCGTCGTCCACGGCGACGACCGTGCGGGCCGGAGGGGCGAGCATCCACATCGCCCGGCTCGTCGGCTCGTCCATGTCACGGGGATAGCTGTACGTTTCGCCGGCCTCGACGATGGCGCGGAAGAACGGCCAGATGGCGGGCCAGTCGGCGGCGGTCGCTTCTCGGATCAGCACGCGGGCCAGCATGACGGGCCGCGGGGAGGGCGGGCCAGCGAATATCCGCGATGGCGGCCTGCGGGCAGGACGCCGGGGCACTGCGAGTCGTTGACGAAGCGGAACGCTGTTCCGTATCGTAATCGGAACAGCGTTCCGCTTTGTGTTCGGCGTCGCCGGACACTTCTGCCTGCCCGCCTCACCCGCCACCGCCCGCCCGAACGGGCCCCGCGGGTCCGAGGCCGATGAAGGGACACGCGCACCATGAGCGAATCGACCACCCCAGCCGCCGAATTCGGCTCGCCCGCCCCCGTCCTCTCGGTCAGCCCCGTGGTGCTGCCCGCTCCCGGCCGGGCCGTCGGCCTTCAGATACGGGTCTCGGCGCCCGCGACCGTGGACGCGCCTGGCGACGGCCTGCCGGTCATCCTCCTCTCGCACGGTCAGGGCTACTCGAACCACCTCTCCTCGCTGAACGGCTACGCCCCGCTCGCCAACTACTGGGCCGCACACGGCTTCGTCGTACTCCAGCCGACCCACCTCAGCTCCAGGACGCTGAACCTGGCCCCCGACACTCCCGGGGCACCGCTGTTCTGGCGGTCACGCGCCGAGGACATGCAGTGCATCCTGGACCAGCTCGACGCGATCGAGGCCGCCGTACCGCAACTCCCCGCACGCCTGGACCGGAACAGGATCGCCGTGGCCGGGCACTCGATGGGCGGGCACACCGCCGGCCTGCTGCTGGGCGCCCGGCTCACCGACCCGGACGACGGTACGGAAGCGGACCTGGCCGAGCCGCGGATCACGGCGGGCGTCCTGCTGGCCGCGACCGGCCGGGGCGGGGACGCACTCACCGCCACCGCAGCCGAGAGCTTCCCCTTCCTCCTGAGCACCGACTTCTCGAAGATGACCACTCCCGCCCTCGTGGTCACCGGTGACCAGGACGAATCCACCCACCTGACGGTCAACGGCCCGGACTGGCACGCCGATCCGTACCACCTCTCCCCCGGCCCCAAGTCGCTGCTCACCCTCTTCGGCGCGGAGCACGGACTCGGCGGGGTCTCCGGCTACGACGTCGCCGAGACCACGGACGAGGACCCCGCGCGGGTGGCCGCGGTCCAGCGGCTCACCTGGGCCTACCTCCGTACCCGGCTCTACCCCGGGGACTCCGCCTGGCAGACGGCGTGTGCTGCACTTTCGGCCGATGCCGAACCGCTCGGCCGGGTCGAATCCAAGTAGGCCGGACAAGCAGGCCGGAGAGGCCTTGCGCATCGGGCGGAACCGGCTCAGGCGGTCGGGACCCGCTCAGGCGGGGCGGAAGACGGGGACGGCGTCCCGGAACCGCACCCGTAGGGGCATCCCGATACGCAGGTCGGGCTCCGGGCAGTCGACGATCTCCGTCATCATCCGCGGGCCTTCGGCCAGGTCCACGACCGCGGCCACGTACGGCACGCGCTCATCGAACGGCGGCAGGTCGTTCCGGTGCACCACCGACCACGTGTAGAGCGTGGCCCGGCCGCTCGCCTCCTCCCACACCACGTCTTCGCTCCAGCAATGCGGGCAGAACTCGCGCGGGTAGTGATGCGCCGCGCCGCAGCCGTCCGCACGGCAGCGGCGCAACAGCAGACGCCCCTGGGCCGCCGCCTCCCAGTAGACGCGGCTGAACGCGTCGGTCTCGGGCAGGTCGAACCGTGGCGCGGCGGGTGCGGGGGGTGCGGGAGGCGGCGACGGTGGCCTGCCCCCGGCTACGGACTTGGGCTGCACTCCGGATCACCTCTTCGACGCTACTGCGCGCGAACTGACGTAGTGTCAGTCCAGCCGAGACGGGCCGGGCGGCGCAAGAGGGCGGGCCCGGACCGGGCCGCGTATCGCGACACACGGGCCGTCCGCGGCTACCCTCACCGGCATGCCGGACGCCGCAGCGCACGCCAGCTCCTCCGCATCCGCCCCCGCATTCGCCTCTGCCTCCAGTACGCCGCCGGTCGCCGTCCCGCCCGTGTACGTCGTCGGTGGCGGACCGGGCGGGCTGGCCACCGCCGCCGCACTGGGCGCACACGGCGTCCGCGCCGTCGTCCTCGAAAAGGCCGACGCGGTGGGCGCTTCCTGGCGCGGCCATTACGACCGTCTGCGACTGCACACCACGCGCCGTCTCTCCGGCCTGCCGGGCCTGCCGATCCCGCGCGCGTACGGGCGGTGGGTCGCTCGGGACGACGTGGTGCGCTACCTGGAGCGGTACGCCGAACATCACGGCCTGGAAGTCGCCACGGGCGTCGAGGTGCGGCGCGTGGACCGCGCGGCGGATTGCGCGGCGGATTGCGCGGTTGATGGCTCGGTGGGCGGCGGTTGGGCCCTGCACGCGAGCGGCGGGCGCGTACTGGCCGCCCGTACGGTCGTGATCGCGACCGGCTACAACCACACCCCGCACCTCCCCGACTGGCCGGGCCGCGACGGCTACCCGGGTGAACTGCTGCACGCCGCCGACTACCGCAACGCGCGCCCGTACGCGGGCAAGGACGTCCTGGTCGTCGGAACCGGCAACACCGGTGCCGAGATCGCGGTCGACCTGGCGGAGGGCGGCGCGGCACGGGTGCGGCTGGCGATCCGTACCGCGCCGCACATCGTGCGCCGGTCGACGGCGGGGTGGCCCGCCCAGGCGACGGGCATCCTCGTACGCCACCTGCCGCCGCGCGCGGTGGACCGGGCGGCCCGTGTGATGCGCCGGCTGTCCGTACCGGACCTGTCGGCACACGGCCTGCCGATGCCGGAGACCGGGCTGTACAGCCGGGTGCTGGAGGGGGCGATCCCCGTACAGGACGTCGGGCTGATCGACGCCGTACGGCGCGGAGCGGTACGGCCGGTGGCGGCCGTGGCGTCCTTCGACGGCAGCACCGTACGGCTTGCGAACGGCGACGTGATCGAACCGGACGTCGTCATCGCCGCCACGGGCTACCGGCGCGGCCTGGACACCCTCGTCGGCCACCTCGGCCTCCTCGACGCCCGCGGGCGCCCGCGCGTCCACGGTGCCCGCACCCTGCCGTCCGCCCCCGGCCTGCACTTCACGGGCTACACGAACCCGATCAGCGGCATGTTCCGCGAACTGGGCATCGACGCCCGCCGCATCGCCCGCACCATCGCCGCAGCGCGGAGGAGGAGCGGAACGGCACCCGCGGGGGCGCGGCAGTGACGGGTTGCGGCCCGCAGCTCGCGGCCCGGTGCGGGCGGGCAGGCAGGCGGACGGGCAGACGAGTCGGCGCGCATGCGGGCATGCGGACATGCGGACGCGCACGGCCGCAGGGTTTAGCGGGCCTACCCATTCCTGACTTACGGTCAGGTGCCCTAATCTGACGAAGCGTCAGTTGAATCGGCAGCCGTCATACGGGAGCGGGCGTCAGCGATGCTTGGATCGACTCACGGCACCCTCACCACTCACTCCAGCCCGGCCCGCGTGGTGGCGTGCGGGGCGACACCGCCGCACGCCGTGCACGGCACGGCCGTACCGTACGCCGGCGGTCCGCACCCCGGCGACACGCACGCCGGCCGTACGGGGCCCGACCTGGACGTCAGCGGGCGCCCGCTGTACGCCCCCGTCCCCGACCTGGACCGGTTCTTCCGGCCGGAGTCGGTGGCGGTCGTCGGCGCCTCCGACAGCGAGGGACGTCCCAACGCCGGAATCACCCGGCAGCTGCTGGCGTGGGCCGAGCGGGTCGGCGCCCGCCTCCACCCGGTCAACCCGGGCCGGGACCGCGTGTTCGGCCTGCCCTGTCACACCTCCGTCTCCGACCTGCCCGAGCAGGTCGATCTCGCCGTACTGCTGGTAGCGGACCCGGCACCGCTCATCGAGGAACTGGCCGACGCCAAGGTCAGGTTCGCGGTGGCCTTCGCCGCCGGATTCGCCGAGACCGGGGCGGCCGGCGCGGCCGCCCAGGAGCGGCTCGCCGAGGCCGTCGCCCGCACCGGCATCCGGCTGCTCGGCCCGAACACCAACCTCAACGCCTTCGAGTCGTTCCGCACGGACCTGGACGGTCCCGCCATCGCCCTGATCACCCAGTCAGGCCACCAGGGCCGCCCGGTCTTCTCCCTCCAGGAGCTGGGCATCCGGCTTTCCCACTGGGCCCCGACCGGCAACGAGGCCGACCTGGAGGCCGCCGACTTCCTCTCCTATTTCGCCTCCCGTCCCGAGGTCGGGGCCATCGCCGCGTACATCGAGGGCTTCAAAGACGGCCGCAGCTTCCTGCTCGCCGCCGACCACGCGGCCCGCAACAAGGTCCCGGTCGTCGCCGTCAAGGTCGGCCGCACCGCCGCCGGGGCCCGTACCGCCGCCTCGCACACCGGCAAGCTGACCGGTGCCGACGCGGTGGTGGACGCGGCCATGCGGCAGTTCGGTGTGATCCGGGTGGCCGGGCTGGACGAGTTGCAGGACACCGCGGCCCTGCTCGCCCGCGCCCGCACCCCCACCGCCGACGGTGTCGCCGTCTATTCGATATCCGGGGGCACCGGCGCCCACTTCGCGGACCTGGCGACGGCCGCCGGGCTGCGGCTGCCCACGCTCGGCCGCGCCAAGCAGGACGAGCTGCACCAGTGGATCCCGGACCAGCTCAGCGTCGCCAACCCGGTGGACAGCGGCGGGCACCCGGTGGGCGACTGGCGCGGCCGGAAGATCATCGACGCGATCCTGGCCGATCCCTCGGTCGGCGTACTGGTCTGCCCCATCACCGGCCCGTTCCCGCCGATGAGCGACAAGCTGGCGCAGGACCTCGTGGACGCGGCGGAACGGACGGACAAGCTGGTGTGCGTCGTGTGGGGCTCGCCGGTCGGCACCGAGGACGCGTACCGGCGCATCCTGCTGGGGTCGCGGCGGGTGGCGACGTTCCGCACGTTCGCCAACTGTGTGACGGCCGTCCGCGCGCACCTCGAACACCATCGCTTCGCCGCCGCCTACCGCTCCCCCTTCGACGACGCCCCGCGCACCCCGTCCCCCTCCGCGCGCAAGGCGCAGGACCTGATGCGCCCGGGACAGCAGCTCAGCGAGCACGCGGCGAAGCAGCTGCTGCGCGCGTACGGGATAAGGGTGCCGCGCGAGCAGCTGGTGACCAGCGCGGCGGCGGCCGTGCGCGCCGCGGGCCTGGTCGGCTACCCCGTCGTCCTGAAGGCGTCCGCGCCGCGGCTCGCGCACAAGACGGAACTCGGGCTCGTACGCACCGGACTGACCTCCGCGAGTCAGGTCCGGGACACCTATCGGGAGCTGGCCGACATCGCCCGCTACGAGGACATCGAGCTGGACGGGGTGCTCGTCTGCCAGATGGTCGAGCGGGGGGTGGAGATGGTCGTGGGCGTCACGCCGGACGACCTCTTCGGGCCGACCGTGACCGTCGGGCTGGGCGGGGTGCTCGTGGAGGTGCTGCGGGACACCGCCGTCGGCGTGCCGCCCTTCGGCGAGGACCGGGCCCGCGCGATGCTCGGCGAGCTGCGGGGCCGCGCGCTGCTGGACGGCGTACGCGGCGCGCCGCCGGCGGATGTGGACGCGCTGGTGGAGGTCGTGCTGCGGGTACAGCGGATGGCGCTGGAACTGAGCGGTGAGCTGGCCGAGTTGGACATCAACCCGCTGATGGTGCTGCCGCGCGGGCAGGGCGCCGTCGCCCTCGACGCGCTCGCCGTCTGCCATTGACCGTACGACCGGCCGCATGTGCCGCAGCACGGGCGGCACCAGCCGCACCGGCCACACGACCCTCACCAGCTGCACCGGTCGCACCCACCGCACGATCGGCCCCGGCCGCGCCCATCCCGCCGTCCGCACCACCGTCCGCACCGTCCGCGCCAACGCCCCCACCACCGTCTGGAGCCGCTTCGTCATGCCGTCCACCCCCGTTTCCCCCGAACCCGGCCGCCCCGGACCCGACGCCGGCCGGCCGCAGGCCGATCCGGCCCGGCCCCAGCCCGGTTCCCCCCGGCCCGGGACCGCTGATTCCTTGATACTCCACACCACTGACAACGCCGTGCTGTGGATCACCCTCAACCGCCCCGCCGCCCTCAACGCCCTCACCGCCGACCAGCGCGAACGCATCATCGCGCGGCTCTGTGACGCCTCCACCGACCCGGACGTACGGGCCGTCGTCATCACCGCCACCGGCAAGGGCTTCTGCGCCGGGGCCGACCTGCGCGGCGGGCAGGGGGCCGGGGGCGCCGGGCCCACCGCGCCGCAGCAGCCCGAGCGCGTCGCGGGCGACGTGGCCCGCCTGATCCGGCGCGGTGCCCAGCGCCTGATCACGGCCGTCCTGGACTGCGAGAAACCGGTCCTCGCCGCCGTCAACGGCACCGCCGCCGGACTCGGCGCGCACCTCGCCTTCGCCTGCGACCTGGTCGTGGCGGCCGAGTCCGCGACATTCATCGAGGTGTTCGCGCGCCGCGGCCTCGTACCGGACGGCGGCGGCGCGTACCTGCTGACCCGGCTCGTCGGCCCGCAGCGCGCGAAGGAGCTGCTGTTCTTCGGTGACGCCGTCACGGCGGCCGACGCCGAACGGATGGGACTGGTCAACCGGGTCGTGCCGGACGCCGGCCTGGAGAAGGCGGCGCGGGACTGGGCGGAACGGCTCGCCGACGGCCCGACCCGGGCCCTCGCCCTCACGAAACAGCTGGTCAACGCCTCTCTGGACGCCGACCGCGGGACGGCGTTCGCGGCCGAGGCGGCGGCTCAGGAGATCAATATGACGACGGCGGACGCGCGGGAGGGGGTGGCGTCCTTCGTGGAGCGCCGACGGCCCACGTACCGGGGCCGGTGAGCCCCGGGCCGCACGCCGCCCGCCCTTCAAATCTGACGGCCCATCAGGTTCAATGGACGCATGATGGGACACGCCGGTATGGCGGCCACCGCGGTGCGCTATCTGCGTTCGGTCGGCGCGCCGACCTCCACCACGGCCGCCGCCACGGCCACCACGACGGCCTCCACGGCACCGGGCCCCGCCCGCGCCGCCGCACCGCCGCGCCCCGCCCTCAGAGCCGTACGGGAGGACGAGCGCGCGCCGCTGGACCCGGCCGCCTTCCGCGCCGTACTCGGCCACTTCGCCAGCGGCGTCACGATCGTCACCGCGCCCGCGCCCGCGCCCGCGTCCGCACCCGCCCCCGCGTCCATGGGCGCGGGCGCCCCGGCCGGCTTCGCCTGTCAGTCGTTCGCGTCGTTGTCCCTCGACCCGCCGCTGGTCACCTTCATGGTCGCCCGTACGTCCACCACCTGGCCGCGGATCGCCCGCGCCGGTGTCTTCTGCGTCAACATCCTGGGCGCGCACCAGGAAGCGCTGTGCCGGGCCTTCGCGGTCAGCGGCGCGGACAAGTTCGCGGGGGTCACGTACGCGCCCGCACCGGTCACCGGCTCGCCGCGCCTGGCGGACGTGCCCGCCTGGATCGACTGCACGATCCAGGCCGTGCACACCGGCGGCGACCACCTGATCGTCGTCGGCCGGGTGACCGCACTCGGTACGGACCCGGACGCCGCGCAGGCCGGGCCGCTGCTGTTCCACCGGGGGTCCTTCGGCCGCTTCAGCGCGTAAGGGCGGCGCCCAGGCCCCCGGAACGGGTCAGCAGGCCCCCGGAACGGCTCAGAAGGTCAGCACCCCGCGCGCCACCCGCCCGCGCCGCATGTCCTCCACCGCCTTGGCGAAGTCCTCGATCGGGTACGTCCTGGTCACCAGCTCGTCCAGGAGGAGGCGGCCTTCGGTGTAGAGGCGGGCGTACCGCGCGATGTCGCGTTGCGGGCGGGAGGAGCCGTAGCGGCAGCCCAGGATGGACTTGTCCAGATACACCGACGCGACCAGGAACGACGCCTCGGCGGTGGCCGGCGGCACGCCGAGCAGCACCGCCTGGCCGTGCCGGTCGAGCAGGTCCACGGCCTGCCGGATCAGCTCGGTGCTGCCCACGCACTCGAAGGTGTGGTCGGCGCCGGTGGGCAGGACGGCGCGGACGGCCGCCACGGTGTCCGGCACCGCCGACGCGTCGACGAAGTGCGTCGCCCCGAACTGCCGCGCCACCGCCTCCTTCGCCGGGTTGACGTCCACGGCGACGCGCACCGAAGCACCGGCCAGCCGGGCGCCCTGGAGCACGTTCAGCCCGATGCCGCCCGTGCCGAGCACCACCACCGTGTCCCCGAGCCCCACCCGCGCCCGGTTCAGGACGGCGCCGACCCCGGTCAGCACCCCGCACCCGATCAGCGCCGCCGACGTCAGCGGAATGCCCGTGGGAATCCGCACCGCCTGCACGGCCTTGACGACCGTGCGCTCCGCGAAGGCCGAGTTGGACGCGAAGCCGTACAGCGCCCGGTCACCGCACCGGAACGGCTTCCCGGGCATGCCGATCGAGGCGCGGCACATGGTCGGCCGGCCGCGGTCGCACTCCGCGCACGTCCCGCAGTTGGCCAGCGTGGACAGCGCGACATGATCTCCTGCCGCTACATGGGTGACCCCCTCCCCCACCTCCTCGACCACGCCCGCACCCTCGTGCCCCAGCACCACGGGCCTCGGATAAGGAATCGTCCCATCGACCACTGACAGATCGCTGTGGCACAGCCCCGCCGCCCGGATACCGACCAGCACCTCGCCGGGCCCCGGACCCCGGACCGCCAGGTCGTCCACGACCCGCGGCGGCCCGCCCTCGAAGATGACGCCCCTCATCAGCGCTTCCGCCCTCCGTCGAGGCCGAGCACCCGCCCGGCGATGATGCTGCGCTGGATCTCGTCCGAACCGCCGTAGACGGTGTCGGCCCGGCTGAACAGGAACCGTCGCTGCGCCGCGTCCAGTTCGTACGGCGCGTCCGCCGACCAGGCCCCCGGCCCGGCCGCCGCGCCCGCTCCCCGTACGTGCATCGCCAGCTCGCCCATCCGCTGGTGCCAGCCGGCCCACAGCAGCTTCGCCACACTGGGCGCGCCCGCGTCGCCGGCGGCGGGCCCGAGTGTGCGCAGCGCGTTCCACCGCATCACCCGCAGCTCGGCCCACTGCCGTACGAGCCGGTCCCGCAGTACGGGGTCGTCCGCCGCGCCGGTGCGTACGGCCTCGGCGACCACGTCGCTCAACTCGCGCCCGAAGGCGACCTGCTGGGCGAGCGTGGAGACACCGCGCTCCAGCGCCAGCAGGCCCGTCGCCACCCGCCAGCCGGCCCCGGGGCCCCCGACCACGTGCTCGGCCCGCGCCACCGCCCCGTCGAAGAACACCTCGTTGAACTCGGCCGTGCCCGTCATCTGCCGGATCGGCCGCACCTCGATCCGTCCCGGCTGGTCCATCGGCACCAGCAGGAAGGACAGTCCGCGGTGCCCCCGCTCGGCCGGGTCGGTCCGGGCGAGCACGAAGATCCAGTCGGCCTCCCGCGCCAGCGAGGTCCAGATCTTCTGCCCGCTGATCCGGTACGTGGCCCCGTCCCGGACCGCCGCCGTACGGACCGCCGCCAGGTCCGAGCCCGCGCCGGGCTCGCTGTAGCCCTGGCACCACAGTTCTTCGCCCCGTGCGACCGGCGCGAGGAAACGATCCCGCTGGGCGGCGTCCCCGTAAGCGATCACGGTCGGTGCGAGCAGGTTCTCGCCGATGTGCCCCACCCGCCCCGGCGCACGCGCCGCCGCGTACTCCTCCGCCCACACCACCTGCTGGGTGAGCGTGGCCCCCCGGTTCCCGTACGAGCCGTGCGCACGGTCCCACCCGATCCCGATCCACCCGGCCCGCCCCAACTCCCGCTCCCAGGCCCGTCGGACAGACCAGTCCCCAGAACCGGCAGCCAAGCCCTCACCCAGATGCTCCGCAAGCCAGCAACGGGCCTCCTCCCGGAAAGCCGCATCGTCCGCACCGAACGAGAAGTCCACCGAATGCCACCCCTTCACCTCGGCCCCCACCCACCTCTCCTCCCTCCCACCCACGGAAGGGAACGGGTCCGAGCGGCCTGCCGCGCAGGCCCGCCCCCGAATCTGACCGCCCCGCGCAGCGGCCCCCGCCCGCCGCAGGCGCGAAGAGCGCGGCACCCGAACACGAACCGGCACCGACGCCTCGAATCACCGCGCCCGAAGGGCGCTCCGCAGCGGCGGCTACTCGTTGGGACGGCGGCCCTCGGCCGCCGCGGCGGCCATCGCCTCCACCCGTGCCAGCAGCGGCATCGGGTCCGCCCCCACCGACCCCGGCAGGAACTCCGCGATCTTCTCCGGCGTCCACCCGCCGTCCGCGTACGCGGCGCGCAGTTCCCTCGGCTGGGCCCATACGGCGATCTTGGGTCCGGCCACCGTGTAGACCTGCCCGGTGATCCGTTCCGCCGCGGCGCGGTCGCTGAGCAGGTACACGACGAGGGCCGCGACGTCCTCGGGCTCGCCGATCTCGGTCAGCTCCGTCGGTACACCGGCCGACATCCGCGTACGGGCGACCGGCGCCACCGCGTTGGCGGTCACGCCGTACCGGCTCAGACCCAGTGCGGCGCTGCGCACCAGGGAGATGACGCCGCCCTTGGCCGCCGCGTAGTTGGCCTGCGAGACGCTGCCCTGGTGGTTGCCGCTGGTGAAGCCGATGAGGGTGCCGGTCCGCTGCCGGCGCATGACGGCCGAGGCCGCGCGGAAGACGGTGAACGTGCCCTTCAGGTGCGTGGCGACGACCGGGTCCCACTCCTCCTCGGTCATGTTGAACAGCATCCGCTCGCGCAGGATGCCGGCCACGCAGACCGCGCCGTCGATGCGCCCGTACCGGGCGAGCGCCGTGTCCACGATGCGCCGGCCGCCGGCCATCGTGGACACGTCGTCCGCCACGGCGACCGCCTCGCCGCCGGCCTGCTCGATCTCCTTCGCCACCGCCTCGGCGACCTCGCTGCTCGGATCGGCGCCCGCGACCGACACCCCGTGGTCGTTGACGACCACCCGGGCGCCCTGTGCGGCGCAGGCGAGGGCCACCGCGCGGCCGATGCCGCGGCCCGCGCCGGTGACGGCGACCACCTTGCCCGCCAAGAAGTTCCCCATGCCGCGCCCCTTCCCGGAGTTTCTGACGGCCCGTTAGATTTTTGGGCAGACCCGCACCGAGCACAAGACCCGGCGCAGCCCGGGCGTCCGGAACAGCCCCGATGCGGCCCGGATGCGACCCCGGCATCCCGGGGGCGCCCCGGGCCCCCGCCCGCTCCCCCGAGGAGGGCCCATGCCACTGCCCGCCGAGTACCACGACCTCGCCAAGCGCGTGAACAACTGGGGGCGGTGGGGCGCGGACGACGAGATCGGCACCCTCAACCTGCTGACCCCCGAGGTCGTACGGGCCGCCGCCGCAACCGTCCGCACCGGCCGCCGCGTCCCGCTCGCGCTGCCCCTGCGGCAGGACGGCGTGCAGACCGGTCTGATCCCCGGCCGGATCAACCCGCTGCACACCATGACCGCGATCAACCAGGAACTGTTCGGCCCCGGTACGGTCGCCACCTCGGACGACGCCGTCACCATGGGCCTCCAGGCGGCCACCCACTGGGACGGCCTCACCCACGTCTCACACTCCGGGCGGCTCTACAACGGCCGCCCCGCCGACTCCGTCACCGCGCACGGCGGCGCCACCGTCCTGGGCATCGAGAAGGCGCCCCCGATCGTCTCGCGCGGGGTGCTGCTCGACGTCGCCCGGGTGCACGCCGGCCCCGCCGGGCCGCCCGGGCGGCTGCCCGGCGGACACGCCGTCACCCCGGAAGACCTGGACGCGGCGGAGGAGTTGGCCGGGACGCGGGTACGGTCCGGTGACATCGCCCTCGTCCGCACCGGGCAGCTGCGGCACTATCTGGCGGGCGACCGGGACGCGTACGCCTTCCCGTCCCCGGGGCTGTCCATCCGGACGCCCGAGTGGTTCCACGCGCGCGATGTCGCGGCCGTCGCCAACGACACGCTCACCTTCGAGATCTTCCCACCGGAGACCGACGGCCTGTGGATGCCGGTGCACGCGCTGCACCTGGTGGAGATGGGCATGCTCCAGGGCCAGAACTGGAACCTGGAGGAGCTGGCCGCGGCCTGCGCGGAGGAGAACCGCTACGCCTTCTTCCTCACGGCGATGGCCGAGCCGTTCGTCGGCGGCAGCGGGACGCCGGTGGCACCGGTCGCGGTGCTCTGAGGCGGCGGGCCCGGCGGACCGGCCGCCCGCCGGCCCCGTCCGTCCCAGCCGGATGGCGGTACGCCCGTGCGCACCCCGAGCGCGGCACCGCGGACCACCACCCGGCTACGGGACACGACCCGCACTCGCCGAGGCACCCGCCCCCGTAGCCTCGACGTCCCCTCGCGGCGAATCGCTCCACCCAAGCGTGATCACGCGGACACGCCACGTCAACACCTGGTCTGGACTTTCCTCCGGTCACGCGCGGTGCGGGATGGCGCAGTGCGACTCGTACGCGCCGAGGTCCGACCCCGCCATCAGCATCGACTGACCGCGGTCCACCTCGCACCAGATGCTCTTGCCGGCCCCCTCGGGCCGCCAGCCCCAGCGGTCCGCCAGCCCGTCGACCAGCTCCAGGCCGCGGCCGTTCGTGTCGTCACCGTCCGCGCGCCGGGGGCGTGGCGCGCGGGCGCTGCGATCCGCGACCTCGACCCGTACGGTGCCCACCACGGCACCCGAACCCGAGAAGCACATCCGCAGTTCGGCGGGGTTCCCGGTGTGCACGACGGCGTTGGTGACCAGCTCGGAGATCAGCAGGATCAGCGTCTCCGCCAACGGCTCGTCGGCCCCTATACCCGAGCCGGCCAGTCGCGACCTGGCCCACCTCCGGGCCCGCCCCACCTCCGCGGGGTCGGGCCGGACTTCCAACTGCACCTGAAGCACCTGCACCGCTCACACCATCCGAACCGGCGGACACATCGCCTCGCGCCTCATCGAGGTCACACTCCGTGACCCCGGTGATGCACAGCATGGTTGACGTTCAGTCACCCCAACAAGCGCTTCGGGCATATTCCAGCGCAAGGGAGTATGCGTGCTGCATACTGTGCGACGCGCTTTGCCGGGAGTCGAACAAGAGGGCCCCGCGCCCCTCCTTCGAGGGCGAGCGGAGCGCATTCGGGATCCCGGGTCGGTCACCACGACCCCACGGGAACAGTTGCGCCTCAGAACCACTCGCACCCAAGGGAGCGTACCCGAGCACGGCGCCGACTCCCCCCTGTGACGAGTGACGCCCGGGACACAACCCGATATCGACCCTCCGTGACCGCTTGCATGTACGGAATCCGACATTCCGCACAAGACGCGCTACACACCGATATCGTCACCCAGGAGGGCCTCGGCGAGGGCTTCTTCCGCCTTTGCCCCGCTCTGCCACTGTTCGATCCGCAGCCACGCCCGCTTGAGATGCAGGTGCACATCCGCCTCCCAGGTGAAGCCCATACCGCCGTGCACCTGAAGGCAGTCCCGGGCGTTGCGCACCGCCGCCTCGTCCGCGAGCAGCTTCGCACCGATTACTGGGAGTGACTGTCCGGTGAGCGAAGCCGCATACACAGCACTTCGGGCTATTTCCACGCGTATCAGCATCTCGGCGCACAGATGTTTCACTGCCTGGAACGATCCGATCCGTACCCCGAACTGCTCCCGCCGTCCGGCGTGTTCCACGGCCATCTCGACCGTACGGGCAGCGCTGCCCAGCTGGAGCGCGGCGGTCAGCAGGGCGGCCTCGCGGCGCAGGCGCGGCACGTCGAGAGCGCGCGGGGCGCGGCGCGGGTAGGACACCACGCGCGCTAGCGGGGTGAGCGGATCAATGGAACGGAGGTGCTCCAGAACGGGCCAGTCGGAAGCGCTCCAATACGCATTCCCGTACGCGGCCCCGGACGCGTTCCCGTACGCGGCCCCGGACGCACACCCGGACGCGTCCGCCCCCAGACCGCCCCCCTCCCCCTCAACCAAGATCAACTCATCGCAGTCCCCGGGGTGTTCCCACATCCCGGCCCCGTCCGCCCCCACATCGCACAGCCCCACCACCCGCTCCCCGGTGGCCGCGCCCGGCACCACCCCCGCGAGGAGGTGCCCCGCCACCAGCGGCCCCGGCAGCAGGGCCCGCCCCGCCTCCTCGAAGACCAGCACCGCGTCCGGCAGCCCGAGCCCCACCCCTCCATCCGTTTCCGGCAGCCGCAGCGCGAAGAACCCGGCGGCGCCCAGCTCGCGCCAGAGCGCACGGTCCAGGGCCGGGCTCTCCACCGCTTCCCGCAGCCGGTCCCGCCCGAAGCGGCGCGCCAGCAGGTCGCGCGCCGAAGCCCGCAAGGCCCGTTGGTCAGCGGTGGGTCGCAGGTCCACGGGCCCGCTCACCGTCCCTTCGGCAGGCCGAGGATGCGCTCGGCGATGATGTCGCGCTGGATCTGGGAGGTGCCGGCGGCGATCGTGTACGAGAGGGACGACAGCCGGGCCGCCGTCCACTCCTGGTCCGCGTCCAGCGCGCCGGCCGCCCCCAGCACCTCGGCGGCGGCGTCGTACAGCTCCTGGCGGGCCTGCGAATAGCGCAGCTTGAACACCGAGCCGCCCGCGTCCGGCACGCCGCCCGCCTCCCGGGCCGCGCCGACGTTCCACTGGATGAGCCGCCACAGCCCCGCGAACTCGGCGTTCAGCCGGCCCAGCCGACGGCGCAGCACCGGGTCGTCCCAGCGCCCGTTCGCCCGTGCCGTACGGGCCAGCTCGCCGAGGGTGCGGCGGCAGGCGACGACCTCGCCGACGAAGGCGGTGCCCCGCTCGAAGGACAGCGTGACCATGGTGACGCGCCAGCCGTCGTGTTCGGCGCCGACCCGGTTCGCCACCGGCACCCGCACCGCGTCGAGGAAGACCTCGGCGAACTCGGCCGGGCCGACGAGCGTACGCAGCGGCCGTACGGTGATGCCGGGCGCGTCCATCGGCATCGCCAGCCAGGAGATGCCCCGGTGCCGGGGCGCCTCAGGGTCCGTGCGCACCAGCAGCTCGCACCAGTCGGCGATCTCCGCGTGCGAGGTCCAGATCTTCTGCCCGGTGATCACATAGTCGGCACCGTCCCGTACGGCACGGGTGCGCAGCGCGGCGAGGTCGGAGCCCGCGTCCGGTTCGCTGAAGCCCTGGCACCAGACCGCCTCACCGCGCAGGATCGGCGGCAGCCAGCGGGCGCGCTGCTCGTCCGTGCCCTCGGCGGCGATGGTCGGCCCGGCGTGCAGCAGGCCGACGAAGTTGGCGCCGACGTAGGGCGCCCCGGCCCGCTCCGTCTCCTCCAGGAAGATCAGCCGCCGGGTGGGCGAGGCGTCCCAGTGCAGGCTGCCGTATCCGGCGTCGTACAGCCGCCGCTGCCAGCCGAGGTCGTACGCGCGCCGGCCGGGCCAGTCCAGCGGGTCGGGGCGCGGCGGCAGCTCCGGGAGCGCCTTGGCGAGCCATTCCCGCAGCCGGGCCCGGAACTCCTCCTCCTCGGGCGGGTACGTCAGGTCCATCGGCCGGGCCCCGTCCGCCCCATCAGTCCAGGTCCAGACCGAGCATGCGGATCGCGTTGCCGCGCATCAGCTTGTACACGGTCTCCTCGTCCAGCCCCCGCACATGGTCCAGGGCGACTTCCCTGGTGTGCGGGAACGTCGAGTCCACGTGCGGGTAGTCGGTCTCGAAGGTCGCGTTGTCCCGGCCGACCACGTCGAGCGAGGCGACGCCGTGCTTGTCGCGGAAGAAACAGCAGAAGATCTGCCGGTAGTAGTACGAAGAGGGCGGCTCGGGAATCAGGTCGCGTACGCCGCCCCAGGCCCGGTGCTCCTCCCACACGTCGTCGGCACGCTCCAGCGCGTACGGGATCCAGCCCATCTGGCCCTCGCTGTAGGCGAGTTTCAGGAGCGGGAACTTCACCAGGACGCCGCTGAAGAGGAAGTCCATCATCGACGCCATGGCGTTGTTGAAGCTCAGCGACGCCTGCACGGCGGGCGGCGCGTCGGGGGAGGCGGCCGGCATCTGCGAGCTGGACCCGATGTGCATGTTGACCACCGTCCCGGTCTCCTCGCAGGCCGCGAAGAACGGGTCCCAGTAGCCCGAGTGGATCGACGGCAGCCCCAGGTGGGTCGGGATCTCGCTGAACGTCACGGCCCGCACGCCGCGCTCCGCGTTCCGCCGCACCTCGGCGACGGCCAGGCCGATGTCCCACAGCGGCACGATGCACAGCGGGATCAGCCGCCCGCCGCTGTCCCCGCACCACTCCTCCACCATCCAGTCGTTGTACGCGCGCACGCACGCCAGGGCGACCTCCTTGTCGCGCGCCTCAGCGAAGGTCTGGCCGCAGAAGCGGGGGAACGTGGGGAAGCACAGCGACGCCTCGACGTGGTTGAGGTCCATGTCCTTGAGCCGTTCGGCCGGGTCCCAGCAGCCGGGGCGCATCTCGGCGCGGGTGATGCCTTCCAGCGTCATCTCGTCCCGGTCGAAGCCGACGGCGGCGATGTTGCGCTTGTACGGGAACTTCAGGTCCTCGTAGATCCACCAGTCGGTGGGCGGCCCTTCCGGGTCCATCGTGATCACGTACTTGCCGCCGGTGTACGCCAGCTCGCCGATCCCGGCGGTCAGCGGCCGCGGCCCCCGCTCCCGGTACCTCGCCGGCAGCCAGGTCTCGAAGAGGTGCGCGGGCTCGATGACGTGGTCGTCGACGCTGACGATGCGCGGCAGCTCCATCTGGTTCCCCTCCCGCGGTGCCCTCGGCCGGTGGCCGGCGGGCCGCCACGACCGAACCTGACGACCCGTCAGTTAGGAGGCTAGCCGCGCGCCGGAAGACCGACAAGGCGCTGTACGGCCCTCTCGCGGCGCGCCACGGGCGGGCCCGGGACTCAGTTGGGCCGGTAGGACCCCGTCGCCTGGTCGTACAGGCGGTCGACCTCGCGGCGGTCGTTGTCCGGGCCGAGGACCTGGACGATGTGGTAGCGGCCGTTGTGGATCATGGCGAGGTTGCGGACGTAGACCTGGCGGCCACTGCTGTCCTGCCAGGTGAAGGTGCCCTCGGCCATGGCGGCCCGGCCGACGTCGATGCGGCGCAGGCCGGAGGAGCCGGACCAGCTGGACTCCCGGTACGGGGCCAGTTCGGCCTCCTTGTCCTGCTGGTAGGCCATCGGGTCGGTGCCGTAGCGGGACGTGGTGTCGCGGCCGGGCACGATCAGCAGCTCGAAGCCGTTGCCCAGGTAGCGGACCTGGCCGCGCTCGTTCTCCCCGCGGCGCTGCCAGCCCTTGTGGACGGCGACCTGGAAGCCCTCCGGGTCCTTGCGCACCTCGAAGCCCTCGGCGAGGCCGGCCGGTTCGGTGGTCTGCGGCTGCCGCGCGCGGGCGCCCTGGTCGCCGGAGCGGCTGCCGGTGCCGCCGTCCGGGGTGGAGCTCTGGTTGCCCACCGCTCCCTTGCGTTCCCGGACGCTGTCCGCACCGCGCTCCCCCGAGCCGGCCTCCGGCATGAACAGGAACGCGTACAGCACCGCCCCGGCCAACAGCAGGAACACCAGTCCCACCAGCAGCCGCCCCAGGTGGCGCGGGCCGCGTCCGCCCGGTGGTGTGGCGCCCTCGATGCGCCGGATCTGCTTGGCGGGGCGCGGCTGCCGGGCCGCACGCGCCGGTTTGGGGCGGCGCGGAGGCCGGGCGGAGGACCCGAGCGGCTGGTCGGGGGCCGGGTAGGGGTGCCGGCCTTCTCCGGGGCGGGAGTGGGGAGGGGCGTGGTCGGCCGACGGCGGCGGGACGGGCGGGGATGCCTGCGGGGCCGCGGGCGTACCCGGGTGCTCGGCACGGGCCTCGGTGAGACCCGGCTGAGCGTGCTGGGCGGTCTCCCGGTACGCCACGGCCCGGCGCTTGCCCTTCGGCTGCCGCGGGAGCCTGGCGGGGCGCGGCGGCCGGGACTGGCGCGCCTTCTTGTGCCGCCCCTTGCGGACGAGTTCGCCCCGGCGCCGCAGGATCGGCAGCCGCCGGGAATCGACGGGCCCTTCCAGCGACGGCACGGTCACGACCCGGCTGCCCACCTCCGGCTCCGGCGCGGTACGGATCAGCGACCGCAGCCAGCCGCGCAGTTCCTCGAAGTCCGGGCGGTCGGCCGGGTCCTGCCGCATCAGCGACTCGACGACCGGCCGCAGCGCGCCGCACTCCTCCGCGTACGAGGGCGGCTCCGAGCACACCAGCTGCACCAGTTCGGCGGCGCTGTCCTCCGGGTACGCGGAGTGCCCCTGCACGATGCGGAACAGCAGCGCGCCGACCGCCCACAGATCGGTGGCCGGGCCGACCGGGGGCGCGAGCTGCCAGTTCGCGTGGACCGGACCGGCCTGCTCCGGCGCCCAGCGCTCGGTGACCGGTCCAACGACGTTGATGCGTACCTGCCGGGCCCGCTCGGCGGCCAGGGCCGCGCTCGGTCGGCCGTAGGCACCGGAACGATCCGCCGGATGCCTTTCCGTCGGACATTCTTCCGCCGAATACTGCGCCTCCGGCCGGTCCGGCCGCCCCGGCTGCTCCGGCCGGTCCGTCTGTTGCGGCCGGTCCGTCTGTTGCGGCTGTTCTGCCTGTTGCGGCTGTTGCGGCTCGCTCGGTGTCCGCGGGCCCGGTTCCTTGGACAAGGAGGGGCCGGCTTCCGGCGCCGGCCGCTGTATCGGCAGCGGGTGCGGCACCTGGACGCCGGTGCGCGGCCCCGGCCCCGGCAGGCTGCCGCCGTACGCGGCGCTGCCCGGCAGGATCGGAGAGGAGGGGTGGGCCTGATGCGCCTGATGCGCCTGGTGGGCCGCGTCAGCCGCATCAGCCGGAGGTGCCGGAGCGGTGATGTGGTCCCGGTACGGGCTGAAGTGCGGGTCGGCCGGATGCGCCGGGTCGGCGGGCGCGCCGTCGCCGACGGACGTTCGGGCGGCTGCCGCCCGGGTACCCGCCTGGTAGGCGGCGATGGCCCCCGCGCGGGCCCGGCGCGCGTCCGTCCCGGGCGCGGCATCCCGCTCTCCGGCATCGCCCGCTCCCGGAGCACCAGGCTCCGCTTCATCCCGTCCGGACGCCCCCGCCGGCGCGGACGCCTGCTCCGGTACGGACGCCTGCTCCGGTGCGGACATCCGCTCCGGTACGGACGCCGCCCCCCGCGCCTCGGTCTGCCCCGCCGCGCCCTCCTCCCGCGGCACCGGGTCGTACCCGCACAGCGCCTCCTCCGCCGCGCCCGCCGCCAGGCCGGTCAGGATCGCCCGGCCGTCGTCGCAGATCAGGACCGTGCGGACGGTGATGTTGCGGTGCGTCCAGCCGTGCGCGTGCAGGGCGCGCAGGGCGGTGAGGAGGTCGGCGGCGACCTCGGCGGCGCGGTGCGGGGTCAGGGTGCGTTCGGCGAGCAGCGCGGCGAGCGGCCGGGCCGCGACGCGCTCACTGACGATCCACAGACTGCCGTCCTGCGCGAAGACGTCGAAGACCTGGTCGAGTTGCGGGTGGTCGGGCAGCCGGGCCGCGGCGGTGGCGGCCTCCAGGGCCCGGCGTACGGCGGGGTCGTGCGGTGTCCGGTCGGCGCCGGCCGTCCAGGGACCGCGGGCGCCGGGCGCGGGCCGCCCGGCCGGGCCCCCGGCGTCGAGCAGTTCCGCGTCCACCACCTCGGGCAGCGGCACCTGGCGCACCAGGACCTCCTGGCCGCTGTAGGTGTCGAAGGCCCGGGTCTCGGCGAACTCGTACACGTCCGACGGCGGCACCGGCAGGCGGTAGCGCTCGGCGAGCACTCTTCCCGCGTACTCGTCCACGACGCCTCCCAGCGCGCGTTTCACGCCGCCTGCCCGTCTTTGTCCGGGAGCGTCCGGCCCCACCGGTCACCCGCGGTGGTCAAAACCGGTCGCTTTCCTTCCGATTGCGGCTGCGTACGGTCTACGGGGTCTCACGATACGTGCCGGAGGCGCGGGTTGAGGAGCGCTCCGGCCAACAGTTCCCCCAGGACTTCGCCGCCGCCCTGCGGCCGTCACCGCGCCCACCTCGCCGGCCTGCGCACCTCTGCGGTACGCACGCCGCGGAAGGTCAGTCCTTCACCTGGAACGTCGCGAAGGCGGTGTCCCGCAGCCGGCGGCACTCCGCCGCGTCCCAGGCGTCCGCCTTGCAGGTGATCATGATCGCGTAGCCGTGCCGGTCGTCGGCGCGGAAGCCGCGGTTGAGCACGCGGACGTCCTGGCCGCCCTGCTTGCGCGTGAACGACCAGTCGGCGACCGTCGGGTACCCCCGCCACTGAACCGTCTTGATGTCGATGCGGTGGTAGTTCTCGCTGCTGCGGCCGACCGCGGGCTCCAGGCTGCGCCAGGCGGCCGCCGCGTCGCTGCCGGGCTTGGCGTTGTAGTCGATCTGGACGCGCGGGAAGCCGCCCCCGGCGCTGTAGACGGCGCCGGAGTTCTGGCCGGCCGTGTCCGTCTGCTTCCACCCGGACGGCAGCGCGACGGCGAAGTGGAACCCGGCGTTCGCCACCGTCCCGTACCCCTGCGGCAGTGCCGCTCCGTCCTTGCCCGCGCCGCCCGGCGTGCCGTTCCCGCCGTTCTGGCCGCCCGGCCTGCCGTCCGCCGGCTGCGACGCGTTGCCGTCGGCGCCCTTCCCGGAACCGGTGCCCTCGGAGGAAGCGGCCTGGCCGGTCGCGGCCGGGCCCGCCGCCCGGCCGCCGCCCTTCTCGTCCTCGCCGCTCAGCGCGAAGGCCAGCACCGTGCCCAGGACGGCGAGCACCACGACCACCGCGGCGATGACGAGCGTCCGGCGCGGTACGACGTCGGTGACGGACGCCTTCGGCGGGCCGGACCGGCGCGCACCGTCGTCCGGCTTCGCTTCCGGCCGGGCCGCGGCGACCGCGGCGGCGGCCGCCTTGCGCACCGTCTGGAGCGCGCTGCGGACCTTCTCCTTGGCGCCCTCCGACTCGAAGCCCGTACGCCCGGCGGAGCCGACCGCCGTCGGCCAGTTCTTCGGCCCGTTCGTCGAGCCGGTCTGCGCCGACTGGCCACGCGTCGTGGAGGACGTGGTGGCCGCCTTGGCGCCGGAGCCCGTGCCCGTGCGCGAGGTCTCCGTGAGCGGACCGGCCGCCGATGCCGCGCGCGCGCCGGACGCCGCGGACGCGCCGCCGCGGCCCGCCTCCGGCGCGCGTCTCTCGTCTTCCTTCGGGCGCGGCTTCGGCTTCCACTGCGGGCGCGGCGCCGACGGCTTGGAACGCGCCTGCTCCCGGTCCCGGTCCTTGGCCTTGACCGGGGGCTCCTCCGGGACGACCGGCAGCGCCATCGCGCGCGTCGCGTCGGGCGGTTCCGGGCCGGTGTCCTCCGGCGCGTTGGCCGCGTCCAGGAGCAGCGCCCGCGCGCCCCGGTCGTCGAGCCGGGCCGCCGGGTCCTTCACCAGCAGCCCGTAGATGACCTCTTCCAGCATGCCGGCGCTCTTCGGCGGCTCCAGCGGCTCGGTCATCACCGCGGTCAGCGTGGCGATCGCCGAGCCCTTGTCGTACGGGGGCACGCCCTCGACGCAGGCGTACAGCAGGCCGCCCAGCGACCACAGGTCGGCCGGGGGTCCCGGCTTCTGGCCGCGGGCCCGCTCGGGAGATATGTAGGACGGCGCGCCGACCAGCATGCCGGTGGAGGTCAGCGAGGGGTCCCCCTCCACCTGGGCGATGCCGAAGTCGGTGAGCACGACCCGGCCGTCGTCGGACATCAGGACGTTGGACGGCTTCACGTCGCGGTGCAGGATGCCCTCGCGGTGCGCGGCGCGCAGCACGTCGAGGACGGCCAGGCCGACCTCCGCCGCCCGGCGCGGCGTCAGCGGGCCGTCGTCGCGCACCACCTCGGCCAGCGAACGGCCCTCGACCAGTTCCATCACGATCCACGGGCGGTCGTCCTCGTCGACCACGTCGTAGACCGTCACCGCGCCGTTGTTGCGGATGCGGGCGATCGCCTTGGCCTCCCGCAGCGTACGGGTGATCAGCCGGCGCTTCTCGTCCTCCTCGACCCCGCCAGGGAAGCGCAGTTCCTTGACCGCGACGATACGGCCGAGCACTTCGTCCCGTGCGCGCCAGACCGTACCCATTCCGCCCCGGCCGAGGACTTCGGCGAGCCGGTACCGGCCGGCGAGCAGCCTGCCCTCCTTGCCGTCCATCTCGACCTCGTCGCCCACTGAATCCCCTCTGCAATCCAGCCGAGTTGGCATCTCGAACACGCGTCGATCACCAAACTGGCCCAACTCGGACAACCCACCCTGGCGGAGCCCTCATTCTCTCTCATCCGCGCCTGTGGGGAAGGCCAGGGTCCACGACTCGGCGCCTGTTGTGCACCCGCCATGATGGCCTGTACGGGCGGCACGGCCGCTGACGAGGGCATCGTCGGCGCGGTGCGGACGGGCGCCGGGACGCGGGAACCACGACAGGAACGAGGCCGGAAACGACGATGTGGCACCTCCCCGCCGCCACCCGGACCGCCGCCGAGCGGACCGCCGCCTTCCGGGCCGCCACCGCCGACCGGAGCTCGTACACCGGAGCCCCGCGCCCGTCCCGCGCCCCCGGCCGCCTGCCCGTCCTCACCGTCGTCCTGGCCGTCCTCGCCGCCCTGGCCACCCTCACCTCCTGTACCGGCGTACGGGCCCCGCAGCGCACGGCCCCCCTCCCGGCGCCGCTCACGCTCCCGCCGGACCGGACCACGCCCGCGCTGCGCCGGCTGGTGCACGACGGGGCGCCCGGCGCCGCCGCCCTGAGCACCGTCGGCGCCCGCGGCCAGGCGTCCCGCTTCGCCACCGCGGGCGTCGCCGACCTGCGCAGCGGCCGGACCATACGGCGCGCCGACCACTTCCGCGCGGGCAGCCTGACCAAGCCCTTCGTGGCGGCCGTGGTCCTCCAGCTCGCCGCCGAGCACCGGCTCGGCCTCCAGGACCCGGTCCTGCGCCGGCTGCCCCGCAGCCTCCGGGACGCGGCCGGGGGCGCCGCCGGCGAGCTGTCCCGCGTAACGATCCGCCAGTTGCTGGACCACACGAGCGGCTTGTTCAACTACACCCGGGACCGGCGGCTGGCCCGGCAGCTGTACGGCAGCGGCTTCCGCGCCCACCGCTACGACTCGCACACCCCCGCCGAGCTGCTGCGCACCGCCCTGAGCCATCCGCCGACCGCGCCCCCGGGCGCCCGGTACGCGTACTCCAACACCAATTACCTGCTTCTGGGCCTGGTCATCGAACACGTCACCGGGCATCCGTACGCCGAAGAGGTGACCCGGCGCATCGTCCGGCCGGTACGGCTTTCCGGTACGTCCTTCCCCGGCACCGACCCGGCCCTGCCCGAACCGTACGGGCGCGGCTACTCCCTGGTCGGCGCGCGCCGGGTGGACGCCACCGCCCTCGACCCGAGCCGGGCCGGGTCCGCGGGCGAGATGGTGACCACGCTCGGCGACCTCAACCGGTTCTTCGCCGCCCTCCTCGGCGGCGAGCTGCTGCCGCCGCGCGAGACGGCGCAGCTGCGGAACGCGTCGCGGACGGGCGGCGCGTACGGCCTGGGCCTGTACGCCGTCGAGCTGCCCTGCGGCACCACCGTGTGGGGGCACAACGGCGACATCAACGGCTCGTACGCCCAGACCGCCACCACGGCGGACGGCCGCCACGTGCTGAGCCTGCACGTCAACACGGACACCCGGGCCGCGGCGGACCACGCCGTGTCCGTCCTGGCGGCGGAGTTCTGCCGGGCGGGTCCGCCCGGCAGAACCGGCTGAGGGGCTACAGCGGAACGATGTCCGGCGCCCCCAGCCGCGCCGCGTCGGCCGTCAGGTCGTCCGGCTGCCGCTGCGACTCCCGCTCCGCCTCGACCCGCTTCTCGTAGTGCTGCACCTCGCGGTCGACCTGGTCCGCGTCCCAGCCCAGCACCGGCGCCATCAGCTCGGCGCACTCCCGCGCGCTGCGGGTGCCCCGGTCGAAGGTCTCGATGGAGATGCGGGTGCGGCGGGTGAGGACGTCGTCGAGGTGCCGCGCCCCTTCGTGGGTGCAGGCGTAGACCACCTCGGCGCGCAGGTAGTCGTCGGCGGCGGCGAGCGGTTCGCCGAGCGCCGGGTCGGCCACGACGAGTTCGAGGACTTCGTCGGCCAGCGCGCCGTATCGATTCAGCAGGTGCTCGACGCGCACCACGTGCAGCCCGGTGCGCGCGGCCGTCTGGGCGCGCGCGTTCCACATCGCCTTGTAGCCCTCGGCGCCGACGAGCGGCGTGTCCTCCGTGACGCACTCGGCGACCCTCTGGTCGAGCCCGTGCACCGCCTCGTCCACCGCGTCCTTGGCCATGACCCGGTACGTCGTGTACTTGCCGCCCGCGACCACGACGACGCCCGGCACCGGGTGCGCGACCGTGTGCTCGCGCGACAGCTTGCTGGTCGCGTCCGACTCACCGGCCAGCAGGGGGCGCAGGCCCGCGTACACGCCCTCCACGTCGTCGCGCGTCAGGGGCACCGCGAGCACCGAGTTCACATGCTCCAGCAGGTAGTCGATGTCGGCGCTGGACGCGGCCGGGTGCGCCTTGTCCAGGTCCCAGTCCGTGTCGGTGGTGCCGACGATCCAGTGCCGGCCCCACGGGATCACGAACAGCACGCTCTTCTCCGTGCGCAGGATCAGCCCGGTCGTCGAGTGGATCCGGTCCTTGGGCACGACCAGGTGGATGCCCTTCGACGCCCGTACGTGGAACTGCCCGCGTTCCCCGATCAGGGCCTGGGTGTCGTCGGTCCACACACCGGTCGCGTTGACCACCTGGCGCGCCCGCACCTCGTACTCGCCGCCCCCCTCGACGTCCTGCACCCGGGCGCCGACCACGCGCTCGCCCTCGCGCAGGAAGCCGACCACCCGGGCCCGGTTGGCGGCCTCCGCGCCGTACAGGGCGGCGGTCCGCACCAGGTTCATCACGAAGCGGGCGTCGTCCACCTGGGCGTCGTAGTACTGCAACGCGCCGACCAGGGCGTCCTTCTTCAGGCAGGGCGCCACCCGGAGGGCGCGCTTGTGCGAGAGGTGCCGGTGCACGGGCAGTCCGCGGCCGTGCCCGGAGGAGACCGACATGCCGTCGTAGAGCGCGACGCCGGAGCCCGCGTACCAGCGCTCCCAGCCCTTGTGGGTGAGCGGGTAGAGGAACGGCACCGGCTTGACCAGGTGCGGCGCGAGCCGTTCCAGCAGCAGCCCGCGCTCCTTCAGCGCTTCCCGTACGAGCGCGAAGTCCAGCATCTCCAGGTAGCGCAGCCCGCCGTGGATGAGCTTGCTCGACCGGCTCGACGTGCCCGACGACCAGTCGCGGGCCTCGACCAGCCCGGTGGCCAGCCCGCGGGTCGCCGCGTCCAGCGCCGTACCGGCGCCGACCACCCCGCCGCCGACGACCAAAACATCCAGCTCCCGTTCCGCCATCCGTGCGAGCGCTTCCGCGCGCTGGGCCGGTCCGAGTGTCGCTGTCCTCACCGCTGCCTCCCGCTGTGGTCGGGGTCACACTCCCCGTCCGTCGATTCTGGCCGCGCCACCGGCCCGTATCCACCCTGCGGCGGCCGGGCAACACCCGGCCGCCGCAATCCCCATTCTGGGCCAAATGTCCGCTTAGTCTACTTATGCTCTTATGCTTCACCGCCCCATCCGGAACCGCTCGGGAAGGACGGCAGCCAGCCATGCCCGCAGACCTCGCCGTCGTCGGACTAGGCCATATCGGTCTCCCCCTCGCCCAGGCGGCCACCGCCGCCGGCGTCCGCACCATCGGCTACGACCCCCGGCCGCCGGACACGGCGGCCACGCCCTGCGCCCCCGCACCCGCGGAAGGACGCCCGGCCGCCGCGCACGGTACGCACGGCACCCTCACCGCGCCCGAGATCCGCCGGCTGCTCGCGGCCGGCTTCCGCACCACCGACGACCCCACCGTGCTCGGCCGGGTCCGTACGGCCGTCATCTGCGCCCCCACCCCGCTCGGCGAGGACGGCGCCCTCGACCTGGCCGCGGTCGCCGACGCCGCCCGCGTACTGGCGGCGCACCTGCGCCCGCACACCACAGTGATCCTCGAATCCACCGTGTACCCGGGCACCACCGAGGAATTCCTGCGCCCCCTCCTGGAAGAGGGCTCCGGCCTGACCGCGGGACGCGACTTCCACCTCGCCCACTCCCCCGCGCGCCACGACCCCGGCAACCGCGCCCACCGCCACAGCAACACCCCGAAGGTCATCGGCGGACTGACCCCCGCCTGCACGGAGGCCGCGGCGGCGTTCTACGGACGGCTCACCGACCGGGTCGTACGGGCCCGCGGGCCGCGCGAGGCGGAGACGGCCAAGCTGCTGGAGACCAACTACCGGCATCTGAACATCGCGCTCATGAACGAGATGGCGGTGCTCTGCCACGACATCGGCGTGGACCTGTGGGACGTCATCCGCTGCGCCGAGACCAAGCCGTTCGGGTTCCAGGCGTTCCGCCCCGGCCCCGGCGTCGGCGGCCACTCCGCCCCGATCGACCCCAACTACTACTCGTACAAAGGGCGTTCACTGGGATATCCGCTGCGGCTGGTCGAGCTGGCGCAGGAGGTCAACACCCGGATGCCGCGCTACGTCGTACAGCGCTGCGCCACCCTGCTCAACGAGCACGGCAAGTCGGCGCGCGGCGCCCGCGTGCTGCTGCTCGGCGTCACGTACAAGCCGGACATCGCCGACGAGGAAGGCTCCCCCGCCCGCGAAATCGCCTCCCGGCTCATGGAGTTGGGCGCGCACATCACGTACCACGACCCGTACGTCCACCAGTGGCAGGTCCTCGGCCGGCCGGTCCCGCGCGCCGACGCGCTCTACGAGGCCGCCGCCGGGGCGGACCTCACGCTGCTCCTCCAGCACCACCGCACGTACGACCTCCAGGGCCTGTCGGTGAAGGCCCAACTGCTGCTGGACACCCGGGGGGCGACCCCCACCGGCGCGGCGCACCGGCTCTGAACTGCGGCTCCGGGGCGATGTCACGGTCGCTGTCCGGATAATTCCATAGTGGACATGTCAGACGCGTCTGTTAATTTGTGACCGCGCATCGACCGTATGCGCGTCCATCACACCGACCGGTCCCCGGTGCCGCACGGGCACCGCGACGGTCACTCCCGGGGGAAGAACATGAGCCAGCCCTGGCCGTCCGCGCCTCAGCAGCCGCAGCAGCCCCACCAGCCGCCGCAGGCCCCGTACGGCGCGCCCGCACCGGGCGGCTTCCCGGCTCCGATGGCCCCGCCGCCCGCCCGCCGGGGCAACCCCGGCCTGGCCGTCGCGCTCGGCATCGTCACCACGCTGGTCGCGGCCGGTGTGTACGGCGCGGTGCTCAAGGCCGTGGACGGCGCCTCGATCGGGTACGCGGCACTCGCCGTCGGCGCCCTGATCGGCGCCGTCCTGGGCAAGGTGGGCGGCCGCGGCGCGGCGCTGCCGGTGATCGGCGCGGTGCTCGGCCTGCTCGGCCTCTACCTCGGCCAGGTCTTCGGCATCGCCCTGATCACCTCCGATATCACCGGCATGCCGCTGTCCGAGACCGTCCTCGGCCACTTCGACCTGGTCAACGCGGCGTGGCAGGAGTACCTCGGCGCGATCGACGTGGTCTTCTACCTGCTGGCCGGGGCCGGCGGCTTCCAGGTCACCAAGAAGCTGGGCGGCTGACGCACCGGCTGGGCACGCCATACGAGAGGGCCCGGACCGCACGGGGAGTGCGGTCCGGGCCCTCTCGGCGTCCGCGGGAGCCTCAGCGCTTGTCGTGCTGCGACGGCGCGACCGTCACCTCGACCCGCTGGAACTCCTTCAGCTCCGAGTAACCGGTGGTCGCCATCGCCCGGCGCAGCGCGCCGAAGAAGTTCATCGACCCGTCGGGGCGCGTCGAGGGACCGCACAGGATCTCCTCGGTGGTGCCGACCGCGCCCAGGTCCATGCGCTTGCCGCGCGGCACGTCCTCGTGGACGGCCTCCATGCCCCAGTGGTGGCCGCGGCCCGGCGCGTCGGTGGCGCGCGCCAGCGGCGAGCCCATCATGACCGCGTCCGCGCCGCAGGCGATGGCCTTGGGCAGGTCGCCGGACCAGCCCACACCGCCGTCCGCGATCACGTGCACGTACCGGCCGCCGGACTCGTCCATGTAGTCCCGGCGGGCGGCGGCCACGTCGGCCACCGCGGTCGCCATCGGCACCTGGATGCCGAGCACGTTGCGGGTGGTGTGCGCGGCGCCGCCGCCGAAGCCGACCAGCACGC
This sequence comes from Streptomyces sp. NPDC018019, assembly GCF_044327805.1. NCBI lineage: Bacteria > Bacillati > Actinomycetota > Actinomycetes > Kitasatosporales > Streptomycetaceae > Streptomyces > Streptomyces sp. NPDC018019. Next base: position 245,281 of record NZ_JBIRGD010000001.1, on the reverse strand, counting down.
CCGCCGCGCCGGTGCGCATCAGGTGCAGGGCCGCGGTGTACGTGGCGCAGCCGCCGACGATCACCGGGACGTCCAGCTCGTAGATGAACTGCTTCAGGTTCAGCGGCTCGGCGGCCGAGGAGACGTGCTCGGCGGAGACGGTGGTGCCGCGGATCACGAAGATGTCCACGCCCGCGTCCACGACGGCCTTGGAGAACTGGGCGGTGCGCTGCGGCGAGAGCGCGGCGGCGGTCACCACGCCGGAGTCGCGCACCTCCTTGATGCGCTGCCCGATCAGCTCTTCCTTGATCGGCGCCGCGTAGATCTCCTGGAGGCGCTTGGTGGCGGCGTCGCCGTCCAGCTCCGCGATCTCCGCGAGCAGCGGCTCCGGGTCCTCGTAGCGCGTCCAGAGCCCTTCCAGGTTCAGCACGCCCAGGCCGCCCAGCTCACCGATGCGGATCGCGGTCTGCGGCGAGACGACCGAGTCCATCGGGGCCGCCAGGAACGGCAGCTCGAAGCGGTAGGCGTCGATCTGCCAGGCGATCGAGACCTCCTTCGGGTCCCGGGTGCGCCGACTCGGTACGACGGCGATGTCGTCGAAGGCGTATGCCCGGCGGCCGCGCTTGCCGCGCCCGATCTCGATCTCAGTCACGTGTGTGGCCTTTCCCTCTACGTATGCCGTTCCAGTATCCCCGACACGGGGAAGCCCGCGGCCTGACGGTCGCGGGCTTCCGGGTGTGCGCGCTGCGGGTACGGCTCAGCGCCGCGCGTAGTTCGGCGCCTCGGTCACCATCTGCACGTCGTGCGGGTGGCTCTCCTTCAGGCCCGCCGCCGTGATGCGGACGAAGCGGCCCTTCTCCTTCAGCTCCTCGATGCTCGCGGAGCCGACGTAGCCCATGGAGGCGCGCAGGCCGCCGACGAGCTGGTGGGCCACCGAGCCGAGCGGGCCGCGGTAGGGGACCTGGCCCTCGATGCCCTCGGGCACCAGCTTGTCCTCGGACAGCACGTTGTCCTGGAAGTAGCGGTCCTTGGAGAAGGAGCGCGCCTGGCCGCGGGACTGCATCGCGCCCAGCGAGCCCATGCCGCGGTACGACTTGAACTGCTTTCCGTTGATGAAGACCATCTCGCCCGGCGACTCCTCGCAGCCGGCCAGCAGCGAGCCCAGCATGACCGTGTCGGCGCCCGCCGCGATGGCCTTGGCGATGTCGCCGGAGAACTGCAGACCGCCGTCGCCGATCAGCGGCACGCCCGCCGCGTTCGCGGCCTGCGCGGCCTCGTAGATGGCCGTCACCTGCGGTACGCCGACACCGGCGACGACGCGGGTGGTGCAGATGGAGCCCGGGCCGACGCCGACCTTGATGCCGTCGGCGCCCGCGTCGATCAGCGCCTGGGCGCCGTCGCGGGTGGCGACGTTGCCGCCGACCACGTCGACCGGGATGTTGGACTTCACCTTGGCGATCATGTCGAGGATGCCGCGGCTGTGGCCGTGCGCGCTGTCCACGACCAGGAAGTCCGCGCCGGCCTCGACGAGCGCCTGGGCCCGGTCGTACGCCTCGTCGCCGACGCCCACGGCGGCACCGACGACCAGCCGGCCCTCGGCGTCCTTGGCGGCGTTCGGGTACTTCTCGGCCTTCACGAAGTCCTTGACCGTGATCAGGCCCTTGAGCACGCCAGCGTCGTCGACCAGCGGCAGCTTCTCGATCTTGTGGCGGCGCAGCAGCTCGATCGCGTCGTCACCGGAGATGCCCACCTTGCCGGTGACCAGCGGCATCGGGGTCATGACCTCGCGCACCTGACGGCTGCGGTCCAGCTCGAAGGCCATGTCGCGGTTGGTGACGATGCCCAGCAGCTTGCCCGCCGGGTCCGTCACCGGCACACCGCTGATGCGGAACTTCGCGCACAGCGCGTCCGCCTCGGCGAGGGTGGCGTCCGGGCGGACCGTGATCGGGTCGGTGACCATGCCGGACTCGGAGCGCTTGACCAGGTCGACCTGGTTGGCCTGGTCCTCGATGGACAGGTTGCGGTGCAGCACGCCCGCGCCGCCCTGCCGCGCCATGGCGATCGCCATCCGCGCCTCGGTGACCTTGTCCATCGCGGCGGAGAGCAGCGGAATGTTGACCGTCACGTTGCGCGAGACCCGGGACGCCGTGTCGACCGCGTTCGGCAGCACCTCGGAGGCGCCGGGCAGCAGCAGCACGTCGTCATATGTCAGACCGAGCATCGCGAATTTGGCGGGCATTCCGTCGACGTTGTCAGTCATGACACCTTCCCAAATGGTCTTGCCTCAGCGCGGACACCCATGCTAACGGCCACCACAGGCGTCCCATTCCACCACCGGTGAGGAGCGCGTCACTCGTACGTTCCCACGAAGCCGTGCCGGCACGGACGTACGTTCCTACGGCCGCACGTTTCCTCGACTGTACGTTCCCCCGGGCCGCCCGCTCGCCCCGGCTCCGGCACCCGCCGCCCGACGGCGGCCGACGCCGACCCGCGGCCCGTACGCCTACTGCTCGGCCAGCGCCCGCAGCCGGCTGAGCGCCCGGTGCTGCGCCACCCGCACCGCGCCCGGCGACATCCCCAGCATCTGCCCGGTCTCCTCGGCCGTCAGCCCGACCGCGACCCGCAGCAGGACCAGCTCGCGCTGGTTCTCCGGCAGGTTGGCCAGCAGCTTCTTGGCCCACTCGGCGTCGCTGCTGAGCAGCGCCCGCTCCTCGGGGCCCAGCGAGTCGTCCGGCTGCTCGGGCATCTCGTTGGACGGCACGGCCGTGCTGCCGGGGCCGCGCATCGCGGCCCGCTGGAGGTCGGCGACCTTGTGGGCGGCGATGGCGAAGACGAACGCCTCGAAGGGCTTGCCGGTGTCCCGGTAGCGGGGCAGCGCGCAGAGCACCGCGACGCACACCTCCTGCGCCAGGTCCTCGACGAAGTGGCGCGCGTCACCCGGCAGCCGGGACAGCCGGGTGCGGCAGTAGCGCAGGGCGAGCGGATGCACGTGGGCCAGCAGGTCGTGGGTGGCCCGGCGATCCCCTTCCACGGCGCGTGCGACGAGATCGCCGATCTCCTGAATCCCGTCATCGCGCATCGGTCCATGGTGCCTTGGCGCGGCGCGATCCGCGGCATCAGGTCCGTACTTGTGCATCGAAGCGTTATGCGCGGCAGGTGCGCCGGCTGTCATCTCCCGCGCCCTCCCCTCGCACCGGATCGGCCCGTCCCCGAGGAACTCCATACCTCAAGGATGCGGCACCGCGCGCGGAACCGAGGTGCCGCGCGGTGGCCGGCGCCCGCGAGGCCGCCTGCCGCCCCGCCCGCCACATGGCGGGCGGGGACCTTCATTCCCCCGCATCGCTGCACGTCACGGCCGTCCTAGCGGACCAGACCCCAGCGGAATCCGAGCGCGACCGCGTGGGCCCGGTCGGAGGCGCCGAGCTTCTTGAACAGCCGCCGGGCGTGCGTCTTGACCGTGTCCTCGGAGAGGAACAGCTCACGTCCGATCTCCGCGTTGGAGCGGCCGTGGCTCATGCCCTCCAGCACCTGGATCTCGCGCGCGGTCAGGGTCGGCGCGGCCCCCATCTCGGCGGACCGCAGCCGGCGCGGCGCGAGCCGCCAGGTGGGGTCGGCCAGGGCCTGCGTGACCGTCGCGCGCAGCTCGGCGCGCGAGGCGTCCTTGTGCAGATAGCCGCGGGCGCCGGCGGCGACCGCCAGCGCGACCCCGTCCAGATCCTCGGCGACCGTGAGCATGATGATGCGGGCGCCGGGATCGGCGGAGAGCAGACGGCGCACCGTCTCGACGCCGCCCAGTCCGGGCATCCGCACATCCATCAAGATCAGGTCGGAGCGATCGGCGCCCCAGCGGCGGAGGACTTCCTCGCCGTTGGCCGCCGTCGTCACACGCTCTACACCGGGCACGGTCGCGACCGCGCGGCGGAGCGCCTCTCGGGCAAGCGGGGAGTCGTCACAGACGAGGACGGATGTCATGACCGCCCTCCGCAGCTGATGCGCGTCACCTTGAGCCTCCAGGCTGGTACGTATCGTCACCTCAGCGATCGACGGTCTCGGACAACTGCCCGAGGACTACCTCCATCAACCGCTTCCGCCCTCTCAACGACGGTCACTCGAAAGAGTTACGGGTTGGGCAGCCGCCTTCGACACTCTACGTGAGGGCCCGGACACGCAGAAGATGGAAGGCCGCTCCGCGCACCACTTTGAACCGCTATGCCCTATTCGGTGGCTTTTCTTCCATTTTTAAGGTGTCTGGGGCTAGATTCGCAATGAGTCATATTTACATCTACTTAGACAGTAGATGTACGGTCGTGAGCACCGAGCCCGAACCGGTACCGCTTCGAGGGGACTAGCAATGGCAGATTTCTCCCGCCTTCCGGGCCCGAACGCAGACCTCTGGGACTGGCAGCTGCTGGCCGCCTGCCGTGGCGTGGACAGTTCGCTCTTCTTCCATCCCGAGGGCGAACGCGGGGCCGCCCGCAGCGCGCGAGAGACCTCTGCGAAAGAGGTGTGCATGCGCTGTCCGGTGCGCGCGCAGTGCGCGGCGCACGCCCTCGCGGTCCGTGAGCCCTACGGGGTCTGGGGCGGGCTGACCGAGGACGAGCGCGAGGAGCTGATGGGCCGGGCGCGGCACCGGCTGGTACCGGCCGCGGTCGGGCACCGCCGCGTCGACAGCGCCTGAAGAAACGTTTCCTCGGAGAATTCCCCCGGACGGCGCAATCCGGGTGCCGGCTTCCGGCCGCGCCTCAGCGGCGGACGGCTCCCGCGAGCCGGCCGAGCATCGCCTCGACCGCCGGGACCCGGGCCAGGTCCGGCAGGGTGAGCGCCACGACCTCGCGCTGCACGCACGGCTCCATCGTGACCGTACGCGCCCCCTTGGGCCGTACCGACTCCAGCGCCAGCTCCGGCAGCACCGCGACGCCCAGACCCGCGCCCACCAGGCCGATCACCGCCGGGTAGTCGTCCGTCGCGAAGTCGATGCGCGGTGTGAAGCCGGCGCCCTCGCAGACCTCGACCAGGTGCCGCCGGCAGCGCGGGCAGCCCGCGATCCACGGATCGCCGGCCAGGTCGGCGAAGCGCGCGGTACCGGCCCCGGCCAGCCGGTGGGACTCCGGGACCAGGCCCACCAGCCGGTCGACCAGGAGCGGCCGGACGACCAGGTCGTCCCACTCCGCCTCGGCGGCGGGGTCCGCGCCGCGCACCTCCGGGTACCGGAAGGCCAGCGTGATCTCGCAGTCGCCGTTGCGCAGCATCTCGATCGACCGCGGCGGCTCGGCCTCGACCAGCGAGACGCGGGTACCGGGGTGGGCGGCGCGCATCGCGGCCAGCGCGGTGGGCACCAGCGTCGAACTGCCGGAGGGGAAGGAGACCAGCCGCACCCGCCCGGCCCGCAGGCCCGCGATGGCGGCGACCTCCTCCTCGGCGGCGGTCAGCCCGGCCAGGATGCCGGTGGCGTGCCGTACCAGCGCCTCGCCCGCCTGCGTCAGCCGCATCTCGCGGCCGGTACGGATCAGCAGCGGGGTGCCCGCGGACTGCTCCAGCGCCTTCATCTGCTGGCTGACGGCGGGCTGGGTGCAGCCCAGCTCCCGGGCCGCGGCGGAGAAGGAGCCGGTCCGGGCGACGGCGCGCAGCACGCGCAGATGACGGGCCTCGATCATGTTCCGAGCATAAGCGGGCCTTGGAGCGAACGAGAAATAATCTGTCGCACCTTTGGCCAGGGTCCCCTAGCGTGTCGCCATGGAGCTTCTGTCTGTGAACACGGGACGGCCGCGGCCCATGGAGTACCGCGGCGCCACGGGCAGCACGGGCATCGCCAAGCAGCCCGTGGAGGGCCCGGTCGCGGTCTCCGCGCCCGGCCCCAAGGGCGTCGCCGGCAGCGGTCTCGCCGGTGACGCGGTGGTCAACCGCAAGCACCACGGCGGCGACGACCAGGCGGTGTACGCCTACGCCCGCGAGGATCTGGACGTCTGGGAGCGCGAGCTGGGCCGCGAACTGCCCGCCGGGCTGTTCGGGGAGAACCTCACCACCCGCGGCCTGGACGTCACCCACGCCCGGATCGGCGAACGCTGGCGCGTCGGGCCGCGGCTGCTGCTGGAGGTGACCAGCGCGCGCATCCCCTGCATGACCTTCCAGGGACGGATGGGCGAGCCGGGCTGGATCAAGCGCTTCACACAGGCCGGCGTGCCCGGCGCGTACCTGCGGGTCGTCGAGCCGGGCGAGATACGCCGCGGCGACCCGATCACCGTCGAGCACCGCCCCGGCCACGACGTGACGATCGCGCTCACCTTCCGCGCCATGACCACCGAGCGCGAGCTGCTGCCGCGCCTCCTGGAGGCGGGCGAGGCGCTCCACCCCGAACTGCGCGAGGGGGCGCTCAAGTACATCCGTACGCAAGAGGCTTGAACCCGGAGGAACGGGGCGCGGCGGGCCCGTCCGGTGCGTACCGGCCGGGGCGAGTGGCGTGCCCGTATGCGGATAGCGTGCCCGTATGACGACTGCATTGATTACGGGAGCGACGGCGGGCATCGGTGCCGCGTTCGCCCGCCGGCTGGCGGGCGACGGCCACGACCTGGTGCTGGTGGCGCGCAACGAGAAGCGCCTGCGCGAGCAGGCCACCGAACTCCACGACCGGCACGGCGTCGAGGCGTCCGTCCTGGTCGCCGACCTGGCGACGGAGGAGGGCATCGCCGCGGTCGAGGAGCGGCTGGCCGACCGTACCCACCCGGTGGACCTGCTGGTCAACAACGCGGGCTTCGGCAACAAGGGTGAATTCCTGGACGTGCCGATGGCCGACGAGCTGAAGATGCTCAAGGTGCACTGCGAAGCGGTGCTGCGGCTGACGTCGGCGGCGGTCAAGGGGATGCGCGAGCGGCGCCGCGGCGGGGTCGTCAACGTCGCCTCGGTGGCCGCGTTCGTGCCGCGCGGCACGTACGGGGCGAGCAAGGCGTGGGTCGTGCAGTTCACCCAGGGCGCGGCGCGCGACCTGGCGGGCAGCAACGTCCGGCTGATGGCGCTGTGCCCCGGCTTCGTGCGGACCGAGTTCCACGAGCGGGCCGGGATGGGCACGGACAGCATCCCCGACTGGATGTGGCTGGACGCGGACAAGCTGGTGGACGCGGCGATGAAGGACCTGGCGCGCGGCAAGTCACTGTCCGTACCGGACCCGCGCTACAAGGCGCTGATGGGCGTGGCGAAGCTGGCGCCCCGCAACCTCCTCGGCGGGATCACGTCGAAGACGGGGCGCAAGTACGGGCCGCAGTGAGGCGGTGCGGCGGGGCCGCGGGTGAGGTGCCCGCGGCCCGTGCGGCGTCGCCGGAGTCGTCAGGGGACGCCGGGGCCCTCGTACGCACCGATGGTGGGGGCTCCGGCGGGCAGCGGATCGCCGAAGTAGTCGCGGCCGCCGTTGTCCGCCACGTACCGCCCGGCGGCGCGGGCCGGTGATCCCGGGGTGAGGCGGAAGTCGTCGCGCAGTCCGGGGTCCGCCGTGCTGCCGCCCAGGTTGGCGGACAGGTGCGCCGGCGGCGGCCCGTGGCAGACGTTGTGGTCGAAGCGCAGGCCCGGCGTGGGGTTCTTGAGCGCGTAGCCGCCCGTGCCGCGGCTGACGAAGATGTTGTTGCGGACGGTCAGCCGGTGGTCGGTGGTGGCGGGCGCCACCGTGTCGTCCTGGACGAGGTAGCCGGGGATCTGTGCCGTGTTGAGAAAGCTGTTGTTGTAGATACGGGTGTTGAGGATGGGGCCCGCGCAGTTCTGGATCAGCCGGGCGCCGTCGTCACGGCTGGTGTTGTAGCGCGCGGTGGTGCCCACGGTCTTCGCGCCGCTGTACGGGCACAGCAGCAGCAAGCCGCCCTTGTTGTGGTTGTGGTGGCTGTGGTTGTACTGGAACACCGTGTTCCGTGACGCGCCGTCCGCGTCGAAGGACATGCCGTCGTGCGTGTTGCCGCCGCCGGAGACCTCGTTGTGCCGGATGACGGTGTCGTCGGTGTTGAACGTCCGGACACCGGCGTTGGCCGAGGGCGAGCGGAGCTGGAAGCCGTCCACCCGGTTGTGTTCGACGACGGCCCCTGCGGTGGTGTCGAGCTTGATGCCGTCGCCCGCCGGTGATCTCAGGGTGTTGTGGTGGACGCGCACCCCGGTGCTGGGGGTCCAGGCGCCCGGGTAGGTGTGCGGGTCCTGCTGGTTGCCGACCAGGTCGCGCTTGGACCAGGTCGACTTGAAGCACACGCCTTCCCGGTCGACGTCCTCGATCCGGTTGCGGGCGATCTCCGGCCCGCCCGGCGTAGCGGCTGGGCCGCGCCGTGCCTCGACCGCCACATGGATGCCGCTGGACCCGGTCAGGGTCATGGCGTCGCCGCCCCGTACGTCGTGCACGTACAGCCCGGTGACCGCGATGCCGCGGGCGGTGCCGGAGTCGGTCAGGCGCAGCCGTACGCCGTTGCGTTCGCTGCCGGGGCGCGCCGCGTTGACGATCTCCAGGGCGCTGAGCCGGACGTACTGCGTGTCGGCGAGCAGCACGGTGTCGTGGGCACCGGCGCCGTCCAGGCGGGCGCGGGCGGTGGCGGTCCCGTAGTCGGCGATGGTGAAGGGCGCGGTGGCGGAGCCCGCTCCACGGGGGGCCAGGGTGCCGGTGCAGGTGCTGCCGCGGCGGAACAGCAGGCGGTCGCCGGGGCCGTAGCGGTGGGCGTTGGCCTGGTCGCGGGTGGACCAGGGGCGGGCGCGCGTGCCGTCGCCGCCGGCGGGCGCGGCGCAGTCGACGTGGAAGGTGTGAGCGGCGGGGTGGCCGGTGGCGCGCGCCGGGGCCGTGCCGAGCGTGAGCGCGGCGGTCAGTGCGAGGGCGGCGGGGAGCGCGCGGGTGGTGGGGAGCGCGCGGGTGGAGAGGAGCGCGCGTGCGGTGGCGCGTGCTCCCCGCCTCACCTCGGGTTTCATGGCCGGTGCCTCCCTTTAGGGGGTGGTGGCGTCCGTACCGTTCGTCGTGTCGTCGCGCGTATCGAAGACGTCGAGCGCGTTGAGCGCATCGGTCGACAGGGTGCTGGTGGTGCCGTCCTCCCAGGTCACCTGGAGGGTGTGGCGGTCGGTGACCCGCACCTCGGCCAGTTTGTGGACGGGCGCCGGGGCGGGCTCGGCGGTGAGCGAGGCGAGCGAGACGAAGAGGGCGCCGCCGGGGGCGTCGGGCACCGTGCCGTCGAGGAAGGCGGTGCGGGTGTGCTCCCCGAAGGGCGTACTGCCCGTCCGTACGGTCCCGGCCTGTCCGCCGTCGTCCGTGGTGAAGCCGTGGACGGGGTGGAGCTGGGCGGTCGGGCCGTCCTCCGTGACGGCCCAGCCGGTCTGGCGGACGGGCGTGCCGGGCGCGGCCCCGGTGACCAGATGGGCGCGGACCTCGGCGCGGCCGTGCGCCAGGGTCGCGGACAGCACCCGTACGCCGCTGAGGCCGGTGCCGTCCGGGCGGCACGGGGTGTGCGCGGAGGCGGCCCAGCCGGGACCGCCGCCGAGGGCGCGGACGTCGCCGCGGCCGGTGGGTACGCCGTCCACGAGGAGGGCGAAGTGGTTGTCCGGGGTGGTGTTGAGGGTGGTGTCCGAGCCGGGGTTGGCGGAGGTGTCCATGACGGCCGGCGCCTCCTCCGCGGCCGACGGCCCCGTACGCGTCGAGTAGGCGAACCGCGCGTAGTTCGGATCGGCCGGACCGAAGACCGAGGCGCTGCCGTGGTTGTGCAGCCTGACCAGCCCGTCCGCCGCGGTGGACTGGACGAGCAGGCCCGGCGCGCGCAGCGTGGTGACGGCGTCCGCGGTCTCGGCGGGCAGCAGTTCCTCGGTCTCCGTCCAGACCGGGTGGCCGGCCGGCAGCAGCAGGCCGAGCAGGCCCTTGGACGCCCAGTACGGGGAGGCCGGGCCCGAATAGCCCTGGAGCATCGGCGCGTACGGGCCGTACCAGCCGAGCGGCAGCAGCCCGTCGGCCGTCACGGCGCCCCGGTCGAGGAAGTGCCGCAGGGTGCCGGAGGTCAGGCGGCGGGTGGCGCCGGGGCTGAGCGGGGTGTGGCCGGTGAGCGCGCCGAGCCAGGGGGCGGCGAGGGTGGCGAAGCGGTAGGTGAGCGAGCGGCCGAACGGCATCGGCGCGCCGTTGGCGTCGAACATCCGGCGGTAGCCGTCGAGGTGCGCGCGCAGTCGCTCGCCGTAGGTGTCGAGCAGGGCGCGGTCGTCGGAGAGATGGGCGTGCAGAACGGGATAGAAGTGCAGCGCCCAGCCGTTGTAGTGGTCGAACGACTGGTTGGGACCGTCGCTGTACCACCCTTCGCCCCGGTACCAGCCGTCGATGCGCTCCAGCGCGCGGTCGACGGACGCCTGCGCGCAGTCCGTCTCGATGCCCGCGTCCAGGAGGAAGCCGCCGACGGTCAGGCCGAAGAGCCACCAGTTGTTGTCGATGGGCGGCGGGTCGAGGGCGGGCAGCAGCCACTCGACGGTGCGGGTGCGCACGTCGTCGTCCAGCGTGTCCCACAGCCAGGGGCGGGTCAGCCGCAGGCTCAGGGCGATGGAGGCGGATTCGACGATGGCCTGCCGGGTGCCGGGGATCAGCGGCCAGGCGTCGGGGTGCCCGGCACCGATGTCCGGGTCGTCGACCGGGTGCTCGGTGCCCGCGGCGAGCCCTTCCGCGTACCGGGCCAGCAGACCGTGCGGGTCCTCGCCGCGGCTGCCGGCCACCCGGAAGGCGGCCGCCAGGAAGGTCCGGGCGTAGCCTTCGAGGCCGTCGGAGCGCGGGCCGGACCAACTCGGGCGGATGCCCGGGAGGTTGACGAGCCCGTTGCGGGGCGAGGCGTACGGCGCGACCGCCTGGAGGAGGCTGTCGGCCGTGGCTTCCCAGTGCGCGCGGGTCCATCCGGTGTACGGACTGCGCTCGCGGTCCTCGGGGGGCGGGGAACCGGCCTTCCGGTCGGCGGGGTGCGGTAAGGGCGACACGGTCATGGGCGCTTTCCTCGCGGTCGACGACCTGGAAATCCTCGGCTCGTCGCGATCGAAGGTCAAGGGTTCCTGATCGAATGACCGATTCCTGCGCCGTTCGATCGCGCTGGACTAGGGTGCGTCTTCATCTTGGATACGTGTCCCGGGCTGTGCGGGAGAAGCTGCGTGCCGGTCCGTGCGGGGACTGCGGTCTGGTCCGTGCGGGGACTGCGGTCTGGTGCGTCCGGGGCTGCGTGCCGGTGCGTCCGGGGCTGTGGTCTGGGCTCGTCCGGAGCTGCGGCCCGGTCCGCGCCGGGGCTCCGGTCCGTGCCGGGGCTCCGGTCCGCTCCGGGGCCGCGGCCTGGTTCCGTTCGGGGCCGTGGGCCGGTAGAGGACAGGTCCGGTGCCGGCCGGCCCGGGCCACCACACCGCGAGGGGGCTGCCGCCGTGCGCGAGCGTGCTGTGCAACGTCATGACCGTCTGCTGGCCCTGGTACGGCGACGCGGCTCGGCCCGCGTCACCGAACTGGCCGACCAGCTCGGCGTCTCGCCCGTCACCGTACGGCGCGACGTCGAGGCGCTGGCCGGGAAGGGGCTGCTCGACCGGGTGCACGGCGCGGTGGCCTGGCCCCGGCAGCGCGACCGGGGCGCCGACGGCCGGGCGCCCGCCGCCGAGGGGCGCGTACTGGGCCTGCTGGCGCCCTCGGCCACGTACTACTTCGCCGACGTGATCCGCGGCGCCCATGAGGCAGCGGCGCGCGCCGGGGCCCGGCTCGTGCTGCGGATCTCGGACTACCGCCCCGAGGGCGACCCGGCACGTGCCGCGGGGCTGCTGTCGGCCGGTGCCGAGGGACTGCTCGTCGCGCCGGGCTGGCGGGGGCCCGGCGACCCGGCCGAGTACGGCGGCTGGGTCGCCGAACTACCGGTACCCGTCGTGCTGTTGGAGCGGAGCGTGCCGCCGGGGAGCCCGCTGGCGGGGCTGGACCGGGTGTGCTCGGACCACGGCCACGGCGTGCTGCTGGCGCTGCGTCACCTGATGGGGCAGGGGCACGGGACGCCGCTGCTGGTGGCGCGCGCCGACAGCCCGACGGCGCTCGCGGTGCGCGAGGGGTACGCGGCGGCGCTGCGCGCCCTCGGGGCGCCGGGGCCGCGGCCGGTGATCGATTCCGTACCGGCGGAACGCGATCCGGAGGGCTTCGAGCGGGCCGTACGGGAACTGCGGGCGGCGGTGGCCTCGGGCGGGGCGACGGCGGCGCTGGTGCACAACGACGTGGACGCGATCCAGGTGGTGCAGCGGCTGGCGGAGCTGGGCGTACGGGTGCCGGACGAGCTGGCGCTGGTCGCGTACGACGACGAGGTGGCGGCCCTGGCGGACACGCCGCTGACGGCAGTGGCCCCGCCGAAGCGCGAGGTGGGCCGGCAGGCGGCCCGGCTGCTGCTGGAGCGGCTGCGGGAAGCCGCCGACGATCCCGCCCCGCGGCGTCACCTCGCCCTGCTCCCCGCCCTGCGGGTACGGGCCTCGTGCGGCGCGGGGAGGGGTGCGGGACCCGGTGACTCCACCACCGAAGACCGCCCGGCGGTCGAAGGAAGCTCCGGCACCGAAGGCAGCCCGGTGGCCGGAGGCAGCTCCGCCGCCGAAGTCGGCCCGGCGGCCGGAGGCGGCCCGGCGGCCGGAGGCGGCTCCGTCTGATCCCCGTACGCCCCCTCGCCCCCCCTGGCCTCCCCCATCCTGTTCTTTTTTCGATCAATCAATCTTTCGCTCTTGACTTCGCTCAGGACCGGCCCAAGGATCGCGGATCGCGGCCACCCCCTTCGCGCCGCGCCCCTTCACCCGCTCAGGAGCCGCGCCATGAGCACCAGTTGGAGCAGCAGACGAAACGCCCTCGCACTGGCCGGCGGCCTCACCGCCCTGACGCTGCTGACGGCCTGCGGCGGCAGTGGCGCCGCCGGGAGCGAAGGCACCGTGACCCTCACGTACTGGGGCTGGACCAAGGGCACCCGGCAGGCCGTGGACGCGTTCAACGCCACGCACCGCGACACGAAGGTGCGGTTCGAGGAGATCCCCTCGGGGACCGCGGGCGGCTACGCCAAGATCTCGAACGCGGTCACGGCGGGCAACGCGCCCGACCTGGTCAGCGTGGAATACCCGACGCTCCCGGAGTTCGTCAGCCAGGGCGCGATCAAGGACATCACCCCGTACATGACGTCCGGGCTGAAGAAACAGCTGCTGCCGCAGGCCGTCCAGCTGACCACCCTCGGCGGCCGGAACTGGGCCGTCCCCTTCGACGCCGCGCCGCAGGTCTTCTACTACCGCAAGGACTTCTTCACCCGGCACCGCATCGAAGTGCCGCACACCTGGGACGACTTCCGCACCGCCGCCGCCGCGGTCAGGAAGGCCGACCCGAAGGCCCGCATCGGCACGTTCTTCCCCGACGACCCGACCACCTTCGAGGCGATGGTCTGGCAGGCGGGCGCCCGGTGGTTCGCCACCGAGGGCGACTCCTGGAAGCTCACCACCACCGACCCGGCGACCCGGAAGGTCACCGACTACTGGCAGGGCCTCCTCAAGGACGACCTCGTCCACACCCACGTCTCCTTCAGCCCCGGCTGGACCAACTCGCTCCGGAGCGGCGGCACCGTCGGCTACCTCGGCGCCTCCTGGGGCGCGGGCGTACTGAAGGGCACGCTGCCGGACCAGAGCGGCAAGTGGGCGGCGGCACCCGTGCCGACCTGGGACGGCAGGCCCGCCAGCGGCATGCTCGGCGGCTCGACGACGGCCGTGACCAAGAGCAGCCGGCACGCCGGGGCCGCCGTGCGGTTCGCGGCCTGGATGTCCACCGCGCCCGAAGCGGTCCGGGCCCGGGTCGCCTCCGGCGAGTCCAGCGCCTACCCGGCCGCCACCGCCCTGCGCCCGGTCGCCCGCCGGGCCTTCGACACCCGCTACTACGGCGGCCAGGACGTCTACGCCCTCTTCGACGCGGCCGCCGCCTCGGTCAACGCGAACTGGGGCTGGGGCCCGGCCACCAGCACCACCAACACCACGCTCAAGGACGAGTTCGGCAAGGTGGCGGGCGGTACGGGTTCGCTGGCCGCCGCCGTACGCGCCGGCAGCGACGCGACGGTGCGCGAACTGCGCAAGCGCGGCCTGAAGGTCATGGGCCGGTGAACGCCAGGACACGCGCCGCGGCCGTACTGCTCACCCCCTTCTTCGCCCTGTTCGGCGTGGTCATGGTCGTCCCGATCGGCTACGCGGTCTGGCTCAGCCTCTTCACCGAACAGCAGTCCGGCCTCGGTTTCGGCGGCACGCACACGGTCTTCAGCGGACTCGGCAACTACGCGGCGGCGCTCGGCGACCACGCCTTCCGCGACGGCTTCCTCGTCCTCCTCGGTTACTGCGCCCTCTACATCCCCCTCCTGCTCGCGGGCGCGCTCGCGCTGGCCCTGCTGCTGGACTCCGCGCTCGCCCGCGCCCGCCGCTTCTTCCAGCTCGCCCTGTTCCTGCCGCACGCCGTGCCGGGCGTCATCGCCGCCCTGATCTGGGTCTACCTCTACACGCCCAAGCTCAGCCCGGTCGTGGCCGCGATGGAGTCCGGCGGCCTCGGCCTCGACTTCCTCTCCCCCGCCGGGGCGCTGCCCTCCGTCGTCAACATCGCGCTGTGGGAGTGGCTCGGCTACAACATGGTCATCTTCTACGCCGCCCTCCAGGCCATCGACCGCTCGGTGATCGAGGCGGCCACCGTGGACGGCGCGGGCGCCTGGCGCATCGCGACCGGTGTCAAGCTCCCCCTGATCCGCTCCTCCCTCGTCATGGTGGCCCTCTTCACCGTCATCGGCTCGCTCCAGCTCTTCACCGAGCCACTGATCCTCAACCAGGGCTCCGGCTCCGCCGTCACCTCCTCCTGGACGCCGAACCTGTACGCCTACACCGCCGCCTTCGCCCGCAACGACTACGGCCTGGCCGCCGCCGCCTCCGTCCTGCTCGCCCTCACCGCCGCGCTGCTGTCCTTCGCCGTCACCCGCCTCTCCGGCCGCTCCGCCCGGTCCGCCCGGCCCGGACGTCGCCCGTCCCGCACGGCCGGCGCCCCCGGCACCGCCCGTCCCCCGCACCGTCCCCCGCTCGCCCACCCGAAGGGCAGGCCCTGATGGCGCCACCGCCCCGCACCGCCGACTCCGGCCCGGCGTCCCCCGCGCCCGTACGCCCGTCCCGCGCCCCGGCCGCACGCGTCCCGGCCGTACGCACCGCCGCCCGCCGCTCCCGCAGCCGCTGGCTCTCCCCCGCGGCCGTCAACGCGGCGCTCGTCCTCGCCGTCCTCTACACGCTCTTCCCCCTCGTCTGGCTGGTCACCGCCGCCACCAAGGACGCGGGCGGCCTGCTGGCCGGTGACGCCCTGTCCTTCGAGGGCTTCGACCTGGCCGGCAACCTCTCCCGCCTCGCCGCGGAGGGCGACGGCATCTACTTCCGGTGGTACGCCAACAGCCTGCTCTACGCGGGCGCCGGTGCCGCGCTGTGCGCCCTGATCTCCGTGGCCGCCGGCTACGCCTTCGACAAGTACACGTTCCCCGGCAAGGAACACCTCTTCGGCGTCGTCCTGCTCGGCGTCCTGGTCCCCACCACCGCGCTGGCCCTCCCGCTCTACCTGCTGGCCAGCAGGACCGGCGTGGTCAACACCTACTGGTCGGTGCTGGTGCCGGTGCTCGTCAACCCGTTCGGCGTCTATCTGGCCCGGGTCTTCAGCGCCGGCTACATCCCCGACGAGGCGCTCGAAGCCGCCCGTATCGACGGCGCGGGCGAGCTGCGCGTCTTCTGGTCCATCGGCCTGCGGATGGTCGCACCGGGCCTGGTGACCGTCTTCCTCTTCCAGTTCACCGCGATCTGGAACAACTTCTTCCTCCCCCTGGTGATGCTCTCCGACCAGCGGCTCTTCCCCGTGAGCCTCGGCCTGTACGCCTGGAACGGCAACGCCCACGGCGAGCCGTCCTTCTACCCCCTCGTCGTCACCGGCTCCCTCCTCGCCGTCCTCCCCCTGATCATCGCCTTCGTGTCCCTCCAGCGGCACTGGAAGGCCGGACTCACCGCCGGAAGCGTCCAATGACGCCCCCGGACCAGGAGCACGCTTCCACCATGCACCACACCACTGACAATCGCTCCGACCAGGCACGACTCCACCCCGCGCTGCTCCTCGCCATGCAACCGGGCCTCGCGGAACGCCTGCTCGCCGACCGCCACCGCAGCCGCCTGACGGCACTCACCCGCACCGATCCCGGCCTGGTCGCCCACGACTTGGCCGACCCGCCCCCGGCCGTGGCCACCGCGCTGACCCACGCCGAGATCCTCCTGACCTCGTGGGGCGCGCCCCCGCTGACCTCGGCCGTCCTCGACCGGGCCCCGTGCCTGCGGGCCGTCATCCACGCCGGCGGTTCGGTCAAACACCATGTCAGCAGCGCCTGTTGGGACCGCGGCATCGCCGTCACCTCGGCCGCCGCGGCCAACGCGCAGCCCGTCGCCGAATACACGCTCGCCGCGATCCTCTTCGCCAACAAGCGCGTCCTGCACACCGCGCACCGCTACCGCGCGCTGCGCGCCCCCCACAACTGGTACGAGGAACTGGAAGGCGCCGGGAACCACCGCCGTACGGTGGGCGTGATCGGCGCCTCCCACATCGGCCGCCGCGTCATCGCCCTCCTGCGCCCCTTCGACCTGACGGTCCTCCTCCACGACCCGTACGTGGACGAGTCCGAGGCCACCCGCCTCGGCGTCACCCTCGCCTCCCTCGACGACCTCTGCGCCGCCTCCGACGTGGTCACCGTCCACGCCCCCGCACTGCCCGCCACCCGCCACCTGCTCGACGCCCGCCGGCTGGCCCGCATGCGCGACGGGGCCACCCTGATCAACACCGCCCGCGGCACGCTCGTCGACGAGGCGGCCCTGCTCCCCGAACTCGTGTCCGGCCGCCTCAACGCCGTCCTGGACGTGACCGACCCACCGCTACCGCCCCCCGGCTCGCCCCTGTACGACCTGCCCAACGTCCTGCTCACGCCGCACATCGCCGGTTCCCTGGGCGGCGAACTCCACCGCATGGCCGACCAGGCGCTGGACGAGGTGGAGCGCTACACGAAGGGGCAGCCGTTCGCCGCGCCCGTACGTCCGGGGGAGCTCGACCGCTCGGCCTGACACGGCGACTCCTCCGAGCCCTTCCCCGCGCTCCCGAATTCCGCGCTCCCGAACCCCGTGCTCCCCCGCCCCGTGTTCACCGTGCCCCCGTGAACGGGACGAGGCCCGGCCCCCTCGAAAGGGGACCGGGCCTCGTACGGCTGAGGTGCCTCAGTGGGCGTGGCCGTGACCGTGACCGGCCTCGGCCTCCTCCTCTTCCTTCTTCTCGACGACCAGGGTCTCGGTCGTGAGCAGCAGGGAGGCGATCGACGCGGCGTTCTCCAGCGCCGAGCGGGTGACCTTGACCGGGTCGATGACGCCGGCCTTCACCAGGTCGCCGTACTCGCCGGTCGCGGCGTTGAAGCCCTGGTTCTTCTCCAGCTCCGCCACCTTCGAGGTGATGACGTAGCCCTCCAGGCCCGCGTTCTCGGCGATCCAGCGCAGCGGCTCGACGGCGGCGCGGCGGACCACGGCGACACCGGTGGCCTCGTCGCCCTCCTTGCCGAGGTTGCCCTCCAGCACCTTGACGGCGTGCACCAGGGCGGAGCCGCCACCGGAGACGATGCCCTCCTCGACCGCGGCGCGGGTCGCGGAGATGGCGTCCTCCAGACGGTGCTTCTTCTCCTTGAGCTCGACCTCGGTGGCCGCACCCACGCGGATCACGCAGACGCCGCCGGCCAGCTTCGCCAGACGCTCCTGGAGCTTCTCGCGGTCCCAGTCCGAGTCGGTGGTCTCGATCTCGGCCTTGATCTGGTTGACGCGGCCCTCGACGTCCTCGGACTTGCCGCCACCGTCCACGATGGTGGTGTCGTCCTTGGTGACGGTCACGCGGCGGGCGGTGCCCAGCACGTCCAGACCGGCCTGGTCGAGCTTGAGGCCGACCTCCTCGGCGATGACGGTGGCGCCGGTCAGGGCGGCCATGTCGCCGAGCATCGCCTTGCGGCGGTCGCCGAAGCCGGGGGCCTTCACCGCGACGGCGTTGAAGGTGCCGCGGATCTTGTTGACGACCAGGGTCGACAGGGCCTCGCCCTCGACGTCCTCGGCGATGATCAGCAGCGGCTTCGAGGAGCCGGCCTGGATGACCTTCTCCAGCAGCGGCAGCAGGTCCTGGATCGAGGAGATCTTGCCCTGGTGGATGAGGATGTACGGGTCCTCCAGGACGGCTTCCATGCGCTCCTGGTCGGTGACCATGTACGGCGACAGGTAGCCCTTGTCGAAGGCCATGCCCTCGGTGAAGTCCAGCTCCAGACCGAAGGTGTTGGACTCCTCGACGGTGATGACACCGTCCTTGCCGACCTTGTCCATCGCCTCGGCGATCAGCTCGCCGACCTGCTTGTCCTGGGCGGACAGACCGGCCACGGCGGCGATGTCGGACTTCTCGTCGATCGGGCGGGCGGTCGCGAGGAGGTCCTCGGACACGGCCTTGACCGCGGCGTCGATGCCCTTCTTCAGGGCGGCCGGGGAGGCACCGGCGGCGACGTTGCGCAGGCCCTCGCGGACCAGCGCCTGCGCCAGCACGGTGGCGGTGGTGGTGCCGTCACCGGCGATGTCGTTGGTCTTGGTCGCCACCTCCTTCACCAGCTGCGCGCCGAGGTTCTCGTACGGGTCGTCGACCTCGACCTCACGGGCGATGGTGACACCGTCGTTGGTGATGGTGGGGGCGCCGAACTTCTTGTCGATGACGACGTTGCGGCCCTTGGGGCCGATCGTCACCTTCACGGTGTCGGCAAGCTTGTTGACGCCGCGCTCAAGGGCGCGACGGGCGTCCTCGTCGAACTTCAGGATCTTCGCCATGAGTTACGTGTCCTTAGTCGTTCTCTCCAACGAACTGCGCCCCGGGTGACCGGTTGTTTAGACGCGGGAACCAGGGGCGCAGATCAAGGCAATCTTCGGTGAATTACTTCTCGACGATCGCGAGCACGTCGCGCGCCGAGAGGACGAGGTACTCCTCGCCGTTGTACTTCACCTCGGTGCCGCCGTACTTGCTGTAGAGCACGACGTCGCCGACGGTCACGTCGAGCGGAAGACGGTTGCCGTCCTCGAAGCGGCCCGGGCCCACGGCCAGGACGACGCCCTCCTGGGGCTTCTCCTTGGCAGTGTCCGGAATGACCAGGCCCGAAGCCGTGGTCTGCTCGGCGTCGAGCGGCTGGACCACGATGCGGTCCTCAAGCGGCTTGATGGCAACCTTGGAGCTGGCGGTCGTCACGATCCGACCTCCCCCTTCGGAGATCTCACGGGGTTAACTGTCTGAGGTGGCGACCAGGTGGATCCGTCGTCGCGGGTGCCGGACCTGCCCGTCGCTGTGTTTGGCACTCCCCGGTGGAGAGTGCCAGAGCCGAGACTATGACGCGGTTAGCACTCGGTCAAGCGGAGTGCCAATGCGCCTTGCGGCGCGTCTTTCCGGTTACGGGGGTCGTGGCCACCTTGCCCAGGTGGGGGGCCGGGGAATCCTTGGCCCGGGGGTGCATGCCGCACGCCGCATGCCGCTGTCGCGGCGGGTGGGGGTGTGGGCCTTCGCGCTGCGCGCTGATCGCATTTGGTTGCGTTGTGGGGCTCGGGGCCCCCACCCACCGGACCCCTCGCGCACGGCGCGCACCCCCACCAGGCGTAAGGCGGAAGCCGCGCACCCCACCCCCTCACCCGCCGCGTCAGCGGCATGTGTAGCCGCCACAATGGCCCCATGCACATACTGGTCGTGGAGGACGAAGAGGGTCTGGCCGACTCCTTGCGGCGGGGGCTGGCCGCCGAGGGGCACTGGGTCGATCTGGCCCGGGACGGCCACCGCGGTCTTGAGCTTGCGTTGACCGGGGACTACGACGCCATCGTGCTGGACGTGATGCTGCCGGGGCCCAGCGGTTACGAGATCTGCGGGCGGCTGCGCCGCCGCGACGACTGGACGCCCGTGCTGATGCTGACCGCCAAGGACGGCGAGTACGACGAGGCCGAGGGCCTGGACTCGGGCGCCGACGACTACCTCACGAAACCGTTCTCCTTCGTCGTGCTGCTCGCCCGCCTGCGCGCCCTCACCCGGCGCGGCCGGGCCGCCGAGCGCCCCCGTACGCTCCAGTGCGGCGACCTCACCCTGGACGCCGACGCGCGCCGCTGCCGCCGCGGCGAGACCGACATCGAGCTGACCGCCCGCGAACTGGCCGTGCTGCGCTGCCTCATGGCCGGTGACGGCCAGGCGGTCGCCAAGCGGGACATCCTCGACGAGGTCTGGGACTCGCCGGCCGACGTGGACCCCAACATCGTCGAGGTGTACGTCTCGTCGCTGCGCAAGAAGGTCGACACCCCGTTCGGCCGCCATTCGATCCGTACCGTGCACGGCACGGGCTACCGGATGGCGCCCGGTGAGGACTGAGCCCCGCCCGCAGGGCCGGAACCGGACCACCCGATTCCGGCGCGGCCCCGCCTCCATGCGCGGCCGTTCCGCCGCGGCCGCCGCCCTGGCCATGGCCCTCGTCCTGGCGGTGGGCGGCGGCTGGCTCTACGCGCTGCTGCGCGCCAACCTCCTGGACAACACCACCAGCCGCACCGAAGTCGCCGCCCGCAAGGTCGCCGCGCAGGCCGACACCGGCGCCCTTCCCGACGTCCTGTCCTCGCCCGCCGACGGCGTCGACCTGGTGCTGGTCCTGGACCCGGCGGGCCGGGTCGTCGCGACCAGCCTCCGCTCCGCCGACCCGCTCGCCACCGAGCTGCGGGACCTGCGCCCGCCCCCGGGCCAGGACTCCGCCGACCGCGTCCTCAGCGGCGCCCCGGCCGCGGCGGCGGGCGGCTCGCGGGCGGACGTGGTCGTGGTCCGCGCCACGCCGCCCGGCGGGGACGGGCAGGCGCGGTACGTGTACGCCGTGACCGTGCTCTCGGACGTGGACGACGCCACCCACGCCATCGGCGTCGCCCTGCTCGCCAGCGCCCCGCCGCTGATCGCGCTGGCCGCCGCCATCGCCTGGGCGGTGACCGGGCTGGCGCTGCGCCCGGTCACCGCGATCCGGCGGGAGCTGGCCGCGGTCAGCGAGAGCGAGCTGGACCGGCGGGTGCCGGACCCGGCGGGCGGTGACGAGATCGCGCTGATGGCCCGTACGGTCAACGCCACGCTGGACCGGCTGGAGCAGGCCGTCACCCGGCAGCGCCAGTTCGTCGCCGACGCGTCGCACGAGCTGCGCAACCCGATCGCGGCCGTACGGTCCCGGCTGGAGGTCGCGCTCGCGGCCGGGCCCGCCCCATCCGGAGAACCCGCTGCTCGTCCGGTTCCGACCGCCGACCTCGAACGATCCGTGCGCGCGGCCCTCCGCGACACCGAGCGCCTCCAGCGGATCGCCGCCGACCTGCTCCTCCTCGCGCGGCTCGACGCGCACGCCCCGCGGGCCGCCGAGCCGGTCGACCTGGCCCTGCTGGCGGCCGAGGAGGCCGCGCGCCGGCCGGCGGGCGGCGGGCCCCGGCTGGTGGTGGTGGCCGACGAGCCGGTCCCCGTGCGGGGCGATCCGGCGCAGCTGGAACGCCTGCTGACCAATCTGGTCGACAACGCCCTGCGCCACGCGCGTTCCGAGGTCCGCGTTCTCGCGCGGCCCCAGGAGGACGACGGTCGGCAGACCGTACTGGAGGTGGTGGACGACGGCCCCGGCATCCCGCCCACCGCCCGCGAGCGGGTCTTCGAACGCTTCGCCCGCCTGGACGCCGCACGCGACCGGGAGACCGGCGGTACGGGGCTGGGCCTGTCCATCGCCCGCGGCATCGCCCGTGCGCACGGCGGCGACCTGACCGTACGGGACCGCGCGGACGGGCAGCCCGGCGCCCGTTTCGTGGCCACCCTGCCCGCCCCGGCGCCCGCCCGCCCCTGAACCCCTCTTCAGAACCTTCAGGCTTTCTTCAGCCCCGCCCGGCGAGCCTGTCCGGATGAAGCACCGTCGCAGGCTCACCACCCCGGACGACGCAGCCCGCCCGCAGGGGCGGCGGCGCGGAGCCCGGCACGGCCGCCGGACCCGGCGCCGCGTGCTGCGCAGGCTGGCGCTGTGCGCCGCCGTGCTGCTGCTGTGCACCGCCGGCGCGGGCTGGTACTTCTACCGGGACCTGACCGGGCAGATCGGCTCGTCGCGGGCGCTCGGCGACGGCGCGCCGAAGTCGTCCGGCGGGGCGACCAACATCCTGCTGATGGGGCTGGACAGCCGTAAGGACCAGGACGGCAACGACCTGCCGAAGGACGTCCTGGAGAAGCTGCACGCGGGCGCCTCGTCCGACATCGGCGGTTACAACACCAACACCCTGATCCTGCTGCACGTGCCCGCCGACGGCGGCCGGGCCACCGCCTTCTCCATCCCGCGCGACGACCTGGTGGACGTACCAGGCCACGGCAAGGACAAGATCAAGAAGGCGTACGGGCTGGCCAAGGCCGCCGCGGAGGACCGGCTGGCGCGCCAGGGCGTCACCGACCACGACCGGCTGGAGCACGCGGGGCGGGAGGCGGGCCGCCGCGCCGAGATCGAGACGGTGCGCGCCTTCCTCGGCGTGCCGATCGACCACTTCGCCGAGGTGAACCTGGTGGGCTTCCTGCACATCGCGGACGCGCTCGGCGGCGTACCGGTGTGTCTGAAGCACGCGGTCAAGGACCGGTACTCGGGCGCCGACTTCCCGGCCGGGCGGCAGACCCTCGACGGGCCGCAGTCGCTGGCGTTCGTCCGGCAGCGGCACGGGCTGCCCGCGGGCGACCTGGACCGGACACGCCGCCAGCAGGCGTTCCTCGCCTCCGCCACGCACAAGCTGAACTCGGCGGGCACCTTCACCGACCCGCTGCGCCTGCTGCGGCTGCTGGACGTCGCCAAACGCGACCTGGTGATCGACGAGGGCTGGGACCTGCTGTCGTTCGTCGAACAGGCGAAGAACCTCTCGGGCGGGAACGTACGGTTCACCACGCTGCCCGTCGAGGGGTTCGCCAAGCACCGCGGCGAGGACGTGAACCTGGTCGATCCCGACAAGATCCGCCGGCTGGTCGCCCGGGAGACCGGGGCCGCGGACGGCCGCTCCCCCGCACCCGGCACCCCGGCCGCCCCCGGTGCCGGACCCGGCGCCACACCCGTCACACCTCTCTCACCTGCGGGAACCCTGCAACCGTCGCCCTCGTCTTCCTCATCGGCGGGGGAGTCCGGTTCGGGGACGGAAGGTTCCGGGCAGACGGCTCCCATGATCGATGGCGGAGGCATCCCGTGCGTGGACTGACGAGCTCGCTCCGGCCCCCCGGGGGCCCGGAGAGCGACGCCGAGCGCACGATGACGTTCGCCGCCCTGGCCCAGGCCCCCGACCGGCGGCGCACGGAGATGTGGCTGCTGGCCTTCGCCGTACTGATCACGGTCTTCGGCTACACCTACACCGACTTGTCGATGAACGGCCGGCTGCCGTCCGGGCTGCCCGGCTTCGCCGCCGCCATGTTCTTCATGGCGCTCGTCCCGCACCTGGTCGTACGCCGCTTCGCGCAGCGCGCCGACCCGCTGATCCTGCCGCTCGCCACACTGCTGTCCGGCTTCGGCCTGGTGCTCCTGAACCGCCTCGACATCACGTACGCGGCCAAGCCCAGCCTGCACATGACCCCGGCGGCGGGCGGGCAGCTGGTGTGGACGGTGATCGGGGTGGCGGTCTGCACGGCCACGCTGATGCTGCTGCGCGACCACCGCTTCCTCCAGCGCTACATCTACCTGACGATGGCCGTCGCGCTGGTGCTGCTGATGGCCCCCGCGTTCTTCCCCGGCGACACGTACGGCGCCAAGCGCTGGATATTCATCGGACCGCTGTCGCTCCAGCCCGGCGAGTTCGTGAAAATAATGATCGCGGTGTTCTTCGCGGGCTACCTGACGCTGAACCGCGACGCGCTGGCGCTCACCGGGCGCCGCGTCATGGGCGTCCAGCTGCCGCCCGGCCGCCAGCTCGGCCCGATCTTCACCATCTGGATCATCAGCCTGCTGGTGCTGGTCTTCGAACGCGACCTCGGTACGTCGCTGATCTTCTTCGGCCTCTTCGTGATCACCCTCTACATGGCCACCGAACGCACCAGCTGGGTGCTGTGCGGCCTGGCCATGGCCGTGGCCGGCGCCGCCGTCGTCGGCTCGACCGAGCCGCACGTCAAGGGCCGGGTGATGGCCTGGCTGCACCCCATGGACATCTTCCTGCCCCAGCAGGAACGGCCCCCGGGCCTGGTCTCCGAACAGGCCGCGCAGGCGCTGTTCAGCTTCGGCAGCGGCGGCATCAGCGGTACGGGCCTGGGCCAGGGCCACCCCGAACTGATCGGCTTCGCGGGCAACAGCGACTTCATCCTCACCACCGTCGGCGAGGAGCTGGGCCTGGCCGGGGTGATGGTCGTCCTGCTGCTGTACGTGCTGCTCGCGCAGCGCGGCCTGCGGGTGGGGCTCACCGCCCGCGACCCCTTCGGCAAGCTGCTGGCGGTGGGCCTGGCCAGCGCGCTGCTGCTCCAGGTCTTCGTCGTGTCCGGCGGCGTCACCGGGCTGATACCCCTCACCGGCAAGGCGCTGCCGTTCCTGGCCAAGGGCGGGTCGTCGCTGGTCGCGAACTGGGTGATGGTGGCGCTGCTCATCCGGATCAGCGACAGCGCGCAGCGCCGCCGCGAGCCGGTGGGGCCGCCGGACGGGCGGGGCGGCGCGCGGCGCGGGCGGCGCGCGCGGGCGGCCGACCCGGACGCGACGCAGGCCACGCCGCGCGTGGGGGCGGCGCTGCCGGCACCGGTGTCCCCGGCAGGCGGCAGCCGCGCCACCGGCCACGGGCGCCGGGCCCGCCGCGCGCGCGGGTAGCGAACCGGCCCCGGACCGGCCTCCGCCCCACCCGCCCCGGGAACTGCGGCCCGTCCCAGGAACTGCGGTCCGCCCCGGGGCCCCGGACCGGCCCCACCGCTCCCCTGCCCGCGCGCTGGCCCACAATGGGCCAGGTGAACCAGGCGAACGACCTCGACTCCTTCTCCGCGCTGCACACGCCCGAAGGGCAGGCGCTGCTGGCCGAGCTGCGCGACCACGACCCGGCGGACGAGCTGGCGACCGCGACCCGGTTGCGGCGCGATCATCCGGCGCCGCTGGTCTCCGCCGCGCTGGGCCAGGCGCGGCTGCGCCAGCGCGCGGCGGCCAAGTTCGGGGCGGACGCCACGCGCATGTACTTCACGCCCAACGGCGTCGAGCAGTCCACCCGCAGTACGGTCGCCGCCCACCGGGCCACCCGCCTCGCCGCCCTCGGCGTCCGCTCGCTCGCCGACCTGTGCTCCGGCATCGGGGGCGACGCCATCGCCCTGGCGCGCGCCGGCATCCACGTCCTCGCCGTCGACCGCGACCCGCTGGCCTGCGCGGCGGCCCGCGCCAACGCCGAGGCGCTGGGGCTGGCCGACCGGATCGAGGTGCGCTGCGCCGACGTCACCGAGGTGGACACCTCGGCGTACGACGCGGTCTTCGTCGACCCGGCGCGGCGGGGCGGCCGGGGCGGGCGCGGCGGCCGGATCTTCGACCCCGAGGCGTACTCGCCGCCGCTGTCCTGGGCCGTCGCGGCGGCCCGTACGGCACCGCACGCCGCCCTGAAGATCGCGCCGGGGATTCCGCACGAGGTCGTCCCGGACGAGGCGGAAGCGGAGTGGATCTCCGACGGCGGGGACGTGAAGGAGGCCGTCCTGTGGTTCGGCACCGCGCCGGGCGCCCGCCGCGCCACCCTGCTCCCGGGCGGCGACTTCCTGCTCGGCACCGGTCTGCCCGACCCGGAGCCGGGCCCGGTCGGGCGCTGGCTGTACGAGCCGGACGGCGCCGTGATCCGCGCCCACCTGGTGGCCGAGGTCGCCCAGCGGGTGGACGGCCGGCTGATCGACCCGACCATCGCCTACGTCACGGCGGACGAGCACCGGCCGACCCCGTACGCCACCGCGTACGAGATCACCGACACGCTGCCGTTCAACGTCAAGAAGCTCAAGGCGCTGCTGCGCGAGCGCGGCGTCGGGGTCGCCGTGATCAAGAAGCGCGGCTCGGCCGTCGAGCCCGACGACCTGCGCAAGAAGCTCAAGCTCTCGGGGCCGGAATCCTGCGTGGTGTTCCTGACGCGGGTGGCCGGCGCGCCTACGATGCTGCTGGGCCGCGCGGCGCCCACCGCCTGAGCCCCGCCTACAACCGGTCCGTCAGCTCCTCCGCGTACACCTGCGACAGGGGCTGCGGACCGACATACTGCTGGCAGGTGCACTGCCCCCGCTCGTAGGCGACCGGCTTCCGCTCCGCGTCCCACGCCGTCGGCACCTGCGTCACCTCATGGCACCGGCCCTGCTTGTCGTGCTTCGCGAGATGGTGCGCACACCCGCACACCGGCTCCGGCGGCCGCTGCGCCGCCTCCAGCTCCAGCCGGTCGCGCCGCGTGGCCTCCAGCCGCTCCATCTTCCGCGCGTGCCGCGCGCTCATCGCCTTCCGTCCGACGTCCACCACCTTGGCGAAACCCCCCGCCATGAAGAACGCGAACACCCACCAGAACCAAGGCATGTCCTGCCGCCTCCCCGTATATCTGCATTTCGGCTTGGTCAGGGTATGACGTGGTGTCACGAAGGAGTCGGGCAGGCTTGCGCGTCAGCGATCTCCTGAGGCCGGGGCTCCCCGTTCACGTCACTTCGTCGTGCGCCACGGCAGCATGCGCGGCATCCAGGATGCGACCGAGTTCGGCCACCGCGCCACGGGCCTCGTCGGGGTCGTCGGACGCCACGGCCAGGTCCTCCAGTTCCCGGTACCCGGCGGCGGTTCCGGGATCACGCTGGATGTGCACGTGGACGGCCCACTGCGCCGCGAGACGGCGCAATGGCAGCAAGTCCGCACTGTGAAGGGCCTGGTCGGCGGCCTGGCACAGCTCATGGGTGAAGGCGGGCAGGGCGGCGGGCGCGGCCTGGGCCACGGCGTCGTGCAACCGCGTGATCGAGGTCACTCGCCCTCTCCCCTACGAGTACAAGTTGTCCTTGCTCAGCTCGTGGAAGTGATCGTGATCGTGTGCGTGGCCGTGGGCGTCCTCGTGGTGGGTGCCCGGTACGTGTGGCTCCGTCACCGGGAGGGAGGAGTCGGCCGGGAGGTCCCAGGAGGAGGACGGGCGGTTGCGGGCGACCATTTCGGCGCCGAGGGCGGCGACCATGGCGCCGTTGTCGGTGCACAGCTTGGGGCGGGGGACGCGCAGCGTGATGCCCGCGTCGGCGCAGCGGCGTTCCGCCATGGCGCGGAGCCGGGAGTTGGCCGCGACGCCGCCGCCGATCATCAGGTGGTCCACGCCGTTGTCCTTGCAGGCGCGCACCGCCTTGCGGGTCAGGACGTCGACGACCGCCTCCTGGAAGGACGCCGCGACGTCCGCGACCGGGACCTCCTCGCCCGCCGCGCGCTTGGCCTCGATCCAGCGGGCGACGGCCGTCTTGAGGCCGGAGAAGGAGAAGTCGTAGATCGGGTCGCGGGAGCCGGTCAGACCGCGCGGGAACTTGATCGCGTCCGGGTCGCCCTCCCGGGCGTAGCGGTCGATCACCGGGCCGCCCGGGAAGCCCAGGTTCAGTACGCGCGCGACCTTGTCGAAGGCCTCTCCCGCCGCGTCGTCGATGGTCGAGCCGAGGGGCCGCACGTCCGAGGTGATGTCGGGCGCGAGCAGCAGGGAGGAGTGGCCGCCGGAGACCAGCAGGGCCATCGTCGGCTCGGGCAGGGCACCGTGTTCGAGCTGGTCGACGCAGATGTGCGAGGCGAGGTGGTTGACGCCGTACAGCGGCTTGCCGAGGGCGTAGGCGTACGCCTTGGCCGCCGAGACGCCGACCAGCAGCGCGCCCGCCAGCCCCGGCCCGGCGGTGACCGCGATGCCGTCCAGGTCGGACGCCGCGACCCCGGCCTCCTTCAGGGCGCGCTGGATGGTGGGGACCATCGCTTCCAGGTGCGCGCGCGAGGCCACCTCCGGTACGACGCCGCCGAAGCGCGCGTGCTCGTCGACGCTGGAGGCGACGGCGTCCGCGAGCAGCGTGTGCCCGCGCACGATGCCGACGCCGGTTTCGTCGCAGGAGGTCTCGATGCCGAGGACGAGCGGTTCGTCAGCCATGGGTCTGGGTTCCTTGTGCGGGGGACGGGGCGGAGGGGGCGTCGTCGGCCGGTCCGGGGGCGGAATCGGCCGGGGATTCGGAGGGGGAGACGGTGGTACGGCGCATGACGAGGGCGTCCACGTTGCCCGGCTGGTAGTAGCCGCGCCGGAAGCCGATCGGCTCGAAGCCGAACCGCTCGTACAGGCGCTGGGCCCGGGTGTTGTCGACGCGTACTTCGAGCAGCACCTCGGCGCACTCGAAGGCGGTGGCGGCGGTCAGCAGCTCGGTCAGCAGCCGGGAGCCCAGGCCGGTCCCCCACTGGTCGCGGGCGGTGGCGATGGTCTGGATGTCGCCGGTGCCGTCCACGGCGGCCAGGCCGCCGTAGCCGACCAGGCGGCCGTCGAGTTCGGCGACGACGTAGCGGCGGTTGGCGGCCGGCCCGCGCGCGTGCGCCAGCTCGGACCAGAACATCCCCGCCGACCAGGCGTCCTCCGGGAACAGTTCGCGCTCCAGGTCCAGTACGGGCGCGATGTCCCACCAGCGCATCTCACGGAGCACGGCACCGTCCCGCGCGCCCGCCCCGGCAGCCACCCGCGCGGTCACTTCGGCGTGACCACCTTGTAGTTGGCGGGCACCTGCGCGTCCGGCCGCCGCAGGTACAGCGGCTGCGGCGGCAGCAGTTCCGCGCCGCTCGCGAGCTTCTCGGCGGCCAGCGCGGCGAGCGCGCCCGCGGACTGGTGCTCGGGGCCGTCCGCCCGTACGCCGGTGAAGGTGTCCGCGTACAGCACCGCGCCCGCGCCCACCGCCGGCACCCCGCCGACCTGGTCCGCGAGGTCCGCGGGGCGGTCCACGGCGGGCTCGGTGAGCCGTGTGCGGGCGTCGGCGTAGCGCGCCCAGTAGACCTCCTTGCGGCGCGCGTCGGTCGCCACCACGAACGGCTCGTCGAGCCCGGCGGCGTACGCGATGCCGTCCAGCGTGCACAGGCCGTGCACCGGCACGTCGAGGGCGGCGGCGAACGTCGCCGCCGTGACGAGCCCGACCCGCAGCCCCGTGTACGGGCCGGGGCCGACCCCGACCACGATGTCGCTGACCGCGCCGAGTTTCACGCCGGCCTCGGCGAGTACCCGGTCGACGGCGGGCAGCAGCAGTTCGCCGTGCCGGCGCGCGTCCACCTGACGCTCCTCGGCGAGTACGCGGGAGCCGTCGTGGAGGGCGACGGTGACGGCAGGGGTTGCGGTGTCCAGAGCAAGCAGCAGCACGCCTTCAAGACTACGGCTCGGCCGCGGGTGCCCTGCCGGGTGCTACCGTCAGCCGTAGTCACGCGCGTACGAAAGGTGGCACGGCGGTGTCCGCAAAGAGCAGTTCGATCGTCACCGCCCTGACCGCGGCCGCGCTGGCCGCCGTCGGTTTCCTGGCCTACCAGGCCTCCGCCTCGGCCCCCGACCACACCACCGCGGGCAAGCACCCGTCGGCCTCCGCGAGCCCGGCCCCCGGCAAGGGCAAGGACGGCGCGGACCGGCAGCAGACCGAGGTCCCGGTCCCGCCCGGTTCGGGCGAGGGCGAGCGGGTCGTCTACGCGCTGGGCGCGAAGCGGGTGTGGCTGGTCACGGCCGACGGCAAGGTGAAGCGGACGTACCAGGTCACCCCGAGCAGCGTGTCCCCGGCGCCGGGGACGTACAAGGTCAACGGGCGGTCCCTGAAGATCCCCGGCTCGGACGGGGTGCCGATCGAGCACGTGGTGCGCTTCACGGTCGCCGAGGGTGTGGTGATCGGCTTCAGCGCGGCGGTCGACGGCTCGATGCCGGACCCGAACGCGACGAAGAAGACCGGCGGCATCCGGGAGACGCGCGCGGACGGCACGGCGATGTGGGACTTCGCGCTGGGCGGGACGAAGGTCGTCGTCGTTCCCTGAGCTTCGTTCCCTGAGCTTCGTTCCCTGAGCGTCGCTGCCTGGGCGCCGTTGGCTGAGCGGCGTTGGCTGAGCGGCGTTGGCTGAACACCGTTCCCGGAGATGCAGCTTCCGGAGGCGCCGAGAGGCGCATGGGTGCGTCGGCGGGCTCCCGGCGCGTACGGGCCTGCCACGTACGCCCGCGCGTACGCGAGCGCCCGCCGCTGTCCTACGCCGCGTCGCGCGCCCCCCGCTGACCGCCCTCTTGCGGTGCGATGACGCGCGTCTCGTCCTCCGCGGCCTCCTCGGCGCGGGACGGCGGCTCCGGGGGCGTGGACACCGCGCTGGCCGCGGCGCACGCCGCCAGCAGCTCGTTCATGGTCGGCGACGGTTCGGTCGCGCCGCTGCGGACCCCTGCGGTGACGGGCTGGTGGGCCGACATGGATGCCTCCCGTGGCTCCTGGGCGGGCAAGGGCATAGTTAGGCAGACCTAACCGGCTCTCCCTTCACCCATGTGACCACGTTCGGCGCCGCGCGCGCAACATCTTCCCGACGGCTTGTCGGAAACTACCGGGTACGGCCGCCGGCTACTCCCCGACCAGCACCGTCAGGTCCGTATCCGCCCAGCGCGCGCCGACCCCGCGGACGACGATCTCGCGCACATCGTCCTCGTCCGTCACCACGGCGGGCTCCCCGGCGCCGGGCAGGCCGGGCGCGTCCGCGCCCACGGCACGCTCGATGACCACGTGCAGCCGGTCCTCGGACAGCTCCTCGACCTTGCCGTCGCCCCACTCCACGACCACCACCGACTCCGGCAGCGACACGTCGAGGTCCAGGTCCTCCATCTCGTCCAGCCCGCCGCCGAGCCGGTACGCGTCCACGTGCACCAGGGCCGGTCCCTCGGCCAGCGGCGGGTGCACCCGGGCGATCACGAACGTCGGCGAGGTGACCGCGCCGCGCACGCCCAGGCCCTCGCCCAGGCCGCGGGTCAGCGTCGTCTTGCCCGCGCCCAGCTCCCCGGTCAGCAGGACCAGGTCGCCCGGCCGCAGCAGCCCGGCCAGCCGGCGGCCCAACTCCTGCATCCGGCTGGGCGACTTGACGGTTACGTGCACGGTCGTCTCGGTGGTGCTCATGCGCCGATGGTACGGCGAGCACCACCGGCATTCCGAACCCGCTCGCGGCCCGCGGGCCCCGGGAAGGCCCGCCCGGGCCCGTACCGACCGGGCCTCCGGGAGCGCGTCTACGCCCGTGCCGACCGCGCCGCCGCGGCCGTCGCCGCGGCCCGTTCGATCAGCGTCTCCAGATGGCCGGTGACCACCTCCGGGCGCTCCAGCATCACCAGGTGGCCCGCGCCCGCCTCGCACACCGACTCGGCGCCCGGCAGCAGCTCGGCGATGGCGTCGCTGTGGTCGGACGGGGTGATCAGGTCCCGGTCCCCGGCCAGCACCAGTGCCGGTACGGGGTCGAACGCGGCCAGCGCCTCGGTCTTGTCGTGCACCGCGAAGGCCGGGAAGAATTCGGCGACGACGTCGATCGGCGTCGCCTCGATCATCCGCTCGGCGAACCGCGCCACCCCCGGGTCCACCTCTTTCGGCGTACCGAACGAATAGCGCTTGACCAGCCCCGCGAAGAGGTCGGCGGTGGCCCGCCGCCCCTTCTCGACCAGCTCGCTCTGCGCGCCCAGCGCCTTGAGCACGCCCGGCGCCAGCCGGTGGAACGCCTTGACGCCCAGCGACGGCAGCCCGAAGGCGACCTCGCTGAGCCGGCCGGCGGAGGTGCCGATCAGCGCGACGCCGACGACCCGCTCCGCGACATACTCCGGATACTGGTCGGCCAGCGCCATCACCGTCATGCCGCCCATGGAGTGCCCGACCAGCACGATCGGCCCCTCCGGCACGGCGGCGTCCAGCACCGCTTTCAGGTCCCGGCCGAGCAGGTCGATGGTGACCCGCTCGGTGCCCTCGTGCTGGGCCCTGCCGCGCTCCGAGCGGCCGTGGCTGCGCTGGTCCCAGTGGACGCTGCGCACCGCGCCGCGCAGGGCCGCGCGCTGGAAGTGCCAGGAGTCCTGGTTCAGGCAGTAGCCGTGGCTGAAGACGACCGTGGGCGCCTCGGCGCGGCGCCCCAGCAGCCCCAGCAGCCGCTTGCGGCGCGCGCCGCCCTTGCCGCCCTTGTCGTCGCCGCGCCCGGCACGGCCCGCGCGGGCGTCGCCCGGCTCGTCGATCTCGTAGTACAGCTCCGTGCCGTCCTCGGCCACCGCGGTGCCCGGCTCGCCGCGCAGCGTCCCGTACGGGCCCGCCGCGTCCAGCGCGAGCCGCGCCTTGCGCCGCATGCCCCGGCCGACCGTCAGCCGCTCGATGGCCACGCCCGCGGCGGCCCCCGCCGCCACCACGCCGATCGCGGCTCCGGCGATGCCCGCGTGGCGTCCGGCCCGCGTCCAGCTGCCGACCGCCGTGGCCGCCCCGGCCGCCGCTTCCGCCGCGTCGATCGCGGTGTCGGCGGCCGCCCCCGTCCTGTCGCTCATGTCCCGCTCCCCGTGTCCGCGCGCTCATCAACATAGACGCGTGGCACCCGGGTACCGATCCGCGTGACGATTTCGTACCCGATGGTGCCCGTCGCACGCGCCCAGTCCTCGGCGGTCGGCTCGCCCCGGTCCCCCGGGCCGAACAGCACAGCCACGTCTCCCACCTGGGCCGGGTCCCCGCCAAGATCGACCACAAACTGGTCCATGGCGATCCGCCCGGCCACCGTCCGCCATTTGCCCGCGACCAGAACCGGTCCGCTGCCCGACGCATGCCGGGGAATGCCGTCGGCGTAGCCGAGCGGGACGAGCGCGAGCGTGGTCTCACCGGACGTCGTGTACTGGTGCCCGTACGAGACGCCGTGGCCGGCGGGCACCCGTTTGACCGACGCCAGGGACGCCTCCAGCGTCATCGCCGGACGCAGCCCGAAGTCCTCCGGCGCGCCCATCTCCGGGCTGGGCGAGATGCCGTAGACACCGATCCCGGACCGGACCAGGTCGAAGTGCGCGTGCGGGAGGCTCAGCAGCGCCGGGGTGTTGGCGTGGTGGCGCACCTCGGGGTCGAGACCGGCCCTGCAGACCACCGCGTCGGCCTCGGCGAAGGCCGCGAGCTGGGCGTCGATGGACGGGTGGCCGGGCTCGTCGGCGCAGGCGAAGTGCGACCAGACGCCGGTGACCCGGACCGCGCCCTCGGCCTCGGCGGCGCGCGCGGCGGTGACCAGCTCGGACCAGTCGGCGGGCTGGCAGCCGTTGCGCCCCAGCCCGGTGTCGACCTTCAGCTGGACCCGGGCGGTACGGCCGCACGCCCGCGCCGCCGCCACGACCTCGCGCAGCGCCCACAGCCCGCTGACCGACACGTCGATGTCCTGCTCGACCGCCTGCCGCCAGGGCCCGCCGGGCGTCCACAGCCAGCACAGCAGACGGCCGGTGTCGCCCGCGGCCCGCAGCGCGAACGCCTCCTCCGGCAGGGCCGTGCCCAGCCATGTCGCCCCGGCCGCACGCGCCGCACGGCCGCACTGCACCGCGCCGTGCCCGTACCCGTCCGACTTCACCACGGCCATCAGCTCGGCCCGTGGCGCGCGGGCCCGCAGCGCCCGCACATTGGAACGCACCGCGGCGAGATCGATGGCCGCACGGGCGCGCATGGCTGTGTGGTTCATCCCACCAGTGTCTCAGGACGGGAGTCGGGGCCCGGCGAGGCAGGTGGGCCGGGTCCGGCCCGGGCGGCGGGCGGGGCCGGGCGTGCTCAGGGGCGGCTGACGTCCCGCCACGCCTCGCCCAGCGCCCCCGCGACGTCCGTCGCCAGGATCGGCGCGCCGTCCGGGGTGGCGGCCAGCCGGGCGGCCAGACCGTGCAGGTACGCGCCCGCGGACGCGGCGTCGCGCGCGGCCAGGCCGGTGGCCAGCAGCGAGCCGGTCAGGCCGGACAGCACGTCGCCGCTGCCGGCGGTGGCCAGCCAGCCGGTGCCGGTGGGGTTGACGCGTACCGGGCCGCCCGCCGGGTCGGCGACGAGGGTCGTGGAGCCCTTCAGGAGGGCCGTGGCCCCGTACCGCTCGGCCAGTTCCCGTACGGAGCGCAGGCGGGCCGCCTCCACGTCCGCCCGGTCGGCGCCGAGCAGCGCGGCGGCCTCCCCGGCGTGCGGCGTCAGGAGGGTCGGCGCGCCGCGGCCCCGTACCCGCGCGGCGTCCAGGAAGCGCAGCCCGTCGGCGTCGACCAGCACGGGCACGTCGGAGTCCAGCACGTCCGCCACCGCGTCGCCGTCGTCCCCGATGCCGGGGCCGATCACCCACGCCTGGACCCGGCCCGCCTTCGACGGCGGCCCGGCGTGCACCAGCGTCTCCGGGAAGTGCGCGAGGACCTCGTCGGCCGCCGGACCGACGTACCGCACGGCCCCGGCGCCGCCCCGCAGCGCCCCGGACACGGCCAGCACCGCGGCGCCCGGGTAGCGCGCCGACCCCGCGACGACGCCCACCACACCGCGCCGGTACTTGTCGCTCTCCGCCGAGGGGCGGGGCAGCTGCTCCGCCACGTCCGCGTACTGGAGCGCTTCCGCCGTGGCGTCCGCGGGCAGGCCGAGGCCGATGTCCACCAGGCGCAGCGCGCCCGCGTACTCGCGCGCCGGGTCGATCAGCAGCCCCGGCTTGTACGCGCCGAAGGTCACCGTCACATCGGCCCGTACGGCCTCCCCCGGCACCTCGCCGCTGTCCGCCTCCACACCGCTCGGCAGGTCGACGGAGACGATCGTGGTCCGCCGGGCGGCCTCGGCCAGCCGGGCCGCCTCCGGCCGCAGCCCGCCCTTGCCGCCGATGCCGACGATGCCGTCCACGACGAGGTCGGCGCGCGCGATGTCGGCCGGGGCGTCGGCGGACACCCGGCCGCCCGCCGCCCGCAGGGCCGCCAGGCCGCCCGCGTGGGCCCGTTCCGGGGACAGCAGGACGGCGCGCACGCCCGCGCCGCGCCGGGCCAGCCGGGCGCCCGCGTACAGCGCGTCACCGCCGTTGTCGCCGCTGCCCACGAGCAGCACGACCCGCGACCCGTACACCCGCCCCAGCAACTCCGCGCAGGCCACCGCCAGTCCGGCGGCGGCCCGTTGCATCAGGGCCCCTTCGGGCAGCCGCGCCATCAGGTCCCGCTCGGCCGCCCGTACGACATCCACGCTGAACGCAATCCTCATGCCCCCAGTCTCACCCCGGGCGGCGCCGGCATTCCTCCCGGCTCGCCCGGCGCACCGGGCAGCGGTACGGCCCGGCGGCCGGATCGCGTACGGATCGGCTCCGGGGCGCCGCTCACCCCTCCGCGATCACCACCGCCGAGGCCACGCCCGCGTCGTGACTGAGCGACACGTGCCAGGAGCGCACGCCGAGTTCCGCCGCCCGCGCGGCCACCGTCCCCCGGATCTGGAGTATCGGCTGCCCGGACTCCAGCACCGCCACCTCGGCGTCCGTCCACCGCAGCCCGGCGGGCGCCCCCAGCGCCTTGGCCACCGCCTCCTTGGCGGCGAACCGCGCGGCGAGCGAGGCGATGCCCCGGCGCTCCCCGCCGGGCAGCGTCAGCTCCCGCTCGACGAAGAGCCGGTGGGCCATCTCCGGGGTGCGCTCCAGGGCCGCCGCGAAGCGGTCGATCTCGGCGACGTCGATACCGACCCCGATGATCATTCGACGGTCACCGACTTGGCGAGGTTGCGCGGCTGGTCCACCTCGTTGCCGCGCGCCGTGGCCAGTTCGCAGGCGAAGACCTGGAGCGGCACCGAGGAGACCAGCGGCTGGAGCAGGGTGGGCGTGCGCGGGATGCGCACGATGTGGTCCGCGTACGGGACGACCGCCTCGTCGCCCTCCTCCGCGATCACGATGGTGCGCGCGCCCCGGGCCCGGATCTCCTGGATGTTGGAGACGATCTTGTCGTGCAGGACGGAGCGGCCGCGCGGCGACGGCACGACCACCACCACCGGCACGCCTTCCTCGATCAGGGCGATCGGCCCGTGCTTCAGCTCGCCCGCCGCGAAGCCCTCCGCGTGCATGTACGCGAGTTCCTTCAGCTTCAGCGCCCCCTCCAGGGCGACGGGGTAGCCCACGTGCCGTCCCAGGAACAGCACCGTGTTCCGGTCCGCGAGACTGCGCGCCAGCTCCCGTACCGGCTCCATCGTCCCGAGCACCTGCTCGACCTGCGTGCCGATCGCGGCCAGCTCGCGCACCACGGCCCGGATCTCGTCGCCCCACTGCGTGCCCCGCACCTGGCCCAGGTACAGCGCGAGCAGGTAGCAGGCCACCAGCTGGGTCAGGAACGCCTTCGTCGAGGCGACCGCGACCTCGGGCCCGGCGTGGGTGTAGAGCACCGCGTCCGACTCGCGCGGGATCGTCGAGCCGTTGGTGTTGCAGACCGCGAGCACCTTCGCGCCCTGCTCGCGGGCGTGCCGCACCGCCATCAGGGTGTCCATCGTCTCGCCGGACTGCGAGATGGCGACGACCAGCGTGCGCGGGTCCAGGATCGGGTCCCGGTAGCGGAACTCGCTGGCCAGCTCCACCTCGCAGGGGATGCGGGTCCAGTGCTCGATCGCGTACTTGGCGATCATCCCGGCGTGGAAGGCCGTGCCGCAGGCCACTATCACCACCTTGGTGGCCTCGCGCAGCACCGCGTCGTCGATGCGCACCTCGTCCAGCGAGAGCACCCCGGACGCGTCCACCCGGCCCAGCAGCGTGTCGGCGACCGCCTTCGGCTGCTCGGCGATCTCCTTGAGCATGAAGTAGTCGTAGCCGCCCTTCTCGGCGGCCGACGCGTCCCAGTCCACGTGGTAGTGGCGCACCTCGCCCGGCGCGCCGTCGAAGTCGGTGACCGTCAGCCCGTCCCGGCGCAGCTCCACGACCTGGTCCTGGCCCAGCTCGACGGCCTCGCGGGTGTACGCGATGAACGCCGCCACGTCCGACGCGAGGAACGCCTCGTCCTCGCCGAGGCCCACCACCAGCGGCGAGTTGCGGCGCGCGCCCACCACCACGTCCGGCGCGTCCGCGTGCACCGCGACCAGCGTGAACGCGCCCTCCAGCCGGCGGCACACCTGGCGCATCGCCTCGGCCAGGTCCCCGCAGGAGGAGAAGTTCTCCGCCAGGAGGTGCCCGACCACCTCGGTGTCCGTCTCGGACGCCAAGGCGTGACCGCGCCCGGACAGTTCGGCCCGCAGCGCGGCGAAGTTCTCGATGATGCCGTTGTGGACGACCGCGACCCGCCCGGCGTTGTCCAGGTGTGGGTGGGCGTTGGCGTCGGTGGGCGCGCCGTGCGTGGCCCACCGGGTGTGCCCGATCCCGGTCGAGCCGGTCGGCAGCGGACGCTCGGCCAGCTCCTTGTCCAGGTTGGCGAGTTTGCCCGCCTTCTTGGCCGCGGCCAGGCCCCCGTCGGCCAGTACGGCCACCCCGGCCGAGTCGTAGCCGCGGTACTCCAGCCGCTTCAGCCCGGCGAGCACGACGTCCAGGGCGGACCGGCCGCCCGCATACCCCACGATTCCGCACATGGGGGCAGCCTACGGGGCGGCCCGATCAATGCCCCCGCGCCATACGGCCAACCCGCGGGCCGCCCGGCCGGCCCGCGGCACCGGTACCGGCCGGCCCCGTCCCCCGCGCTCCCCCGCACGTCCCGCCCGCCCGCGACACGCTGAACGGGCGGCCACAACCCCACCCCGGGGTGAACCGGCCCCCGCGCCTGCGGACAATGGGCGCGTGCCCCTCACCACAGAGCCGACCGAGTCGCAGCACCGCCGCCGCGCCGAGCGCACGCCGTACGTGGACCTGACGCGCGCCGAGTGGAGCGCCCTGCGGGAGAAGACACCGCTGCCGCTGACCGCGGAGGAGGTCGAGCGGCTGCGCGGTCTGGGCGACGTGATCGACCTGGACGAGGTGCGCGACGTCTACCTCCCGCTGTCCCGGCTGCTCAACCTGTACGTGGGCGCCACCAGCAACCTGCGCGGCGCGCTGAACACCTTCCTCGGCGACGCGGGCGGCGGCCACGGGGCGCAGCCCGGCACGCCCTTCGTCATAGGGGTCGCGGGCAGCGTGGCGGTCGGCAAGTCCACCACCGCCCGGCTCCTCCAGGCGCTGCTGGCCCGCTGGCCGGAGCACCCGCGCGTCGAACTGGTCACCACCGACGGCTTCCTGTTCCCCAACGCCGAGCTGCACCGCCGCGGCCTGATGTCGCGCAAGGGCTTCCCCGAATCGTACGACCGCCGGGCGCTGACCCGCTTCGTGGCCGATGTGAAGTCCGGCAAGGCCGAGGTCAGCGCGCCGGTCTACTCCCACCTGATCTACGACATCGTGCCGGGCGAACGGCTGACCGTGCACCGCCCCGACGTCCTGATCGTCGAGGGCCTGAACGTCCTGCAGCCCGCGCTGCCCGGCAAGGACGGCCGCACCCGGCTCGGCCTCGCCGACTTCTTCGACTTCTCGGTGTACGTGGACGCCCGTACCGAGGACATCGAGCAGTGGTACCTGGGCCGCTTCCGCAAGCTGCGCGACACCGCCTTCCAGAACCCGTTCTCGTACTTCCGCAAGTACACCCAGGTTTCCGAGGAAGAAGCCCTCGACTACGCTCGGATGATCTGGCGCACCGTCAACAAGCCCAACCTGGAACAGAACGTCGCACCGACCCGTGGCCGCGCCAACCTCGTGCTGCGCAAGGGGCCCGACCACAAGGTGCAGCGGCTCTCGCTGCGCAAGCTCTGACGCGGCCCGCCGCCGTCGCGCCACCCCGAGGAGTACGCCCGTGCTGCACCTGCGCCTGATCGTCCCCGCCGACCGTACGGACGACGTCGTACGCCTCGTGGAAGGGACCGTCGGCACCACCCACCTCGCCGTCCTGGCCGGCGCCGCGCGCGACCCGCGGGGCGACGTGGTCCTGTGCGACGTGGCCCGGGAGGCCGGTGACGGCCTGCTGCGCGAGCTGCGGGCACTCGGCATCGACCGGGACGGCGCCATCGCCGTCGAGCACATCGACCTCTCCTTGTCCGCCCGCGCGGACCGGGCGGAGAAGGACGCGCCCGGCGAGGGCGCGGACGCCGTGCTGTGGGAGTCGCTGACCGACGCCACCCACGAGGAGTCCACGCTCTCCGTCACCTATCTGGCGTTCCTGACGCTCGCCACGATGATCGCGGCCTGCGGCGTGGTGCTGGACAACGCGATCCTGATCGTCGGCGCGATGGCCGTCGGCCCGGAGTTCGGCCCGCTGGCCGGCATCTGTACGGCCCTGGTGCGCCGCGCGCCCCGGCTGGCCTGGCGCTCCCTGCTGGCGCTGGTCGTCGGCTTCGCGGTGGCGATGGCGGTGACGGTGGGGTTCAGTCTGTTCATGGACGCGGTGGGGCTCTTCCACGCCGGGGCGCTGACGGCCGAGCGCCCGAACACGAACTTCATCTACCGGCCGGACTGGTTCTCGTTCGTGGTCGCCGTGCTCGCCGGGATCGCCGGTGTCCTCTCGCTGACCTCGGCGAAGTCCGGCGCGCTGGTCGGCGTGGCGATCTCGGTCACCACCGTCCCGGCCGCCGCGAACGCCGCCGTCGCCTTCGGCTACAGCTCGTACAAGCAGGCGTGGGGCTCCACGGAGCAGCTGCTGCTGAACCTGGCCGGGATCGTCGTCGCGGGCACGCTGACGCTGCTGGCCCAGAAGCTCTTCTGGACCGGCAGCAAGCAGCGTGTACGTGCCTGAAAGCTAGCCGAGCGCCGACTTCACCACGTCGGCCAGGCGGCCGGCCACGGCCCCCGCCTGCTCGATGTCGGCGGCCTCGACCATGACCCGGACCAGCGGCTCGGTCCCGGAGGGACGCAGCAGCACCCGGCCGGTGGCCCCCAGCTCCTTCTCCGCCTCCGCGACCGCGGAGCTCAGCTCCGGCGACGTGCTCACCCGCGTCTTGTCCACGTCCGGCACGTTCACCAGCACCTGCGGCAGCCGCTCCATGACGCGGACCAGCTCGGCCAGCGGGCGGCCGGTCGCCGCGACGCGGGCGGCCAGCATCAGGCCGGTGAGGGTGCCGTCGCCGGTCGTGGCGTGGTCCAGCGCGATGACGTGGCCGGACTGCTCGCCGCCGAGCGCGTACCCGCCGGACTTCATCTCCTCCAGGACGTACCGGTCGCCGACCGCCGTCTGGACGAAGGTCAGGCCCTCGCGCTCCATGGCGAGCTTGAAGCCCAGGTTGGACATGACGGTCGCCACGACGGTGTTCCTGCGCAGCGTGCCGGCCTCGCGCATGCCGAGCGCCAGGACGGCCAGGATCTGGTCGCCGTCGATCTCGTTGCCTTTGT
Organism: Streptomyces sp. NPDC018019; assembly: GCF_044327805.1. Taxonomy (NCBI): domain Bacteria; kingdom Bacillati; phylum Actinomycetota; class Actinomycetes; order Kitasatosporales; family Streptomycetaceae; genus Streptomyces; species Streptomyces sp. NPDC018019. The sequence goes on along the minus strand of NZ_JBIRGD010000001.1, from coordinate 205,010 downwards.
GGTCCACCGCAAGGCAGCGGTCCGCGTCGCCGTCGTGCGCCACACCGAGGTCCGCGCCGTGCTCGACGACGGCGGCGCGCAGCTTGGCGATGTGCGTGGAGCCGCAGTCGTCGTTGATGTTCAGGCCGTCGGGGTCGGTGCCGATGGTGACGACCTCGGCGCCGGCCCGGGCGAACGCCTCCGGGGAGACCCGGGAGGCCGCGCCGTGCGCACCGTCGATGACGATCTTCAGGCCGTCCAGGCGGTTGGGCAGCACGCCGATCAGATGGGCGACGTAGTTGTCGAAGCCCTGGTCGTAGTCCCTGACCCGGCCGACACCGGCGCCGGTGGGCCGGTCCCACGGCTCACCCGAGCTGTGCGCCCGGTACGTCCGCTCGATACGGTCCTCCAGCTCGTCGGCGAGCTTGTGGCCGCCGCGGGCGAAGAACTTGATGCCGTTGTCGGGCATCGGGTTGTGGCTGGCGGAGAGCATCACGCCCAGGTCCGCGCCGAGCGACCCGGTCAGGTACGCCACGGCCGGGGTCGGCAGCACACCCACCCGCAGGACGTCCACGCCCGCGCTGGCCAGGCCCGCGACCACGGCGGCCTCCAGGAACTCCCCCGACGCCCGCGGATCGCGGCCGACCACGGCCACCGGCCGATGCCCCTCAAACGTGCCGGCTTCCGCGAGCACGTGCGCCGCCGCGACCGAGAGACCGAGCGCCAGCTCGGCCGTCAGATCGGCGTTGGCGACACCGCGCACACCGTCCGTGCCGAAGAGTCGTCCCACTGGTGTCCTCCGAGTTGATGTACGTGGACCAGAGCATTGCGTCCAGGTATACGCCGCTGGTCCCGGATAGCCGAACGCCCCGGCAGCACGGATGGTGCCACCGGGGCGTTCGCCAAGAGCTGCGCGAGCAGCCAAGCGGCAATTAGCGCTTGCTGTACTGCGGCGCCTTGCGGGCCTTCTTCAGACCGGCCTTCTTGCGCTCGACCGCACGGTCGTCGCGCTTGAGGAAGCCGGCCTTCTTCAGCGGGCCGCGGTTGTTGTCCTCGTCCGCCTCGTTCAGCGCACGGGCCACACCCAGGCGCAGCGCGCCGGCCTGGCCGGAGATGCCGCCGCCGGAGATGCGGGCCACGACGTCGTAGCGGTTGTCCAGCTCGAGCACCTTGAAGGGCTCGTTGACTTCCTGCTGGTGCACCTTGTTCGGGAAGTAACCCTCAAGGGTGCGACCGTTGATCTTCCACTGGCCGGTGCCCGGGATGATCCGCACGCGGGCGATGGCGTTCTTGCGACGGCCGAGGCCGGCGGCCGGCTGCGGGTCGCCGAAGCGCGAGGCGAGCGACTCGGAGGTGTACTCGCCCTCCAGCGGGACCTCGGTCTCGGTGGTGTACTCCTCGACCTCGTCCAGCGGGGTCTCGGGGGTGGTCTCAGCCACGATTCTCCTCAGATTCTCTTCGTCTTAGGGGGTGGCCGGACTTACTGCGCGACCTGGGTGATCTCGAACGGGACCGGCTGCTGGGCAGCGTGCGGGTGCTCGGCGCCCGCGTAGACCTTCAGCTTCGAGAGCATCTGACGGCCCAGGGTGTTCTTGGGGAGCATGCCCTTGATGGCCTTCTCGACGGCCTTCTCCGGGTTCTTGGTGAGCAGGTCCTCGTAACGGACCGCACGCAGACCGCCCGGGAAACCGGAGTGGCGGTAGGCCATCTTCTGGATGCGCTTGTTGCCGGACAGGTGCACCTTGTCGGCATTGATGATGACGACGAAGTCGCCGGTGTCGACGTGCGGCGCGTACACCGGCTTGTGCTTACCCCGCAGGAGGGAAGCGGCCTGAGAGGCCAGACGGCCGAGGACGACGTCCTGGGCGTCGATGATGTGCCACTGGCGCTGGACATCGCCGGGCTTGGGGCTGAACGTACGCACGGTTAGCCTTCGCTTCTTCAGTGAATAGGGTCCTGTACTGGTCACTACGGCCGATCGCCAGCACTGGCGGCCCTCGGGTGACGCAACCCGGGTTCCTGCCGCTGCCCATCGGCCCGGTGAACCGGCGTAAGGGCCCCTCACGTGAGATAGAGCAAGCCAATACGCATAACGAACTGGCAGAATACCGGGCCGCCCCCAGCCGGGTCAAAACACGTCCCGAACCGGCGTACGATCCGCGCTCTCGGGCCCCACCGGCATGATAGCCACCGCCCGCAGCACCCGCGGCCGGACGCAGGTCCACGCCATGACGGCCGCCACGGTCCACAGCATCACCGCGTCCTTGAAGGCCCGCCGGTGCAGTGCCTCCAGATGCGGCCACGCCAGGCCGGAGACCTGCGGGACCAGGGCGATCCAGAACCAGACCGTACGGGACACCGAGCCCGGCAGGGCCACGGAGGCCACCAGCGGCGGCAGCACCACCAGCAGATAGTGGTCGAAGGACGGCCGGGACACCAGGAACGCCGCGAGCAGCAGCATCGCGGCGGTCTCGACGAGCCGCAGCGCGCCCTCGCCACCGCGCCGCCAGCGCACCCAGGCGCACCCGACACCGGCCCCCGCGGCCACCGCGGCGACCCCGTACGCCGCGGTCTCCGGCACGCCGAGCCGGGTCAGGATCATCCCGAGGGAGGCGTCGAAGGGCCGCGCGAAGCTGTCCTGCCCGTGCAGCAGAAACGGCAGCGTACGGGTGAAGAACATGCCCGGCCGCGGCATGACCAGGGCCGCCAGCACGGACGCCGCGGCCGGCACCGCCGCCGCCACCGCGAGGGCCCGCCACCGCCGCGCCAGCACCAGCAGCAGGAGCAGCGGCGCGAGCAGCGGCTTGAGGGCCAGCGCGAGCCCGAGGACGGCGCCCGCCGCCACCCACCGGGAGCGCAGCGCCAGCAGCAGCACCAGCGGCAGCGCCACCACGGAGGCCAGCGTCCAGTTCCCGATGTTGACCACGTTGCGGAACGGCTCGAAGAACGCCAGGGCCGCCACCCCGAGCGCCGCCAGCCGGCTCCGTACGGAGATCCGGAAGATCCGCAGCGAGACGCACCAGCCCAGCACCACCATGCCTACGCCCGCCACCGGCACCAGCAGCCGCAGCTTCCCGGCGGACAGCAGCGCTTCGGGCACCGCGGCCAGCACCGCGCTGGGCAGGTAGAGGAACCGCTTGTCGGCGTACGGGGCGTCGCCGTCCAGCAGCGCCCGCGCCGCCTTGACCACGAAGTCGTTGTCCATGCCGACGGTGGGGCTGTGCCGGTGGACGTGGAAGATCACCGCCGTCATCAGCGCGGCGGCCACCGCCCACAGGGGCCAGGGAGCCCGCCTGAGCAGCCACCCGACGACCGGGGAGCCCGCGCCCTCCACCCTTCCGGCGCCCGCTATGCCCGTTTTCTCCGTGCTCATGCGTCCATCTAAGGGCCGCCCCCACGGCCCCACCACCGGGCGGAGCCCAAGCGGTGACACACGGCTACCGGTTGCGTTCCGCCCTCCCCAAGCTCTTAACGAGCAGGGGGGACCCCCGCCTCGTCCCACACCGGCTCCGCCGTCTCCCGCACCCGCCCATCGGCCCCGAAGACCAGGTACCGGTCGAAGGACCGCGCGAACCAGCGGTCGTGCGTCACCGCCAGCACCGTGCCCTCGTACGCCTCCAGCCCTTCCTGAAGGGCCTCGGCGCTCTCCAGGTCGAGGTTGTCGGTCGGCTCGTCCAGCAGCAGGGCGGTCGTCCCCGCCAGCTCCAGCAGCAGGATCTGGAAACGCGCCTGCTGGCCGCCCGACAGCCGGTCGAAGCGCTGCTCGGCCTGGCGCTCCAGCTCGTACCGGCGCAGCGCGCTCATCGCCTTGCCGCGGTCCTTGGCGTGTTCCGTCCACAGGATGTCCAGAAGCGTGCGGCCCTCCAGCTCCGGATGCGCGTGGGTCTGCGCGAAGTGCCCGGGGACGACGCGGGCGCCCAGCTTCCACTTCCCCGTATGCGCGACGGGGTTCTCGGAGTCCCCCGCCAGCAGCCGCAGGAAGTGCGACTTCCCGGAGCCGTTCGACCCCAGCACCGCGACCCGCTCCCCGTAGAAGACCTCCAGGTCGAACGGCTTCATCAGCCCGGTCAGCTCAAGGTTCTCGCAGGTCACGGCCCGTACGCCGGTACGGCCACCGCGCAGCCGCATGGTGATCTCCTGCTCGCGCGGCGGCTCCGGCGGCGGGCCGGCCTCCTCGAACTTGCGCAGCCGGGTCTGCGCCGCGTGGTACCGGGAGGCCAGCTCATGGCTGTTCTCCGCCGCCTGCCGCAGGCTGCGCACCAGCTTCTTCAGCTGCTCGTGCTTCTCGTCCCAGCGCCGCCGCAGCTCCTCGAAGCGCGCGAAGCGCTCCTTGCGCGCCTCGTGGTAGGTGGCGAAGCCGCCGCCGTGCACCCACACGTCCGACCCGGCGGGCCCCGGCTCGACGCTGACGATCTTGTCGGCGGCGCGCGCCAGCAGCTCCCGGTCGTGGCTGACGAAGAGCACCGTCTTCTTCGTCTCGCGCAGCCGCTCCTCCAGCCAGCGCTTGGCCGGAACGTCCAGATAGTTGTCCGGTTCGTCCAAGAGCAGCACCTCGTCGGTGCCGCGCAGCAGCGACTCCAGCACCAGCCGCTTCTGCTCGCCGCCGCTGAGCGTGCGCACCTGCCGCCACTGGGCCTTCTCGTACGGGAGGCCCAGCGCGGCCATGGTGCACATGTCCCAGAGCGTCTCGGCCTCGTACCCGCGCGCCTCGGCCCAGTCGCTGAGCGCCTGCGCGTACCGCATCTGCGCGGCCTCGTCGTCCACCGTCATGACGGCGTGCTCGGCCGCGTCCACGGCCGCAGCCGCTTCCCTGATCCGCGGCTGCGCCACCGACACCAGCAGGTCCCGGACGGTCCGCTCGTCCCTCACCGACCCCACGAACTGCGGCATCACACCCAGCCCGCCGCTGACGGTCACCGTGCCGCCGTGCGGCTGGAGCTCCCCCGCGATCAGCCGCAGCAGCGTCGTCTTGCCCGCCCCGTTGGCGCCGACCAGGGCCACCGAGGCCCCCTCACCGACCCGGAAGGACACGTCGCCCAACAGCACCCGCCCATCCGGCAGGTAGTACTCCAGATGCCCGGCCTCCACGTGTCCCATGGGCCGGATTGTCGCCCCCCGCCCCCCGTTCCACCAACCGGTTTAGGATGCGCGGCATGAGCTTTGGGCATGGTGGGCCGTTCGGCCCCGGGGGACCGGACTCCTCGACTCCCGACTGGGAGGCGCTCGCCGAGGAGAGCGAAGCGCGCAGCAGGCGCCGGCGCTGGCTGTACATCGGCGGCGGCGCCCTCGCGACCGTCGCCGTGGCGGGCATCGTCGCCACCGCCGTCATCACCAGCAACAAGGGCAACGGCAACGACCTGCCGCACGCCCAGAAACTGCCGGACGAGCCCGACGCCCCCAAACCGTCCTTCTCCGAGGTCTCCGTCCCGCCGCCGCCGAACCCGCGGGACTACATCACCGACCCCAAGAAGGACACCGCGGCGCTCACCCCCGCCGGCCTCTTCCCCGACAAGACCATGGTCATCGGGAAGCGCTCCTACCCCCAGGTGACCACCGCCGCCACCGACGACTGCACGGCCGGCACCCACGGCGCGCTCGGCTCGGTGCTCAACGGCAACGGCTGCAAGAAGCTGCTGCGCGCCACGTACGCGAAGGACGGCGTCGCGGTCACCGTCGGCGTCGCCGTCTTCGACTCCAAGGCCGCCGCCTTCAAGGTCAAGGACGCCAACAAGCCCAGCCTCGCCCCGCTGGCCGGCGGCGGCGTCGGCTCCTTCTGCCAGGGCACGGCCTGCACGATGTACACCAACGCCACCGGCCGCTACGCGTACTTCACCATCGCCGGCAACCTCGACGGCTCGCCCGTCACCAAGGCATCCGCCAAGGCCCTCCAGATCGCCCGGGACGGCGGCCAGTACGCGTACAACCGCATCTGGCAGCGTGGCACGGACCAGGCGGCCAAGGCCGCCCGCGCCCAGTCCTGACGCCCGCGCCGGGGGCGGCTCAGCAGCAGCCGCCCCCGGGCAGGCTCCGCTTGTTGCGCGCCTCCTTGTTGCGCGCCATGAGCAGGTCGTCCGCCGGATAGCCGACCTCCTCCAGGGTCAGCCCATGCGGCCGTACGACGTGCACCGCCGAGTCCCGCACCCCGGCCGCCAGCACCTTCCCCGGCCACTCCACCGGCCGGTGCCCGTCCCCCACGAACAGCAGCGCGCCCACCAGCGAGCGCACCATGTTGTGGCAGAAGGCGTCCGCCTGCACGGTCGCCGTGATGATCCCGTCGGCGTCCCGCACCCAGCTCAGCTGCTGCAACGTGCGGATCGTCGTGGCACCCTCCCGCCGCTTGCAGTACGCCGCGAAGTCGTGCTCCCCCAGCAGCGCCTGCGACGCCGCGTTCATCGCGTCCACGTCCAGAGCCCAGTCGTGCCACAACACGTGACCGCGCAGCAGCGGGTCCACCCCGCCCGGGTGATCCGTCACCCGGTAGGCGTACCGCCGCCAGATCGCCGAGAACCGCGCGTTGAAACCGTACGGCGCCTCCGCAACCCGCCACACCCGTACGTCCTTCGGCAGCCGCCCGGCCAGCCGCCGCAGCAGCTTGTCCGCGTGCTCGGCCCACAGCTCCGCGGGCAGGTCCACGTGCGCCACCTGGCCGCGCGCGTGCACCCCGGCGTCCGTCCGGCCGGCCACCGTCAGCTCGTACGTCTCGGCCGAGCGCGTCACCGTCCGCAGCGCGGTCTCCAGCTCCTCCTGGACCGTGCGCCGCGCCCGCTGCTTCGCCCAGCCGGAGAAGTCCTTGCCGTCGTACGAAAGGTCCAGCCGCACCCGGACGAACCCGGGCTCCACTTCATCGCTCACGCGTGCATCCTCTCAAGCGGAACGGGCCCGCCCCCCTGAGGGGAGCGGGCCCGTCCGGTGGCCTGTGTCAGGCTCAGGCGTCCTTCGACTCCTCGGCCGGGGCCTCGGCGGCCTCGCCCTTGGTGTCCTCGGCCTTGGCGGCCTCGTCGGACTCCTTCACCGCGCGCTTGGTCGCGGCCTCGGCCTCGGCAACGGTGGCCTTCTTGGCGATCTCGCCCTCGACCAGCTCGATGACCGCCATCGCGGCGTTGTCGCCACGACGGTTGCCGATCTTGGTGATACGGGTGTAACCACCCGGACGCTCCGCGAAGCGCGGCGCGATCTCCGTGAAGAGCGTGTGCACGACGCTCTTGTCCGAGATCAGCTGCATGACCTGACGGCGGTTGTGCAGGTCGCCCTTCTTCGCCTTGGTCACCAGACGCTCGGCGTACGGACGCAGACGACGGGCCTTGGCCTCGGTCGTGGTGATGCGACCGTGCTCGAAGAGAGCGGTGGCCAGGTTGCGCAGCATCAGACGCTCGTGCGCGGCGCTGCCGCCCAGACGGGCACCCTTGGCGGGCTTCGGCATGGTATTTCTCCTTCATTGCTGCACCGGCCGTATCAGGTACCGGTGTCAGTTCCCGCGGGGCGGGTGCCCCGCGGAAGTTCGTGCGTTTCAAGCCCGTCCGGCGATTGAGGACGAGGCCTCAGGGCCGATCAAGCCTGCACCCGAAGTACGGCGGGCCGTCGTTCCCGGCCGACCCGCCGCAGGCGGGCTCAGTACTGCTCGGTCTCCACGAAACCCGCATCCGCGTCGTCGTCGGCGCCAAAGGCGTCGGCGGCGGCGGTCGGGTCGAACCCGGGAGGCGAGTCCTTCAGGGCCAGGCCCATGCCGGCCAGCTTCGCCTTGACCTCGTCGATCGACTTCGCACCGAAGTTGCGGATGTCGAGCAGGTCCGCCTCGGAGCGGGCCACCAGCTCGCCCACCGAGTGGATGCCCTCGCGCTTGAGGCAGTTGTACGACCGAACGGTGAGCTCCAGCTCCTCGATCGGCAGCGCCAGGTCGGCGGCCAGGGCGGCGTCCGTCGGGGACGGGCCCATGTCGATGCCCTCGGCGTCGATGTTGAGCTCGCGCGCCAGGCCGAACAGCTCGACCAGGGTCTTGCCGGCCGACGCCATGGCGTCACGGGGACGCATGGCCTGCTTGGTCTCGACGTCGACGATCAGCTTGTCGAAGTCGGTGCGCTGCTCGACACGGGTCGCCTCGACCTTGTAGGTGACCTTGAGGACCGGCGAGTAGATGGAGTCGACCGGGATGCGGCCGATCTCCTGGCCGACCTGCTTGTTCTGCACGGCGGAGACGTAGCCGCGACCGCGCTCGACGGTCAGCTCCATCTCCAGCTTGCCCTTGCCGTTGAGGGTGGCGAGGACCAGGTCGGGGTTGTGCACCTCGACACCGGCCGGCGGGGCGATGTCCGCGGCGGTGACCAGGCCGGGGCCCTGCTTGCGCAGGTACATCACGACCGGCTCGTCGTGCTCCGAGGAGACGACCAGCTGCTTGATGTTGAGGATGAGGTCGGTGACGTCCTCCTTGACGCCCGGCACGGTGGTGAACTCGTGCAGGACACCGTCGATGCGGATGGACGTGACCGCCGCACCCGGGATCGAGGAGAGGAGCGTACGACGCAGGGAGTTGCCGAGGGTGTAGCCGAAGCCCGGCTCCAGCGGCTCGATCACGAACCGGGAGCGGTATTCGTCGACGACCTCTTCGGTCAGCGAGGGACGCTGAGCGATCAGCATGAGGTTTTTCGCCTTCCAGTCTTGGCACCCGCTATTTGATGCCAGCTGCGCCGGACGGTGGCCCGGCGGTTTCTACAAGGGTACGGGCGGCACGGCGCGGCTCCCAGGAGTCGCGGCGTACCGCCCGAAAAGTGCCCGGTGCCGGGCCGCGCCGGAGCGCGGACCGACCGGCTGCGGCCTGTCGAGACCGCGCGTCGTCAGACGCGACGACGCTTGGGGGGACGGCAGCCGTTGTGCGGCGTCGGGGTGACGTCCTGGATCGAGCCGACCTCCAGGCCGGTGGCCTGGAGCGAGCGGATCGCGGTCTCACGGCCGGAGCCGGGACCCTTGACGAAGACGTCGACCTTGCGCATGCCGTGCTCCTGCGCGCGGCGGGCGGCCGACTCGGCCGCCATCTGCGCGGCGAACGGCGTGGACTTGCGCGAGCCCTTGAAGCCCACGTGGCCCGCCGAGGCCCAGGAGATCACGTTGCCCGTGGGGTCGGTGATCGAAACGATGGTGTTGTTGAACGTGCTCTTGATGTGAGCGTGCCCGTGGGCAACGTTCTTCTTCTCCTTGCGGCGCACCTTCTTGGCGCCGGCCGTACGGCCCTTCGGAGGCATGTATTACTCCCGTGGAGGTGGTCGGTCCTGCAGGGACCGCTGAACAGCGTCCGCTGAGGACTACTTCTTGCCCGGCTTCTTCTTGCCGGCGATCGCGCGACGCGGGCCCTTGCGGGTACGGGCGTTCGTGCTGGTGCGCTGACCGTGCACCGGCAGGCCGCGGCGGTGACGCAGACCCTGGTAGCAGCCGATCTCGACCTTGCGGCGGATGTCGGCCTGGATCTCGCGACGGAGGTCACCCTCGGTCTTGAGGTTGTTGTCCACGTACTCGCGGATCTTGACCAGGTCTTCCTCGGCCAGGTCGCGAACGCGGGTGTCCGGGTTCACGCCGGTGGCGGCGAGGGTCTGCTGCGACAGGGTGCGCCCGATGCCGAAGACGTAGGTGAGGGCGACCTCGACGCGCTTGTCGCGCGGGAGATCAACGCCTGCGAGGCGTGCCATGGATGTGGCTCCTGGGGTATTCGGAGGTCTTCCGCAGCACCGTTCCCGTAAGACTCTTGAGCATTACGAGCCGGGTCCCCGGCCTCCGAGCCGGGGGTGTCGTCCCCGCGCGATGGAACGCGAGGGGTCGGGTGACTGCGTATGTACGTATTGCTGTGCGTTTGCGTCGCGCGAAGAAACTGCGAAATGCAGAGAGGTCGGCGTGCGTCAGCCCTGGCGCTGCTTGTGGCGCAGGTTGTCGCAGATCACCATGACCCGGCCGTGGCGGCGGATCACCTTGCACTTGTCGCAGATCTTCTTGACGCTCGGCTTGACCTTCATGGGATGTGAGGTTCTCCGGGTCAGTGCCGTCACCCCACGGGAGGGGGCGCCGACAAGATCTACTTGTAGCGGTAGACGATCCGGCCACGCGTCAGGTCGTACGGAGACAGCTCCACGACGACCCGGTCATCCGGGAGGATGCGGATGTAGTGCATCCGCATCTTGCCGCTGATGTGCGCGAGGACCTTGTGACCGTTCTGAAGCTCCACCTTGAACATCGCGTTCGGGAGGGACTCGATCACGGTGCCCTCGATTTCGATGGCACCTTGCTTCTTGGCCACGCTTCGCCCTTCGAATCGGCTACCTTGATCGACTTCGTACGGATGCATACCCGACAAACAGGCACACGGATGCACGACAGCCGACGCGTCAGTCTACGTCAGCGTTCCCGAAAAGACGAATCCACGATTATTGCCCACGCACAGTGATCGTTACGCCTCGGGGGCCGGGTCCATGCACACGCGCCGTACACGGGCGTCAGGCCAGCGGATCGGGCGCGGCCTCGATGCCCAGCTCGGCCAGCTTCGCCTTGCCGCCGTCCGGGGCGGTCAGCACCAGCGGGCCCTGCTCGGTCAGCGCGACCGAGTGCTCCCAGTGCGAGGACCAGCTGCCGTCGTTCGACTTGACCGTCCAGTCGTCTTCGAGGACGTGGGTCTTGGCCGTCCCCAGGTTGACCATGGGCTCGATGGCGATGCAGAAGCCCGGCACCAGCTTCGGGCCGCGGCCGCGCTTGCGGTCGACGTAGTTCAGCAGGTGCGGGTCCATGTGCATCTGCGAGCCGATGCCGTGGCCGCCGTAGTCCTCGACGATGCCGTACTTGCCGTTCGCCGGGCGCGGCTGCCGCCGGATGTAGCCCTCGATGGCCTTGGAGATGTCGACCAGGCGGTTGCCCTTGCGGACGGCCGCGATGCCGGCCCACATGGATTCCTCGGTCACCCGGCTCAGCTCGACCAGCTCCGGAGCGTGACCGGAGCCCACGAAGGCGGTGTAGGCCGCGTCGCCGTGCCAGCCGTCGATGATCGCGCCGCAGTCGATGGAGATGATGTCGCCGTCCTTCAGGACGGTCTCGGTGTCGGGGATGCCGTGCACGACGACGTCGTTGACCGACGTGCAGATCGTCGCGGGGAAGCCGCCGTACCCGAGGAAGTTCGACGTGGCGCCGTGCTCGGCCAGCACCTTGCGGGCGGCGTCGTCCAGGTCCTTGGTGGTGGCGCCGGGCACCGCCACCTCACGGGTGGCCGCGTGGATGGCGGCGACCACCAGCCCCGCTTCGCGCATCTTCGCGATCTGCTCGGGGGTCTTGATCTCCACCATGGGGGCTTACGCCTTCCTGAACCGACTACTACGACGCTGCTGCGGCGGCACGGGCCGCCCCATACACGATACGGCCGCGGGCCCGTCCCCGGGCACCGCGGCCGTACGCGTGGGTCTTGCCGCTGTCTACTGGCCCTGTCCCAGCGCGGCCATCGCGCGCTGGGTGACCTCGTCGACCTTGCCGAGGGCCGGGATCGTGACGACCAGGTCCTGCGCCTTGTAGTGGTCGATGATCGGCTCGGTCTCCGTGTGGTAGACCTCCAGCCGCTTGCGCACGGTCTGCTCGCGGTCGTCCTCGCGCTGGTAGAGGTCACCGCCGCAGATGTCGCAGACACCCTCGGTCTTCGGCTTGTGGTAGTCCACATGGAAGACATGGCTGCTGTCGTTGCGGCAGATCCGGCGGCCGGCGATCCGCTTGACCACCTCGTCCTCGGGGACCTCCAGGTCCAGGACGGCGTCCAGTTGCACGCCCTTGTCCTTGAGGTAGGCGTCCAGCGCCTCGGCCTGGCCCAGGTTGCGCGGGAAGCCGTCCAGCAGGAAGCCCTGCCGGCCGTCGTCCTGGTTCAGCCGGTCCTCGGCCATCGCGATCGTCACCGAGTCGGGCACCAGGTTGCCCGCGTCCATGTAGGACTTCGCCTCTTTGCCCAGGTCCGTGCCCTGGCTGATGTTGGCGCGGAACAGGTCGCCCGTGGAGATGTGCGGGATCGAGAGGTTCTTGGCCAGGTACGCGGCCTGCGTACCCTTACCTGCCCCAGGAGGCCCGACGAGGACGATTCGCATCAGCGGAGGAACCCTTCGTAGTTGCGCTGCTGGAGCTGGCTCTCGATCTGCTTCACGGTCTCCAGACCCACACCCACGATGATCAGGATGCTCGTCCCGCCGAACGGGAAGTTCTGGTTGGCCTTGAACAGCACCAACGCCACTGTTGGCACCAGCGCGATCAGACCCAGGTACAGCGAGCCCGGCCACGTGATCCGGTTGAGCACGTAGCTGAGGTACTCGGCCGTGGGGCGACCGGCCCGGATGCCCGGGATGAAGCCACCATACTTCTTCATGTTGTCGGCAACTTCCTCGGGGTTGAAGGAGATGGCGACGTAGAAGAACGCGAAGAAGACGATCAGCAGGAAGTACGTGACGATGTAGACCGGGTGGTTGCCCTTGGTGAAGTTGGTTTCGATCCAGACCGCCCAGCCCGCCTTCGACCCGCTGAACTGGGCCACCAGTGCCGGGATGTAGAGCAGCGAGGAGGCGAAGATGACGGGGATCACGCCCGCCTGGTTCACCTTGAGCGGGATGTAGGTGGACGTACCGCCGTACGAGCGGCGGCCGATCATCCGCTTGGCGTACTGGACGGGGATCCGCCGCTGGGCCTGCTCGACGAAGACCACCAGGGCGACCATCGCCAGACCCACCACGATGACGGCGAAGAACTCGATCCAGCCGTCGGCCAGCTTGCCGGACATCTTGATCTGCCACAGCGAGCCGGGGAAGCCGGCCGCGATGCCGACGAACATCAGGATCGACATGCCGTTGCCGATGCCGCGGTCGGTGACCAGCTCACCGAGCCACATGACCATGGCCGTACCGGCGGTCATCGTGATGACCATCGTGATCGTCGTGAAGATCGAGTCGCTCGGCACGATCTCGCTGGCGACCGGGCAGCCCTGGAACAGCGCGCCGCTCTTGGCGGTGGCGACCAGGCCGGTGCCCTGCAGGACTGCCAGCGCGACGGTCAGGTACCGGGTGTACTGAGTGATCTTCGCCTGTCCGGTCTGACCCTCTTTCTTGAGGGCCTCCAGACGGGGGATGACCACGGTCAGCAGCTGGAGGATGATGCTCGCCGTGATGTACGGCATGATCCCCAGCGCGAAGATCGTGATCTGGAGCAGCGCACCACCGCTGAACATGTTCACCAGGCCGAAGAGACCGCCATTGGCACCGGCCTGCTTCATGCAGGTGTCGACATTGGAGTAGTTCACCCCGGGCACCGGAACGTGCGCTCCGAGCCGGTAGACGAGCACGATGCCCAATGTGAACAGCAGCTTCTTGCGCAGGTCGGGCGTCTTGAACGCTCGGGCGAACGCGGTGAGCACGGTGCCTCCTGCGCCTCCCGCCTCTGGAGCGAGAGGTGACGGTCTTGAGGATCAACGAATACAAAGCGGCCAAAACCGCGCAGACATTAGCCCACGCGGTGGGGGTCCGGGGGAAGAACCCCCGGAAAATACAGCAACAGTGCACGCCACCTTACCGGCGACCATGCCCCCCTTGGAACGACCAACCGGGGATGCCCCAATACGTGGGCATCCCCGGTCGGTTGATTCACTGAGCTCAGATGAGCTCGGTGACGCTGCCACCGGCAGCGGTGATCTTCTCCTTGGCGGAGCCGGAGACGGAGTCCACCGTCACCGTCAGCGCCACGGAGATCTCGCCCTGGCCCAGGACCTTGACGAGCTCGTTCTTGCGCACCGCGCCCTTGGCGACCAGGTCGGCCACCGTGACCTCGCCACCCTGCGGGTAGAGCGCGGCCAGCTTGTCCAGGTTCACGACCTGGAACTGCTTGTGGGCGGGGTTCTTGAAGCCCTTCAGCTTCGGGAGGCGCATGTGCAGCGGCATCTGGCCGCCCTCGAAGCGCTCCGGAACCTGGTAACGGGCCTTGGTGCCCTTGGTACCACGACCAGCGGTCTTACCCTTGGACGCCTCACCACGACCCACACGGGTCTTGGCGGTCTTGGCGCCCGGGGCAGGACGGAGGTTGTGGACCTTCAGCGGGTTGTTCTCCGCCATGTCAGTCGACCTCCTCGACCGTCACGAGGTGGCGGACGGTGTGCACCATGCCGCGGTACTCGGGGCGGTCCTCCTTGACAACCACGTCGTTGACCCGCTTGAGGCCGAGCGAACGCAGGGTGTCGCGGTGGTTCTGCTTGCTGCCGATGATGGACTTGGTCTGCGTGATCTTGAGCGAAGCCATTACGCGTTCACCCCGGCACGCGCCCGCAGCAGAGCGGCGGGAGCAACGTCCTCCAGCGGCAGACCACGACGGGCCGCGATCTCCTCGGGGCGCTGCAGGCCCCGCAGAGCGGCCACCGTGGCGTGCACGATGTTGATCGGGTTCGACGAGCCGAGCGACTTGCTCAGCACGTCGTGGATGCCCGCGCACTCCAGGACGGCGCGCACCGGGCCACCGGCGATCACACCGGTACCGGGGGAAGCCGGCTTGAGCAGGACGACGCCCGCAGCCTCTTCGCCCTGGATCGGGTGCGGGATGGTGCCGGCGATACGGGGGACCTTGAAGAAGTGCTTCTTGGCCTCCTCAACACCCTTGGCGATGGCGGCCGGCACCTCCTTGGCCTTGCCGTAACCGACACCCACGGTGCCGTCACCGTCGCCCACCACGACCAGCGCGGTGAAGCTGAAGCGACGACCACCCTTCACAACCTTGGCGACGCGGTTGATTGCGACAACACGCTCGACGTAAGCGGTCTTCTCGGCAGCTGCGCCGCCGTCCCGCCGGTCCTTACGGTCCCGCCGCTCGCCGCCACCGGCACCGCTTCCGCGGCGCTGGGGTCCAGCCATTGGAATTACCTCTCTCTGTTACTCCCTCCCGAACCGTCACCGGCGCAGGAGGGGCCCAGTAGCTACGGAACCGGGACTTAGAACTTCAGTCCGGCTTCGCGGGCTGCATCGGCCAGAGCGGCAATCCGCCCGGCGTACTGCTTACCACCACGGTCGAACACGACGGCCTCGACGCCGGCGGCCTTGGCGCGCTCGGCGACCAGGGAACCGACCTGCTTGGCCAGATCCGTCTTGTTGCCCTCGCCGCCGCGGATCGACGCGTCCAGGGTCGACGCCGACGCCAGGGTGTGACCCTTGATGTCGTCGATGACCTGGGCGGTGATACCGCGGTTGGACCGCGTCACGACCAGACGCGGACGCTCCGGCGTACCCGAAATCCGCTTGCGGATGCGGATGTGGCGACGCTTGGCGGCGGCGCGCTTGTAGGCGTCGCCCTTCGCGACCTTCACACCGTATGCCATGGCTTACTTACCAGCCTTTCCGACCTTGCGGCGGATGACCTCGCCGGCGTACTTGACGCCCTTGGCCTTGTACGGGTCGGGCTTGCGCAGCTTGCGGATGTTCGCGGCGACCTCGCCGACCTTCTGCTTGTCGATGCCCTCGACGCTCAGCTTGGTCGGGGACTCGACCTTGAACGAGATGCCCTCGGGCGCCTCGACCAGGATCGGGTGGCTGTAACCGAGCGAGAACTCCAGGTTGGAGCCCTTCGCCTGGACGCGGTAACCGACACCGCTGATTTCGAGCGCCTTCGTGAATCCCTGGGTCACGCCGGTGATCATGTTCGCCACCAGCGTGCGGGACAGGCCGTGCAGGGCCTTGTTCTGACGCTCGTCGTTCGGGCGGGTGACGCTGATGACGCCGTCCTCACCCTTGGCGACCTCGATGGGCGCGGCGACGGTGTGCTGCAGGGAGCCCTTGGGACCCTTCACCGAAACCGTGCGGCCGTCGATGGTGACGTCCACACCAGCGGGAACCTGGATGGGCAGCTTGCCAATACGCGACATTGGCTATTCCTCCGTTCCCGGGTTACCAGACGTAGGCGAGGACTTCCCCACCCACGCCCTTCTTCTGCGCCTGCTGGCCGGTGAGGAGACCGTGCGACGTGGAGATGATCGCCACGCCCAGGCCGCCGAGCACCTTCGGCAGGTTGGTGGACTTTGCGTAGACCCGCAGGCCCGGCTTCGAGATGCGCTTGATGCCGGCGATCGAGCGCTCGCGGTTGGGGCCGAACTTCAGCTCCAGGACGAGGTTCTTGCCGACCTCGGCGTCCTCGACCTTCCAGCCGGTGATGTAACCCTCCTGCTGGAGGATCTCCGCGATGTGCGACTTGATCTTGCTGTGCGGCATCACGACGGTGTCGTGGTACGCCGAGTTCGCGTTCCGCAGACGCGTGAGCATGTCTGCGATGGGGTCAGTCATGGTCATGAATTGGCCTTCGGCCTCTCTCGCCGGGGTTTCCTGTATGCGCCATCCCTCTCCCCGAGCAGGGTCGGGACGGGTGCGGCGCGGGGACCTTCGGCGTAGTAAGTCGTTCCTGGGCGGCGGGGCGCCCAACCCTTCTACCCTACGGGATCAGAGGGCGGGGCCCCGCCGAACAGATGCTTACCGAGAGACTCCGGAACCACCCACGTGATTCCTGCCGCCCGCCAGGCGCCCAAGGGGGCGCTGGTCGGACGTGCGGGAGGGGGTGTTACCAGGAGCTCTTGGTCACGCCCGGCAGCTCGCCACGGTGAGCCATCTCACGGAGGCACACGCGGCACAGGCCGAACTTGCGGTACACGGAGTGCGGCCGGCCGCAGCGCTGGCAACGCGTGTACGCGCGCACAGCGAACTTCGGCTTGCGGGCCGCCTTAGCGATCAGAGCCTTCTTCGCCACGGTCAGTTCTCCTTGAACGGGAAGCCGAGGTGACGAAGCAGGGCGCGGCCCTCATCGTCGTTGGACGCCGTGGTGACCACGGTGATGTCCATGCCCCGCTGCCGGTCGATCTTGTCCTGGTCGATCTCGTGGAACATGACCTGCTCCGTGAGACCGAAGGTGTAGTTGCCCCGACCGTCGAACTGCTTCGGGGACAGACCACGGAAGTCGCGGATGCGCGGGAGCGCGAGCGACAGCAGGCGGTCCAGGAACTCCCACATGCGGTCACCGCGGAGGGTGACGTGGGCACCGATCGGCTGGCCCTCGCGCAGCTTGAACTGCGCGATGGACTTACGGGCCTTGGTGACGGCCGGCTTCTGGCCGGTGATCGTGGTGAGGTCCTTGATGGCACCCTCGATCAGCTTGGAGTCGCGGGCGGCGTCGCCCACACCCATGTTGACCACGATCTTGGTCAGACCGGGGATCTGCATGACGTTCTCGTAGGAGAACTCGTCCTTCAGCTTCCCGGCGATCTCTTCGCGGTAGCGCTGCTTGAGGCGCGGCGCGTTGGTGGTGGCAGTCATCAGATGTCCTCACCGGTCCGCTTGGCAACGCGGATCTTGTTGCCTTCGTCGTCGAAGCGGTACCCGACGCGGGTGACGACCTTCTTGCCGTCCTTCTCCACGACGAGCTGCACGTTGCTCACGTGGATCGGGGCCTCGGTCGTCACGATGCCGCCGGTCTTCGAGCCGCGAGCGGTCTGACCGGCCTTGGTGTGCTTCTTGACCCGGTTGACACCCTCGACCAGGACACGGTCCTCGCGGGGGAAGGCCGCGATGACCTTGCCCTGCTTGCCCTTGTCCTTGCCGGTGATGATCTGGACCAGGTCGCCCTTCTTGATCTTCATCGGTTACAGCACCTCCGGCGCGAGCGAGATGATCTTCATGAACTTCTTCTCGCGCAGCTCCCGGCCCACGGGGCCGAAGATGCGGGTGCCGCGGGGGTCGCCATCGTTCTTGAGGATGACGGCCGCGTTCTCGTCGAAGCGGATGTACGAGCCGTCCGGACGGCGGCGCTCCTTGACGGTGCGAACGATGACCGCCTTGACGACGTCACCCTTCTTCACGTTGCCACCGGGGATCGCATCCTTGACGGTGGCGACGATGACGTCACCGATGCCCGCGTAGCGGCGGCCCGAACCACCGAGAACACGGATGGTGAGAATTTCCTTCGCACCCGTGTTGTCGGCGACCCGAAGCCGCGACTCCTGCTGGATCACGTCTATCTCCTGATCGTCTGCCGGTTCCCGGCGGGGGCCTCATTGCTGAGGCCCACCGCCGAGCCTGGCGGAACTGACCTGGGGGAAACCCCCCAGGCGGTATCTAGCGGAATTCCCGAACGGGAAATTCCTTACTTGGCCTTCTCGAGGATCTCGACGATGCGCCAGCGCTTGCTCGCCGAAAGCGGACGCGTCTCCATCAGGAGGACGCGGTCGCCGACACCGGCAGCGTTCTGCTCGTCGTGCGCCTTGAGCTTGTTCGTACGGCGGATGACCTTGCCGTACAGCGCGTGCTTGACACGGTCCTCGACGGCGACGACGACGGTCTTGTCCATCTTGTCGCTGACGACCAGACCCTCGCGGGTCTTGCGGAAACCGCGCTCGTTCGTCTCAGTCACATTCTTCTCGCTCATCAGGCGCTCTCCACCGTCTCGATGCCGAGCTCGCGCTCCCGCATCAGGGTGTAGATCCGGGCGATGTCCTTGCGGACGGCCTTCAGCCGGCCGTGGTTCTCAAGCTGTCCGGTCGCCGCCTGGAAGCGGAGGTTGAACAGCTCCTCCTTGGCCTCGCGGAGCTTCCCAACGAGGTCCTCGTTGTTCAGCTCGCGCAGCTCGGTCGCCTTGGTACCGGCCGCCATCACGACTCACCTGCCTCGCGCCGCACGATGCGGCACTTCATCGGAAGCTTGTGGGCGGCGCGGGTCAGCGCCTCCTTCGCAACCTTTTCGTTCGGGAAGGACAGCTCGAACATCACCCGACCGGGCTTGACGTTCGCGACCCACCACTCCGGAGAACCCTTACCGGAACCCATGCGGGTCTCGGCCGGCTTCTTCGTCAGCGGGCGGTCCGGGTAAATGTTGATCCAGACCTTGCCGCCACGCTTGATGTGACGGGTCATGGCGATACGAGCGGACTCGATCTGCCGGTTCGTCACGTAGGCGGGGGTCACGGCCTGAATGCCGTACTCACCGAAGGCAAGCTCGGTGCCACCCTTGGCCATACCGTTGCGCTTCGGGTGGTGCTGCTTGCGGTGCTTGACCCTGCGAGGGATCAGCATGTCGGTCAGCCCTCCGTTCCGGTGCTCTCAGCAGCCGGAGCAGCGGCAGCGGCCTCGGCCTTGGGGGCCTCGGCAGCGGCGTTCTGCTGCGGCTTGCGGCCGCCACGGCCGCCGCGCTCGCCACCGCGGCGCGGACGGTCGTTGCCACCACGGGCCGGGCGGTTGCCCGCACGGGCCGCGGCGTTCTCGGCGCGGACCTCGGCGATGTTCTTGACGTCGCCCTTGTAGATCCAGACCTTCACACCGATACGGCCGAAGGTGGTCTTGGCCTCGAAGAAGCCGTAGTCGACGTTGGCGCGGAGCGTGTGCAGGGGCACGCGGCCCTCGCGGTAGAACTCCGAGCGCGACATCTCGGCGCCGCCGAGACGGCCACCACACTGGATCTTGATGCCCTTGGCGCCGGCCTTCATCGTCGACTGCATGCTCTTGCGCATGGCGCGACGGAAGGAGACGCGGGAGGACAGCTGCTCGGCGACGGCCTGGGCCACGAGCTGAGCATCGGTCTCGGGGTTCTTGACCTCGAGGATGTTCAGCTGGACCTGCTTGCCGGTCAGCTTCTCCAGTTCGCCGCGGATGCGGTCGGCCTCGGCGCCGCGGCGGCCGATGACGATGCCCGGACGAGCGGTGTGGATGTCGACGCGGACGCGCTCACGGGTGCGCTCGATCTCCACCTTGGAGATACCGGCGCGCTCCATGCCCTTCGTCATCATGCGACGAATGGCGACGTCTTCCTTGACGTAGTCCTTGTACAGCTTGTCGGCGTACCAGCGCGACTTGAAGTCGGTGGTGATGCCGAGCCGGAACCCGTGCGGGTTTACCTTCTGGCCCATTACCGGGTTCCTTCCTTGCTGCTGACGACCACGGTGATGTGGCTGGTCCGCTTGCGGATCCGGTAGGCACGGCCCTGGGCGCGCGGCCGGAACCGCTTCAGGGTCGGGCCCTCGTCGACGTACGCCTCGCTGATGAACAGCTGGGAGGCGTCCGTGTGGTCGTAGTTGTGCGCGGCATTGGCAATGGCGCTGTCCAGCACCTTGCCCACGGGCACACTGGCGGCCTGCGGGGCGAAACGCAGGACCGCCTGAGCCTCCGTGGCATCCATGCCACGGATAAGGTCCACCACGCGGCGGGCCTTCATGGGCGTGACGCGGATGTACCGCGCCTGGGCCCTGGCTTCCATGGTTGTCCCTTCGGTGTCAGTCATAGTCTTCGCACTCCGCCGATCAACGACGACGCGACTTGCGGTCGTCCTTCTCGTGCCCGCGGAAGGTGCGGGTCGGCGCAAACTCGCCGAGCTTGTGGCCGACCATCGACTCGGTGACGAACACCGGGACGTGCTTGCGGCCGTCGTGCACCGCGATCGTGTGGCCGAGCATGGCCGGGACGATCATCGAGCGGCGGGACCAGGTCTTGATGACGTTCTTGGTGCCGGCTTCGTTCTGCGTGTCCACCTTCTTGATCAGGTGGTCGTCGACGAAGGGCCCCTTCTTGAGACTACGCGGCATCTAAACCCGCTCCTAGCGCTTCTTGTTCGTCTTGCGGCGGCGGACGATGTACTTGTTCGAAGCCTTCTTCGGCGAACGCGTACGACCCTCCTTCTGGCCCCAGGGCGAGACCGGGTGGCGACCACCGGAAGTCTTGCCCTCACCACCACCGTGCGGGTGGTCGACCGGGTTCATCACGACACCACGCACGGTCGGGCGGACGCCCTTCCAGCGCATACGGCCGGCCTTGCCCCAGTTGATGTTCGACTGCTCGGCGTTGCCGACCTCGCCGACGGTGGCGCGGCAGCGCACGTCGACCAGGCGGATCTCACCGGACGGCATACGAAGGTGGGCCATGGAGCCCTCCTTCGCCAGCAGCTGCACGGAGGCACCCGCGGAACGGGCGAACTTCGCGCCGCCGCCGGGCCGCAGCTCGATGGCGTGGATCGTCGTACCGACCGGGATGTGGCGCAGCGGCAGGTTGTTGCCCGGCTTGATGTCGGCACCGGGGCCGTTCTCGATCCGAGCGCCCTGCACCAGGCCACGGGGGGCGATGATGTAGCGCTTCTCGCCGTCTGCGTAGTGCAGCAGCGCGATGCGCGCGGTGCGGTTCGGGTCGTACTCGATGTGCGCGACCTTGGCCGGCACGCCGTCCTTGTCGTGACGACGGAAGTCGATCACGCGGTAGGCGCGCTTGTGGCCACCGCCCTGGTGGCGAACGGTCACACGACCGGCGTTGTTACGGCCGCCCTTGCTGTGCAGCGGGCGGACCAGCGACTTCTCCGGCGTGGACCGCGTGATCTCGACAAAGTCGGCGACGCTGGAGCCACGACGGCCCGGGGTCGTCGGCTTGTACTTGCGGATACCCATTTCTCAGTCCTCGTCCGATTCCGGACGACTCGGACTCCGTTAGGAGACCGGGCCGCCGAAGATGTCGATACGGTCGCCCTCGGCGAGGGTCACGATGGCGCGCTTGGTGTTGGCGCGCTTGCCGAAACCGCTGCGGGTGCGCTTGCGCTTGCCCTGGCGGTTGATCGTGTTGACCCCGGTGACCTTGACCGAGAAGACCGCCTCGACGGCCTGCTTGATCTGGGTCTTGTTCGCACGCGGGTCGACGATGAACGTGTACTTGTTCTCGTCCAGCAGCGCGTAGCTCTTCTCGGACACGACCGGCTTGACGAGAATGTCGCGCGGGTCCGTGAAGGACTTGCTGGTGACGGTCGCCTCAGCCATCAGGCGGCGCTCCCTTCGGTCTCAACGGCCTTGGGGCCAGACACGAAGGACTCGAAGGCGGCCTTGGTGAAGACCACGTCGTCGGAGACGAGCACGTCGTACGTGTTCAGCTGGCCCGGCTCCAGGATGTGGACCTGGGGCAGGTTGCGGGCGGACAGCCACGCGGCCTCGTCGGCGCGCTCGGCGACCAGCAGCACGTGCTTGCGCTCGCTGACCTTGCCGAGGAGAGCCTTGGCGGCCTTGGTGGAGATCTCGCCCTCGACCACGCCGGAGACGACGTGGATGCGGCTGTTGCGGGCCCGGTCGGTGAGGGCACCGCGCAGCGCGGCGGCCTTCATCTTCTTCGGGGTCCGCTGGCTGTAGTCACGCGGCACGGGGCCGTGGACGACGCCACCACCGGCGAACTGCGGCGCACGGGTCGAACCCTGACGGGCGCGGCCGGTGCCCTTCTGGCGGTACGGCTTCTTGCCACCGCCGCGGACCTCGCCGCGAGTCTTGGTCTTGTGCGTGCCCTGACGGGCCGCGGCCAGCTGGGCGACGACGACCTGGTGGATCAGCGGGATGCTGACCTTCGCGTCGAAGATCTCCGCGGGGAGCTCGACGGTCCCGGCCTTGTCGCCTGCCGGCGAAAGGATGTCAATGGTGCTCATCGGTTACCTCAGGCCCCCTTGGCCGCGGTACGGACCAGGACGAGGCCGCCGTTCGGACCAGGAACTGCGCCCTTGATGAGCAGCAGACCCTTCTCCGCGTCAACGGCATGGACGGTCAGGTTCTGGGTGGTGACCCGCTCGTTGCCCATACGGCCGGCCATCCGCATGCCCTTGAACACGCGGCCCGGGGTGGCACAGCCACCGATGGAGCCCGGCTTGCGGTGCACGCGGTGGGCACCGTGCGAAGCCTTGCCGCCGTGGAAGCCGTGACGCTTCATGACACCGGCGAAGCCCTTGCCCTTGCTCTTGCCGGTCACGTCCACCTTGACGCCGGACTCGAAGGTCTCGGCGGTCAGCTCCTGGCCGAGGGTGTACTCGCTCGCGTCGGCGGTACGGACCTCGACGAGGTGACGGCGGGGGGTGACGTCGGCCTTCGCGAAGTGGCCCTTGAGGGGCTTGTTCACCTTGCGCGGGTCGATCTCGCCGAAGGCGATCTGGACGGAGTCGTAGCCGTCCTTGTCATTGGTGCGCACCTGGGTCACGACACAGGGGCCGGCCTTCACCACGGTCACCGGGACGACACGGTTGTTCTCGTCCCAGACCTGGGTCATGCCGAGCTTCTCGCCCAGGATGCCCTTGATCTGCTTAGCCATTCTCAGATCACCGACCCTCAGAGCTTGATCTCGATGTCGACACCGGCCGGAAGGTCGAGTCGCATCAGGGAGTCAACGGTCTTCGGCGTCGGGTCGAGGATGTCGATCAGGCGCTTGTGCGTGCGCATCTCGAAGTGCTCGCGCGAGTCCTTGTACTTGTGCGGCGACTTGATGACGCAGTACACGTTCTTTTCGGTGGGGAGCGGCACCGGGCCCGCGACCGACGCACCAGTACGGGTCACCGTCTCGACGATCTTCTTCGCCGACGTGTCGATGACCTCGTGGTCGTAGGCCTTGAGCCGGATGCGGATCTTCTGTCCCGCCATGGCTACTTCGTAGTCCTGTCTCTCGTAACGCTCTGGGACCCGGTACGTTGCCGTTCATCCACCGACCCACGCGGTCGGGCGTGTCGCGCCCCTTCCCGCAGATCTCCGCAAGGGTGATCCTTCGAGAAGGAGAACGTGGGGGATGAACACCCACCGGGCGCCTGGCTGAGGCACCCCGCTGACACTTCCCGGAAGATTCCCGTACTTCCACCCCTGACAAGGGATGACGAATACCTGGGACTCGCTTCCAGTCCTCCCGGCGGGAGGCGCGCAGCATCGGCACTCAACCGAGCAACCTGGACAGTGTGCCACACGAGCGGCGAACGCCGCCAATCAAGCCGGAGATCGTACACCGCCGCGGAGCGGGTGGGTACACGGACCCGCCAGTACCACGCCGCGGCAGGTGACGCATGTCACGGGCCCGCGGGCCGCGGACGGGTCCGCGGCCCGCCGCTACGCCGCGATGGCCATCTGCCACTGAATGCGCGCGGGCTCCTCCGCGAGGCGGTCGTCGCTCTCCATGGCGAAGGAGGCGTCGGGATGGTCGCGGACCAGGCGCAGCCACTCGCCGACCGTGGCCGCCGCCGGCACGGGCACGACGCGGCCGGAGCGGGCCGGGCCGCGGCTGGACAGCACGGTGACCGTGAAGCGGTCGGTCTCGGTCACCAGCACCACGTCGTGCGGGAAACGCGCCACGCATTCCATCACACCGCGCGCCGGCTCCCGCCCGTCGGCCACGACCAGGACGTGGTTGCCGTGCTCGTCCGTGGTCCCGTCGAACCCCGCCAGCAGCGTCAGGAAGCGGCTTATGTGGCGGCTGCGCAGCTCGTCGATGACGCGCTGGCGCCCGTCCTTGAAGCCCGGGGTCACGGCGAACCGGAAGGTCAGCGAGATCCGGCCGGCCAGCGCCACGTCGATCTGCGCCATCTCCTCGCGTGTGGGGTACGCGGCGCCGTCGCCGAGTCCGTGCGCGGCGAGCCAGCGGTTGACCTCGCTCCACAGCCACGCCTGCGAGCGGCCGACGGCCCCCTCCGGGGCCGGGAAGGGCGCGCCCCGGGCCTTGCGCGCCCCGGCGGCCCACTGGGCGACGTTCTGCCGCGAGCGCCCCGTACGCTCGGCGATCTCGTGTATGCCGACCAGGTCGCGGTCGAGCCGGCACACCCGCAGGCGCGGCACCGCGGCCCGGACCGCCGACGCCGCTTCGAGGGCGGCCTGCACCGCGCAGTCGCCGGGCCAGCTGAGGGTGAGCAGGTCGACGCCGCCGGCCCGCGCCAGCAGGGCGTCGCAGGTCTCGCGCAGCGCATCGACGGCCTCCTGGTCGTCGACGGTCGCACCCGTGACGACGAAGGTGAAGTCGTAGTCCATGGCGGCGTCCCCCTAGTCCTTCCGCAGGGTCGCAGAGTCTGTTGTCGTTCGTCAACACACAAAGCATGACAAATCCCGTCGGCCCCCGCTCGGGCAACTGGCGCAAAACGTACCCACTCCGACAGCCCACCTCAGTTGACGCGGTGGTCACGCTTCGCCGCGCGGCATCCCCGTGAGACTGCGGTTCGGCGCCTCGCCGGGCAGCGGGCACCGGGCCGCCATCCGGTCGATCACCCGTGCGTGCGCACTCGGGTTCCGCGGCGTGCCCGCCACCGGGATGACCGTGCAGCGCGCCTCACAGGGGCAGTAGAGCCGCCCCCAGTGCCCGTCCTTGCGCAGCACCCACCCCCGGGCCGCCCACTTCTCCAGGACGCGCCGTACGTCCTTCTTGGGGTGATCGCAGGGCCTGATCTCGCTGCCGACCACCCGCTCACCGCCCGTCGGTGCGCGCGGACGACCCCCGGGGCCCGCGGCGCACGGGCGGCTTCGGGACGGCGGCGGAGCCGGCGCTCCGCACGGCGCGGGCGACGGGGTGGGCAAGTACCACGAGAGGCTGACTCCTCTGGTGCCGACGGGACTTCGAATGACGACGCCTGTTCCCCCACGGCGCGGGACCGGCAACCGCCGACCGTAAAAGTACCGCCAATGCGGGAGAAGTCCCGCCGCACAGGACTTTCCCAAAATCCTACAGCTCACAAGAAATGGAAGCCGTACGGAGGAAGCTCGGGGACGGGCGACTGAAGGACACCGCCACGGGAATCCTGTTTCTCATGCCGAGCGGCGGAACGGGAGGGAACCCGCATGATCGGTTTCCGGCACGGGCAGCAGAACCCCCCTTTCGGGTACGGGCCGAGAGCGTTCACCGACACCGCACGGGAACGGCGGCCGTGAACGAGGCCCCGTCCGCCCGGCCGTGCCGCCCCACCCCGCATGCCCACCCGTCGGCGTGCACGCTGGGCCCGCTCCGCGCACACGACCCCGGAAATCTGAATCCGCCGTCACCGGCGGAATTCCCCGTGCTGATTATCGGTACACGCACCGATGTAATCGATCGCCCCGCACCCACGATTTTCCGGGCCATTCCGACCGGCCACCGAATCACCGGCGAACACCGTACGAACAAACCGACCACCGACGAGAAACCACACCACCTCACCACACCTATGCACACCACCATGCCGAAATCCCCCACCAGGACTTTCCACCACCGGAGGAAGCACCATGCTCCTGAACCCACCGACCGAAAACAGCCCGTCGGCGCCGCCCCGCGTCATCGCCGTGAGCGGCCCGGCACACGTGGGGAAGGACACGCAGCTGCGCCTGCTGGCCCGTCGTACCCCGCAGCTCGACGTCTCCGGCCCCGCGGAGGAGCACGCCCCGCAGTGGCCGGCCCTCATCGGTACGGACCGGACCGGCTGGTGGTTGCGAGGGGCCTCCTACCAGGAGCTGGCGGACGTGCTCGCGGCCTCCTTCCTCGCCCGCGCGCGACGTCCCCGGGCCCGTCGCCTGCGTTGCGTACCGCAGGGACTGCCCATGCTGGAAGCGACGCTGGCCGCGGTCATCGCGGTACGCGAGACGTGCACGACGGCATTCGCGGCCGAGGCCGCCCGTAGCGCGCTCGCCCCGTACAGCAGCACGCTGTGCGCCGCCGAGGAGAGCGAGTACGGCATCGTCCTGCTGCACGATCAGGACCCCGTGCAGGGCGTCGCACGCAGCCTTGCCCGGTCCCCGGCCCCGGACCGGGAACTGGAGAACTACCAGCGGCGGCTCCATGAGCAGATCCACCGTCTCGTCGACGAAGGGCGGTTCCACACGGCCGTCGTCGTCGGCGACCGGCCGGTCATCGACGTCCAGCACGAGCTGCGCCAGTGCCTCCA
The DNA here is from genome assembly GCF_044327805.1 of Streptomyces sp. NPDC018019. Taxonomy (NCBI): domain Bacteria; kingdom Bacillati; phylum Actinomycetota; class Actinomycetes; order Kitasatosporales; family Streptomycetaceae; genus Streptomyces; species Streptomyces sp. NPDC018019. The sequence goes on along the minus strand of NZ_JBIRGD010000001.1, from coordinate 178,374 downwards.
CCGGCTCTACCCCGCAGTACCGGAATGCGCGCTCTCCCGTGTACGGGTGGTGGCGCTGGGCGGCGACTGCGATCAGACGCGCGAAGCGGTGGGCGAGTACCTGCGCACCCGGCGCGGCTACGCCCGCCTGACCGCCGGGCACCTCGCCGGCGGGCCCGACGGCGACGGAGGGACCGGCGACCCCCGGTCCTGGGCCGAGCGGCTCACCGACGGCCTCGACCGGTACTGCGCCGCACACCCCTTCCTCGACCGGGTGAGCATCGAGCCCGTACGCGATCCCCGCACCCTCGCGGAGCTGCGCAAGCTCTTCGGCGACCGGCTGCGCGTCCGGAACGGGCCGGTCGCGCCGGACGCCGCCGCCCCGTGGGCACAGCTGAGCCTCCAGCGGGGCCTGGACCGCCTGGCCTTCGAGGCGGCCTGGACGTTCCGGCCGCCGAAGCCCGTCTCCGTCCACAGTCTGGGGCTGCCGCCGTGCCTCGGCACCTATCTGCGCGCCCTGCGCGAGCGGCTCACCCGGCCGCACCCGGCCGTGGACCTGATCGCCGTCACCGGCAGCGCGGCCCGGGGGACGTACCAGCACGGGCGGAGCGACCTGGACGTCCTCGTCCTGGCGCCCCAGGACCGGCTCCCCCGGCTGCGGCAGGTACGCGCCGAGCTGGCGCCGGAGCTGGCCGGGGTCCGGCTGACGATGACGGTCCTCACCGAGGACGAGGTCCGCGCGGGCGCCCTGCCGCCGCGGCTGCTGCACGACCTCACCCTGAGCGGGGCGGGAGCCATCGCGCCGCTGTGGTGCGCCCGCGGCCTCACCCTGCCCGTACCGGACGCCGTGACGTACGCGGACGCCAGCCTGCGGGACGGCGTGCAGGCCGCCCTCACCATCCGCGAGCAGCTCCTGCGGGACGAGCCGGACCTGCGGGCCCTCTACAAGGCCACCGCCCTGCTCGCGAAGATCATGCTCCGCGTGGAGTGCGGGGCCGAGCGCCCGGACGACGGCAAGGCCCTCGCGGCCTTCCTCCGACGGCAACCGGACGGCCACGGGAACGCGCCCGGTGACCTGCCGGACGACCGGGCCGGCACCGAGCGGATGGCCCATGCCGTCCTGCACGGCTGGCTGGCGACCCACGCCGCCGCGCCGAAGACTCCCGTACCGGAGACCGGCCCACGCGTCGAGGGCGCCCAGAGCGGCGGCGCCTGACCCCCGCCGCCCGTCAGCCCACCGGCCGCGCCGCCACCGCCCCCGGGCCCCGTTCCATGTCCCCGCCCGGCACCGGCTCCGACGCGTCCGCCCCCACGCCGACGATCCGGTTCGCCGCGTCCACGTGCACCACGCGCGGCCGCAGCGTACGGGCCTCGGCGTCGTCCGCCTGCGCGTAGCTGATGAGGATCACCAGGTCGCCGGGGTGCACGAGGTGCGCGGCGGCGCCGTTGATGCCCAGCACGCCGGAGCCGCGCTCGCCCTCGATGATGTACGTCTCCAGCCGGGCGCCGTTGGTGATGTCGACGATGTGGACCAGCTCGCCGGGGAGCAGGTCGGCGGCGTCCAGCAGGTCGGCGTCGACCGTCACCGAGCCGACGTAGTGCAGGTCCGCCTGGGTCACGGTGGCCCGGTGGATCTTGGACTTGAACATGGTGCGCAGCATGCGTCACTCCTGGCAGCAGGGTCGCGTCCCCGGACGGGGGTACGCGCCGACCCGCACATGCTAGGCAGCCCGGGGCGGAAGCAGAAGAGCCGCAGGCCCCCATGACAGCGAGAAGCCCCGCTCACCCGAAGGTGAGCGGGGCTTCTCTGAGCGCTCAGAAGAGCTGCCGGGTCTCCCCGACCGTCAAGGACTTACTTGACGATCTTGGTGACCTGGCCGGCGCCGACGGTCCGGCCACCCTCGCGGATGGCGAACTTCAGGCCCTCCTCCATGGCGACCGGCTGGATCAGCTGGACGGACATGGAGGTGTTGTCGCCCGGCATGACCATCTCGGTGCCCTCGGGGAGGGTCACGACGCCGGTCACGTCCGTGGTACGGAAGTAGAACTGCGGGCGGTAGTTGTTGAAGAACGGGGTGTGACGGCCACCCTCGTCCTTCGACAGGATGTACGCCTGCGCCTCGAACTCCGTGTGCGGGGTGACCGAGCCCGGCTTGATGATGACCTGGCCGCGCTCGACGTCCTCGCGCTTGATGCCACGGAGCAGCAGACCGACGTTCTCACCGGCCTGGCCCTCGTCGAGCAGCTTGCGGAACATCTCGATGCCGGTGACCGTGGTGGTGGTCTTCTCGGTCTTGATGCCGATGATGTCGACGGTCTCGTTGACCTTGAGGACACCACGCTCGATACGACCGGTGACGACGGTGCCACGGCCGGTGATCGTGAAGACGTCCTCGATCGGCATCAGGAACGGCTTGTCGGTGTCGCGCTCCGGCGAGGGGATGGCCTCGTCGACGGCGTTCATCAGGTTCAGGACCGACTGGCCCCACTCCTTGTCGCCCTCCAGCGCCTTGAGCGCCGAGACCTTGACGACCGGAACGTCGTCGCCCGGGAACTCGTACTCCGAGAGGAGCTCACGGACCTCGAGCTCGACGAGCTCCAGGATCTCCTCGTCGTCCACCATGTCGGCCTTGTTCAGGGCGACGACGATGTACGGAACGCCGACCTGGCGGGCCAGGAGCACGTGCTCCTTGGTCTGCGGCATCGGACCGTCGGTCGCGGCGACCACGAGGATCGCGCCGTCCATCTGGGCGGCACCGGTGATCATGTTCTTGATGTAGTCCGCGTGACCCGGGCAGTCGACGTGGGCGTAGTGACGGTTCTCCGTCTGGTACTCGACGTGCGCGATCGAGATGGTGATACCGCGCTGGCGCTCCTCGGGAGCCTTGTCGATCTGGTCGAAGGCCGAGGCCTCGTTCAGGTCCGGGTACGCGTCATGCAGCACCTTGGTAATGGCGGCCGTGAGGGTCGTCTTACCGTGGTCGATGTGACCGATGGTGCCGATGTTGACGTGCGGCTTAGTCCGCTCGAACTTCGCCTTCGCCACTGGGGTCCTCCTGTGGAGTGGTTCTGTACGCCTTACTCATCGGCGCCAGGTGATCTTTGCTGGGGTGCCGGCTGCCGGGGGCCCGCCTCGCGGGTGGCGGGGTCGGGCCCCGGCAGACGGTGTCAAGCCTAAAGCGTGTTCCGACTCGGGGGAGCCGGGACTACTCGCCCTTGGCCTTCGCGATGATCTCCTCGGCGACGTTCCGCGGAACCTCGGCGTAGGAGTCGAACTGCATCGAGTAGCTTGCGCGACCCGAGGTCTTGCTGCGGAGGTCTCCGACGTAGCCGAACATCTCCGAGAGCGGAACCAGGCCCGTGACGAGCTTGGCGCCGCTGCGGTCCTCCATGGACTGGATCTGACCGCGGCGCGAGTTGATGTCGCCGATCACATCGCCCATGTAGTCCTCGGGCGTGGTGACCTCGACCTTCATCATCGGCTCCAGCAGGGCCGGGCTGGCCTTGCGGGCGGCCTCCTTGAAGGCCATCGAACCGGCGATCTTGAAGGCCATCTCGGACGAGTCGACCTCGTGGTACGCGCCGTCCAGCAGCGTCACCTTGACGCCGGTCAGCGGGTAGCCGGCGAGAACACCGAACTCCATGGCCTCCTGGCAGCCCGCGTCCACGGACGGGATGTACTCCCGCGGGATACGGCCACCGGTGACCTTGTTCTCGAACTCGTACCCGTCGCCTTCGAGGGGCTCGATGGCGATCTGCACCTTCGCGAACTGGCCGGAACCACCAGTCTGCTTCTTGTGCGTGTAGTCCAGCCGCTCGACCGGCTTGCGCAGGGTCTCACGGTAGGCGACCTGCGGCTTGCCGACGTTGGCCTCGACCTTGAACTCACGCTTCATACGGTCGACCAGCACGTCCAGGTGCAGTTCGCCCATACCAGCGATGATGGTCTGGCCGGTCTCCTCGTCGGTCTTGACGCGGAAGGACGGGTCCTCCTCGGCCAGGCGCTGGATGGCGACACCCAGCTTCTCCTGGTCGCCCTTGGACTTCGGCTCGATGGCGACCTCGATCACCGGGGCCGGGAAGTCCATGGACTCGAGGATCACCGGCTTGGCGGAGTCGCTGAGGGTCTCGCCGGTGGTGGTCTGCTTCAGACCCATGACGGCGACGATGTCGCCGGCACCCACCGAGTCGATCTCCTCACGCTTGTTCGCGTGCATCCGGTAGATCTTGCCGATGCGCTCCTTCTTGCCCTTCACCGAGTTCTGCACCTGCGCGCCGGCCTCAAGGCGGCCCGAGTACACCCGGATGAAGGTGAGCTTGCCCAGGTGGGGGTCGCTCGCAATCTTGAACGCAAGGGCGGCCAGCGGCTCGTCCTCGGACGGACGGCGCTTGATGACCTCGTCCGGGTCGTTGACGGCGTGGCCCTCGATGGCCTCGACGTCCAGCGGCGACGGGAGGTAGCGCACGACCGCGTCGAGCAGCGGCTGCACACCCTTGTTCTTGAACGCGGTGCCGCAGAAGACCGGGGTGACGGTGGTGTCGCCGCCCTTGCCGGAGTTGATGGTGATGCGACGGATCGCCTCGTGCAGCTGGTCCTCGGTGGGCTCCTGGCCCTCCAGGTACAGCTCCATCATCTCTTCGTCGTTCTCGGCGACGGCCTCGAGGAGCTTGCCGCGCCACTCGTCGGCGGCCTCGGCGTGCGTGGCCGGGATGTCGACGGTGTCGTACATCTCGCCCTTGGCGGCCTCGGCGGACCAGACCAGCGCCTTCATGGAGACGAGGTCGATGACGCCCTTGAAGTCCGCCTCGGTGCCGATCGGCAGCTGCATCACGATCGGGGTCGCGCCCAGGCGGTCCACGATCATGTCGACGCAGCGGTGGAACTCGGCACCGGTGCGGTCGAGCTTGTTGACGAAGCAGATACGCGGCACGCCGTAGCGGTCCGCCTGGCGCCAAACGGTCTCGGACTGCGGCTCAACACCGGCAACGCCGTCGAACACCGTCACGGCACCGTCGAGCACGCGCAGCGAGCGCTCCACCTCGACGGTGAAGTCGACGTGACCCGGGGTGTCGATGATGTTGATGGTGTGGTCGACGTTGTTCAGCGGCCAGTGGCAGGTCGTCGCGGCAGACGTGATCGTGATGCCGCGCTCCTGCTCCTGCTCCATCCAGTCCATCGTGGCAGCGCCGTCGTGGACTTCACCGATCTTGTAGGAGACACCGGTGTAGAACAGGATCCGCTCGGTGGTGGTCGTCTTGCCCGCGTCGATGTGGGCCATGATCCCAATATTGCGGACCTTGGCCAGGTCAAGCGAAGTGGTAGCCATAGTGGCTCAATCTTCTCTCGGTCTCGATGTGGGTAGCGACTACCAGCGGTAGTGCGCGAAGGCCTTGTTGGACTCGGCCATCTTGTGCGTGTCCTCGCGCTTCTTGACCGAAGCGCCGAGGCCGTTCGAGGCGTCCAGCAGCTCGTTCATGAGGCGCTCGGTCATGGTCTTCTCACGGCGGGCGCGGGAGTAGCCCACGAGCCAGCGCAGCGAGAGGGTGGCGGCGCGGCCGGGCTTGACCTCGACCGGGACCTGGTAGGTCGCGCCACCGACACGGCGGGACTTGACCTCAAGGGTCGGCTTGATGTTCTCCAGCGCGCGCTTCAGCGTGATGACCGGGTCGTTGCCGGTCTTCTCACGCAGACCCTCCATGGCGCCGTAAACGATGCGCTCGGCGGTGGAGCGCTTACCGTTCAGCAGGACCTTGTTGATGAGGGAGGTCACCAGAGGAGAGCCGTAGACCGGGTCGATGATGACCGGGCGCTTCGGGGCGGGGCCCTTACGAGGCATTCTTACTTCTCCTTCTTGGCGCCGTAGCGGCTGCGAGCCTGCTTGCGGTTCTTGACGCCCTGCGTGTCGAGGGAGCCGCGGATGATCTTGTACCGAACACCCGGCAGGTCCTTCACACGGCCACCGCGCACGAGCACGATCGAGTGCTCCTGCAGGTTGTGGCCCTCACCCGGAATGTAAGCGGTGACCTCGATGCCGCTGGTCAGACGCACACGCGCGACCTTACGCAGGGCCGAGTTCGGCTTCTTCGGGGTGGTCGTGAACACACGCGTGCAGACGCCACGGCGCTGGGGCGAACCCTCCAGTGCGGGCGTCTTGTTCTTCTCGACCTTGTCCTGCCGGCCCTTGCGGACCAGCTGCTGGATCGTAGGCACCGTTTCTCCGGTTTCTGTGTGCCAGTCTCGGTAAAGCTAACCTGGAACAATCCCCGACCCACGCGGTCGGGTGTGTCGAATACTGCAGACCCCTCGCTGGGACGAGGACGGCGGCAGATTGCGGTGTCGAGACCCGGCTTCCGTGCGGACCGTTGCACGCACGGCAGGCCGAGGACACCCCAGGCACAAGGTCAGAGCGTACCTACCGCATGGGCTGCGGTCAAAACAAATGCACACGCGAAGGACACGCCGGACTCCTCCGGCGCTGCGGCCACCGTAGTGCGATCAGGGGCCGTACGGAAGAAGGCTCCACCACCGCTCCGGACGCGCTCCGGGCCGCCGTGTACGCCGTACGGGCCGGCCGGAAGCCGTCGCGCGGCACTCGTACGCCGCCCCTTCCGCGCGCGTGCGGTCTTCCTAGGTGTGCGCTATGGCCACCAGCATCATCAGCAGGATGAACAGCGCCCAGCCGCCGATGCTCAGCCAGCCCAGCACCAGCCCGGCGAGCGCCTGCCCGTCCCCGCGCTCCCCGGTGCGGCGGATCTCGGCGCGCGCCTTGTGGCCCAGGATCACCGCGGGTATGCCGGTCAGGCCGCCCGTCGCCATGGTGAGGATGCCGCAGATCAGCGCGCCGGTCGCGGTGCCGTTGGTGGGCGCGAGGGGCGGCATCGGCGCCGGCATGAACGTCTGGGGCACCGCGGGACGGGCCGCGAACTGGGCCTGCGGCACCGGCCCCTGCGGCAGGTCCGCGACCAGCATCTGCAGCTCGGCATGGGTCTGCGCCTGGTACGCACGGCCGATCCGCTGCTCGTACTCCTGCTGCGGAAGCCGGCCCTCGGCGAACCCGGCCTTCAGCACGTCGACCGCACGCTCACGGTCGGCGTGCGAGGCACGCATCACCGGCGCCTGGCCCGGTGCCTGGGCCGGCGGCTGCCCGCCCTGCCACTGCACCGGCTGCCCGCCCTGCCATGGCTCGAACGCCACTGGAGCACCTCCCCCACTGTAGGCAGTACACCCATCATTCAGTACGCGCCAGGAGATCGCACGGTTCCCCCCGGTGAATCCCCGGCGCGTCCACTTCCATCATTCAGCCTGCCCCGGACGGCCCGCCCACCGGGCCCCGGAACGCCGCAGGGCGGCCACCCCCGAGGGGATGGCCGCCCTGTCGCCACAGCGCGTGTCCGGAGGTCCGGGCACGGCCGTGCGGGACCTTACTGGTTGTACGGACCGTAGTCGTAGTCCTCCAGCGGGACCGCCTGGCCGGAGCCGGTGCCGAAGGGCGAGTAGTCGATGTCGTCGTAACCGACGGCCGAGTACATCGCGGCCTTGGCCTCCTCGGTGGGCTCCACCCGGATGTTGCGGTAGCGGGACAGGCCCGTACCGGCCGGGATGAGCTTACCGATGATGACGTTCTCCTTGAGGCCGATCAGGGAGTCCGACTTGGCGTTGATCGCCGCGTCGGTCAGGACCCGGGTCGTCTCCTGGAAGGACGCCGCCGACAGCCAGGACTCGGTGGCCAGCGAAGCCTTGGTGATACCCATCAGCTGCGGACGGCCGGAGGCGGGGTGACCGCCTTCCTGGACCACACGACGGTTCTCGCTCTCGAACTTCGTACGCTCCACCAGCTCGCCCGGCAGCAGCTCCGCGTCGCCGGACTCGATGATCGTCACACGGCGCAGCATCTGCCGGATGATGATCTCGATGTGCTTGTCGTGGATCGCCACGCCCTGGTTGTTGTAGACCTTCTGGACCTCGCCGACCAGGTGGACCTGGACGGCCCGCTGGCCCAGGATGCGCAGCACGTCGTGCGGGTTGACGGCACCCACGGTCAGCGGCTGGCCGACCTCGACGTGGTCGCCCTCGCCCACCAGCAGACGGGCACGCTTGGAGACGCCGTAAGCCGTCTCGTCGCTGCCGTCGTCCGGCGTGACGATGACCTTCTTGGTCTTCTCGGTCTCCTCGATCCGCACGCGGCCGGCGGCCTCGGAGATCGGGGCGACACCCTTGGGCGTACGGGCCTCGAAGAGCTCGACGACACGCGGCAGACCCAGGGTGATGTCGTCACCGGCCACACCACCGGTGTGGAAGGTACGCATCGTCAGCTGGGTGCCGGGCTCACCGATGGACTGGGCGGCGATGATGCCGACCGCCTCACCGATGTCGACCAGCTTGCCGGTGGCCAGCGAGCGGCCGTAGCAGTAGGCGCAGGTGCCGACCGCGGACTCACAGGTCAGGACCGAGCGGGTCTTGACCTCCTCGACGCCGTGCGCGACCAGCTGGTCGATGAGCACGTCACCGAGGTCCACGTTGGCCGACGCGATGACCTTGCCGTCCACCACGACGTCCTCGGCCAGCATCCGCGCGTACACGGAGGACTCGACGTCGTCCGCCTTGCGCAGCACACCGTCCGCGCCCTTGCTCGCGATCCGCAGCTTGAGGCCGCGCTCGGTGCCGCAGTCCTCCTCGCGGATGATGACGTCCTGGGAGACGTCCACGAGACGACGGGTGAGGTAACCCGAGTCGGCGGTACGCAGGGCGGTGTCGGCGAGACCCTTACGGGCACCGTGGGTGGAGATGAAGTACTCCAGCACGGACAGACCCTCGCGGAACGACGCCTTGATGGGCCGCGGGATGGTCTCGTTCTTCGCGTTCGACACCAGACCACGCATACCGGCGATCTGCCGCATCTGCATCATGTTTCCTCGGGCACCCGAGTCAACCATCATGAAGATGGGGTTCGTCTTGGGGAAGTTGTCGTTCATCGCCTCGGCGACCTCGTTGGTCGCCTTGGTCCAGATGTTGATCAGTTCCTGAGTGCGCTCGTCCTTGGTGATCAGACCGCGCTCGTACTGCTTCTGGACCTTCTCGTCCTGAGCCTCGTAGCTCGCGACGATCTCCTTCTTGGCCTCCGGCACGACGATGTCGGAGACCGCGACGGTGACACCGGAGCGGGTGGCCCAGTGGAAACCGGCCGCCTTCAGGTTGTCGAGCGTCGCCGCCACGATGACCTTCGGGTACCGCTCGGCCAGGTCGTTGACGATCGCGGAGAGCTGCTTCTTGCCCACCGAGTAGTCGACGAACGGGTAGTCCTCGGGCAGCAGCTCGTTGAAGAGCGCGCGGCCCAGGGTCGTCCGCAGCCGGAAGCTGTCACCCTGCTGCCACTCCGGCTCGCCCTCCTCCTGCACCGGCGGGGTCCAGCCGCGCGGCGGGACGGTGCCGATCGGGAAGCGGATGTCGACCTTCGCCTGGAGCGACAGCTCCCGGTTGTCGAAGGCCATGATCGCCTCGGCGACCGAGCCGAAGGACCGGCCCTCACCGATGACCTCGCGCTCCGCCTCGTCGGTGGTGAGGAAGAACAGGCCCAGCACCATGTCCTGGGTCGGCATGGTGACCGGACGGCCGTCGGCCGGCTTGAGGATGTTGTTCGAGGACAGCATCAGGATGCGGGCCTCGGCCTGCGCCTCCGCGGACAGCGGCAGGTGCACGGCCATCTGGTCACCGTCGAAGTCCGCGTTGAACGCGGTGCACACGAGCGGGTGAATCTGAATGGCCTTGCCCTCGACCAGCTGCGGCTCGAACGCCTGGATGCCGAGGCGGTGCAGCGTGGGCGCACGGTTCAGCAGAACCGGGTGCTCGGCGATGACCTCTTCGAGGACGTCGTACACGACCGTGCGGCCGCGCTCGACCATCCGCTTGGCGCTCTTGATGTTCTGCGCGTGGTTCAGGTCGACCAGGCGCTTCATCACGAACGGCTTGAAGAGCTCCAGCGCCATCGCCTTCGGCAGACCGCACTGGTGCAGCTTCAGCTGCGGACCGACGACGATCACGGAACGCGCGGAGTAGTCCACACGCTTGCCGAGCAGGTTCTGGCGGAACCGGCCCTGCTTGCCCTTCAGCATGTCGCTGAGGGACTTCAGCGGACGGTTGCCCGGGCCGGTGACCGGCCGGCCGCGGCGGCCGTTGTCGAACAGCGCGTCCACGGCCTCCTGGAGCATGCGCTTCTCGTTGTTCACGATGATCTCGGGCGCGCCGAGGTCGAGAAGCCGCTTCAGGCGGTTGTTGCGGTTGATCACACGGCGGTACAGGTCGTTCAGGTCGGAGGTCGCGAAGCGGCCACCGTCCAGCTGCACCATCGGACGCAGGTCCGGCGGGATGACCGGGATGCAGTCCAGCACCATGCCGTTGGGGCTGTTGCGGGTCTGCAGGAACGCGGAGACGACCTTCAGGCGCTTGAGCGCACGGGTCTTCTTCTGGCCCTTGCCGGTACGGATGATCTCGCGGAGCTTCTCGGCCTCTTCGTCCAGGTCGAAGGACTCCAGGCGCTTCTGCAGCGCCGCGGCGCCCATGCCGCCCATGAAGTACGTGCCGAAGCGGTCGCGCAGCTCGCGGTAGAGCAGCTCGTCGCCCTCCAGGTCCTGGACCTTGAGGTTCTTGAAGCGGTTCCACACCTCGTCGAGGCGGTCGATCTCGCGCTGCGCGCGGTCGCGCAGCTGCTTCATCTCACGCTCGGCGCCCTCGCGCACCTTGCGGCGCACGTCCGCCTTGGCGCCCTCGGCCTCCAGCTCGGCCAGGTCGGTCTCGAGCTTCTTGGCGCGGGCCTCCAGGTCGGCGTCGCGGCGCTGCTCGATCTGCTGGCGCTCGACGGAGACGTGCGCCTCCAGCGAGGGCAGGTCGCGCGTACGGCGCTCCTCGTCCACCCACGTGATCATGTAGGCGGCGAAGTAGATGACCTTCTCCAGGTCCTTCGGGGCGAGGTCGAGCAGGTAGCCCAGCCGCGACGGAACGCCCTTGAAGTACCAGATGTGCGTGACGGGAGCGGCCAGCTCGATGTGGCCCATCCGCTCACGGCGCACCTTGGCGCGAGTGACCTCGACGCCACAGCGCTCACAGATGATGCCCTTGAACCGGACACGCTTGTACTTGCCGCAGTAGCACTCCCAGTCCCGGGTGGGGCCGAAGATCTTCTCGCAGAAGAGGCCGTCCTTCTCGGGCTTGAGGGTGCGGTAGTTGATGGTCTCCGGCTTCTTGACCTCACCGTGAGACCACTGTCGGATGTCGTCCGCGGTCGCCAGGCCGATCCGCAGCTCGTCGAAGAAGTTGACGTCGAGCACTGTCGTCAATCCCTCTTTCAGGGTCGTGCCCTTCGCGTAAGCGAAAAAATGGGCTCTACATCATGGTCTGTACGGGTCCGGGGCGACCGGGGCTCCTGGGGGGAAGGAGCCCCGGCCAGGCCCGTCAGACCTCTTCGACGCTGCTCGGCTCGCGCCGGGACAGGTCGATACCGAGCTCCTCCGCGGCGCGGAAGACATCCTCGTCCGTGTCGCGCATCTCGATGGACATGCCGTCCGAGGACAGCACCTCCACGTTCAGGCAGAGCGACTGCATTTCCTTGATGAGCACCTTGAAGGACTCGGGAATGCCGGGCTCGGGGATGTTCTCGCCCTTGACGATGGCCTCGTAGACCTTCACGCGGCCGGTCACGTCGTCGGACTTGATGGTCAGCAGTTCCTGGAGGGCGTACGCGGCGCCGTAAGCCTCCAGCGCCCACACCTCCATCTCACCGAAGCGCTGGCCACCGAACTGGGCCTTACCACCCAGCGGCTGCTGGGTGATCATCGAGTACGGACCGGTCGAACGCGCGTGCAGCTTGTCGTCGACCAGGTGGTGGAGCTTCAGGATGTACATGTACCCGACCGAGATCGGGTCCGGGAACGGCTCACCGGAACGGCCGTCGAACATCCGGGCCTTCCCGGAGTCCTTGACCATCCGCTCGCCGTCCCGGTTCGGGATCGTCGCGTCGAACAGACCGGCGAGCTCGTCCTCGCGCGCACCGTCGAAGACCGGGGTCGCGACGTTGGTGCGGGGCGCGACGTCGTCGGCGCCGATCGCCTGGAGACGCTTCTGCCAGTCGGCGTCGCCCTCGACCTTCCAGCCCTGGCTGGCGAGCCAGCCGAGGTGGATCTCCAGGACCTGTCCCGGGTTCATTCGGGACGGGACACCCAGCGGGTTGAGGATGATGTCGACCGGGGTGCCGTCCTCCAGGAACGGCATGTCCTCGACCGGCAGGATCTTCGAGATGACGCCCTTGTTGCCGTGCCGGCCGGCGAGCTTGTCACCATCGGTGATCTTGCGCTTCTGCGCCACGTAGACGCGGACCAGCTGGTTCACGCCCGGGGGCAGCTCGTCGCCCTCCTCGCGGTCGAAGACGCGGACGCCGATGACCTTGCCGATCTCGCCGTGCGGGACCTTCAGCGAGGTGTCACGGACCTCACGGGCCTTCTCACCGAAGATCGCGCGCAGCAGGCGCTCCTCGGGGGTCAGCTCGGTCTCACCCTTGGGCGTGACCTTGCCGACCAGGATGTCGCCGGCGACGACCTCGGCACCGATCCGGATGATGCCGCGCTCGTCGAGGTCCGAGAGGACCTCCTCGGAGACGTTCGGGATGTCCCGGGTGATCTCCTCGGGGCCGAGCTTGGTGTCCCGGGCGTCGACCTCGTGCTCCTCGATGTGGATCGAGGACAGGACGTCGTCCTGCACGAGGCGCTGCGACAGGATGATCGCGTCCTCGTAGTTGTGGCCCTCCCACGGCATGAACGCCACGAGCAGGTTCTTGCCGAGCGCCATCTCGCCCTGGTCCGTGGAGGGACCGTCGGCGAGCACCTGGCCCACGACCACGCGGGCGCCCTCGTCCACGACGACCTTCTGGTTGAAGGAGGTGCCCTGGTTGGAGCGGGTGAACTTGGCGACGCGGTACGTGGTGTACGTGCCGTCGTCGTTGGCGACGGTGATGTAGTCCGCGGAGACCTCCTGGACCACACCGTCCTTCTCCGCCTTGATGACGTCGCCGGCGTCGACCGCGCAGCGGTACTCCATGCCGGTGCCGACCAGCGGGGCCTCCGCCTTGATCAGCGGCACGGCCTGGCGCATCATGTTCGATCCCATGAGCGCGCGGTTGGCGTCGTCGTGCTCCAGGAAGGGGATCATGGCGGTCGCGGCCGACACCATCTGGCGCGGCGAGACGTCCATGTAGTCCACGTCCTCGCGGGCGGCGAGGTCGACCTCACCACCGCGGCGGCGGCACATCACGCGGCCCTCGGCGAACTGCATGTCCTCGGTGAGCGGCGCGTTCGCCTGCGCGATGAGGAAGCGGTCCTCCTCGTCGGCGGTCAGGTAGTCGACCTGCTCGGTGACCCGGCCGTCGACGACCTTGCGGTACGGCGTCTCGATGAAGCCGAAGACGTTGACCCGGCCGTACGAGGCGAGCGAACCGATCAGACCGATGTTCGGGCCTTCGGGCGTCTCGATCGGGCACATGCGGCCGTAGTGCGAGGGGTGCACGTCACGGACGTCCAGGCCGGCCCGCTCACGGGAGAGACCACCGGGGCCCAGCGCCGACAGCCGGCGCTTGTGGGTCAGGCCCGACAGCGGGTTGGTCTGGTCCATGAACTGGGACAGCTGGCTGGTGCCGAAGAACTCCTTGATGGAGGCGACGACCGGCCGGATGTTGATCAGGGTCTGCGGCGTGATCGCCTCGACGTCCTGGGTGGTCATGCGCTCGCGCACGACGCGCTCCATACGGGCGAGACCCGTACGGACCTGGTTCTGGATCAGCTCGCCGACGTTGCGCAGGCGGCGGTTGCCGAAGTGGTCGATGTCGTCGGTCTCGACGACGATCTCCGTGCCGTTCTCGCCGATCGTCTCGGTCTCGCCCGCGTGGAGCTTCACCAGGTACTTGATCGTGGCGATGATGTCGTCGGTGGTCAGCACGCCCGCGTCGAGCGGCTCGTCCCCGCCGAGCTTCTTGTTGACCTTGTAGCGGCCGACCTTCGCCAGGTCGTAGCGCTTCGGGTTGAAGTAGAGGTTCTCCAGCAGCGTCTGCGCGGCCTCGCGCGTCGGCGGCTCGCCCGGGCGCAGCTTGCGGTAGATGTCGAGCAGCGCGTCGTCCTGACCCTGGGTGTGGTCCTTCTCCAGGGTGGCGCGCATGGACTCGTACTCGCCGAACTCCTCCAGGATCTGCTCGGTCGTCCAGCCGAGGGCCTTGAGGAGGACGGTCACGGACTGCTTGCGCTTGCGGTCGATGCGCACGCCGACCATGTCGCGCTTGTCGATCTCCATCTCCAGCCAGGCACCCCGGGACGGGATGATCTTGGCCGTGAAGATGTCCTTGTCGGACGTCTTGTCGATCTGGCTGTCGAAGTAGACGCCCGGCGAGCGGACCAGCTGCGAGACGACGACACGCTCGGTGCCGTTGATGCAGAAGGTGCCCTTGTTGGTCATGAGCGGGAAGTCGCCCATGAAGACCGTCTGGGACTTGATCTCGCCGGTCTCGTTGTTGGTGAACTCAGCCGTGACGAAGAGCGGGGCCGCGTACGTGAAGTCGCGCTCCTTGCACTCGTCGATGGAGTTCTTCGGGGGCTCGAATCGGTGGTCGCGGAACGTCAGCGACATCGACCCGGAGAAGTCCTCGATCGGGGAGATCTCTTCGAAGATCTCCTCCAGACCGGACTTGGTGGGGACGTCCTGACCACTTTCCAGCGCAGCCTCGACGCGACCCTTCCATGCGGCATTGCCGAGCAGCCAGTCGAAGCTTTCGGTCTGCAGCGCAAGGAGGTTCGGAACCCCGAGGGGCTCCTTGATCTTCGCAAAAGAGATGCGCAGCGGGGCGGTGCTGTCGCCGTTGTTCGTATTGGCAGTCGAGGCGTTGCGCGAGGCGGCCAAGAGGGGGTCCTTCCGAGGGCTCGGACTCACTACGCGCGTACCGGTCCCGGACCGAACACAGCCGGAGGAAAGGCCCAGGTCAGGGCGGTTCGGTCGGCATTGCTCGGGCTCGGGTATGCCCCTGGTGACGGGCAGGGAGCAGCTAACAGGCAGCGCAAAGGGTCAGTGTAGCCACTCGGCACACTGATGTCCAGAGCGAGTTTCCGGAGACCGGTCCAGCACCGTGATACCGATCTTCTCCCTCCGGGAGGCGGCACCCGCCACGACGGCGGTGCCCCTCTTTGTTCTTCTCAACGCCCAACGCCTCATGCCTGCCGCAAGCCGTGCGCCGAGAGGCGCACTCCGATGCTTCCCTCTTCGTCGGCGATCCATGCCTCGAACCCGGATCGCTTCTGACGTCGCGTCCTGAGAATTGCGCGCTGCGTGCGGTTCGTCAAGGCCCCCCACCCACTCGAAGATCGTCACGGGACGCAGGGCCGCGGGCAACGAAGATCACCATACTCGCACGGAAGGGCGGGGTGATGCAGCCGCGGCCCGAACGCCCGAAGGCGACCACCCGCATGGGTGATCGCCTTCAGGTTTGTGAAGAGTCAGCAGACTCGCGAGGTCACTTGACCTCGACCGAGGCGCCGGCGCCCTCCAGGGCCTCCTTGGCCTTGTCGGCAGCGTCCTTGGCGACCTTCTCGAGGACCGGCTTCGGGGTGCCGTCGACGAGGTCCTTGGCCTCCTTCAGACCCAGCGAGGTCAGCTCACGCACGACCTTGATGACCTGGATCTTCTTGTCGCCCGCACCGGTGAGGATGACGTCGAACTCGTCCTGCTCCTCGGCGGCGGCGGCGTCGCCACCACCCTGGGCCGGGCCGGCGGCGACGACGGCGGCCGGGGCGGCAGCCTCGACGTCGAACTTCTCCTCGAACTTCTTCACGAAGTCGGAGAGCTCGATGAGGGTCATCTCCTCGAACTGGGCGAGCAGTTCGTCCTGGGTGAGCTTCGCCATGGTGGCGGTCCTTCCACTAAATCGGCTGGTGCCGGATGTACATTGCGGCGGGCGTGCTGAGCAGACGTGCCCGCTGGACTGGGGAGTGGTTACTCCGCAGCCGCGGCGGGAGCCGGCTCACCGGCACCGCCCTGCTCGACCTTGCTGCGAAGAGCTTCCGCGGTGCGGACCATCTTCGTGAGCGGGGCCTGGAAGGTCGCCGCGGCCTTGGCCATGGACGCCTTCATGCCACCCGCCAGCTTGGCGAGCAGAACCTCGCGGGACTCGAGGTCCGCAAGCTTCTTGATCTCGTCGGCGGACAGCGCCCTGCCTTCGAGGACACCGCCCTTGATGACGAGAGAGGGGTTCTCCTTGGCGAAGTCACGAAGACCCTTCGCCGCCTCGACCGGGTCACCGGTCACGAAGGCGACGGCCGTCGAGCCCTTGAGGTGCTCGTCCAGCGTGATCCCGGCCTCATTGGCCGCAATCTTGGTCAGCGTGTTCTTCACCACACGGTACTGAGCGTTGTCACCGAGCGAACGGCGCAGCTGCTTGAGCTGAGCGACGGACAGTCCGGTGTACGCGGTCACAACAGCGGCGTTGGAGTTACGGAGCTTCTCCGTGATCTCCTCGACGGCTGCGACCTTGTCGGGCCTCGCCATGAGCCTCGGCCTCCTTCCGGGTGATGAGGACCGCGCAGAAGGGGCTGGGCAAAACAAACGCCCCGGCGCAAGCGCACGGGGCATGGCTCAACCGGGCGAAACAGAGTTCTTCCGGGAGTTCTTCCTCGTCCACCTGCGCAGGCCGTCCGCAGCTAGCGGATCCTTCGGTTCCGTACGCCCAGGAAGGCGCACAGAGACAACCAGCGGTCTTTGGCTTCCCGGCTACGGTACGCGAACGGCCCGGGCACAGGCAAATCCGGCCCCGGGCCCGGCGGCGCACGGCGCGCCGGGCCCGGGGCGGACGGTGATCGGCGGCGTCAGCCCGCCAGGCCGCCGCCCGAGGCACCGGCGCCGGGCTTGGAGGCGTCGGTGACCTGCGAGGCCGGCGGCTCCTGGACGTCCACCTTGGCGCCGTAGTCGGAGTAGTAGACCGTGTTCTCCGTGCCGCCCATGGTGTTCTCGGCCTTCTCGACCTTCTTGACGATCAGGTCGTCGGGGCCGATCCACAGGTCGATGGTCTCGTTCTTCGTACCGCTCTTCTTGAGCGCCTCCTCCAGCGCCTTCATGTCCTTCTCGCTGAAGTCCTTGGAGGCCTGCATACGGGTCAGCTCGGCCACGTCGAAGGTGGCGCTGTAGTGGGTCGCCTTGACGCCGCGCACGTCCTCCGTGCCGACCTTCTTGGCCTTGCCCGTCGCCATGACCAGGCCCACGGCCCGCGACGGGTTGTTGTTCTGCATCTGGTCCTTGAGCAGCGCGAAGGTCGGGTTCTGCTTGGCCATCGCGTTGTAGTCGTACTTCATCCAGGGCTTGCCGCCGATGCCGAGCTGGAGGTACGCCGCCTCCGGCGTGTAGATGCTCTTCATCGGCTTGCCGCCGCCCAGGCCGCCCTGCCCGGTCGTCTCGACCTTCATCCGCATGCCCTGGGACCAGTCCATCTCGCCCTTCATGGACTGCGTCATCTTGCCCGTCCGGGCCGTGGTCTCGACCTTGGCCGACTTCTCCGCGCCGGTCTTCTCGGACGCCGTCCGCAGCGCCGCCACGGCGGCCTGGACCGGCGAGCCGCCGCCGGCCGCGTCGCCGCCCGCCTTGGTGCCGCCGTCCTTGCCGCCGCAGGCGGTCAGGCCGGCCAGCATGACGACGCCGGCCGCGACCGCGGTGATCCGCGCAGTACGCACGTTTTTCTCCCCGTTGTAGATCAGCTTTACGACTGGGGGTGAGCGTAGTGCAACGGGGTGACAGCGCCCGCTGCCGGGCCGGAGGGCGTCCCGTACGCCCGGCGTCGCCGCGTATGGCCCGCGTCGCCCCGTACGCCCTGTGGCCCCCCGTACGGCCGAGGTGCCCGCACATGCGTCGGGCCCCGCACCTCGGTGAGGTGCGGGGCCCGACGTACGCGTACGCGCGGCGTCGTCAGTTTCAGACGGCGGCCGGGTCCTCCTCGACGAGGAGGTTGCGGGTGCGGTTGGAGTCGACCGGGACGCCGGGGCCCATCGTGGTGGTGATGGTGGCCTTCTTGATGTAGCGGCCCTTGGCGGCGGACGGCTTGAGACGGTTGATCTCCTCCAGCGCCGCGGCGTAGTTCTCCACCAGCTTGGCGTCGTCGAAGGACACCTTGCCGATGATGAAGTGGAGGTTCGCGTGCTTGTCCACGCGGAACTCGATCTTGCCGCCCTTGATGTCGGTGACGGCCTTGGCGACGTCCGGGGTGACGGTGCCGGTCTTCGGGTTCGGCATCAGACCACGGGGACCGAGCACGCGGCCGAGGCGGCCGACCTTGCCCATGAGGTCCGGCGTGGCGACGACGGCGTCGAAGTCCAGCCGACCCTTGGAGACCTCGTCGATCAGTTCGTCGGAGCCGACGATGTCGGCGCCCGCGGCTTCCGCGGCCGCAGCACGGTCGCCGGTCGCGAAGACCAGGACCCGGGCGGTCTTACCGGTGCCGTGCGGAAGGTTCACGGTGCCACGGACCATCTGGTCGGCCTTGCGCGGGTCGACACCCAGACGCATGGCGACCTCGACGGTCGCGTCGAACTTGGCCGAGGAGGTCTCCTTGGCCAGACGGACGGCCTCCAGCGGGGCGTACAGACGCTCCCGGTCGACCTTCGCGTCCGCGTTGCGAAGATTCTTGCTGCGCTTCACTGCTGCTCCTGAATGATGGCGATGGAGTCGTGGTACGGGCCAGCGCCTGGCCCTGCCACGTGCCCCGATGAGATGCGGCGGGTGCCGCGGGGCGGATGCGGGGTGGCTGTCAGCCCTCGACCGTGATGCCCATGGAACGGGCGGTGCCGGCGATGATCTTCGACGCGGCGTCCAGGTCGTTGGCGTTCAGGTCGGGCATCTTGGTGGTGGCGATCTCGCGAACCTGGTCGGCCGTGATCTTGGCGACCTTGTTCTTGTGCGGCTCGCCGGAGCCCTTCTCCACGCCCGCGGCCTTCAGGATCATCTTGGAGGCCGGCGGGGTCTTGGTGATGAAGGTGAAGGAACGGTCCTCGTAGACCGTGATCTCCACCGGGATGACCCAGCCGCGCTGCGACTCGGTCGCGGCGTTGTAGGCCTTGCAGAACTCCATGATGTTCACGCCGTGCTGACCCAGCGCGGGGCCGACCGGCGGAGCCGGGTTCGCGGCACCGGCCTGGATCTGGAGCTTGATGAGCCCCGTGACCTTCTTCTTCTTGGGAGGCATGCTCTCTCCGGGTCCTAGTGAGAGGTTTTTCGCCGATCCATCCGGTCATCCGGATGGAGGCATACCGCACCACGATAACGGGTATAGCAGTACGGCCAAAAACCGAGCAGGTCAGACGGTCCCCAGAGGGTCCGTCCGACCTGTTCGGAAGCTGGTGTCCTGAAGAGCGTCAGTTCTTCTGGATCTGGTCGAAGCTCAGCTCGACCGGGGTCTCGCGGCCGAAGATCTCGACGAGGCCCTTGACCTTCTTCGAGTCGGCGTTGATCTCGTTGATCGTGGCCTGCAGCGTGGCGAACGGACCGTCGGTGACGGTGACCGAGTCGCCCACCTCGAAGTCCAGCACCTGGACCTCGACCTTGCGGGACGGCGCCGGCTTGCCCTCGGCCTCGGCGGCCTCCTTGGCGGCCTTCGCCTCGGCCTCCGGGGCGAGCATCTTGACGATCTCGTCCAGGGTCAGCGGGTACGGGTCGTAGGCGTTGCCCACGAAGCCGGTGACGCCGGGCGTGTTGCGCACGACGCCCCAGGACTCGTTCGTCAGGTCCATGCGCACGAGCACGTAGCCCGGGAGCTTGTTCTGGCGGACGTTCTTGCGCTCGCCGTTCTTGATCTGGACGATCTCTTCCTCGGGGACCTCGGCCTGGTAGATGAAGTCCTCGACGTTGAGCGAGACGGCGCGCTGCTCCAGGTTGGCCTTCACGCGCTTCTCGTAGCCCGCGTAGGTGTGGATCACGTACCACTCGCCCGGCAGGGTGCGCAGCTCCTCGCGGAGCGCGGCGATCGGGTCGGCCGGCTCGTCCTCGTCCTGCGCCGCCGCGTCCTCGGCGGTCTCCGCCGCACCAGCGGCCTCGTCCTCGTCCTCGACGGTGACCGCGGCCTCCTCGGCGAGCTCGCCCGCCTCGGCGTCCTCGGTGTCGAGCTCGTCGGCCGCGTCGGCGCCCTCGACGATCTCGCGAGCGGCCTCTTCGTCGGCAACCGCCGCAGCGTCGCCCTCGACCTCGGCCGAGACAGCCGCGTCCACGTCGGCCTCTGCGGCCGCGACGGGCTCGGCGGCGTCGTTCAGGTTCGGGTCAGACACTTGGCTGCTTCTTCCTGGCTACAAGGGGTTGAACATGCAAAGGGGCGCCCGCAAAGGCGCCCTTCGCGGGATCAGCCGAAGACGTACTTGACGGCCTGGTTGAATCCCAAGTCAATCACGGTTACGAGACCGATGACGATGACGACGAAGACGATCACCACAGTGGTGTACGTCGAAAGCTGGCCCCGCGTGGGCCAGACGACCTTGCGGAGTTCGGCGATGATCTGCCGGTAGAAGAGCGCCAGCCGGGCGAACGGGCCCTTCTTGCCGCGCTTGCCGCCGCGGCGGGGCTTCTTCGACTCGGCATCGCCTTCGGAACGACCGCGCTCAGGCATGTCGATGGAGCCCAGGGCGTCCGTCACTCGTCCTCACCTGAATCCGGGTCGTTGGCCGTGCCGCGCCCGGTAGAGCCGCACGGCGGTGCATTTCAGTACGTACGCGTGCACGCGACTCGGTGAAGAGTGCGTGTAGCAGGGCCGGAGGGACTTGAACCCCCAACCGCTGGTTTTGGAGACCAGTGCTCTACCAATTGAGCTACGACCCTTTGTGGTTCCCCCAACCTACCGCATCCCGACCACTGCACCAGGTGCACGGTCGCCGGCGGCCTGTTGGGAGCCAACGGTCAGCGAGTGTACGTGCTTCGCGGCCGGGCGTCGAACAGAAAGCCCCGAGGTGGTGCCGTCAAACCCGTGTGCCCGCCCCCTGCGCGGTCTGGGACCATGCAGTACATGAGCGCTACTCCTCCCGCACAGTCCCCCACCGACCGTCGGGTGTCGGCCCGCGTCGGGGCGATCTCCGAGTCCGCGACCCTCGCCGTGGACGCCAAGGCCAAGGCCCTCAAGGCCGCCGGGCGCCCGGTGATCGGCTTCGGCGCCGGCGAGCCCGACTTCCCCACGCCCGGCTACATCGTCGAGGCGGCCGTCGAGGCCTGCCGCGACCCGAAGTTCCACCGCTACACCCCGGCCGGCGGCCTGCCCGAGCTGAAGGCCGCGATCGCCGCGAAGACGCTGCGCGACTCCGGTTACCAGGTCGAGGCGGCGAACGTGCTGGTCACCAACGGTGGCAAGCAGGCGATCTACGAGGCGTTCGCGGCCATCCTGGACCCGGGCGACGAGGTCATCGTGCCGGCCCCGTACTGGACCACCTACCCGGAGTCGATCCGGCTGGCGGGCGGTGTGCCGGTGGAGGTGGTGGCCGACGAGACCACCGGTTACCGGGTCTCGGTGGAGCAGCTGGAGGCGGCCCGTACGGACCGTACGAAGGTGCTGCTGTTCGTCTCGCCGTCCAACCCGACCGGCGCGGTCTACACCCGCGAGCAGGTCGAGGCGGTGGGCCGCTGGGCCGCCGAGCACGGCCTGTGGGTCCTGACGGACGAGATCTACGAGCACCTGGTCTACGGCGACGCGACGTTCTGCTCGCTGCCCGTGGTCGTGCCGGAGCTGCGCGAGAAGTGCATCGTCGTCAACGGTGTGGCCAAGACGTACGCGATGACCGGCTGGCGGGTGGGCTGGGCCATCGGCCCGAAGGACGTGATCAAGGCCGCGGCGAACCTCCAGTCGCACGCCACCTCCAACGTCTCCAACGTGGCGCAGGCCGCGGCCATCGCGGCGGTCTCCGGCGACCTGACGGCCGTCGAGGAGATGAAGACCGCCTTCGACCGGCGCCGCAAGACGATGGTGCGGATGCTCAACGAGATCGACGGCGTGCTGTGCCCGGAGCCGGAGGGCGCGTTCTACGCGTACCCGTCGGTCAAGGGCCTGCTCGGCAAGGAGATCCGCGGCAAGCGCCCGCGGACCAGCGTGGAGCTGGCCGAGCTGATCCTGGAGGAGGCCGAGGTGGCGGTCGTCCCGGGTGAGGCGTTCGGCACGCCGGGCTACCTGCGCCTGTCGTACGCGCTCGGCGACGAGGACCTGGTCGAGGGCATCTCCCGCGTCCAGAAGCTGCTGGCCGAGGCGAAGTAGCGCGCAGCGGTACGCACGCGGGCCCCGGGGCTTCCCCGGGGCCCGCATCTGCTTTCGGGCGGGCGCTCGTTCGGGAAAGGGCCTACCGGCGCGTCGGCCGCGTACGGCAAGATCCTGGGATGGAACGTGTACGCGATGTCCGGGCGCTGCCGAAGGCCCATCTGCACCTGCACTTCACCGGGTCGATGCGGCCCGCGACCCTGCTGGACCTCGCCGACAAGTACGGCGTGCACCTGCCGGAGGCCCTGCAGGGCGGCGAGCCCCCGAAGCTGCGGGCCACGGACGAGCGCGGCTGGTTCCGCTTCCAGCGGCTGTACGACATCGCCCGTTCCTGCCTGCGCTCCCCCGAGGACATCCAGCGGCTGGTCCGCGAGGCCGCCGAGGAGGACGTGCGGGACGGCTCCGGGTGGCTGGAGATCCAGGTGGACCCGACCTCGTACGCGCCGCGGCTGGGCGGGCTGATCCCCGCGCTGGAGATCATCCTGGACGCGGTGCACACGGCGTCCGGGGAGACCGGCCTCGGGATACGCGTCCTGGTGGCCGCGAACCGCATGAAGCACCCCCTGGACGCCCGTACGCTCGCCCGTCTGGCGGTCCGCTACGCCGACCGCGGCGTGGTCGGTTTCGGGCTCTCCAACGACGAGCGGCGGGGCTTCGCGCGCGACTTCGACCGGGCCTTCGCCATCGCGCGCGACGGCGGGCTGCTGGCGGCCCCGCACGGCGGCGAGCTGTCCGGACCGGCGAGCGTGCGGGACTGCCTGGACGACCTGCACGCGGCGCGGGTCGGCCACGGCGTGCGGGCGGCGGAGGACCCGGCGCTGCTGCGGCGGCTCGCCGAGCGGGGGGTGACCTGTGAGGTCTGCCCGGCGTCGAACGTGGCCCTGGGCGTCTACGACAAGCCGGAGGACGTGCCGCTGCGGACCATCTACGACGCCGGCGTCCCGATGGCGCTGGGCGCCGACGACCCGCTGCTGTTCGGCTCCCGGCTGGCGGCCCAGTACGAGATCGCCCGCACCGCGCACGGCTTCTCGGACGCCGAACTGGCCGAGCTGGCCCGCCAGTCGGTACGGGGCTCCCGGGCGCCGGAGGACGTGCGGCGGAAGCTGCTGGCGGGCGTGGACGCGTGGCTGGACGGGGAGTGACGGGCGGTTTCCGCGCCTGGGCGGGCCCGCTGCGGCCCGCCCCCGTCCCTAAAGGGTGACGCCGACCGTCACCGGTTCGTTGACCAAGGTGATGCCGAAGGCCGCGTGGACACCGTCGCGGACCTCGCGGGCCAGCGTCAGCAGGTCCTCGGTGGTGGCCCGGCCGCGGTTGGTGAGGGCGAGGGTGTGCTTGGTGGAGATGCAGGCGGGTCCGTCGCCGTAGCCCTTGGTGAAGCCGGCCCGGTCGATGAGCCAGGCGGCCGAGGTCTTCACGTACCCGTCCCCCGCCGGGAAGGCGGGCGGGGTGACGTCCGCGCCCAGGCGCTCGTGGACGCGCGCGAGGAAGTCGGCGTACGCCGCCTCGGTGAGGACCGGGTTGGTGAAGAAGGACCCCGCTGACCAGGTGTCGTGGTCCTCCGGGTCCAGCACCATGCCCTTGCCGGCCCGCAGCTTGAGCACGGTCTCGCGGGCGGTGGCGGCCGGCACCCGGTCGCCCGCCCGCACGCCGAGGGTGCGCGCGGTCTCCGCGTACTTGACCGGCGCGGACAGCCCGCCCGCGTCCTCCAGGGCGAAGCGCACGCGCAGCACGACGAACCGGTCGGGATGCTCCTTGAAGCGGCTGTGGCGGTACGAGAACGCGCACTCGGCGTTCGAAAGGGTCACGGTTTCGCCCGCTATGCGGTCGTACGCGACCACTTCGGTGATGGTGGAGGACACTTCCTGCCCGTACGCGCCCACGTTCTGGATGGGCGTGGCACCCGCCGATCCGGGGATGCCCGCCAGGCACTCGATGCCCGCGAGCCCCGCCGCGACCGTACGGGCCACCGCGTCGGACCAGTTCTCGCCCGCGGCCAGCGTCAGGTCGGTGCCGTCGAGCGCGAAGCCACGGGTGGCGATGCGCAGCGCGGTGCCCTCGAAGCCCTTGTCGCCGATGACCAGGTTGCTGCCGCCGCCGATCACCAGCAGCGGCGTACCGGAGGCGTCGGCCTCGCGGACGGCCGCGATCACTTCGTCGTCCGTGGTGGCGGTGAGCAGCCGGGTGGCCGGTCCGCCGAGCCGGAAGGTGGTCAGCGGGGCGAGGGGGGCGTCGTGGAGTTCCTGCACGGGCTCAAGAGTACGGGGGCGGCCCCGCCGCTCCGGCCGGGCCGCCCCCGTGAGGTAACGATCACTCTGCTCAGGCGAGCCGCACCACCGCGCGCGACATCCCCAGCACCTTCTGCCCGGCGCTGGTCGCGGTCAGGTCGACGCGGACGGTACGGGCCTGGTCGTCCAGCTTGGCCGCGACCTTGCCGGTGACCTCGATGACCGCGCCCTCGTCGTCGTTCGGGACCACTACGGGCTTGGTGAAGCGCACGCCGTACTCGACGACCGCGCCCGGGTCGCCGGTCCAGTCGGTGACCACCCGGACCGCCTCGGCCATGGTGAACATGCCGTGCGCGATGACGTCGGGGAGGCCGACCTCCTTGGCGAACTTCTCGTTCCAGTGGATCGGGTTGAAGTCACCGGAGGCGCCCGCGTACCGCACGAGCGTGGCACGGGTCACCGGAAAGGTCTGCGCCGGGAGTTCGGTGCCGGCCTCGACGTCGGCGTAAGAGATCTTCGCGGTCATCGCGTCAGCCCTCCTGTCCGGCGGCGCGCGCCACCAGCTTCGTGAAAGCGGTCACCACGTGTTCGCCCGCCGCGTCGTGCACCTCACCACGGATATCGAGAATGTCGTTTCCCGCCATGGATTTGATCGCCTCGATGGTCGAGGTGACCGTCAGCCGGTCACCGGCGCGCACCGGCCTGGTGTAGACGAATTTCTGGTCACCGTGCACCACCCGGCTGTAATCGAGACCCAGCTGCGGGTCCTCGACGACCTGACCGGCGGCGCGGAAGGTGATGGAGAACACAAAGGTCGGCGGGGCGATCACATCGGGGTGCCCGAGCGCCCTGGCGGCCTCGGCGTCGGTGTACGCCGGGGCGGCGTCCCCGATCGCCTCGGCGAATTCGCGGATCTTCTCCCGGCCGACCTCATAAGGAGCGGTGGCCGGGTAGCTCCGCCCGACGAAGGACTGGTCGAGCGCCATGGGCTCGTAACCTCCCTGAACTGGTCCCTGCAACGGTCCTGACCTTGTCATACCGGTGCGTGGCCGGGCGCCGCGCCGCGCGCCCGCAGCTCGCACCACAACGCCGCGAGGCCGCCCCCAGGGACTGGGGACGGCCTCGCGGACGAGCCTGGTGTTATCGCGTCTCGCGGTGCGCGGTGTGCGCGTTGCAACGCGGGCAGTGCTTCTTCATCTCAAGACGGTCCGGGTCGTTACGCCGGTTCTTCTTGGTGATGTAGTTCCGCTCCTTGCACTCCACGCAGGCCAGCGTGATCTTCGGGCGGACGTCGGTGGCAGCCACGTGAGTGCTCCTTGACGGACGGATGGACGGGTGAACGCATAGAAGAGTAGCCGATCGGGAGACCGACCCCACAATCGGCTACTGTATGTAGCGGTGACCGGACTTGAACCGGTGACACAGCGATTATGAGCCGCTTGCTCTACCGACTGAGCTACACCGCTGCGATGTGAGCGGACCCCGCCCGAAGGCGGGATACCTCACACATCAGAGCCCCAATACGGAATCGAACCGTAGACCTTCTCCTTACCATGGAGACGCTCTGCCGACTGAGCTATTGGGGCGAGCGATGAAGACATTACACGGCCTGCCGCCAAAGGTGAAATCCGTATCCGGCGACCGCCCCCGCGGCCCCTCGCACCACACCGGTACGACTATTTCGCGCCTCCGTGAAGCTCCCCGGACCGCCCCCTAGGCTCGGACCACGCTGCGTGATCTTGCACGCCCGGTCCTTCGAGGAGCGCGATGTCCGAGAGCAGTCAGCCGCAGCCGGGCCCCGAGAAGGCCACGGGCAGCGACGGCACCGGCGCGGCGGGCACCCTGGTGCTCTGCGACGCCCGGCTGGCCGACGGCCGCGTGGTGGACGTACGGCTCAGCGGCGGGCGCATCGAGGCGGTCGGTACGGCGGGCAGCCTCGCCCCGCAGGGCACCCGCGTCGACCTCGGCGGCTATCTGCTGCTCCCGGCCCCCGCCGAGCCGCACGCGCACTGCGACACCGCGCTGACCGCGGACGCCATCGGGCCCGCCACGGACACCCTCGAAGACGTCCAGCGCCGCACCACGGAAGCGGCTCTCCTGCAACTGGGCCACGGCGCGACGGCCCTGCGCACCCACGTACGCGTCGGGGACGTCCAGGGACTGCGGTCGCTGGAGGCCGTCCTCCAGGCGAGCCGGTCGCTGCGCGGGCTGGCCGAGATGGCGGCGGTCGCGGTGCCGCGGATGCTCACCGGGGCGGCGGGCGCGGACGGACTGGCGATGCTGCGGGACGCCGTCAAGATGGGCGCCACGGTGGTCGGCGGCTGCCCCGACCTCGACCCCGATCCGGCCGGGTACGTCGAAGCCGTCCTGGAACTCGCCGCCGAGCACGGCTGCGCGGTGGACCTCCACACGGACGGCGACGACCCCGCGCGGCTGGCCCGGTTCGCGGCGATGGCGGGCGGGCTGCGGCCCGGTGTGGCGATCGGGCCGTGCGCGGGCCTGTCGGCGCTGCCGCCGGAGGTGGCGGCACGCACCGCCGAGCAGCTCGCGGCGGGCGGCGTGACGGTCGTGTGCCTGCCGCAGGGCGGCTGTGCGGCCCTGGAGCGGCGCAGCGGGGCTCTGGCGGGCTCCGGGAGGCCGGCCGGCCCGGCGGGCCGTCAGGCGCCCGTACGGCTGCTGCGCGCGGCCGGGGTGCGCGTGGCGGCCGGCAGCGGCGCCCTGCGCGACGCGGCGAACCCGGTGGGCCGCGGCGACCCTCTGGAGGCCGCGTACCTGCTGGCCTCCCTGGGCGAGGCGGGCCCCGACGCCGCCTACGGGACGGTCAGCGCGGCCGCCCGCGCGACGCTGGGCCTCCCGGAGGTCCGCGTCGAAGCGGGCTTCCCCGCCGAGCTGCTGGCCGTACGCGGCGACAGCCTCGCCGGGGTCCTGTCGCTCGCGTACAGCCGGATCGTGGTGCACCGGGGGCGGGTGGTGGCCCGGACGAGCGCGGTGCGCGAGTACTGCGACTCGGCCGCGGTGGTGGCGCTGGAGCTGCCGCGGCAGTCGCAGCGCTGAGCGCGCCGCGCCGCCCGGCGCCGCCTCCGCCGCCTCCGCCGCCCGGGGTGCCGCGCCGCGCGGCGTGACAGGCGTACGGTCGGGATCATGCGCATTGTCATCGCAGGTGGACATGGTCAGATCGCGCTGCGGCTGGAGCGGCTGCTGCACGGGCGCGGGGACGAGGTCGCGGGCATCATCCGCCGGCCCGAACAGGCCGGCGACTTGCTGGCCGCCGGGGCCGAACCGGTCGTCTGCGACCTGGAGACGGCGCTGATCGGCGACGTCACCCGGCATCTCGAAGGGGCGGACGCGGCGGTCTTCGCGGCGGGCGCCGGGCCGGGCAGCGGAATCGCGCGCAAGGAGACGGTGGACCGCGCCGCCGCCACCCTGTTCGCGGACGCGGCGGAGGCGGCCGGCGTACGGCGCTTCGTCGTCGTCTCGTCGATGGGCGCCGACACGGAGCCGCCCGAGGGCACCGACCCGGTGTTCGCCGCGTATCTGCGCGCCAAGGGCGCCGCGGACGCCGACGTACGCTCCCGGGCGGGCCTCGACTGGACGATCCTGCGCCCCGGCCGCCTGACGGACGAACCGGGCACCGGCCTGGTCCGCCTCGCCGAGTCGACCGGCCGCGGCGACGTTCCCCGGGACGACGTGGCGGCCGTACTCGCCGCCCTCCTGGACGAGCCGGGCACCGCCGGCCGCACGCTGGAACTGATCGGCGGCGACACCCCGGTCGCGGAAGCGGTCCGCGCGGTGGCCGGCTGATCCGGCCGTCACCGAACGGCGCGGGCCCCGCTCCCTCGGAAAGGGGGCCCGCGCCGCGCCTGCGCCGTCACCACCGGGTCGTCACGCCCGCGCGTACGGCGGACGGCCGACCGGGTGCGGGTGAACTCCGCGACACCGGCGGAGGGCACAGCGAAGAGGCCCCGATCCGCTTTCACGGATCGGGGCCTCTTCGGACCTGTGGCGGCGCCAGGATTCGAACCTGGGAAGGCTGAGCCGGCAGATTTACAGTCTGCTCCCTTTGGCCGCTCGGGCACACCGCCAGGGGTTCGCTGCCGGGAGATCCGCCTTTTGCGGCGGCGCTCGGTGGCAACGACGTAAACCATACCCGATGGCCGGGGGTGGTTCGCCACCCGGTTCTTCCCGGATCGATCATGCGGGAGGTGACTAGGCTTGCGGAGCGGTCCCGAGTGGGCCGCACCCCCTGACGGATCTACGTACGAGGAGCCAACTCAAGATGGCCGACTCCAGTTTCGACATCGTCTCGAAGGTCGAGCGGCAGGAGGTCGACAACGCCCTCAACCAGGCCGCCAAGGAGATCTCGCAGCGCTACGACTTCAAGGGCGTGGGCGCGTCGATCGAGTGGTCGGGCGAGAAGATCGAGATGCGCGCCAACGCCGAGGAGCGGGTGAAGGCTGTCCTCGACATCTTCCAGTCCAAGCTGGTCAAGCGCGGGATCTCGCTGAAGGCGCTGGACGCGGGCGAGCCGCAGGCCTCCGGCAAGGAGTACAAGATCTTCGCCTCCCTCCAGGAGGGCATCTCGCAGGAGAACGCGAAGAAGGTCGCCAAGATCATCCGCGATGAGGGCCCGAAGGGCGTCAAGGCGCAGGTGCAGGGCGACGAGCTGCGGGTCAGCTCGAAGAGCCGGGACGACCTCCAGGCGGTGCAGCAGCTGCTGAAGGGCAAGGACCTGGACTTCGCGCTGCAGTTCGTGAACTACCGGTAGGCGCGGTGCGCAGGGCCGCGGCCCGGGGCTGTCCGGTGGGGCGGTACGCAGGTGCGTGCCGCCCCACCGGTATGTCCGGGCGGCTTTCCGCCGGGCGGCACAGGGGCCGGGAAGCCGTGTGAAGCGCGGGCTTGACCTCAAGTTTGATTGAGGTCGAAGAGTGTCCGTATGACTTCGGAAACGGAAAACCAGCAGCTCACGCATGCCCCGGCCACTTCCCCGGGCGGCTTCCAGAACCCGGCGGGCTTCCTGGTGGACGCGCTGCCCGACGTCCGGCGGGCCGGTGTCGGCCCCGTACTGATCAGTGAGTGGGACGCGGGCGGTCCCGAGCGGCAGCAGGCCATGATCGAGGGCGCCGCGCGGGCGTGGGAGGCCGCGCCGCTGCCGGCCGGGCTGGTGTCGCAGGTCTTCCTCGCCGGTACGGACGGCCGCTCCGTACTCGGCTTCGGGCAGTGGGAGGAGGGGGCCGCCGGAGCGCCCCGGCGGGCCGTCGAGGAGGGCGGGGCGCGGCGCTACCGGTACTACCGCAGCCTGCTGCCGCAGGGCGAGCCGCCGGAGCCCGGCTGCATCGTGACCGTCTCCTTCGGAACGACCGGGCACCAGGCCGCCCGGCAGCTGGTCGACGGCCTGGTGGACATGATGAACGGCCGGCAGCCGGGCGCCGCCGACGGCTCCCGGACCACATCCGGCGGGATCTCCTCGAACTTCCACATCAGCGAGGACGGCACCCGGGTCTTCAACTACAGCGAGTGGACGGACGAGGCCGCGCACCAGCGCATGGTCGAGACGTCCCTGCGGAAGGACGGTGCGGTGATGCGGCTCATCGAGAGCGTCCCGGGCGTCACGCCGCTCGGCTTCAAGCGGTACGTGGCGCCCCGTGGGCTCGTACGGCGCTGAACGGGCAGGACCTGGAGGGGGCGGGGCGGGCGCCCTCAGTAGCGCGCGGCGAAGGGCTGGTCCGTCGGCACGATCTCGCGGCCGAGCGGGAGCAGCGAGATCGGCACCATCTTGAAGTTCGCGATGCCGAACGGGATGCCGATGATCGTCACGCACAGCAGGAGGCCGGTGACGATGTGGCCGAGCGCCAGCCACCAGCCCGCGAAGACGACCCAGATGACGTTGCCGATGACCGATCCGGCGCCCGCGTCCCGGCGCTCCACCGTCGTCCGGCCGAAGGGCCACAGCGCGTACCCCGCTATCCGGAACGAGGCGATGCCGAACGGGATGGTGATGATCAGCACACAGCAGATGATGCCCGCGAACACGTAGCCGATGGCCATCCACAGGCCGCTGAGGATCAGCCAGATGACGTTGAGGATGAGCTTCATGCGCGGCAGCCTTCCATGCACCGGAATCGTGCGGTGGTCGAGTCTTACCCCCAGGTAGACGCAGTGGCGGGCCGAATCGTTGCAGACGCCGCGGCCCCGGGCGCCGCGGGGCCGGACGCGGGCCGGACCCTCAGGAGCGGCGGCCCGCCATCTGTTCGAGGCGGGTGATGCGCTCGCGCATCGGCGGGTGGGTCGAGAACAGCTTGGTCATTCCGTCGCCGGGCCGGAACGGGTTGGCGATCATCATGTGGCTCGCCGTCTCCAGCCGGGGCTCGGCCGGCAGCGGGAGCTGCCGGGTGCCCGCCTCCAGCTTGCGCAGCGCGGAGGCGAGGGCGAGCGGGTCGCCGGTGAGCTGGGCGCCGGAGGCGTCGGCCTGGTACTCGCGGGAGCGGCTGACGGCCAGTTGGATGAGGGAGGCCGCCACCGGGCCGAGGATCATGATCAGCAGCATGCCCAGGATGCCGGGCCCCTCGTCGTCGTCGGAGCGGCCTATGGGGATCAGCCAGGCGAAGTTGACCAGGAACATCACGACCGAGGCCAGCGCTCCGGCCACGGAGGAGATGAGGATGTCGCGGTTGTAGACGTGGCTCAGCTCGTGGCCGATGACGCCGCGCAGTTCGCGCTCGTCCAGGAGGTGCAGGATGCCTTCCGTGCAGCAGACGGCGGCGTTGCGCGGATTGCGGCCGGTGGCGAAGGCGTTGGGGGCCTGGGTCGGGGAGATGTACAGGCGGGGCATGGGCTGGCGCGCCGCCGTGGACAGTTCACGGACCATCCGGTAGAGCTGCGGGGCCTCGAACTCGCTCACCGGGCGGGCGCGCATGGCCCGCAGGGCGAGCTTGTCGCTGTTCCAGTACGCGTAGGCGTTGGTTCCGAGGGCCACCAGGACCGCGACGATCAGGCCGGTACGGCCGAAAAAGCCGCCGATGACGATGATGAGCGCGGACAGTCCCCCGAGGAGTACGGCGGTCCTGAGCCCGTTGTGCCTGCGGTGCACGGTACGCCCTCCAGGTGGTGCGGCAGGGGAACCCTTTGCTGACGATTCCTCCACTTTTCAGTGGACCCTTTCTGTCTGGTCAACGCCAGATGAAGGGTGCTGGTTCCCTTGTGCACGTGATGGCGGCGTACAGCCGTACGAGTGAGCCCCGCGCGGATGCTCCGCGTGCGCGCCCCCGGCCCGGGCGGCGGCCGGGTGATTTCCGGCCGTCGGGCGGTGTGGAGCCGTCTGTTTCCGGCCAGCGGGCACGGCCCGGAAGGCGGCCCGGGCGCTGGAGAAGGCGAGTGGCTGTGGTCGGGCGACCGTCAGGAGGCAGGCTGCCGCGACGCGCTCAGAGGAGCGCGCCGGAGGCGAAGCGGAGGACCAGCTGCGGCGCCCCGGACAGGACGATGCCGAGGACGGCGGCCAGGGCGATGGCGGCGGCGAGCGGGACGGCCCGTGTCCCGGCCGTCACTCCGGCCTCGGCTCCGGCCCCGACACCGGTCCCGGCCTCGGCCGGCTCCTCCGCCGTACGGAAGAGCACTGCCGTCCACTGGAGGTAGTAGTAGAGCGCGATCACCACATTGACGGCCATGACCACGGCGAGCCAGGCCAGGCCCGCGTCCACCGCCGCCGAGAAGACCGTCACCTTGGCGAACAGGCCGATGATGCCGGGCGGCAGGCCCGCCAGGCAGAGCAGGAAGAACCCGAGGGCCAGCGCGGCCAGCGGACGGCGCGCGTAGAGGCCGCGGTAGTCGCTGATGCGGTTGGCGGGGCTCGTACGGGCCACGAGGGCGGCGACTCCGAAGGCGCCGAGGTTCACGGCCGCGTACATCAGGGCGTACGCGACGGTGGACCCGATGGCGTGCGCCGCGTCGTCGGCGTACCCGGCGGCGGCGATCGGCACCAGGAGGTAGCCGGCCTGGCCCACCGAGGACCAGGCGAGCAGGCGCACGGCGCTGTGCGCGCGGTCCGGGGCCTGGCGCAGCGCGGCGACGTTGCCGACGGTCATGGTCAGGGCGGCCAGGACGGCGATGGCCGGGCCCCAGACGTTCGCGTACGAGGGGAAGCCCTGGACCGCGACCAGGATGAGGCCGGAGAAGCCGACGGCCTTGCCGATCACCGAGAGGTACGCGGCGACCGGCAGCGGCGCGCCCACGTAGGTGTCGGGCACCCAGAAGTGGAACGGCACGGCGGCAGTCTTGAAGGCGAAGCCGACGAGGGTGAGGGCGACGCCCGCGGTGGCCAGGGTGGCGAGCTGGGGATCGGGCAGGTGCGTGAGGGCGTCGGCGACGCGGCTCAGGTGCAGGCTGCCGGTCGCCGCGTAGACGAAGCTGACGCCCAGGAGCATGACGGCGGTGGCCGTCACCGAGGACAGGAAGAATTTGAGGGCCGCCTCCGAGGAGAGGCGGTTCGCGCGCTTGAGCCCCACGAGGGCGAAGGCCGGCAGCGAGGCCACCTCCAGGGCGATGA
Source organism: Streptomyces sp. NPDC018019 (assembly GCF_044327805.1). Classification (NCBI taxonomy): domain Bacteria; kingdom Bacillati; phylum Actinomycetota; class Actinomycetes; order Kitasatosporales; family Streptomycetaceae; genus Streptomyces; species Streptomyces sp. NPDC018019. The sequence goes on along the minus strand of NZ_JBIRGD010000001.1, from coordinate 145,348 downwards.
CGAGGGTCGCCAGGTCCCGGGAGGCGGGCAGCAGGGCCGCGCCCGCCGCCGAGGACAGCAGCAGGAACCAGAACTCGCCCGCGGGCAGCCGGTGGTCCTCGATGGCGGTGACCGACAGCAGGGCGGTGAGCAGCGCGCCCGCCAGCACCAGGAACTGGATGACGACGGCGAAGTGGTCGGCCGCGTAGCTGCAGACGCCGGGGTCCGTGGTCAGGCAGAAGGTGCGGCGGTCCCCCGCCACCAGGGGGACGAGGGAGAGCGCGGCCAGGGCGAGGCCGCCGATCGCGCACCAGCCCAGGAGCGGCTTGCGGTTCTCGGGTACGAAGAGGTCGGCGACCAGGACGGCCAGGGCGACGACGGCGGTGATGGTGGGCGGGGCGACGGCGAGCCAGTCGACGGACTGGACCAGGGAGGTCACGGAACTCATCACTTACCGCCTCCGAGGAGCTGCTGGACGACCGGGTCGGTGAGGCCGAGGAGGGCCGCGGGCCACAGGCCGGCGAGGACGGTGAGGGCGGCGAGGGGGGACCAGGCCGCGTATTCGTAACGAGCCAGGTCGGGGATGACGGGGGCGGTACGGGTGGCGCCGCCCTCGGCCGTCTCCTTGCTCCCCATGCACACCCGCCGTACGACGATCAGCAGGTACGCGGCGGTGAGCAGGGTGCCGAGGCCGGCCAGCGCCATGAACGTCAGGAACGCGGGACGGCTCAGCCCCGCCGCGGGCTCGAAGGCGCCGAACATGGCGAGCATCTCGCCCCAGAATCCGGCGAGTCCGGGCAGGCCGAGGGAGGCGATGGCGCCGAAGGCCAGCAGGCCGCCGAAGCGCGGGGCGCGCCCGTACAGGGCGGCGCCGGTGCGGCCCGCGAGCCGGTCCAGGTCGCTGGTGCCGTACCGGTCCTTGAGGGCGCCGACCAGGAAGAACAGCAGGCCGGTGATCAGGCCGTGCGCGATGTTGGCGAACAGCGCGCCGTTCAGGCCGGTCGGTGTCATGGTCGCGATGCCGAGCAGGACGAACCCCATGTGGCCGACCGAGCTGTAGGCGATCAGGCGTTTGAGGTCGCCCTTGGCGCCGCGCCGGGCGAGCGCCAGGCAGGCGAGCGAGCCGTAGACGATGCCGACGGCGGCGAAGGCGGCGAGGTACGGGGCGAAGGTGTGCATGCCGTCGGGCGCGATGGGCAGCGCGATGCGCACGAAGCCGTACGTGCCCATCTTCAGCAGCACGCCCGCGAGCAGCACCGAGCCGACGGTGGGGGCGGCGGTGTGGGCGTCCGGCAGCCAGCTGTGCAGCGGCCACATCGGCGCCTTGACGGCCAGTCCGATGCCGATCGCGAGCACCGCGAGCAGCTGGACGGTGTGGCTGAGCTGGGCTTTCGGGCCGTTGTCAGTGGCGAGTGCCACCATGTCGAACGTGCCGGACTTCAGGCCGATGAGGAGGAGGCCCAGCAGCATCACGACCGAGCCGAGGAGGGTGTAGAGGATGAACTTCCACGCCGCGTACTGCCGTTGCGCACCGCCCCACCGGGCGATGAGGAAGTACATCGGGATGAGGACCATCTCGAAGGCGAGGAAGAACAGCACGAGGTCCAGGACGGCGAAGGTGGCGAGGGTGCCGGCCTCCAGGACCAGGAGCAGGGCCACGAACGCCTTGGGGGACGGGCCCGCGGGCATGTGGAAGTAGCTGTACAGCGCGCAGAGGAAGGTCAGCAGCGCGGTCATCACGAGAAGGGGGAGCGAGATGCCGTCGATGCCGAGGTGGATCCGGATGCCGAGGGCCTGGATCCAGCTGATGTCGGTGGTGGCCTGCATCCGGGCCGGGTGGTCGTGGTCGAAGCCGACGGCCAGGGCGACGGCCGCGGCCAGTACCGCACCGGTGACGGTCACGCCGTGGCGCAGTACGGCCTGGTCGGGGTTGCGGCCCTTGAGCCCGGGCGGGGCCGGGAGCAGCGCGGCGACCGCGCCCAGCAGGGGGAGGACGACGACGGCCGCGAGGAGAAGCTGCATAGCGGTCTGATGGAGGTTCACGGTCAGGCTCCCGTGCCCGTAGCGACGAGGACGACGGCGACGGCCAGGACGAGCGAGCCCGCGAGCAGCGCGCCCAGGTAGGTCTGCACATTGCCGGTCTGGGCCCGGCGGACGGCGGCGCCCAGCCAGCGGGAGGCGGTGCCCGCGCCGTGCACATACGTGTCGACGACCTCGCGGTCGAGGAAGCGGACGAGCCGGGCGCCGGCCCGTACCGGCCGTACGAACAGGGCGGTGTAGACGGCGTCGAGGTGGAAGCCGACGGCGGCGTGGCGGTGCAGCGGGCCCAGGAGGAGCCGACCGGGGTCGGCGGGGTCCGGGGCGCCGGCGTTGTCGCCGTAGGCGGCGGCGTGGGTGGCGATGGCGCTCTCCTCGGAGTCCGCGGGGGCGGCGTCCGGGGCCACGGCGACCGCGCCGAGCGGGACGCGGGCGGCGAGGGCGGTGGTGTGCCGCCAGGCTCCGTACGTGATCAGGGCGCCGACGAGGGCGACGCCGGTGCCCAGAACGGAGGTGGTCAGGGTCGGGGTCAGCGAGCGGCCGTCGAACCAGTCGGGCAGGGCGGGGGTGGCCAGGCCCAGCGCGAGGGTGGGGACGAACAGCACCCACAGCACGGTGTTCATCACGAGCGGCTGCTTGCCGTGGTCGGGGGCGGTGTCCGGGCCGTTGCCGTGGAAGGCCAGCAGCCACAGGCGGGTCGCGTACCCGGCGGTGAGGAGGGCGGTGAGCAGTCCGGCGAGCAGGACGGTCCAGCCGGCCGCCGTGGGGACGGCGGCGAGCGTGCCGGCGGCCGTCGCGTGGCCGGTGGCGGCGTGTTCGGCGGCGCCCAGGACGGCTTCCTTGGAGAAGAAGCCGGCGAACGGGGGGATGGCGGCGAGGGCGAGCAGCGCGACCGTCATCGTCCAGTAGGCGTCGGGGATGCGCCGGGCCAGGCCGCGCATCCGCGACATGGCGGCGAGCGAGTTGGTGCCGGCGGCGTGGATGACCACTCCGGCGGCGAGGAAGAGGAGGGCCTTGAACGCACCGTGCGACAGGAGGTGGAAGACGGCGGCGCCGCGGTCGCCGACGGCCAGCGCGCCGGTCATGTAGCCGAGCTGGCCGACCGTCGAATAGGCGAGGACGCGTTTGATGTCGTCCTGCGCCAGGGCGGCGAGTCCGGAGCCGACCATCGTGGCCGCGGCCATGACGGCAAGGACGACCATCGCGGTGGCGGAGGCCGCGAAGACGGGGAGGAGACGGGCGACGAAGTAGACGCCGGCGGCGACCATGGTGGCCGCGTGGATGAGGGCCGAGACCGGGGTCGGGCCGGCCATCGCGTCGGGCAGCCAGGTGTGCAGCGGGAACTGGGCCGACTTGCCCGCGACGCCGGCCAGGAGCAGCAGGGCGATCAGGGTCGGGTGGTCCAGTCCGCCGACGGCCACGGTCTTGAGGATGCCGGTGATGCGGAACGTACCGGCGTCCGCGGCGAGCGCGAAGATGCCGAAGAGGAAGGGGACGTCGCCCAGCTTGGTGACGAGGAACGCCTTGAGGGACGCGGAGCGGGCGGCTTCGGTCTCCCAGTAGTGGCCGACCAGGAAGTACGAGCAGATGCCCATGATCTCCCAGCCCACCAGCAGCACCATCAGGTCGCCGGAGTAGACGACCAGCAGCATCGCGGCGGTGAAGAGGGAGACCAGGGCGGCGTAGGAGGAGTAGCGCGGGTCGTCGCGCAGGTAGCCGGTCGAGTAGAGCTGCACGCAGCAGGCGACGACCGCCACGAGTACGGCGACGAGGGCGGCGAAGCCGTCGATGTGCAGGGCGAGGTCGACGGGGACGGAGCCGGTCGGGGTGAGCCGGGTGGCGGCGTCCAGCGGGGCCTTCTCCGCGCCGGCGCCACCGCCCTGGCCGACGGCCACGACGACGGCCAGTACGGCCGCGGCGACGGTCGGCAGGATGGCCAGCGGGCGCACGAACCCGGGCGCCCGGCGGCCGGCGAAGAGGCCCGCGAGGGCGCCGAGGAAGGGGAGGAGGGGTACGAGTACGGCGGTGGTCGTGGTCGTCACGCGGCGGCCTCCGCCCGCTGGTCCGGCTTCGGCCGGCCGGCGGCACCGTCCGCACCGCCGGTGAGGTCATCGTTCGGGTCGCTGCCGTCCGGGCGTTCGGCGAGGTCGCGGAGCCGGTCGACGTCCGAGCTGCCGCGGTTGCGGTAGACGAGCAGGACGATCGCCAGGCCGATGCCGATCTCGGCGGCGGCCACGGCGATGGTGAAGAGGGTGAGCGCCTGGCCGGCGTGCAGCTTGTCGCGCAGCCAGACGTCGAACGCCACGAGGTTGAGGTTGACGGCGTTGAGCATCAGCTCGACGGACATCAGGACCAGGATCGCGTTGCGGCGGGCGAGCACGCCGTACAGGCCGACGCAGAACAGGAGGACGGCGAGGACGGCGGGATAGGCGAGGTGCATCAGCCTTGGTCCTCTCTGGTGCGTGCGGGGTCACCGGGGCGCGCGCGGCCGGCGGTCCGGCCACGGCCGGCGGCTCCGTCGCGGTCATCGGCCCGGCCGCGGCCACCGGCCTGCCCACTGCCACCGGCCTGCTTGGGGCCACCGGCCCGCTTGTGGCCATCGGCCCGCGCCCGGTCGGTGTTCCTGCGGGAGAGCACGATGGCGCCGACGAGGGCGGCGAGGAGGAGGACGGAGAGCGCTTCGAAGGGCAGCACCCAGTACTGGAACAGGCTGCGCCCGGAGGCTTCGGTGGAGCCCTGGACGGCGCCGTCCAGGTCGATCCAGGTCGTACGGAACGCGTCCGTGACGACCCAGACGAGGGCGGCGGCGGACGCGACGGCCACGGTGAGCGCGGCCCAGCGGTTGCCGGAGTCGGCGTCCGGGGAGCGGCCGATGGGCGCCTTGGTGAGCATCAGCCCGAAGAGGAGGAGGACGACGACGGACCCGACGTAGATCAGGACCTGCACCCAGGCGATGAACTCGGCGGTCAGCAGGAGGTACTCGACGGCGATGCCGCCGAGGGCGACCACCAGCCACAGGGCGGCGTGCACCAGCTGCCTGGTGGTGACGGTGACCACGGCCGCGCCGAGGGTGACGAGGCCGACGAGGAGGAAGGCGATCTCGACCCCGGTCGGGGAGAGGAAGCCGTGGCTTGCGGCGGCGAGCGTCACGCTTCCCCCTCCTGGTCCTGGCTTTCTCGGGCGGCTTGCTCACGGGCCTGCCGCTCGGCCGCTTCCTGCGCGGCGAGTTTGTCGGCGGCCTTGCGGGCGGCGGCGATCTCCTTGGGCTCCTCGGCCGCGGGGTCGAGGGCGGGCGGCTCCGGCACCGTCCACATCCATTCACGGAGTTTGTCCCGCTCGTGGGTCAGGTTGTGGATGTCGGTCTCGGCGTACTCGAACTCCGGCGACCAGAACAGCGCGTCGAACGGACACACCTCGATGCAGATACCGCAGTACATGCACAGCGAGAAGTCGATGGCGAAGCGGTCCAGGACGTTGCGGCTGCGCTCCCGGCCGCCGGGGGCGGCGGGCGGCACCGTCTCCTTGTGGGAGTCGATGTAGATGCACCAGTCCGGGCACTCACGCGCGCACAGCATGCAGACCGTGCAGTTCTCCTCGAACAGCCCGATCACGCCGCGGGTGCGCGGCGCCAGCTCGGGCTGGACATCCGGGTACTGCTCGGTGACCGAACGCTTCGTCATCGTACGAAGGGTCACGGCCAGGCCCTTGGCGAGGCCGCTGCCGGGCCAGCCGGACTTCTTCTCCGGGGCCATTACGAGATCACCACCTTGACGACGCCGGTGAGGGCGATCTGGGCGAGGGCCAGCGGGATCAGCACTGTCCAGGCCAGCTTCTGCAGCTGGTCCTCACGCAGCCGCGGGTAGCTGACGCGCAGCCAGATCACGCCGAAGGCGAGGATCGCGGTCTTCAGGAGCGTCCACAGCCAGCCGAGGCCGTCGGCGCCGAACGGCCCGTGCCAGCCGCCGAGGAACAGCACGGAGGTCAGGGCGCACAGCACGACGATCCCGGCGTACTCGGCGAGCAGGAACAGCGCGAAGCGCAGCCCGGTGTACTCGGTGTACGCGCCGAAGATGATCTCGGAGTCGGCGACCGGCATGTCGAACGGCGGCCGTTGCAGCTCGGCCAGGCCCGCCGTGAAGAAGACCAGCCCGCCGACGATCTGCCACGGCACCCACCACCAGTGGAAGGCGTCCAGGATGCCGGGCAGCGAGAGCGTGCCGGCGGCCATCGCGACGGAGGCGGCGGCGAGCAGCATCGGCAGCTCGTACGCCAGAAGCTGCGCGGCGGTACGCAACCCGCCGAGCAGCGAGAACTTGTTGGCCGAGGCCCAGCCCGCCATGAGCGAACCCAGCACACCGACGCCCATGACGGCGAGGACGAAGAAGATGCCCGCGTCCAGCGCCTGCCCGACCGCGTTGTGCGGGCCGATCGGGATGGCGATCAGGACGAGCAGGTACGGCAGCAGGGCGACGGCGGGCGCGAGCTGGAAGATGCGCCGGTCGGCACCGGCCGGTACGACGTCCTCCTTCTGCGCGAACTTCACGCCGTCGGCGACGAGCTGCGCCCAGCCGTGGAAACCGCCCGCGTACATGGGGCCGAGACGGCCCTGCATATGGGCCATGACCTTGTGCTCGGTCTGGCCGATGACCAGCGGGAAGACCAGGAAGGCGACGAAGACGGCGATCAGGCGCAGGGCGATGTCGAGGGCGTCGCTCATGGTCTGGTCCCGCCTTCTTCCTCTGCGTCGGGGTCGGTGTTCTCGGTGGGGGCGGGGGTGGGCGCGGGCGCTTCGGCGGGGGCGGGGGGCTCCGTGGCCTTGGGGCGCTCCGGAGTTTCGGGAGCCTTGGGGGCCGCTGCGGCCTCGGGGGCCTCGGACGCCTTCGTGGTGTCGCCCTCGTCCGCCGGCTTCGGTGCGTCCTCCGGTTTCGGTGCGTCCTCAGGCTTCGGCGCGTCCTCGAAGGCGGGGCGGGCGTGGTGCCACGGCGCGTCCGGGGAACCGGTGGCGCGCGGACCGGCGGCCGGGCCGGCAGCGGTCGGCCGACTGCCCGTTTCCGTGCCCGCCGACTCCTTGCCTGCGGGTTCCCGGGTGGCCGGTTCCTGGGCAGCCGCTTCCTGACCGGCCGTTCCCTGACCGGTCGCTTCCTGACCGGCCGCTCCCTGGCTGGTCGGCCCCTGGCTGGCCGACCCCTGGCTCGCGCTGCGCATCCGGCGGGCGGGGCGCTCCGGCCGGGCGGCCGGGGCCGCCGCCTCGGCGGCGGCCGTCGCCTCCGTAGCCGGTGTCCCCGTGCCACTCGCGGCGCTCGCGCCACTCGCGACGCCCTGCTGGCTCGCCGAGCCCGCGCTCGCCGTACGCGTACGACGGGCCGGCCGCTCCCCCGCCGCCCCACCGGCCGCACGGGCACCACCGGCCGCGCGGGCTCCGCGGGCCGGCCGGGCCGGGGCAGGCGGCAGCTGGCCCTTCAGCGGGCCCCACTCATTCGGATCGGGCACACCGGGCGGCAGCATCTGGCGGCGCTTGGGCCCGCCGTGCTCCGACTCGCCCGGCTCCTTCGCGCCCGGCCACGCCTTGGCGACCCGCGCCGCGAGCACGAAGTCCTTGCGCAGCGGGTGGCCCTCGAAGTTCTCCGGGAGCAGCAGCGGCTCCAGGTACGGGTGGCCGGTGAAGTCCACGCCGAACATCTCGTGCGTCTCGCGCTCGTGCCAGCCCGCGCCCGCGTACACGCCGGTGGCGGTGGGCAGTACGGCGGCGTCGTGCGGGACGGTGGTGCGCAGCACCAGACGCCGTACGGTTCCGGGCCGGGCGATGTCGGCGAGGTGCGCGCAGACGCGGAAGCCCGTACCGGGCTCGTCGACCGCGCTCAGCCAGTCGAAGTAGCTGCACCCGAGGACGTCGCGGGCGGCGGTCAGCGCCGGGATCCAGGCGTCGGCGGGCACGTCCACGGTGAGCAGCTCGTACGCCTCTTCGGCGGTCGCGCCCGGGCCGAAGACCTCGGCGGCCGGTCCCGGCAGCCAGCCGACGGCCGGTTCCGCGGCGGACGGCTCAGCTGCGGAAGGCTCCGCGGCGGACGGTTCCGTTCCGGCCTCCGGGCCCGGGACCTGTTCGTCGTTCACTGGTCGCCCGCTCCCTTCGGCTTCCCGTCACCGGCATCCGCGCCGGTCCCGGGCGTCGCTCCCGGCCCAGCGGGCTCCGGCGGCGCGACCAGCCCGCTGCGCAGCGCGGCGGGCGACGGGCCGGCCGGCGCGTCGCCGTCGCCCCCGTTGCCGTACCGCTCCCCCAGCGACTCGCGGGCGATCTTCTCCTGGAGCTTGAGGATGCCCTGCAACAGCGCCTCGGGCCGGGGCGGGCAGCCCGGTACGTACACGTCCACGGGGATGATCTGGTCGACCCCCTTGGTGACCGCGTACGAGTCCCAGTAAGGGCCTCCGCAGTTCGAGCACGCGCCGAAGGAGATGACGTACTTCGGTTCCGGCATCTGCTCGTACAGCCGCTTGACCGCGGGCGCCATCTTGTCCGTCACCGTGCCGGAGACGATCATGAGGTCGGCCTGCCGCGGCCCCGGCGCGAACGGGATCACGCCGAGCCGGATGAAGTCGTGCCGGGCCATCGACGCGGCGATGAACTCGATCGCGCAGCAGGCGAGCCCGAAGTTGAAGACCCACAGGCTGTAACGGCGGCCCCAGTTGAGGACCACCTTCATGGGTTCGGGGGCGAGCCGGGCGAGCGGGCCCAGCCGGCGCCGTTCGACGGCACCGCCGGCGGACACGACGGGCAGCTGGGCACCCGGGGCAGCGGTCGGCTTGGCGTTCGTCACGTCCATTCCAGGACGCCCTTCTTCCATGCGTAGAGCAGGCCGACGGCGAGGAAGCCGAGGAAGATGAACATCTCCACCAGCGTGACGCCGCCGAACCCGGGGGCGGCGAAGACCGTCGCCCAGGGGAACAGGAAGATCGAGTCGACGGCGAAGATCACGTACAGGAAGGCGTAGACGTAGTAGCGGACCTGGGTGTGCGCCCAGCCCTCACCCACCGGGTCCACGCCGCATTCGTAGGTGAGCAGTTTCTCCGGGGTGGGCACCACGGGCCGCAGCAGCCGCCCGGCACCGAAGGCCACGGCCACGAAGAGCACGCCGATCACGGCGATGAGCCCGACGACCGAATAGCCCTGGAAATAGTCCGCGGCAATGCTGGTGCGTACGGTCGCGTCCGGCACGTCCGCCCTCGCTCCCTGACTGCTCTTGTTCAACGACTTCGACGATCTGTACGCACGGGAGTCTAGGCCCTGCCCCGCCCCAGGTGAGCAGTCGCGTCACAGGACGGACGGCTATGGCCCGACTTCGCCCCACCTGGCCCCGTCACCGAGGCGCCACCGAGGCGCCGCCGTCAGGTTCGGCGCTGCTTCCCCGGGCCGCGCGACACCGCGCGTTCCATCACCTCGGCGGCGAGCCGCGCCGCCGCCTCGCGCGTCCGCTCGCCCAGCAGTTCGGTCCGTACGGCACCGCCGCCGGCCAGATGCCGGTCGTACGGCAGTGGCAGGACCGCCGCGCCGCCCGCCCCCAGATGCTCGACAGCTTTGCGTACGTCAATGCCCCCGTCGGGTGACGTGTGGTTGAGCACGACGACGCACGTCGGCAGCAGCCCGGGGTGCACGCCGCCCATCCACTCCAGTACGGATGCGGTCGCCAGCACGCCTTCCACGGTCGCCGGGGTCACCAGGACCCGCGCCTGCGTGGTGACCAGCGCGGTCCGCGCCACCTCGGCGGGCAGCGTCTCGCAGTCCACCACCGTGGTGGCGAAGTGGCGGCGCAGGGAGGTCATGACGGTGCGGTACGTGTCGAGATCCAGCCGCGTGCCGATCGCGCCCTGGCTGCCCGGCAGCAGCCAGCCGCCGCCCGTGAACGGCAGGAGATAACCGGTCAGGTCGGTGATCAGCATCGCCGGGTCGACGATCTGCGCCAGGTCGGTGCCCGACCAGCGCACCTCCCGCGCGCCCAGCCGGTGCGGCAGCGTGCCCAGCGCCGGATCGGCCTCCACCGCCAGCACCGGGTCGGAACGGTAGTGCGCGTAGGTGAGGGCGAGCAGGGCGGCGACGGTGGACTTGCCCGCACCGCCGCGAATGCTGGAGACGGCGAGCTGCCGCCCGGTGGACACGGGCTGCTGGATGGCGTGCGCGGCCCGGGTCAGGGCTTCGGTCTCGGCCGCGGCGGACGACGCGAACACGCGCCGCAGCGCCCGGCCCGCCCGCCGCGCGACGGATTCCCCGTGCCGGGGCTTGGCCTGCACACCGTCCAGCTCGGGCGGGAGGAGGGGGACGGAGACGGGGGTGGGTGCGAGGGGGCTGCGGGGGTGGGCGGGAGTGCCGCCCGGGTCGGGTGCCTGTTTTGCCAGGGATACGGGGGCGGTGGGGCCGGTGGGATCAGTAGGACCGGTGGGGCTGGTCGGGCCGGCAGGAGCGACCGGCGCCTGGACCGTCGGTACGGGCGCAGGCGCAGGTACGGGCGGAGGTACGGGCGCAGGCGCAGGTACGGGCGGAGGTACGGGCGCAGGCGCAGGTACGGACACAGGCGCGCCCCCCGGCAGCGGCATGGCGCCTGCCGTGGGCATGACACCGGGCGTCCCGGGCGGCGCCCCGGGTGGCGGTCCGGGCACTACAGGCGCCCCGCCACCGCTCGCACCGCCCGGCGCGTACCCGGGCATCGGCGGCACCATCCGCGCACCCCCGGGCGGCCCTTGCGCCCCCGCTGCCCCTGCGGGCTCCGTCGGCCCTGGCACTCCTGCCCGCCCCAGCTCCACCGATCGCCCCAGCTCTCCCGGCTGCCCCGGCTGTCCCGTCATGACCCCTCCGCCGCCCCTTCTGATCAGACTGATCGATGTACTCGACCGTCGCGGCCGATCATTTTGGCCGACCCGGCCGACCATTTCGATCGGCCTTTCGATCGACCGCGCGCCCATAACCCGTACAACGCCCATCCCCGTACAACAGGCGGCCACTGCACGCACCCATGGCTACGGCCAGCCGCACGCCACAAGCACCCACAGCTACAGCAAACGGTCAAAAACCCCGAACGCCCCGAGCCCGACCGGAATCAGCGCCACCACACTCACCGCCTCGACCACATCGGTCAGGCGGCGCAGCAGCACCCGTACGTGTTCCGGCAGCCGTACGGCGAGTGCCGCGACCGGCAGCGCCGCCAGCAGGCCCAGCACGACCAGCGCGCCCGCCGGGCTGCCGGCGTCCGCCCACAGCAGGACGAGCCGTACGCAGACCGCCGCCCCGGCCGTCAGCAGCGCCACGACCTCCAGGGCCAACGGGTAGGCGCGCGCCCGCGAGAACAGCACGACACACAGCAGCACCGCGCCCGCGACCGCCCAGCCGTCGGCCGGCCCGGACGCGCCCGCGCCATCCCCGACCGCTCCGGCGGCCCCGGCGGCCCCGGCGGCCCCCACGGTCAGCAATCCGGCCGCCCCCGCCGACCCGGCCAGCGTGACAGCGGCCGGCAGGAGCCACCGGTGCGTGGCACCCAGCGCCGCCGCGACCCGGTGGCTGCGCACCGGCGCACCACCGGAGTGCCGGTCGTCCAGGCGCGTCAGTCCGGCCACCATGAGGGCGAGCCGCGGCAGGTATCCCAGCGCCAGTACGGACACCAGGCCCAGCAGGACGCCTGCCCGCGCCGGGCCGGCGACCGCCAGCCCCGCTTCCCACACGCCCACCGTGGCCGCGGCCGTCGCCGCCCCGAGGACGCCGCCCCGCCCCAGGCCCGCACAGAGCCCGAGGAGGGCGAGCAGCGCCGCCACCGTCAGCCCGACGGCGGCCAGGCGCGCCGCGCCGTCCGATGTCACGTCCCAGGAGGCGAGCACCCCGAGCACGCCGCCCACCAGGAGCAGCGCCGTACCCAGCGCCCGCTTGCCGAGCAGGGCGCCGGCCGCCGCACCGGCACCGGCCGCGATCACCGCGGCCACGCCGAGCCACGGCCCGGCCTGCTCCGGCCCGTACGTGTGTCCGGCGAGCACCCCGGCCACGGCAGCCGACAGCGTCCCGGCCGCGACCGCCGTCCACGTCCGGCTGCGCTCGCCCCATCGCCAGGCGGACCTCTCGTCCCACCGCCGGGCCGACACGTCGAGGCCGTCCGCCACCTCGCCCGCGCCGCTGGGTGCTGCGGGTGTCCCCGGCGTCTCCCGTTCCCGGAGCAGCCTCAGTACGGCTCCGTCGGTCACGTGCGCGGAAGCGAGCGTCTCGCCCTGCGCGAGGACCGCTCCGCCGGCCGTCACCAGGCGGCACCGCGACGGCTCGTGCGCCATCGGATCACCGATCGCCCGCAGCATCTCGGGCAGCAGCGTGCCCACCGGCTCGTGCGCGGGCACCACCAGATCCACCCGTCGCCGTTCGCCCGCCAGCACCACCCGTCGCAACGCCCCGCGCATCCCGGTCTCAGCACTCACCATGCCGGCGCCGCCCCCGTATCAGCCCCCGTGAAAGGCCCCATGATGTCGACGGACAGGCGCAGGGCCGGTCGTCGAGGGCCGGTCCGTGTCCTACGCACCGCGCCTGACCACCACGGTGCCGGCCACCTTGTCGTGCAGGCACTGCCGAAACGGTTCGTCCCAGCAGCACCACAGCACGTTGAGCAGTCCCAGGAACGGGACGACGCCCATCGGGATGACGACGGCCCAGCGGCCGAGCGCCCGCCCGAACGACAGCGGCGCCCCGTTGTCCAGCCGGGCGACGCGCAGCCCACAGATCCGCTTGCCGAAGGTGCCGCCGAACTTCCAGTTCATGAACGGCTCGTACAGAAACACCGCGAGGACGGCGGCGATACCGATCAGCGCCGACGGAACGCCGACCGCGGCACCGCGCGGCAGCACGGCCTGGATGAGGGCCACCAGCGCCATCACCCCGAATACCGCGGCGAACTGGAAGACCACGTCCAGCAACCGCGCGCCGAGCCGCGCGCCCTGATTGGCCAACATGGCCGGCGGCGGCCCGCCCAGCTGCGCTCCATAGGAGTAGCCCTGCGCCCCCGGCACCTGTCCGTACCCGTAGGCCCCCTGCTCCCCGTACGCCCCTTGCTGCCCATACGGGCCCTGCTGACCGTACGGCGCCTGCCGGCCGTACGGATTCTGCTGCCCGTATGTCCCCTGTTGTCCGTACGGACCCTGCTGTCCGTACGGGCCCTGCTGGTACTCACTCATGCCGCAGATCCAAGCTGCCCGTACCGCCTCCGCACAAGCCGCGCCCTGCCCTGGCCACGGCGGTGGGGGTGAGGAAAACCCCACCCCGGGTCACCGACGTTCCCCATGGTCACCGCGGGGGGCACCCGGCAAGCTAGGACGTATGACCGCACGCTCCGCTCATGATCGACACCGCGATCGTTCCCCGGGCCGGGCCGCGCCGTCGCCCGCCGCCGGTCACGGCGGTGGCCACGGCGCCGACGACCCGCTGCCGCCGCCGCGGGCCGCGCTCGCCCCCGCGACCTGGCGGGAGATCCTCCACCTCCTGACCGACTTCCCGCTGGGCGTGCCCGCCTTCGTCGTGGTGACGGTGTGGCTGGTGACGGGGATCGGGCTGTCCGTCACCGTCGTCGGGCTGCCGCTGCTCGCGGCGGGGCTCCTGGTGTGCCGGCAGTACGGGAAGCTGGAGCGTGCCCGCGCACGGCGCCTGCTGGGCGTGCGGGTGGACGAGCCGAGTCCGCTGCGGGCGGCGGGGAACGGTTTCTTCTCCTGGCTCTGGGTACGGCTGAAGGACCCGGTGGGGTGGCGGCACGCGCTGTACGCGTTCATCCGGCTGCCGTGGGCGGTCCTGACCTTCCCGGTCGTGCTCGTCTCGCTCTTCGTCGCCTGGCCGGCCCTGCCCTGGATCGCGCGCGGGCTGGCGAACGCCGACCGGATGATGGTGCGCGGTCTGCTGTCGCCCTCCGACGAGCTGGAACGGCGGATCGCCGAGCTGAAACTGGACCGTGCAACGGTCTCCGACACGGCCACCGCCGACCTGCGCCGCATCGAACGGGACCTGCACGACGGCGCGCAGGCCCGGCTCGTCGCGCTGGCGATGGGGCTCGGGCTGGCGAAGGAGAAGCTGCTGGAGGACCCGGACGCGGCGGCGCAGATGGTCGACGAGGCGCACGGCGAGGTGAAGCTCGCCCTCCAGGAGCTGCGGGATCTCGCGCGCGGCATCCATCCGGCGATCCTCACCGACCGCGGCCTGGGCCCGGCCCTGTCGGCCCTCGCCGGACGCTGCACCGTGCCGGTCGAGGTGGAGGTGGACGTACCGGACCGGCCCGCGCCGGCGATCGAGGGCATCGCCTACTTCACCGTCTCCGAGCTGCTGCAGAACGTCTCCAAGCACAGTGGCGCGCGGTCGGCGCGGGTCGAGATCTGGCGTGCGCAGGACCGGCTGCTGATCCAGGTCCAGGACGACGGGCGCGGCGGTGCCCGGTTGGACGGCGGCAGCGGGATGGCCGGGCTGGCGGAACGGCTGGGCTCGGTGGACGGACTGTTCGTCCTCGACTCCCCGGTCGGCGGACCGACGCGGGTGACGGCCGAACTGCCGTGGCGCGACCGCGGACAGGACCGGAGCCGGGCCACGGGGAAGGGCGGGGCCAAGGAGCGGTCCGAAGGCCGGAGGCGGGAACGCCGGCGGACGGACGCGAGCCGCTGAGGGACGTCCGCAGCTGAGAGACGTCCGCAGCCGACGGACGCGGGGACCGGCCGGGCGCGAGGGCCGAGCGCCGGGCCGCGCACCAACCTCACGCCCCACACCCGCGCACCACGCCCAGGCACCGGACGCCCCCGCTCTCGGCGGGGCGGGGGGTGGGGGTGGGGAAAACCCCAGGTTGAAGACTGCGCTTTGCCTCATGGTGCTGACGGCGCCGAGCGCGGACGCTGGAGGTAGCCGGCAGAGCTGGGACCAGCGGCGCCGGCGGCGACAGCAGTTGAACGTGACCGCGGGCGCGGCAGAGCCCCGCCGGCAAGCCGACCCGGACCTGGCAGAACGGACGACGAGACGATGGACACCGCGTACGGACCCCACCCCTCGGCCTCACGCGTACCCACCGCGCTGCGCGCCCCGTTCTCGGGGCGTACCTGGCGGGAGTTCCTCTACCTCCTCCTCAGCCTCCCCGTCTCGATCCTGATGTTCGGCTACGCCATCACGATGACCTCGGTCAGCGCCGGTCTGCTGGTCACCTTCCTGGGCATACCGCTCCTCGCGGGTGCGCTGATCGGGTGCCGCGGCATGGGCACCCTGGAGCGGGTCCGGGCCCGTGCCCTGCTGGGGCTGGACGTGGACCACCCCGAGCCGATACGCCCCGCCAAGCCGGGCTTCATGAGCTGGGTCGGCGCGGTCCTCAAGAGCGGTGCCTCCTGGCGCCACCTCCTGTACTCGGTCCTGCACTTCCCCTGGGCGCTCTTCGCCTTCTGCTTCTCGGTGACGTTCTGGGCGATGGGCTGGTCGCTGCTGCTCTACCCGGCGTGGCAGTGGACGTTCCCCTCCTACCTCGACCAGCCCGGCATCCAGCTGTGGGGCAACGGGTACGGCGACGGCATCTACCTGGACACCCCCGCCGGAATGGCGGTGGCCAGTGGGCTCGGGCTGATACTCGTCCTGGCCGGGCCGTGGGTGATACGCGGGCTGGCCCACGTGGACCGCGTTCTGGTCCACGGGCTGCTCGGCCCCTCCCCGCTCGCCACCCGCGTCACCGAGCTGGAGACGGACCGCGGCGTGGTCGTGGACACCGCCGCCGACGACCTGCGCCGCATCGAGCGCGACCTGCACGACGGCGCGCAGGCCCGGCTCGTCGCGCTGGCCATGGACCTGGGCCTGGCCAAGGAGAAGCTCGCCGAGGACCCGCAGGCCGCGGCCAAGATGGTGGACGAGGCGCACGGCGAGGTGAAGACAGCCCTCCAGGAGCTGCGGGATCTCGCGCGCGGCATCCACCCGGCGATCCTCACCGACCGCGGCCTGGGCCCGGCCCTGTCGGCCCTCGCCGCCCGCTGCACCGTGCCGGTCAAGGTCTCCGTGGACCTGGACCACCGTCCGGCCGCGGCGATCGAGGGCATCGCCTACTTCACCGTCTCCGAGCTGCTGCAGAACGTCTCCAAGCATGCGCGGGCGACCGGCGCCACCGTGGACGTGTGGCATGCGGGCGACCGGGTCATGGTCCTCGTGACGGACAACGGCCAGGGCGGCGCGACCACGGAGGCCGGCAGCGGGCTGGCGGGCCTGGCGGAACGCCTCGACTCGGTCGACGGCCTCCTCGTCGTCGACTCCCCCGTGGGCGGCCCGACAGCCATCACCGCCGAACTCCCCTGGCGCGGCTGACCCGCCCCACCCCACCCACACCCCACCGAGCCCCCACCACCCCACCGCACCATCACCCCAGCCCCACCACACAACCACCCCGGCCCGACAGCCGGCCCGGTAGCCAGCCCGACGTCCGGCCCGACAGCAGGCCCGGCAACCGCCAGGGCAACCGGCCCGGCGCCCGAGCCGGGCCCGCCCGCCACCGCCCCGCCCCGGACTCCGCCCCCGCTCCTTCCGGACCGGTCCCCGCCAATCCCGGCGGTTGGGGGCGGGTGGGTCCGGATGCTGGGATGCTGGGGGGCGCAGGGTGGGAAGAAACGGAATGTGGGGGCTTGCAGAGTCGTGGAGGACAGGGTGCGGGTGGTCATCGCCGAGGATTCGGTGCTGCTTCGGGAGGGGCTGACCCGGTTGCTGACCGACCGTGGACACGAGGTCGTGGCGGGGGTGGGCGACGCCGAGGCGTTGATCAAGGTCATCGGTGAGCTGGCCGCCGAGGAAGAGCTGCCGGACGTGGTCGTGGCGGACGTCCGGATGCCGCCGACGCACACGGACGAAGGGGTGCGGGCCGCGGTCCGGCTGCGGCGCGACCACCCGGGGCTGGGGGTGCTGGTGCTGTCGCAGTACGTGGAAGAGCAGTACGCGACGGAATTGCTGGCGGGATCCAGTCACGGCGTCGGCTATCTCCTCAAGGACCGGGTAGCTGAAGTGCGGGAGTTCGTCGACGCGGTGGTCCGGGTCGCCGAGGGGGGAACCGCGCTCGACCCCGAAGTGGTCGCGCAGCTCCTGGGCCGCAGCCGTAAGCAGGACGTGCTGGCGAACCTCACGCCACGGGAACGGGAGGTCCTGGGGCTGATGGCCGAGGGGCGGACGAACTCCGCGATCGCACGGCAGCTGGTGGTGAGCGACGGTGCGGTGGAGAAGCACGTCAGCAACATCTTCCTCAAGCTGGGCCTGTCCCAGAGTGACGGGGATCACCGCCGGGTGCTGGCCGTCCTCACCTATCTCAACTCCTGAGAAATCCGACACGCCGTCAGTTGCGCAGGTTGCGGGCCGTCCGCAGGACGGACCGGGACCTAAGGAGTAGAACCAATGGCCGAGGCGCGAGCGTCTTGGAGAAGGGGGCCGGGGGGCGGTTGTTCCATGACAAAACCTGACAGAACGGCGTCTCGCGCCGGCGTCCATCATGTGATCGGCCCAGGGAAGGCGACCCTTACCCACGTACGATGGTCGTGGGACGACCGGTCGGCACGACGAGTCCCGAGCCACCGCCCCGAGGGAGGTCCGAAGCAGTGACCAGCCAGGTCAGCAGCCAAGCCGAGCAGGCCGACGGAGCGCTCACCGGGGAGCCGCAGGCTCCCGGGACCGGCGCCGACGGCAACGGCGGGAAGAACGGCGGTAAAGAGGTACGTCGCCTGGACCGGGTGATCATCCGGTTCGCGGGCGACTCCGGCGACGGTATGCAGCTCACCGGTGACCGGTTCACGTCCGAGACGGCGACCTTCGGCAACGACCTGTCGACGCTGCCGAACTTCCCCGCCGAGATCCGGGCCCCCGCCGGCACCCTGCCCGGCGTCTCCAGCTTCCAGCTGCACTTCGCGGACCATGACATCCTCACCCCCGGTGACGCGCCCAACGTGCTGGTGGCGATGAACCCCGCCGCGCTGAAGGCGAATCTGGGGGACGTGCCGCGCGGCGCGGAGATCATCGTCAACACGGACGAGTTCACCAAGCGCCCGATGGCGAAGGTGGGCTATGAGGTCAGTCCGCTGGAGGACGGGTCGCTTCAGGCCTACAACGTCCATCCGGTGCCGCTGACGACGCTGACGATCGAGGCGCTCAAGGACTTCGGGCTCTCCCGCAAGGAGGCCGAGCGCTCCAAGAACATGTTCGCGCTGGGCCTGCTGTCGTGGATGTACCACCGGCCGACCGAGGGCACCGAAGCGTTCCTGCGGCAGAAGTTCGCCAAGAAGCCGGACATCGCCGAGGCGAATGTCGCCGCGTTCCGCGCGGGCTGGAACTTCGGTGAGACCACCGAGGACTTCGCGGTCTCCTACGAGGTCGCGCCGGCCACCCAGGCCTTCCCGACCGGCACGTACCGCAACATCTCCGGCAACCTGGCCCTGTCCTACGGCCTGATCGCCGCCGGGCAGCAGGCCGACCTGCCGCTGTACCTGGGCTCGTACCCGATCACCCCGGCCTCGGACATCCTGCACGAGCTGTCCAAGCACAAGAACTTCGGTGTGCGCACCTTCCAGGCCGAGGACGAGATCGCCGGCATCGGCGCGGCACTGGGCGCCGCTTTCGGCGGTGCGCTCGCGGTGACCACCACCTCCGGCCCGGGTGTGGCGCTGAAGTCGGAGACCATCGGGCTCGCGGTCTCCCTGGAACTGCCGCTGCTGATCGTGGACATCCAGCGCGGTGGCCCGTCCACCGGCCTGCCCACCAAGACCGAGCAGGCCGACCTGCTCCAGGCGATGTACGGGCGCAACGGCGAGGCGCCGGTGCCGATCGTGGCGCCGCGCACCCCCGCCGACTGCTTCGACGCGGCCCTGGACGCGGCGCGTATCGCGCTGACCTACCGCACCCCGGTCTTCCTGCTGTCCGACGGCTACCTGGCCAACGGCTCCGAGCCGTGGCGCATCCCGGAGGTCGATGAACTGCCTGACCTGCGCGTGCAGTTCGCCTCCGGGCCCAACCACACGCTGGCGGACGGCACCGAGGTGTTCTGGCCGTACAAGCGCGACGAGCAGACGCTGGCCCGCCCGTGGGCGGTGCCCGGCACGCCCGGTCTGGAGCACCGCATCGGCGGCATCGAGAAGCAGGACGGCACGGGCAACATCTCCTACGACCCGGCCAACCACGACTTCATGGTGCGCACCCGCCAGGCGAAGGTCGACGGCATCGAGGTCCCGGACCTGGAGGTCGACGACCCGACGGTGGACGCGGCCGTCCGCGACGGCCAGGGCGCGGCCGCCGCGCAGGGTGCCGACACCCTGGTGCTGGGCTGGGGTTCGACGTACGGGCCGATCACCGCGGCGGTGCGGCGCGTACGGCGGGACGGCGGGCGCATCGCCCAGGCCCATCTGCGCCACCTCAACCCCTTCCCGCGGAATCTCGGCGCGGTGCTGGCGCGTTACGACAAGGTGGTCGTACCGGAGATGAACCTCGGCCAGCTCGCCACCCTGCTGCGGGCCAAGTACCTCGTCGACGCCCGCTCGCACACCCAGGTCAGCGGGATGCCGTTCAAGGCCGAGCAGCTTGCGGAGGTCTTTAAGGAGGCCATCAATGACTGAGACGATCGCGGAGGGGACCTCGACGATCGAGGCGCTTTCCCTGGTGCCCAAGGCCGAGGGCAAGCAGTCGATGAAGGACTTCAAGTCCGATCAGGAAGTGCGCTGGTGTCCCGGCTGCGGTGATTACGCGGTGCTCGCCGCCGTCCAGGGCTTCATGCCCGAACTCGGCCTGGCGAAGGAGAACATCGTCTTCGTCTCGGGCATCGGCTGCTCGTCCCGCTTCCCGTACTACATGAACACCTACGGGATGCACTCCATCCACGGCCGCGCCCCGGCCATCGCCACCGGCCTGGCCTCCTCCCGCCGCGATCTGTCCGTCTGGGTGGTCACCGGCGACGGCGACGCGCTGTCCATCGGCGGCAACCACCTCATCCACGCCCTGCGCCGCAACGTCAACCTCAAGATCCTGCTGTTCAACAACCGGATCTACGGTCTGACCAAGGGCCAGTACAGCCCCACCTCCGAGGTCGGCAAGATCACGAAGTCGACGCCGATGGGCTCCCTCGACGCGCCCTTCAACCCGGTCTCGCTGGCCCTGGGCGCCGAGGCGTCCTTCGTGGCCCGCACCGTCGACTCCGACCGCAAGCACCTGACCGGCGTGCTGCGGGCGGCGGCCGCCCACCCGGGCACCGCGCTGGTGGAGATCTACCAGAACTGCAACATCTTCAACGACGGCGCCTTCGAGGTCCTCAAGGACAAGCAGCAGGCCGAGGAAGCCGTCATCCGCCTGGAACACGGGCAGCCCATCCGCTTCGGCGCGCCCGCCGAGGACGGTCTCGGCTCCAAGGGCGTGGTACGGGATCCGGCCACCGGCGACCTCAAGATCATCGACGTGACGGCGGAGGGCGCGGACGCGGTGCTCGTCCACGACGCGCACAGCCCCTCCCCGACCACCGCCTTCGCCCTGTCCCGCCTCGCCGACCCGGACACCCTGCACCACACTCCCATCGGCGTGCTGCGCAACGTGGACCGCCCGGTCTACGACACGCTCATGAGCGACCAGCTGGACACCGCCATCGAGCAGAAGGGCAAGGGCGACCTGGCCTCCCTGCTCGCCGGCAACGACACCTGGACGGTGGTCGGCTGAGCAGTCGGCCACGGGCTTCCGGTGCCCGTACGGGACGTCTTCGGACGTCGCGTACGGGCACCGTCGTTTTTCCAGGCGCCGTCCTGTCCCGCCCCCTCGCTGCGCCCGGAAAGCAGCGCCGCCACGGACTGTCATGACCGTATCCCGATACGGGCATGACAGTAGGCCCGGCGGGCGTTACCTTCGGAGCGCGACCCGCACCCCCGCCGGCGCAGATGGAGCAGCATTCACCCGGAGGACCCCTTGCCACCCCAGTCCGACCAGCGCACAGGACTCGTCTACGGCACCGCCGCGTACGTGATGTGGGGCCTGCTCCCGCTGTACTGGCACCTGCTGGGCGACCTGGCCCCCGCCGAGATCCTGGCCCACCGCATGGTGTGGTCGCTGCCGGTGGCCGTCGTGATCCTGGCCCTGATGCGCCGCTGGTCGTGGGTGCCCCGGCTGCTGCGGCAGCCCAAGCGGCTCGGTCTGGTGCTGGTCTGCGCCGCGGTCATCTCCGTCAACTGGTTCCTGTACATCTGGGCCGTCAACAGCGGCCACGTCCTCGAAGCGAGCCTCGGGTACTTCATCAACCCGCTGGTCAGCATCGCCTTCGGCGTCCTGGTGCTGCGCGAGCGGCTGCGGCCGTTGCAGTGGACCGCGGTCGGCGTGGGCACCGCGGCAGTGGTCGTGATGGCCGTGGCGTACGGCAAGGTGCCCTGGATCTCGCTCGGCCTGGCGCTCACCTTCGCCACGTACGGCCTGGTCAAGAAGGGCGTGAAGCTGGACGGCATCGAGGGCTTCAGTGCCGAGACGGCGATCCAGTTCCTGCCCGCGCTCGGCATCCTGGGCTACCTCGGCGCGCGCGGCGAGGCCGGGTTCCTCACCGGCGGGGTGGGGCAGATGCTGCTGCTGATGGGCTGCGGTGTGGCCACCGCGCTGCCGCTGATCGCCTTCGGCGCCTCGGCGATGCGCCTGCCGCTGTCCGTGCTCGGCATGCTCCAGTACCTGGCGCCGACCTTCCAGTTCGTCCTCGGCCTGCTGGTCTTCCACGAGGAGATGCCGCCGGAGCGCTGGGCGGGCTTCGGGCTCGTGTGGCTGGCGCTGGTGGTGCTGACGTACGACGCGGTCCGTACCGCCCGCTCCGCCCGTACGGCGTTGGCCACGGCCCGGGAGGCGGCGCAGGAAGCGGCCCAGGAGGCGACCGCGGCGCTGGACCCGGAGACCTCGCAGCCCGGGTCGGAGGCCACCGCGGAAGTCCCGGAAGCCGCTCCGGAAACCACCCCGGAACTGGGCGCCGGCCGGCGCTGATCCGGTGGCCGCCGGGGCCTGACCCCGGCGCCGCCGGGCCCCGGCCCCCGCGAGCGATATACGGGCCGGGGTGTCCGGATTCCGTCTTGTCAGCGGGCCACGGCGCGCCCAGCATCAGCTTCGCGCCATGCACGGTCCGTTCACCTCACGTTCGGAATCCGGAGACCCCTCATGCCATGGACTGCCGAAAGACCCATCTCGACCAGGCGTTTTCGAAGATCTGACAGCGGCCGGGGCAGCGGTCCCGGCGGCCTCGGGCTCGCTGCCGCCGGTGCCGTACTCGGCCTGATCGTTGCGATACCCGGGGCGGCCGGCGCGGCCACCGCCGCGCCCGCCGCCGCCCGCTCCACCGCCCCCACCACAACCGCCGCCGCCCCCGACATACCGGTGGCCAACGTCAAAGCCCATCTGAGCCAGCTCCAGTCGATAGCCACCGCGAACGGCGGCAACCGGGCCCACGGCCGGCCCGGCTACAAGGCCTCGATCGACTACATCAAGGGCAAGCTGGACGCCGCCGGCTTCACCACCACCGTGCAGCAGTTCACCACCGGCGGCACCACCGGCTACAACCTCATCGCCGACTGGCCCGGTGGCGACCCGGACCAGATCCTGATGGCCGGCGCGCACCTGGACTCCGTCAGCGCGGGCCCCGGCATCAACGACAACGGCTCCGGCTCGGCCGCGGTCCTCGAAACAGCGCTGGCCGTCGCCCGCACCGGCGCCACACCCGCCAAGCACCTGCGGTTCGGCTGGTGGGGCGCCGAGGAGCTGGGCATGCGCGGCTCCCAGTACTACGTCGGCCGACTGGCCGCGGCGGAGCGGGCGAAGTTCACCGGCTACCTGAACTTCGACATGGTGGGCTCCCCCAACCCCGGCTATTTCGTCTACGACGACGACCGCACCATCGAGGGCGTCTTCAAGTCCTACTTCGCCTCGCTGAACGTCCCCACGGAGATCGAGACCGAGGGCGACGGCCGCAGCGACCACGCGCCCTTCAAGAACGTCGGCATCGCCGTCGGCGGCCTGTTCTCCGGCGCCGACTACACCAAGACGGCCGCCCAGGCGCAGAAGTGGGGCGGTACGGCGGGCCAGCCCTTCGACCGCTGCTACCACCGCTCCTGCGACACCTCGTCGAACATCAACGACACCGCGCTGGACCGCAACAGCGACGCCGTCGCCCACGCGGTGTGGACCCTGGGCGTCGGCTCGACCACCCCGCCGGACGGCGCCGTCTTCGAGAACACCGACGACGTCCGGATCCCGGACGCGGGTGCCGCGGTCACCTCGTCGGTGACGGTCTCCGGGCGTACGGGCAACGCGCCGGCCGCCCTGAAGACCGGTGTGGACATCAAGCACAGCTACCGCGGCGACCTGGCCATCGACCTCGTCGGACCGAGCGGGCGGACGTACCGGCTGAAGAACTCCAGCGGCTCGGACTCGGCGGCAAACGTGATCACCACGTACACCGTGGACGCGTCCGCGGAGCCGGCCAACGGCACCTGGCAGCTGCGGGTGCAGGACCTCGGGCCGCAGGACACCGGCTACATCGACAGCTGGAAGCTGACCTTCTGACGGCCGTCGGCAGCGGCGGACCGTGAACACCCGGCGCGGGGCGTTGCGGCATCCATCAGACCGTGACGTCCCGCGTCGTGAAACGCGCCCAGGCGGCGGAGCCGAAGACCGCCGCGTACAGCGCCTGGAGGCCGAGGTTCTGCTGGAGCCGGTCCCAGTAGACGGGGTCGCGCAGCACGTCGGCGAAGGACAGCCAGTGGTGCGGGAAGAGGTACGGCTGTATCGCGTGCAGCTGCGGGATGGTGTCCAGGATCTGCACCATGATCAACAGGCCGACCGTGGTGGCCATCGCGGCGATACCGCTGTTGGTGAGCGTGGAGACGAACAGGCCGATCGCCGCGACCCCGACCAGGGACAGGGCCACCACCGCCGCCACCGCCAGCGCGCGCAGCAGTCCCTCGCCGAACGGCACGGTCGTCCCGGACAGCAGCGTCACCTCGCCGACGGGGAACAGCAGCGCGCCGGTCACCAGCGCCGACACCGCCACGACCAACGTCGCCACCAGGCAGAACGTCAGCGTCGTCGCGTACTTGACCAGCAGCAGCCTGGTCCGCCCGGCCGGTGCGACGAGCAGGTAGCGCAGCGTACCGGTGTGCGCCTCGCCGGCGACGGCGTCCCCGGCGATCACGCCGACCGCCAGCGGCAGGAAGACCGGCAGGGTGACGGCGAGCGAGGTGAAGACCAGGAAGAGACCGTTGTTGGTGATCTGGGAGACGAACGCGGCGCCGCCCGAACCGCCCGTTCCGCCCTCGTCGCCACTCGTCTCGATCTTCACGGCGACGCCGATCAGGACCGGTACGGCGGCCAGGACGGCGAGCAGCACGAGGGTGCGCCAGCGCCGGAAGGTCGTCCCGATCTCGTTCCGCAGCAGGCCGAGCGACAGCAGGGTACGCGGCGCACGACGGACGGCAGCGCCCCCGGCGGTGCCCTCGGCCCGAACGCCCGCTCCCCCGCCCGTCACAGTCCCACCGCGCGCTCCCCCGGCCCCGGCCTCCCCGGTGCCCTGCACGTTCTCCGCCGGCTCAGCCCGCGACATCGAAGCCCTCCCCCGTGAGCTGTACGAAGACGTCCTCCAGGGACGCCCGTTGCGTGCCGAAGGCCCGTACCCGCACGCCGGACCGCACCAGCGCGGCGTTGATCTCCGCGGGGTCGGGCGGCCCGCCGGCCGGTGCCGGCAGTTCCCCGGTCACCCGCTCGTCCGTGACCACGAGGTCGGTGATCCCGTACTCCTTGAGCACCCGCGCCGCTTCGGCGGGGTCGGGCGTGCCCACCACCAGCCGGCCGCGGGCGCCCGCGGCCAGCGCGGCGACCGTGCCCTGGGTGACCAGCCGCCCGCGCGCCATCACCGCGGCGTGCGTGCAGACCTGCTCGATCTCGTCCAGGAGGTGGGAGGAGAGGAAGACGGTGGTGCCGTCGCCCGCCAGCTCCCTGACGAGCGTACGGATCTCGCGCATGCCCTGCGGGTCCAGGCCGTTGGTCGGCTCGTCCAGCACGAGCAGCTCCCGGGGTTGCAGGAGCGCCGCGGCCAGCCCCAGCCGCTGCTTCATGCCCAGCGAGTACGCGCGGGCCTTCTTGCGGGCGGCGGCGGCCAGCCCGACCCGGTCCAGGGCCCGGTCCACCCGCCGTGCCCGCGTCCGCGGATCGGCGGCCGGGTCGGCGGCGTCGAACCGGACGAGGTTGTCGCGTCCGCTGAGGAACCCGTACAGGGCCGGTCCCTCGATGAGGGCGCCGACCCTGGGGAGCACCCGGCGGGCCGCCCGCGGCATCGGCTCGCCGAGCAGCCGCGCCCCGCCGGCGGACGGCTCGATCAGGCCGAGCAGCATCCGGATGGTGGTGGTCTTGCCCGAGCCGTTGGGGCCGAGGAAGCCGAAGACGCTGCCGCGCGGTACGGCGAGGTCGAGCCGGTCGACGGCGAGCTGCCCGCCGCGGTACGTCTTGGTCAGACCCCGGGTCTCGATCACCCGGTCCCCGGCGGACGGCTGCGTCATCGGCTCCCCAACTGGTCGGACCTGTGACCGCGGGCCGGTCGCGCCCGGGGCCCGGAGGGCGGGGCGGGACCGGACGGCCCGCCCCGCCGCGTGCTCAGAGCTACTTGGCGGCCTCGGCCGCCTTGATCAGGGACTCCTTGTCCACGGCACCGGCGTAGACCGAGCCGTCGTCCGTCACCAGTGCGTTGACCAGGCGGGTGCTGAACAGACGGCCGGAGCCGAACTTCCCGTTCACCTTCTCGCCCAGGCTGTCCAGCAGCTTGGCCGCGTCACCGGAGGCGTTCTTGCCTGCCGAGGACAGTCCGGAGCCGGTGCCCTTCACATGGGCTATGGAGGTCCAGCCGTGGCCTATGACCTCGAAGCCGCCCTTCGCCCGGCCGGCGCCGTCCTTGCCGCCCTTGCCGTCCTGACCGGTCAGGCCGTACCGCCCCAGGATGCCCTTGAGGTCCTCGGCGGTCCGCCGCTGGTCGGCGCGGTGCCGGCCCTCGGCCTTGTCGCCGTCCACGACCTTGGCGCCCTTCGGCGGCTTGAAGTCGAAGGTGCCGGCCGCGGGCTTGGCGAAGTCGACGGAGGTGAAGCCCACGTCGACCGCCGCGGCGCCGCCGCCCTTGGGCGTGAGCGTGAACTTCAGCGGCACGCCGGTCTCGGCGTCCACCGAGATCCGTATCGAGTCGACCGTGGAGCCGGCCTGCTTGGGCTTGACCGAGAGCTGGTAGGCGTCCCGCCCGGCCACCTTGGCCGTGCCGTCGACCGAGACCGAGGTGGTGTCGCCGACCGCGTCCAGCGCCTTCTTGGCCAGCTCCTGCGGGGTGGCGTTCTTCAGGTCCGCGGACTCACCGGACTTGCCGGACTTGTCCGAACCGTGCCGCCCCTTCCCCGCGTCGGCCGGCACCGTGCTGTGGTACGCGGTGTTGCTGCTGCTGTCATAACCCCACAGGTCGCTGCCGTTGTGGACGAGGCTGTACTCGGCGGTCCTGCCGACGACCGAGACCCGCTGCCGGTCCGGCCCGTCGGCGGCGACGCGCAGGGTGTGCGACCCGGACGCGAGGTCCAGCAGCCGGCTCTGCGGGCTCGCGGAGGAGCCGTTGCCGCCGCCCTCGTCACCGCCGCCCTTGCCTGCGGACCCGCCGCCGAAGGCACCGGCGCCGCTGCCGGACAGGGCGGCGGGCAGGCCCAGGTCGGTGCTCGTGCGCACCGTGCCGGACAGCTGCTGCACGTCGGACTTCGCGACCTTCGCCATGAGGTCCTGCGCCGAGATCTCGGGCAGGTCCGGAGAGCCGGAGCCGGCGAAGGCCGGGACCAGTCCGATCGAGGCCGCCGCGACGCCCACGACCGCGACCGGGATCGCGTACCGCATCGTCCTGCGGCGCTTCGCGGAGCGCCCCCCGTCCCCGTCCCACTCGTCGGTGACCTGTGTCGGTTGGTTCCGTGGCATGTGCCCTACCTCCGTCGTAAGCGGCGGCTTGCTGCGCGACGCACTCGCACGCATGTGTACGCACTCGTCCCACTCCCGGGCTCATTGTGACCCGTACCGCCGTGGCGTGGTGCTGTTCATCCCACCAAATCGGCCAGACGTCGGCGTCAGCCCCCGGGTCCAACTCCTCGTACTCCCGTGGGATGACCTCACATGGCCACAGGGCGGAGCCGGTACGGCTGAAGGCGGAGCGGACCCTGAGGGGCGCCGGGGCCCCAGAGGTGCCACGGGCACCCATGACCGCACGCGTGCCCGGGGTTTCGCGGGTGTCACGGCGCCCCGTAGAGCACACGTTCACCCCGCCCGGTGCACCACCGAGTCGCACAGCCCCTCCAGGGCCGTCTTCGCCATGCACTCCGGCAGCGGCGCCAGCGTGGTCCGCGCCTCCTCCGCGTAGCGCACGGTGTCGCGGCGGGCCTGCTCCAGCGCCGGGTGGGCGCGCAGCCCGGCCAGCGCCTCGGCGTGCCGGGCGTCGTCGGTCAGGTCCCCGGCCAGCAGGTCGCGCAGCTCGCGGTCCTTGTCGGTGCCGTGCTCGCCGTCGGCCAGCGCCCGCAGGTGCAGGACCGGCAGCGTCGGGATGCCCTCGCGCAGGTCCGTGCCGGGGGTCTTGCCGGACTCGTGGGAGTCGCTGGCGATGTCCAGGACGTCGTCGGCGAGCTGGAAGGCGGTGCCGAGCCGTTCGCCGTACTGGGTCAGGATGTTGACCGTGGTCTCGTCGGCGCCGGACATCATCGCCCCGAAGCGGCCCGCGACGGCGATCAGCGAGCCGGTCTTGCCCGCGATGACGTCCAGGTAGTGGTCGATCGGGTCCCGGCCGTCGCGCGGTCCGGCCGTCTCCAGGATCTGGCCGGTCACCAGGCGTTCGAACGCCTCGGCCTGAATGCGTACGGCCTCCGGGCCGAGGTCGGCCAGTATGTGCGAGGCGCGCGCGAAGAGGAAGTCGCCGGTCAGTACGGCCACGGAGTTGCCCCAGCGGGCGTTGGCGCTGGCCACCCCGCGGCGTACGTCCGCCTCGTCCATCACGTCGTCGTGGTAGAGCGTCGCCAGGTGCGTCAGCTCGACGACGACGGCGGACGGGACGACGCCCGGCGTGTGCGGGTCGCCGAACTGCGCGGCCAGCATCGCCAGCAGCGGCCGGAACCGCTTGCCACCTGCGCGGACGAGATGCTGGGCGGCTTCGGTGATGAACGGCACGTCGGATTTGGTGGCCTCCAGCAGGCCTTCCTCGACAGCCGCCAACCCGGCCTGGACATCGGCCTCAAGAGCCTGGTCCCGCACGCTCAGCCCAAAGGGCCCGACGACGGTCACGAGGGGTACTCCTGTCTGCTGACGATCAAACGGAATGTCGATCTGTCGCTGTCTCCACCATTGGCCAGCGTATCCGGTCGCCGTTGGATCACCGTGAGCGCCCGCCCCTCCGAAGCGCTCGAACGGTGTGCGGGCCCTTCGGGCCCCGTACGGACGCAGCAGGCAGCCGTCCGGTATGCCCGTGATCCACCGATGATGGGGATTTGTCGCAGCAGAAAGGGAGCCGGAACACCCGGCCGCCCGGCGGCGGGGTGCTCCCCCTCGGTGCGTAACGGCCCGACCTCGCGCCGTACCGGCCGGACCCTGGGCCGCACCGGCCGGTCCTTGGGCTGCACCGGCCGTGTCTCCGGCCCCGGCACCCGGGTCAGCGCGTTCCGGCCACCGCCCCCGCCAGCCGCCGGGACGCGAACTCCGTGCCGCACACGAAGCGCATCACGGGCCCGAAGGACGCCGCCGCCGGAAGCCCGGTGAAGTACAGGCCCGGGACCGACGAGCCGAAGCCCGCGTCCAGGCGGGGGCCGCCACCGCTCACGGCGATGCCGGTGCGCAGGCCCTGGCCGAGGAAGCCCATGGCCGCCAGGTCCACCCGGTAGCCGGTGGCGGCCAGCACGTGGTCGGCGGCCAGTTCGCCGGTCCGCCCGTCGGGGCCGCGCAGGGTCAGCACCGGGCGGCCGTCCTCGACGCGCGCCCGTACGACCTGCCGCCCGGCCGTCACCTGGACGCGCCCCACGAAACGCTCCCGCAGCCACCAGGCGCCCAGCGGTCCGAGCACCCGGCGCACCAGGTACCGGCGGGCGGGCGCGGGCAGATGGCGGAAACCGCCCGCGTAGTACGTGAACGCATACAGTGACCAGGCGTTGCCGAAGGGTGTTTCGGGGCGCAGCCGCGGCTGCCGGTCCGGTGGCGCGCCGAAGCCCACCGCGGTCCGCCCCCGGGCCACGACCCGGACGGACCGGGCACCGGACTCGGCGAGCAGCACCGCACTCTCCAGCGCCGACTGCCCGGCGCCGATCACGGCCACGTCCCGGCCCGCGAAGACCGACAGGTCGCGGTGCTGGGAGCTGTGCGAGACGGGCCCGGTGGCGGACGGCCCGTCCGGCACCGCGGCGGCCAGCTCACGCGGCAGCCGGGCGAAACCGGTCAATCCGGTGGCCACGACGACCGCCCGCGCGCGGAACTGTTCGCCGCTGTCCAGTTTCAGCTCGAATCCGCCGGCCCGCCGGTCGACCGAGACGACCCGTACCTGCTCCAGGTCGGGCACCAGC
Source organism: Streptomyces sp. NPDC018019 (assembly GCF_044327805.1). Taxonomy (NCBI): domain Bacteria; kingdom Bacillati; phylum Actinomycetota; class Actinomycetes; order Kitasatosporales; family Streptomycetaceae; genus Streptomyces; species Streptomyces sp. NPDC018019. The sequence continues at coordinate 115,759 of NZ_JBIRGD010000001.1, read as the reverse complement.
CGCTCCTGGAACCAGTCGCCGTACCGCACGAAGGTCTCGACGGGGATGATGTCCCAGTCGGACTCGTAACGCCGCTCGCCGACCGCGTCGCAGAAGTCCCGCAGCGTGTGCCCGGCCTGCGGGGTGTCGATGCTGGACGCCACCGGCGTCGACTTGAGCAGCATCCCGGCGGGCATGTGCTCCCGCCAGCTCACCATCGGGCGGCCGAAGACCCGTACGGGCACCCCCCGCGCGCGCAGGTGCGCCGCCGTCGACAAGCCGTACGGACCGGCTCCGATGACTGCTACCGGAGTGTTCACGTGCTTTCCCCTCCCCAGGGTGTTGCTGGTCCGGTGGCGCTGTTGCCGCCCCGGTACGCGCCGCTCCCCGCCGCCGCCCGCGCGCGTCTGCTCGCCCGCCGCAGCTCCAGCAGGTGCCGGGCCCCCGGCCCCACGAACCGGGCCAGCATCGTGAAGAACGGTGCGAGGTCGTCGGCGGCCAGCCACGCCAGCTCGGTACCGGTGGCGCGGTCCGGCGCGTGCGGCGTCGAGTAGCCGCTGCGGCGGTACGCGAGCATCGCCGGCAGGTCGATGTTCTCCACGATGAACCGCTGCCCCGCGCGCTGCTCCGCCTCCGGCACCTTCCGGCCGGTCAGGTCCAGGTGCTGCGCCCGTACGACGTCGATGCCCGCCTCGTTCTCGAAGAGGCGGAACTGGGCGCCCATCCGCGGGTTGAAGTCCAGCAGCTTGTAGGCGCCGTCCCGGCGGTCGTAACGCCAGTCCAGGTCGGCGATGCCGCTGAAACCGATCCGCTTGATGAACTGGGCCGTCATCTCGGCCAGTTCAGGGTTGTCGACGACGTAGGCGCAGGCCGTCATGCCCGCGTGCGGCGGCCAGGAGCGCACCTTGACGCCGGTGAACAGGGACAGCGCGGTGCTCTCCGCGTCGAAGTACGCGTGCACGATCCAGTCCTCGGCCTCCTCCCGCGGCAGGTACTCCTGGAGGATCACCCCCGGCCGCGGCCCCCAGTCGCGGGCCAGGCCCAGCAGCTGGTCCGGGCCCGGGATCCGGGTCGTACCGGACACCGCGGGGTGCCGGCGCCGCTGGAACGCCTCGCGGTTCTTCGCGACGACCGGGAAGCGCGCCTGCGCGGCGAAGCGCTCGATGTCCGCCGGCGATTCCGGGAAGACGGCCGCCGGGGACGGCACCCCGTGCTCGACGCAGAGTTCGTGCAGCCCCTGTTTGCTGGCCAGGCGGCGCGGCAGGCCCGCCGCCGGGCGGGGGAACAGGAACCGGTCGCCGAGGACGTCCGCGAATTCCCCTATCAGGACGGCGGCCTCTTCGTCGGTCGGTATCAGGACCGCGGGCCGGCCGATGCGCTTGCCGATCCTCAGCAGCACCTCGGCGAGCCGCTGCGGGTCCTCCCGCCCGGTGGTCGGCCAGACGCAGCGTCCGTGCAGGTAGCGGGAGGCGGCGGCGGGCGTGAACCGGTCCTCGGTGATCGCGTACATGGGCACGCCGAGGCGCCCCAGACTGCGGATCGCCCCCACCCCGCCATGGTGCAGCGGGTAATTGCCGATCTTCACGATGAGCCCCGGAACGGTGCGGTCCACCGCCGGGGATGTGCTGGTACGAGCCACCTGACCCCCCAACGCACGCGCCCCGCCCCGGCCGCGCCCCGCAAAGAAACTAGGGCCCGAACTGACCATTCCGGCACCGATTTTCAGGACATTGCGAACTCTTTAGCCGCCTTCGCCGTCACCCTCCGTACCGTTCCGTTTCGCTTTCCTTCCGCCGGCCCCGGCGCCCCTCATGTGCGGCGGCGCCGTCGCGGCCCCCGTTGTCCGGCCGGCCATCCCGTTGCGGGCCGTCGGGCCGTAATCTGATCGACGGGCCCGCCGGCCCGCGGCCACAGGTGACGACACGCGAGACGACCACGCGAGGAGCCGTACATGCCCGAGCAGCACCCGCTCGACCTGCCCGAGGACCACCCCTTCGGGCCGCACACCCTCCCCTACGGCGTCTTCAGCACGGCGGACGAGCCGGAGCGGCGCCGCATCGGCGTGCGCCACGGCGACCACGTACTGGACCTGAACGCGCTCGCCGCCACCTCCGGGTCGCCGCACGCCGACCTGCTCGCCGCACCGACCCTGAACCCGCTGCTCGCCGCCGGCCGTGAGATCTGGCAGGCCGTGCGGGCCGCCGTGCGCACGGCGGTCACCGACCCCGCGCACCGCAGCGCCACCGAGTCGCTGCTGCTCCCGCTGTCCGCGGTGACGCTGCATCTGCCGTTCGAGGTCGCCGACTACGTCGACTTCTACGCGAGCGAGCACCACGCCACCAACGTCGGCCGGATCTTCCGCCCGAACGCCGACGCGCTCACCCCCAACTGGAAGCATCTGCCGATCGGTTACCACGGACGGTCCGGCACGGTCGTCGTCTCCGGCACCCCGGTGGTCCGGCCCAGCGGCCAGCGCAAGGCGCCGGCCGACGCGGCGCCCGTCTTCGGCCCGTCCCGGCGGCTGGACATCGAAGCGGAGGTCGGCTTCGTCGTCGGCACCCCGTCCGCGCTCGGCGAGCCGGTCGGCCTGGACGGCTTCCGCGACCACGTCTTCGGTGTCTGCCTGGTCAACGACTGGTCGGCGCGCGACATCCAGGCGTGGGAGTACGTGCCGCTCGGCCCCTTCCTCGGCAAGTCCTTCGCGACCTCGGTGTCCGCCTGGATCACCCCGCTGGACGCGCTGGACCACGCCCGTACGGCGCCGCCCGCCCGGGACCTGCCCCTCCTCCCCTACTTGGACGATTCCGCCGCCGAGCCGGGCGGCATCGACCTGCGCATCCAGGTGGACATCAACGGCGAGACGGTCGCCCGCCCGCCGTTCTCCGCCATGTACTGGACGGCCGCCCAGCAGCTCACCCACATGACGGTCAACGGCGCCTCGCTGCGCACCGGCGACCTCTACGCCTCCGGCACGGTCTCCGGCCCGGAGCCGGACCAGCTCGGCTGCCTCCTCGAACTCACCCAGGGCAAGGGCCCGTTCCTGGAGGACGGCGACGAGGTCACCCTGACCGCCTGGGCGCCCGGCCCCGACGGCTCCCGCATCGGCCTGGGCGAAGTCACCGGACGTGTCCAGCCCGCACGGACCTCATGACCGCTGGCACGGGGGAGCACTCGTCCGCGGACCGGGGTCCCACGCTGCCCGAGCGGTTACTGCTCCTCGCCCTGGACCCGGAGCACGGCAAGCCGCTGAACGTCCCTTCCCACCTGCGGTACGGCCTGGCCGGCGGGGCCCTCGCCGAACTGGAGCGGGCCGGGCGGGTGGCGGAGGCGCACGGCGGCCGGATCACCCTGTGCAGCCCGCTGCCACTCGGTGATCCGGTGCTGGACAGCGCGCTGGCCGCGCTGCCCGCCCCCGGGAAGGGCCGTGACATCAAGGCCCGGCGCTGGCTGCAGAGCGCGGCGCGCGGCATCGACGAGGCGTGCCGGCAGCGGCTGGAGCAGCGTGGTGCGATCCGCCGGGAAACCCGGCGCGCGCTCGGCCTGTTCCGTTACGAGCGGCTGGCGGCCGGCCCGGTGGATCTCGCCGGGCCGGCCCGCGCACATTTCAAGGGCGCGCTGGCCACCGGCTTCGGGGACCCCGAGGACCGGATGCTGGGCGCCCTGGTCTCGGCCGTCCGCCTGGACCGGAAACTGGAGCTGGGGCGCGACCGCCGCTCCGTACGCCGCGATCTGAAGCTGCTGGCCCGCGAGCACTGGATCGCCCGCGCGGTGGCCTCCGCCGTCTTCCAGGACGAGGCGGCGAGCGCCGGAGGCGGGTGAGGTCCGGTGCGGGCGGTGGGTGAATCGTCCGGGCCGGCGTGCGGCCGACCGTGCGCGCCCGAAGAGCCCCGTGGCTGTGGACCGCGCGCCCCGCGACTCCCCGTTCGGCGCCCCGAAGGTCACGGCCCCGCGGCAACTTCGTAGCGACGTTGCCGCAATCCCTTCCGTCCCGCCCGTCACAGATCCGGGCCGTGTGCCGCGTTGCTAGCCTCGCGTCTCCCTGTCCCCCAACGGAGGAGTCGTACGTGCGCAAGGCAGCGCGGATCACCGGGACGGCCGTCATAGCCGCACTGCTGCTCAGCGGCTGCGGCGGCAGCAGTGGCGGCAGCGGCAAGGGCGACGCGGCGGACCGGCCGGGCAGGACACCGGCCGCCACCCCGTCGCAGACCGCCGACGGCGGGCCCACGGACGGCACCGGCAGCCTCGACGGCGCCTGGACGGCCAGGACCGGCGACTCGCACCTCACCCTGGTGATCTACCGGGGCACCGCCTCCATGGGCCTCGGCGCGGACACCGGGGCGGTCTGCCAGGGCAAGATCGAGCGGCTGGGCAGCACGGTCATCGCCCTGAAGTGCATGGGCGGCCACACCACCCGCACCCTGGGCACCGTCGAGCCGGGCGCCGACGGCAGGACGCTGACGGTGCGCTGGAAGGGCGGGCCGGCCGACCGGTTCACCAAGGCCGAGGGCAAGCTGAAGCTGCCCGGCACACCCAGTCTGCCCGCCGGCCCGCCGGGTTCCTGACGGCGGGTCAGCCCGGTCGGCCGTACCGAGGGCCGGGACCGGCGCGAACGGCCGAGGGCCGCTACGCCACCAGGGGTGTTTCCGGAGCGGCGTCGGATAAAGACGTCATACGCTGAGCCATATTCACTCCGAGTAGTTGCTCGACACCGACGACCACGAGGAGTCACGAGATGCGCCTGCGCACCTCCGTCGCCGCCGCCTTCGGAGCGGCCGTACTCGCCCTGACCACCCCCACCTCCGCCTACGCCGCCGACGGGGTCTTCTCCTACGGCTTCAACACCGGCGACAAGCTCGACCAGCGCGCGGCCCTGCTCGACCCGCCGGGCAAGGAGTGCATCACGCTCAAGCTGCCGGACGGTGCCGACTTCGCCTACGCGGCGCGCAACCTGACGAACGCCACCGTGACCCTCTTCGCCGACGACGACTGCAGCAGCGACGTGTACTTCGTCGTACCGCCCGGCAAGGCCGCTCCGAAGAGAGTCCTGGTCCGCTCGGTGATGTTCTCCCGCTGAGCCGGACCGCCCCGCGCCGATCCGCGCCTTTCGTACTCCGGCCGGCCCTCCTCGCACGTCGCTTTCGGCCGCGCCGGGTCTCCTTCGCTGAGCGGCACCACGGCCGCTGCCCGGCACCCGCAAGGGCACCGGGCAGCGGCCGTGGGCCGTCCGCGGACGGCCGCCCGCTCAGCGCACGAACACCCCCGCCTGACCCGCCAGGTCGAGGAAGTACTGCGGCGCCAGCCCCAGCACCAGGGTGACGGCGACGCCGACGCCGATCGCCGTCATCGTCAGCGGGCTGGGCACCGCCACCGTCGGGCCGTCCGGCTTCGGCTCGTTGAAGAACATCAGCACGATGACGCGGATGTAGAAGAACGCGGCGATCGCGGACGAGAGGACACCGACCACCACCAGCCAGCCCGCGCCGCTCTCCGCCGCCGCCTTGAACACCGCGAACTTCCCGGCGAAGCCCGAGGTCAGCGGGATGCCCGCGAAGGCGAGGAGGAAGACCGCGAAGACCGCCGCGGTCAGCGGCGAGCGCCGGCCGAGCCCGGCCCACTTCGACAGGTGCGTGGCCTCGCCGCCCGCGTCCCGGACCAGGGTGACCACCGCGAACGCGCCGAGCGTCACGAAGGAGTACGCCGCCAGGTAGAACAGGACGGAGGAGATGCCGTCCTTGCTGGTGGCGATCACACCGGCGAGGATGAACCCGGCGTGCGCGATGGAGCTGTACGCCAGCAGGCGCTTGATGTCGGTCTGGGTGATCGCGACGATCGCGCCGCCCAGCATCGTGACGATCGCGACGCCCCACATGACCGGCCGCCAGTCCCAGCGCAGCCCCGGCAGGACCACGTACAGCAGCCGCAGCAGCGCGCCGAACGCGGCGACCTTGGTGGCCGCCGCCATGAACCCGGTCACCGGCGTCGGCGCGCCCTGGTAGACGTCGGGCGTCCACATGTGGAACGGCACCGCGCCGACCTTGAAGAGCAGCCCCATCAGCACCAGCGCCGCGCCGATCAGCAGCAGGGCGTCGTTGCCCATCGTGTCGGCCAGCGCCGGGGTGATCTGCTTGGCGCCGTCGCTGACGACCTCGGCGATACCGGCGTACGTGACCGTGCCGGCGTACCCGTACAGCAGCGCGATGCCGAACAGCAGGAACGCCGAGGAGAACGCGCCGAGCAGGAAGTACTTCACCGCGGATTCCTGGGAGAGCAGCCGCTGGCGGCGGGCCAGCGCGCACAGGATGTACAGCGGGAGGGAGAAGACCTCCAGCGCGACGAAGAGGGTCAGCAGGTCGTTGGCGGCGGGGAAGACCAGCATCCCGCCGACCGCGAACAGCGCCAGCGGGAACACCTCGGTCGTGGTGAACCCGGCCTTGACCGCGGCCTGTTCGGCGTCGCCGCCGGGCACCGCGGCGGCCTGCGCCGCGAAGGAGTCCACCTTCCGGCCGTGCGCGGCCGGGTCGAGCCGGCGCTCGGCGAAGGTGAACGTGGCGACCAGCGCGACCAGCAGGATCGTGCCCTGGAGGAAGAGCGCCGGGCCGTCCACGGCGATGGCGCCCATCGCCGCGATCTTCGCCTTGGTGCTGCCGAAGCCGCCCGCCGCCAGCCCCACGACGGCCGCGAACCCGGCGGCCAGCGCGAGCACGGACAGCAGCAGCTGGGCGTGGTAGCGGCTGCGCCGCGGCAAAAACGCTTCCAGTACGACACCGACGACCGCGGCGCCCAGCACGATCAGGGCCGGTGCCAGCTGGGCGTACTCGATCTTCGGCGCCGGAATCCTGGCCGGTGCCTCGGCCGCCATGGTCCACAGGCTGTGGACGCTCGCCACGGAACTCACTTCGCGGCCTCCGCATCTGCCGTCACGGGTACGTCGGGGCGGGGATCGTGCTGGTCGACGACGGACAGGGTGTGGTCCACCGCCGGGTTGACGAGGTCCGTCAGCGGCTTCGGGTAGACGCCGAGGAACAGCAGCAGCGCGATCAGCGGGGCGACCACGGCCAGCTCCCGCGCCTTGAGGTCGGGCATCGTCCGCACCTCGGCCTTCACCGGGCCGGTCATCGTCCGCTGGTAGAGGACCAGGACGTACAGCGCGGCGAGCACGATGCCGACGGTGGCCACGATGCCCACGACCGGGTAGCGGCTGAACGTGCCGACCAGGACGAGGAATTCGCTGACGAAGGGGGCCAGGCCCGGCAGCGACAGCGTCGCCAGGCCGCCGACCAGGAACGTCCCGGCCAGCACCGGCGCGACCTTCTGCACCCCGCCGTAGTCGGAGATCAGCCGGGAGCCGCGCCGCGAGATCAGGAACCCGGCGACCAGCATCAGCGCCGCCGTCGAGATGCCGTGGTTGACCATGTACAGCGTCGCGCCGCCCTGGCCCTGGCTCGTCATCGCGAAGATGCCCATGATGATGAAGCCGAAGTGCGAGATGGAGGCGTACGCGATCAGGCGCTTGATGTCGCGCTGGCCGACCGCGACCAGCGCCCCGTACAGGATGCTGATCAGCGCGAGGACGAGGACGACCGGGGTGGCCCAGCTGCTGGCCTCCGGGAAGAGCTGGAGGCAGAAGCGGAGCATCGCGAAGGTGCCGACCTTGTCGACCACCGCTGTGATCAGTACGGCGACCGGCGCGGTGGACTCGCCCATCGCGCCCGGCAGCCAGGTGTGCAGCGGCCACAGCGGCGCCTTCACCGCGAAGGCGAAGAAGAAGCCGAGGAACAGCAGCCGTTCGGTGCCGGTGCCCAGGGCCAGCTTGCCGTCCGCGCGCGCCTGGACGATCTCGGTGAGGGAGAACGTGCCGCTGCCGAGCTGGTCGGCGGTGGCCGCGTACAGCCCGATCACCGCGGCGAGCATGATCAGGCCGCCGGCGAGGTTGTAGAGCAGGAACTTCACGGCGGCCTGCGAGCGCAGCGTCGCGCTGTGCTCCTCACCGCCGGTCCCCGCACGGTCCCCGAAGCCGCCGATGAGGAAGTACATCGGGATGAGCATGGCTTCGAAGAAGATGTAGAAGAGGAACACGTCGGTGGCCTCGAACGAGATGACCACCATCGCCTCGACGGCGAGCACCAGCGCGAAGAAGCCCTGGGTGGGGCGCCAGCGCTGGTGGGAGGTGCCCGCGGCGGAGCCGCTGTCGGACACCGTCTCCAGGGCATCCGCGTCGTGCCAGCCCGCCAGGATCACGAACGGGACCAGCAGCGCGGTCAGCGCGATCAGCGCCACCGCGATGCCGTCCACGCCCAGCTCGTAGCGGACACCGAAGTCCTTGATCCAGGCGTGTGACTCGGTGAGCTGGAACGGGCCCTCGGCGCCCGGGGCGAAGCGGACCGCGACCACCGCGGCGAGCACCAGGGTGGCCAGCGAGAACAGCAGCGCCAGCCACTTGGCGACGGTGCGCCGGGCGGCGGGCACCGCGGCGGTGGCGATCGCGCCGAGCGCGGGGACCGCCGCGGTGGCCGTCAGAAGGGGAAAGGACATGGCTCAGACACCCCTCATCAGCAGGGTCGCGGCGATCAGCACGGCCGCACCGCCCAACATCTGTACCGCGTACGAGCGGGCGAAGCCGTTCTGCGCCTGGCGCAGCCGGCCGGAGAGGCCGCCCATCGAGGCGGCCGTGCCCCGGACCGCGCCGTCCACGACGGAGTGGTCCAGCTGCACCAGGGCGCGGGTCAGCTCGCCACCGCCGCGCACCAGGACAGCGTGGTTGAAGTCGTCCTGGAGCAGGTCGCGGCGGGCCGCCCGGGTCAGCAGCGAACCGCGCGGCGCGACGGCCGGCACCGGCTTGCGGCCGTACTGGAGGTAGGCGAGGGCGACGCCGAGGAGCATCACCACGATCGTGGCCGCGGTGATCGCCCCGGCACCGATCGGCGGGTGCCCGTGGTCGAAGGAGGTGACCGGCTCCAGCCAGGTCACGAACGCCTCGTTGACGCTGAACAGCCCGCCCGCGAACACCGATCCGACGGCCAGCAGGATCATCGGGATCGTCATGGACTTCGGCGACTCGTGCGGGTGCGGCGGGGTGTACTCGCCCCGGGTCTCGGCCGCGGGCTCCACCGACGGCTCGGCGGGCGACGGGGTCGGTGCCTTGCGCCAGCGCTCCTCGCCGAAGAACGTCATCAGCATCACCCGCGTCATGTAGAACGCGGTGATCGCGGCGCCCAGCAGGGCCGCGCCGCCCAGGATCCAGCCCTCGGTGCCGCCCTTGGCGAAGGCCGCCTCGATGATCTTGTCCTTGGAGAAGAAGCCGGACAGTCCGGGGAAGCCGATGATGGCCAGATAGCCGAGGCCGAAGGTGATGAACGTGACGGGCATGTACCTGCGCAGGCCGCCGTAGCGGCGCATGTCCACCTCGTCGTTCATCCCGTGCATCACCGAACCGGCGCCGAGGAAGAGGCCGGCCTTGAAGAAGCCGTGGGTGACCAGGTGCATGATCGCGAAGGCGTAGCCGACCGGGCCCAGACCGGCGGCCAGGATCATGTAGCCGATCTGCGACATCGTGGAGCCCGCAAGGGCCTTCTTGATGTCGTCCTTCGCGCAACCGACGATCGCACCGAACAGCAGCGTCACCGCGCCGACCACCACGACGGCGGTCTGTGCGTCCGGCGCGCCGTTGAAGATCGCCCCGGAGCGGGTGATCAGGTAGACGCCGGCGGTCACCATCGTCGCCGCGTGGATCAGGGCCGAGACCGGCGTCGGGCCCTCCATCGCGTCGCCGAGCCACGATTGCAGCGGGACCTGTGCCGACTTGCCGCAGGCGGCGAGCAGCAGCATCAGCCCGATGGCGGTGAGCTTGCCCTCGGACGTCTCGCCCGCCGCGCCCAGCACCGGCCCGAACGCGAACGTCCCGAACGTGGTGAACATCAGCATGATCGCGATGGACAGGCCCATGTCACCGACGCGGTTGACCAGGAACGCCTTCTTGGCCGCCGTCGCCGCGCTGGGCTTGTGCTGCCAGAAGCCGATGAGGAGGTACGAGGCCAGGCCCACGCCCTCCCAGCCGACGTACAGCAGCAGGTAGTTGTCGGCGAGGACGAGCAGCAGCATGGCCGCGAGGAACAGGTTCAGGTAGCCGAAGAAGCGGCGGCGCCGCTCGTCGTGCTCCATGTAGCCGATCGAGTAGATGTGGATCAGCGATCCGACACCGGTGATCAGCAGGACGAACGTCATGGACAGCTGGTCCAGCTGGAAGGCCACGTCGGCCCGGAAGCCGCCCACCGGAATCCAGCTGAACAGGTGCTGGTGCAGTGTGCGGTGCTCGGCGTCGCGGCCCAGCAGCTCCGTGAACAGCGGTACGGCCAGGGCGAAGGACGCCAGCGCGAGCAGCGTGCCGATCCAGTGGCCCGCCCGGTCCAGTCTCCGGCCGCCGCACAGCAGCAGGGCCGCGCCGGCCAGGGGGGCCGCGACGAGCAGGGCGATCAGGTTCTCCACGTTTACGACCCCTTACAGCTTCATCAGGCTGGCGTCGTCGACCGAGGCCGTGTGGCGGGTGCGGAAGATGGACACGATGATCGCCAGACCCACCACGACCTCGGCCGCGGCGACGACCATCGTGAAGAACGCGATGATCTGGCCGTCCAGATTTCCGTGCATCCGCGAGAAGGTCACGAAGGCGAGGTTGCAGGCGTTCAGCATCAGTTCGATGCACATGAACACCACGATGGCGTTCCGCCTGATCAGCACCCCGGCCGCGCCGATGGTGAACAACAGGGCGGCGAGGTAGAGGTAGTTGACCGGGTTCATCGCTTCGCCTCCTCGCTGCGGCCCAGCCACTCTTCGGAGCGCTGCTCCAGCGCCTTCAGCTCGGCCAGCGACTCACCGGAGACGTCCCGGATCTGGCCGCGTCCGCGCAGCGTCGGGTTGACGGTCAGCTCGGACGGGGTGCCGTCGGGGAGCAGACCGGGGATGTCCACCGCGTTGTGGCGGGCGTAGACACCCGGCGCGGGGAGCGGCGGGATGTGCTTGCCTTCCCTGATGCGCTGCTCGGACTGCTCGCGCTGGGTCCTGGCGCGCTCCGTACGCTCCCGGTGCGTCAGGACCATCGCACCGACCGCCGCGGTGATCAGCAGCGCGCCGGTGACCTCGAAGGCAAAGACGTACTTGGTGAAGATCAGCGCCGCCAGGCCCTGCACGTTGCCACCGGCGTTGGCCTCGCCGAGGCCGTTGAAGTGCCGCAGCGACGCGTTGCCGATGCCGGCGATGAGCAGGATGCCGAAGCCCAGGCCGCAGGCGGCGGCCAGCCAGCGCTGGCCCTTGAGCGTCTCCTTGAGGGAGTCGGCCGCGGTGACGCCGACCAGCATGACGACGAAGAGGAACAGCATCATGATCGCGCCGGTGTAGACGACGATCTGCACGATGCCCAGGAAGTACGCGCCGTTGGCGAGGTAGAACACGGCCAGGATGATCATGGTGCCGGCGAGCGAGAGGGCGCTGTGCACGGCCCGCTTCATCAGGATCGTGCTCAGCGCGCCGAGCACCGCCACCGTGCCGAGGATCCAGAACTGCACCGCTTCGCCGGTGGACGCCGCGGCGGCCAGAGAGGTCGTCGTCACTGCGTCACCTCCCGGGCGGCGGGCTCGTCCGGCCCGAAGGTGGACGCGGCCTCCTGGGGTGCCGCGGTGTCCGCGCCGCCTTCGCCCGCGGCCGTCTCCCCCTTGGACACGGCGACCTGCCGCACCGTGCCCGGCGCGGCCTCGGTCACCAGGCCCCGGTAGTAGTCCTTCTCGGTCATCCCCGGGTAGATCGCGTGCGGGGTGTCGACCATCGTGTCCTCCAGCCCCGCGAGCAGCTCCTCCTTGGTGTAGATGAGCGATTCGCGGGTCCGGTCGGCGAGTTCGTACTCGTTGGTCATGGCCAGCGCGCGGGTGGGGCACGCCTCGACGCACAGGCCGCACAGGATGCAGCGCAGGTAGTTGATCTGGTAGACGCGGCCGTAGCGCTCGCCGGGGCTGTAGCGCTCCTCGTCGGTGTTGTCGGCGCCCTCGACGTAGATCGCGTCGGCCGGGCAGGCCCAGGCGCACAGCTCGCAGCCGACGCACTTCTCCAGCCCGTCCGGATGCCGGTTGAGCTGGTGGCGGCCGTGGAAGCGCGGCGCCGTCGGTTTCTTCTCCTCCGGATACTGCTCGGTCAGCCGCTTCTTGAACATGGCCTTGAAGGTCACGCCGAAGCCGGCCACCGGGTTCTGGAAGTCAGGCACCGTCGCCCCCCTTTCCGTCCGTCTCGGTTCGGTCACTGACAGTGTCCACCCCGCCACTGACAATCAGCTCCCGGTCCCCACGCGGTCGCCGTCGTGGCACGGGTGGCAGGGTCTGTCCGGGCAGCGGCGGCACGGGGAAGCCGCCCGCCATCGGGTCGAAGGCCGGCTCCTGCTCCGGTTCCTCCTTCTCGCCCCGCCGGAAGAAGTCCGCGACGAGCGAGACCAGCAGGACGGCGACGGCCGCGCCGCCCACGTACATCACGATCCGCTGGAAGTCGTAGCCCTCGTTCTTCAGGGCCCGTACGGTCGCGACCAGCATCAGCCACACCATCGAGACCGGGATGAGGACCTTCCAGCCCAGCTTCATGAACTGGTCGTAGCGCACGCGCGGCAGTGTGCCGCGCAGCCAGATGAAGAAGAACAGCAGCAGCTGCACCTTGATGACGAACCACAGCAGCGGCCACCAGCCGTGGTTGGCGCCTTCCCAGAAGGTGCTGACCGGGTACGGGGCCCGCCAGCCGCCCAGGAAGAGCGTCACCGCGACCGCCGAGACGGTCACCATGTTGATGTACTCGGCGAGCATGAACATCGCGAACTTGATCGACGAGTACTCGGTGTTGAAGCCGCCGACCAGGTCGCCCTCGGACTCCGGCATGTCGAACGGCGCGCGGTTGGTCTCGCCCACCATGGCGACGATGTAGATGATGAAGGAGACCGGCAGCAGCAGGACGTACCACTTGTCCTGCTGGGACTCCACGATCGCCGAGGTCGACATCGACCCCGAGTAGAGGAAGACCGCCGCGAAGGACAGGCCCATCGCGATCTCGTAGGACACCATCTGCGCGCACGAGCGCAGCCCGCCGAGCAGCGGGTACGTCGAGCCGGAGGACCAGCCCGCCAGCACGATGCCGTAGATGCCGACGGAGGCGGTGGCGAGGATGTACAGCACGCCGATCGGCAGGTCGGTCAGCTGCATCGTCGTACGGTGGCCGAAGACCGAGATCTCGTTGCCGGCCGGGCCGAACGGAATCACCGCGACGGCCATGAAGGCCGGTACGGCCGCCACGACCGGCGCGAGCACGTACACCGCCTTGTCGGCCCGCTTGACGACCAGGTCCTCCTTGAGCATCAGCTTGATGCCGTCCGCGAGGGACTGGAGCATGCCCCAGGGGCCGTGCCGGTTCGGGCCGATGCGCAGCTGCATCCACGCGACGACCTTGCGTTCCCAGACGATGGAGAACAGCACGGTCAGCATGAGGAACGCGAAGCAGAAGACCGCCTTGAGCGCGATCAGCCACCACGGGTCCCGGCCGAACATCGACAGGTCTTCCTGGGCCAGCGTGCTGCCGGTCAGGGCCAGCTGCCGCATCACGCGTCCACCTCCTTGACCGGGCCGGACGCCGTACCGGAAGCGCCGGGGACGTCCGGATCGGCGGCCCCGGTCACCGCCGCGATCTTCACCGGCTCACCGGGCCGCGCGCCCGTGTCGGCGGTGACCCCGCCGCCCGCCGAGTTCAGCGGCAGCCACACCACCCGGTCGGGCATCGGTGTGACCTCCAGGGGCAGCCGCACGGTCCCGCGGGGTCCGGTGACCGCCAGCAGGCCGCCGTCCGCGACCCCGGTCTCCTCGGCGGTGGCCGCCGACATCCGGGCCACGGCCGCGTGCCGCGTACCGGCCAGCGCCTCGTCGCCCTCCTGCATCCGCCCCTGGTCGAGCAGCAGTTTGTGGCCCGCCAGCACGGCCTCGCCGGGCTCCGGCCGGGGCAGCGCGCGCCCCGGCTCCACCGGGTCCGCCGCGTACGGGCCGCTCCACGGGCCCAGCGCGGTCAGCTCCCTGCGCGCGGCCCGTACGTCGGGCAGCGCCAGGTGGACGTCCATCGCGTCGGCGAGCATGTGCAGCACCCGGGCGTCCGGCAGCAGGTGCCGGCGCGTCATCTGGTCGGGTTTGAGCGCGGCCTCGAACGGCCGGGCCCGGCCCTCCCAGTTGAGGAAGGTGCCGGACTTCTCCGCGACCGCCGCGACCGGGAGGACGACGTCCGCCCGCTCCGTGACGGCCGACGGCCGCTGTTCCAGGCTCACCAGGAAGCCCACCGAGTCCAGCGCCTCCAGGGCCCGCGCCGGGTCCGGCAGGTCCGCCGGGTCGACGCCCGCCACCAGCAGCGCGCTCAGCTCCCCGCCGGCGGCCGCCGCCACGATCTGGCCGGTGTCCCGGCCGTAGCGCTGCGGCAGGTCGGAGACGCCCCACGCGGCGGCGACCTCCTCACGGGCGCGCGGGTCGGTCGCCGGGCGCCCGCCCGGCAGCAGTCCCGGCAGCGCGCCCGCCTCCAGAGCGCCGCGCTCGCCCGCCCGCCGCGGGACCCACACGAGCCGGGCGCCGGTCGCGGTGGCGGCCCGGACCGCCGCCGTCAGCGCGCCCGGCACCGCCGCCAGCCGCTCACCGACGACGATCACCGAGCCCGCGCCGCGCAGCGCCTCGGCGGCGGTCCGGCCCGCGCCCTCCAGGCCGGCGCTCCCCCCGGCTCCGCCCGGGGCGACCCCGCCCGCCAGCGCGTCCAGCCACTCCGTCTCCGTGCCGGGCGCGGCGGGCAGCAGCGTTCCGCCTGCCTTGATCAGCCCGCGCGTGGCGTAGGAAGCGAGCCCGAAGGTGCGCTGCCCGCGCTTGCGGTGCGCCTTGCGCAGCCGCAGGAAGAGGCCGGGCGCCTCCTCCTCCGCCTCGATCCCGGCGAGCAGGACGGCCGGTGCCTTCTCCAGCTCGGTGTACGTGACCGAGGGGCCGCCCTCCAGGTCGCGCCCCCGCCCGGCGATCCGCGCGGCCAGGAAGTCGGCCTCCTCCGTGCTGTGCGCGCGGGCCCGGAAGTCGATGTCGTTGGTGTCCAGCGCGACCCGCGCGAACTTGGCGTAGGCGTACGCGTCCTCGACGGTCAGCCGGCCGCCGGTCAGCACGCCGGTACGCCCCTTGGCGGCGCCCAGCCCGCGCGCCGCCGCTTCCAGGGCCTCCGGCCAGCTCGCCGTGACCAGTTCGCCGGTCTCCGCGTCCCGCACCATCGGGTGCACCAGCCGGTCGCGCTGCTGCGCGTACCGGAACGCGAAGCGCCCCTTGTCGCAGATCCACTCCTCGTTGACCTCGGGGTCCTCGGCGGCCAGCCGCCGCATGACCTTGCCGCGCCGGTGGTCCGTACGGGTCGCGCAGCCGCCCGCGCAGTGCTCGCAGACGCCGGGCGAGGAGACCAGGTCGAAGGGCCGCGACCGGAACCGGTACGCGGCCGAGGTGAGCGCGCCGACCGGGCAGATCTGGATGGTGTTGCCGGAGAAGTACGACTCGAACGGGTCGCCCTCGCCCGTGCCCACCTGCTGGAGCGCGCCCCGCTCGATCAGCTCGATCATCGGGTCGCCCGCGATCTGGTTGGAGAAGCGGGTGCAGCGCGCGCACAGTACGCACCGTTCGCGGTCCAGCAGCACCTGCTTCGAGATCGGCACCGGCTTGGCGAACGTGCGCTTCCTGCCCTCGAAGCGGGTGTCGGCCTGCCCGGCGGACATGGCCTGGTTCTGCAGCGGGCACTCGCCGCCCTTGTCGCAGACCGGGCAGTCCAGCGGGTGGTTGATCAGCAGCAGTTCCATCACGCCGCGCTGCGCCTTCTCCGCGACGGGCGAGGTCAGCTGCGACTTGACCACCATGCCGTCGGTGCAGGTGATGGTGCAGGAGGCCATCGGCTTGCGCTGCCCCTCCACCTCCACGATGCACTGGCGGCAGGCGCCGGCCGGGTCGAGCAGCGGGTGGTCGCAGAAGCGCGGGATCTCGATGCCGAGGAGTTCGGCGGCCCGGATGACCAGCGTCCCCTTGGGGACGGAGATCTCGATGCCGTCGATCGTCAGCGTGACGAGGTCTTCGGGCGGTACGGCCGCCGCACCGCCCCCCGAGGCCGCGGCGGAGCCGCTGTCGGACCCCGTGGTCGTGACGGTCATGCGTTCACCCCCAGGTGAGCGTTGGTGTCGGCCCAGGCGGTCGACCTGGCGGGGTCGAAGGGGCAGCCCTTGCCGGTGACGTGCTGCTCGTACTCCGCGCGGAAGTACTTCAGCGAGGAGAAGATCGGGGACGCGGCGCCGTCGCCGAGCGCGCAGAAGGACTTGCCGTTGATGTTGTCGGCGATGTCGCCCAGCTTGTCGAGGTCGCTCATGCGGCCCCGGCCGGCCTCGATGTCGCGCAGCAGCTGGACGAGCCAGTAGGTGCCTTCGCGGCAGGGCGTGCACTTGCCGCAGGACTCGTGCGCGTAGAACTCGGTCCACCGGGTCACGGCCCGTACGACGCAGGTGGTCTCGTCGAAGCACTGGAGCGCCTTGGTGCCGAGCATCGAGCCCGCCGCCCCGACGTTCTCGTAGTCGAGCGGCACGTCCAGGTGTTCTTCGGTGAACATCGGCGTGGAGGAGCCGCCGGGCGTCCAGAACTTCAGCCGGTGGCCGGGCCGCATGCCGCCGCTCATGTCGAGCAGCTGGCGCAGCGTGATGCCCAGCGGGCCCTCGTACTGGCCGGGGTTGGCGACGTGGCCGCTGAGCGAGTACAGCGTGAAGCCCGGGGACTTTTCGCTGCCCATCGACCGGAACCACTCCTTGCCCTTGTTCATGATGGCGGGAACCGACGCGATGGACTCGACGTTGTTGACGACAGTGGGGCAGGCGTACAGGCCCGCCACCGCCGGGAAGGGAGGACGCAGCCGGGGCTGTCCGCGACGGCCCTCCAGGGAGTCCAGCAGCGCGGTCTCCTCGCCGCAGATGTACGCGCCCGCGCCCGCGTGCACGACGACATCCAGGTCCAGGCCCGAGCCGAGGATGTCGCGGCCGAGATAGCCCGCGTCGTACGCCTCCCGGACGGCCTCGTGCAACCGCCGCAGCACGGGCACGACTTCACCGCGCAGGTAGATGAAGGCGTGGTTCGAGCGGATCGCGTGACACGCGATGACGATGCCCTCGATCAGGGAGTGCGGATTGGCGAAGAGCAGCGGGATGTCCTTGCAGGTGCCCGGCTCGGACTCGTCGGCGTTGACGACGAGGTAGTGCGGCTTGCCGTCGCCCTGCGGGATGAACTGCCACTTCATCCCGGTGGGGAAGCCGGCTCCGCCGCGCCCGCGCAGTCCGGCGTCCTTGACGTAGGCGATCACGTCGTCCGGCGGCATGGCGAGGGCCTTGCGCATGCCCTCGTAACCCTCGTGGCGCAGGTAGGTGTCCAGCGTCCAGGACCCGGGCTGGTCCCAGAAGGCGGACAGCACGGGCGCCAGCAGCTTCTCCGGGTTGGCCTTGCTGACCTCGGCGGCCACGGTCATCACTCCCCCTCCTCGGCGGTCGGTCCGGCTGGATGCCGGGGGTCGGAGGCCGAGGTCTCGCGGGGCGCGTCGTGCGAGCTGGGATGGGTGGCCGGTGCCTCGCCCGGTGCCCGTCCCGCGGACTCGCCCTCGCCCTCGGCGGGCACCGCGCCCCGCTGCGGTACGACATGGTCGGCGGAGCCCGCGCCCGGCACGGCCTCGCCCTTGGCCAGCCGCAGCCCGACCAGCGAGGCGGGCCCGGCCCCGCCGGTGGCCTCCACCGCGCCCGGCCGCCGGTCCGGGAACCCGGCGAGGATGCGGGCCGTCTCCTTGTACGTGCACAGCGGCGCGCCGCGGGTCGGCTCGACGGTCCGGCCCGCCCGCAGGTCGTCCACCAGCCGTTTGGCGCTCTCCGGCGTCTGGTTGTCGAAGAACTCCCAGTTGACCATCACGACCGGCGCGAAGTCGCAGGCCGCGTTGCACTCGATGTGCTCCAGCGTGACCTTGCCGTCCTCGGTCGTCCCGCCGTTGGCGACGCCCAGGTGCTCCTGGAGCGTCTCGAAGATCGCGTCGCCGCCCATCACCGCGCACAGGGTGTTGGTGCACACCCCCACCTGGTAGTCCCCGCCGGGCCCGCGCCGGTACATGGAGTAGAAGGTGGCGACCGCGGTGACCTCCGCCGTCGTCAGGTCCAGCAGCTCGGCGCAGAAGCGGATGCCGGTCCGGGTGACGTGCCCCTCCTCCGCCTGGACGAGGTGGAGCAGCGGCAGCAGCGCGGAGCGCGGGCCGGGGTAGCGGGCGATCACCTCCTTGGCGTCCGCTTCGAGCCGGGCCCTCGCCTCGGCCGGGTAGTCGGGGGCGGGGAGCTGCGGCATCCCCAAGCTGACGTCTGTCACCGGTCGACGCCTCCCATCACGGGGTCGATGGACGCGACGGCGACGATGACGTCGGCGACCTGGCCGCCCTCGCACATCGCCGCCATGGCCTGGAGGTTGGTGAAGGACGGGTCGCGGAAGTGCACCCGGTAGGGGCGGGTCCCGCCGTCGCTGACGGCGTGCACGCCCAGCTCGCCCTTGGGGGACTCCACGGCCGCGTACGCCTGGCCGGGCGGCACCCGGAAGCCCTCCGTCACCAGCTTGAAGTGGTGGATCAGGGCCTCCATCGAGGTCCCCATGATCTTCTTGATGTGGTCGAGGGAGTTGCCCAGTCCGTCCGGGCCCATCGCCAGCTGGGCGGGCCAGGCGATCTTCTTGTCGCCGACCATCACCGGCCCCGGCGCGAGCCGGTCCAGGCACTGCTCGACGATGCGCAGCGACTGGCGCATCTCCTCCAGGCGGATCAGGAAGCGTCCGTAGGCGTCGCAGGTGTCGGCGGTCGGCACGTCGAAGTCGTAGTGCTCGTATCCGCAGTACGGCTGGGTCTTGCGCAGGTCGTGCGGGAGCCCGGCGGAGCGCAGCACCGGGCCGGTGGCGCCGGTGGCCAGGCAGCCGGCCAGGTCCAGGTAGCCGATGTCCTGCATGCGGCCCTTGAAGACCGGGTTGCCGGTGGCGAGCTTGTCGTACTCGGCCAGGTTCTTGCGCATCTTCTTCACGAATTCGCGCACCTGGTCGACCGCGCCCGGCGGCAGGTCCTGGGCGAGTCCGCCGGGCCGGATGTACGCGTGGTTCATCCGCAGCCCGGTGATCAGCTCGTAGATATCCAGGATCAGTTCCCGGTCCCGGAACCCGTAGATCATGATCGTGGTGGCGCCCAGCTCCATGCCGCCGGTGGCGATGGCCACCAGGTGGGAGGAGAGCCGGTTCAGCTCCATGAGCAGTACCCGGATGACGCTCGCCCGGTCCGGCACGTCGTCGGTGATGCCCAGCAGCTTCTCCACGGCCAGGCAGTACGCCGTCTCGTTGAAGAACGGCGTCAGGTAGTCCATCCGGGTGACGAACGTGGTGCCCTGCGTCCAGGTGCGGTATTCGAGGTTCTTCTCGATGCCCGTGTGCAGGTAGCCGATGCCGCAGCGGGCCTCGGTGACGGTCTCGCCGTCGATCTCCAGGATCAGCCGCAGCACACCGTGGGTGGAGGGGTGCTGGGGGCCCATGTTGACGACGATCCGCTCGTCGTCCGTACGGGCCGCGGCGGCCGCGATCTCGTCCCAGTCGCCGCCGGTGACCGTGTAGACGGTGCCCTCGGTGGTCTCCCGAGGGGTCGCATGGCTGGTGGACATCAGGTGTACGACCTCCGCTGGTCGGGAGCCGGGATCTGGGCGCCCTTGTACTCGACGGGGATGCCGCCGAGCGGGTAGTCCTTGCGCTGCGGGAAGCCCTGCCAGTCGTCCGGCATCATGATCCGGGTGAGCGCCGGGTGACCGTCGAAGACCAGCCCGAAGAAGTCGTACGTCTCGCGCTCGTGCCAGTCGTTGGTCGGGTAGACGCCGACGAGGGACGGCACGTGCGGGTCGGCGTCCGGCGCGGTCACCTCCAGGCGGATCAGCCGGTTGTGGGTGATCGAGCGCAGGTGGTAGACGGCGTGCAGCTCGCGGCCCTTGTCGCCGGGGAAGTGCACCCCGCTGACGCCGGTGCACAGCTCGAAGCGGAGCGCCGGGTCGTCGCGGAGGGTCTTCGCCACCGTCGGCAGGTACCGGCGCTCGATGTGGAAGGTCAGCTCGCCGCGGTCCACGACCGTCTTCTCGATGGCGTTCCCGGGGACCAGCCCCTGCTCGTCCAGCGCCCCTTCGAGCTCGTCCGCGACCTCGTCGAACCAGCCGCCGTACGGCCGCGGGGTGGCGCCCGGCATCCGTACGGACCGTACGAGCCCGCCGTACCCGGAGGTGTCGCCGCCGCCGGTGGCGCCGAACATGCCGCGCCGGGTGTCGATGACCTCGCCGTGGTCGCCGCGCTGGCCGGGCAGGTTCTGCGCGTTCAGGTCCTGGTCGGGGTTGACCCCGTCGGGCCCCTTGGCCCCACCGGTTCCGTTGACACCGCCAGTGCCGTTGGCGTCACCGTTCCCGTTGGTCCCCTTGGTGCCGTCGCTCACCGCAGCAGCCCCTTCATCTCGATCGTCGGGAGCGCCTTGAGCGCCGCTTCCTCCGCCTCGCGGGCCGCCTGCCGCTGGTTGACCCCGAGCTTGGAGTCCTGGATCTTCCGGTGCAGCTTGAGGATGGCGTCCATCAGCATTTCGGGACGCGGCGGGCAGCCGGGCAGGTAGATGTCCACCGGGACGATGTGGTCGACG
The DNA here is from genome assembly GCF_044327805.1 of Streptomyces sp. NPDC018019. Lineage (NCBI taxonomy): Bacteria > Bacillati > Actinomycetota > Actinomycetes > Kitasatosporales > Streptomycetaceae > Streptomyces > Streptomyces sp. NPDC018019. The sequence continues at coordinate 95,017 of NZ_JBIRGD010000001.1, read as the reverse complement.
CCCTGGACGATCGCGTAGTTGTTGAACATCCCGCCCGACGAGGCGCACACGCCCATGGAGATGACCCATTTCGGGTTCGGCATCTGGTCGTAGACCTGCCGCAGCACGGGCGCCATCTTCTGGCTCACCCGGCCGGCCACGATCATCAGGTCCGCCTGGCGCGGCGAGCCGCGGAAGACCTCCATGCCGAAGCGGGCGAGGTCGTAGCGGCCGGCGCCGGTGGTCATCATCTCGATGGCGCAGCAGGCGAGGCCGAAGGTGGCGGGGAAGACCGATGACTTGCGCACCCAGCCCGCGGCCTGTTCGACGGTGGAAAGCAGAAAGCCGCTCGGCAGCTTTTCTTCAAGTCCCATTGATGGCCCCTAGTCCCATTCCAGGCCGCCCCGACGCCATACGTAGGCGTAGGCGACGAAGACGGTGAGCGCGAAGAGGAGCATCTCCACGAGCCCGAAAAGCCCGAGCGCGTCGAAGGTGACGGCCCAGGGGTAGAGGAAGACGATCTCGATGTCGAAAATGATGAAGAGCATCGCCGTCAGGTAGTACTTGATCGGAAATCGACCGCCGCCGGCCGGCTGCGGCGTCGGCTCGATTCCGCATTCGTACGCCTCTAGCTTCGCCCGGTTGTAGCGCTTGGGTCCGACGAGCGTGGCCATCACGACAGAGAAGATCGCAAAGCCTGCCCCGAGGGCTCCCAGCACGAGGATGGGCGCGTAAGCGTTCACCGTCCTCGCTCCCTTCAGTCGACGATGACTGGATGGCGGTCCGCCCGGTCCCGCGCGCCGCCCCACGAAGATCGCGCCTATGTGAGGCAGTTCACAAGCCCGAGCCGCCTGCATCTTATGCCCGCGGGTCTGTGATCTGCGACACGGGGTGCGACAACGCCTTTGTGATCTCCACCACCTGACGGCCGGTCATCCTGTCGGATCAGCGTCGATCTTCGTACGGGAAGCGCGCGGATGATCACTGGAGGTGACATCCGGCGACGTCACACCTGGTCAGAGCGGGGGTGCCTCTATCAAAAGGTAGAGCGTGCAAGCAAATTGGCGCTGGGCGCCGTCAACTGCTAGCGCACCGCGGGCCACAGGAGCGGGCGGCCGCACCGGTTGCACCGTGACCACGCCGAGACCGTCGTGACCATCCCGTGATCATCGGTACGTGCCCGCGTTCACGAGCACACCCGCCCCAGGGACATCACGGGTGCATAACGGACACTCACGAGTGACCTATCCCACGCGGCTTGCCGTCTTGAACGCTTGACCTTCGGGAAGCCTTGGCGTGGCGGATCAGTAGGTGATAAGCGCCCCTGGGGCGCCCATCGGCCCGTAAATGCCATGCGCAGGAACATGATCACGAAATCCGGGCAGGTCGCCGCCCGGCCCGCGACCGGCGATTAGTCCCTTTTATTCACCGTGTACGCGTCAAGTGTGGTGCACACCACCTTTGTTGGCAGCAACCTGTGGCTCCTGATAGCCGTGGTGCCATGTCCCCGAACGCAGCCATACCCAGCCACCGGAAGCCCCGCCGTTCCGCGTCCTCGCGGGCGCTGCGCGCGGGAGTCACCGGTGGCATCATCACCCTGGCGGTGACCGGCGCGAGCATGCCGGCCGGCGCCGCGGAGAAGCCCGTCTCCGAAACCCAGGAAATGCCGACCATCACCTCGGCACTGGCCACCAGCCTCGCCAAGAGCGCGGACACGGCACAGCAGATGGCGCTCGACTACGAGCGTCAGGCCGCACAGGACACCGCCATCACCGAGGCCACCGAGGCCGCCGCGAAGGCGAAGGCCGAGGCCGAGCGCAAGGCCGAGGCCGAGAAGAAGGCCGAAGAGGCCCGCAAGGCCAAGGAGAAGGCCGAGCAGGAGCGCGCCTCCCGCTCCTCCGAGCGCACCTCGCTGCGCAGCCTCTCCGCCCCGTCCGCCGACTCCCCCGTCTCCGGCGCCTCGACGGGCAGCACCGCGTCCCTGATCGGCTTCCTGCGCGCGCAGATCGGCAAGTCCTACGTGCTCGGCGCCTCCGGCCCGTCCGCGTACGACTGCTCCAGCCTGGTCCAGGCCGCGTACCGGACGATCGGCATCGACCTGCCGCGCACCTCGCAGCCGCAGTCCACCGCCGGGCCCCAGGTCGGTCTGGGCAGCCTCCAGGTCGGGGACATCCTCTACTGGGGCAGCGCGGGCAGCGCGTACCACGTCGCCGTCTACGTCGGTAACGGCAACTTCATCGGTGCCCAGAACTCCAGCACCGGCATCGTGGAGAAGCCGCTGAGCTACAGCCAGCCGACCGGCGCGGTCCGCGTCCTGTAGGACGCCCCCCACGCACGGCCGAGGGCCGCCGTTCCCACCGCTCGGGAACGGCGGCCCTCGTGCATTGCGTCAGCAAATGGGTGCCTGGTTCTATTTTGTGACCGCTCATCGGGCTGCGCGCATAGCCCATTCGATAAAGCAACGCCCGTTCGGCACAACTACCGTAACGGCTCTGTACCAGTTGTACCTCTCGCCGTACTTATCCCTTCCGCCCGTAATGCCAGCACCCTTTTTCCGTGGCGTCGGACGGCGGCTGACGAGAGGAAGCTATTTCTTACATGCGCATCCACCGTGTCCATACTCTTCGGGCCGTCACCTGGTCGGCGGCGGCCACCGCACTTGCCTCCACTCTCAGCCTGGGACCGGTACACGCCGCCGAGCTTTCCTGTCCACAGCCACCCAAGGCCGAGCAGCAGGCCTCAAGTTCCTGTGCCACGCCGCCTGCCACCAAGCCCGCCGCGAAAAAGCCCGCCAGGAAGAAGCCCGCCGCGAGGAAGCCTGCTGCCAGGAAGCCCGCCGCGAACAAGCAGGCCCCGAAAAAGCGGCAGCCCAAGAAGCAGGCCGCCAAGAAGCGGCCTTCCGCCCAGCGGCCGACGGGCTGTCCCCCGTGCCAGACGGCTCCCAGGAAGCCCGCCGCGAAGAAGCCGTCGGCCAAGCGGCCCCCGGCGAAGCGCCCGCCCGTGGCACAGCGCCCGCCCGCGACACGGCCTCCGGCGCAGCGCCCGCCCGTGGCACAGCGCCCGCCCGCGACGAGGCCCCCGGTGCAGCGCCCGCCCGCCAAGAAGCCCCCGGCCAAGCGCCCGCCCGCCAAGAAGCCGCAGCTCAAGCAGGACCACGGCTGGCGCTGGCAGGGGCTCTACATCGACGCCGCCGATCTCCGTAAGGTCAACGTCTTCCTCGCCCGTGCCAAGAAGGCCGAACAGACCATCAGCCCCCAGGTCCTCAGCATCGCCCGCACCACCAACGCCACCATCGTCGGCTTCGACGAACGCCTGCGGTCCCCGGAATCCGTCAAGCGCTCGGTGGCCTACCAGATGCAGCACAATCCGACCGAGTCGGTGGACGAGGCGCTGGACAACGTCTACAACTCGGTCCGCTACATCCTCCAGTGGCCGGACTCGTCCTACGTCAAGGGCGTCAAGGACACCACCAAGCTGCTGGCCAAATGGAAGAACCCCAACCTCCGCTGGTCCAACACGTGGGCGCGGCCGCGTGGTTACAAGGGCATCAACACCGCCTGGCGGGCGAACAATTCGGGGCACCCGTACGAGCTCCAGTTCCACACGCCGAAGAGCCGGGCCGCCCAGAAGCGGAGCGGGAAGCTGTACGAGGAGGCGCACCGCCCGCAGACGGCCGGCCCGCGCCGGGCGCAGCTCCAGGGCGAGATGAACCGGATCTACGCCTCGGTCCCCTGCCCGGCGGGCGCCCAGTACCTCAACGCCCCGCGCCGCCGCGCCGTGCAACGTCCCCCGATGTAGGCGTATCCGGCCCCGCACCCCCTCCGCGTGCGGTCCGGGCGTCGTCCCGCGTCCCGGACCGCGTGCGGAAGGGGGTACGGCCGGTGGCCGGTGCGATGTCCGGCGCGCACGTAACCCGCTGTTTCCGCCGCCGAATTCCCTGCTTTCCGTCTCCGCTCCGCACACTCCGCCATTCAGTCGACGCTGTGCGTACGGCTCCGAAGGGCGGCCGCTTTCACCGGCGTACTTCACCGGCTCGCGGTTTCCCGCGTTCCGGTGGGCCACGACGCGGCGAGCGGCGTCCCGGCGCGCCCCGAGCCCCTTAAAGAACCGGGGGAGAACTCTCCAACCTTCCCCTCTTCCCCCCCGGGTTCACCTTTGTCACCTGATCAGGTGATGGGCTCGCTTATGGGGGCCGAGAGGCTGCACGTTCGCGCCACAACCAAAAAAAGAACGGCCCGCGACGGGACTGCCATCCCCTTGCCGAGGGCCTGATCAAGAGGAAGAAGAGACCTTCCCCACGACTCCACGCGAGTCCAACGCGCGGCTCTGCCCGACCGCTGCCGTGTCGCCCTCCGGAGTGACCCACGTACGGCACCGCCACACCACCCACTTCACCGTCGTCGGCAACCACCTCGCCCTCCACCCCACGCTCTCCGCCGTCGCCATCGGCCTCGCCGTACGCATCCAGGCCCTGGCCGACGGCGCCCACAGCCTGTGGATACTCCCCAACCGGAGCAGACCGAGTCCCAGCCGTCCCCTCAGCCCCTGCCGTCCCCACCCCCGCCCTCGTCCCCTCCCCCGCCACCGACCTGCTCTCCTCCCTCCGGATCATCGACGCGCGGCTGACGCTCTCCGTGCGCGACGTGGCCCGGGGGCGGGCGTCCCGCCGCGCTCCGCAACGTCCAGGCGCCGCACCACCTCAGGACCGGAGCAGCCGCTTCTGTACGGTCTCCAGCGGGCCGTGCTCGAAGTACCGCAGCCACAGCCGGGAGACGGTGAACAGCACCAGGCACACCACCGCCCACAGGGCCATCACCCACCACGGCCCGTGGCCCGCCCAGCGCGCGGCCAGGCCGAGGCCGATGCCGTAACAGGCCAGCATGCACAGCACGTTCTGGAAGACATAGCAGGACAGTGCCGTACGGCCGACCGCGGTGAGACCGGCGGTCAGCGGGCCCGGCCGGCGGACGCGGTCGACGATCAGGCCGATGAGGCCCAGGTACCCGATGGCGACCACGGGGGCCGCACCGTACCGGCCCAGCAGGTAGAAGTCCGAACCGGCCGCCGCCGTCAGGGCATTGAGCGGCAGGCCGATGCCCAGGCCCCAGGCGCACATCCGCCGCCGGACGCGCCGCCCGTTCGCGTCCGGGGCGAAGGCGCCCGCGCGGAAGAGCCGTACACCGAGGTGGAAGAGGAAGACCAGCAGGGCGAACGAGATGACGGGCTCGATGCGCAGCCCGATCGCGTTCTGGAGGCGGAACGCGACCTGTTCCGGATAGCCGCCCTCGGCGTACAGCCGGACGGTCGCGGCGCCGGCCCCGCCTCCGTCACCCCACCCGGAGGTGCTGCCGAGCGCGTCGGCGGTCAGCAGCGCCAGCACCGCCACGTGCACGGCCGCCGCGAGCGCCATCAGCACCCGCTGCGTACGCGCGGTCCGCGTCAGCTGCCAGGCGACCAGGAGGGCGACGACCGCGTAGCCCATCAGGACGTCCCAGGCGAAGACGAGGACGAAGTGGACGGTGCCCTCGGCGAAGAGGAACAGGGCGCGCCACTTGTAGCGGCCCGGCCAGGTCCGGCCGCGCTGCGCGGCGGACCGGAACTGGATGGCCAGGCCGACGCCGAACAGGATCGTCAGCATCGACAGGAACTTGCCGTCCGCGAGGAACCGGAAGATCCCCTCCGCGGTCCCGGACCACGACGTCCCGAACGACGGCACGGCGGCGCTGCCCTTCAGGACGCCCGCCTCCGCGCCGGGCGCCGCGAAGATCCAGACGTTGGTCATCAACGTCCCGAGGATCGCGACGCCGCGCAGCACGTCCAGCAACGGCAGCCGCGCCGCCCGGCCACCACCGCTTCCGGAAGCCGCCTCGGCTCCCGTAACCCCTGTGGCGCGCTGCGCCCGGGCCCCCGCCGTACCCCCGACCGTCTCCGTCACGCCGTCTCCCGCCGCCGGTGCCAAACCTCCACACCATCGTCAGGGCACACGGCTCCCGCTTCTTCGTCCGCGGCGACGAAAAGCCACTACATCCTTCGATGCAGCGACGGCACTCCGGCCGGGGCCGTCCGGCGAACGAAGCCCTACGCCTTCGGCGCCACCTTGCTGAGGCCGTTGATGATGCGGTCCATCGCGTCGCCGCCCGTGGGGTCGGTGAGGTTGGCGAGCATCTTGAGGGTGAAGCGCATCAGCAGGGGGTGGGTCAGGCCGCGCTGGGTGGCGATCTTCATGACCTTGGGGTTGCCGATGAGCTTCACGAAGGCGCGGCCGAGGGAGTAGTAGCCGCCGTAGGTGTCCTTGAGGATCTTCGGGTAGCGCTGGAGGGCCAGCTCGCGCTGGGCGTACGTGGAACGGGCGTGCGCCTGGACGATGACCTCGGCGGCGATCGCGCCGGACTCCATGGCGTACGCGATGCCCTCGCCGTTGAACGGGTTGACCAGGCCGCCCGCGTCACCGACGAGCAGCAGGCCCTTCGTGTAGTGCGGCTGGCGGTTGAAGGCCATGGGGAGGGCCGCGCCGCGGATCGGGCCGGTCATGTTCTCCGGGGTGTAGCCCCAGTCGGCGGGCATCGAGGCGCACCACGCCTTGAGGATCTCGCGCCAGTCCAGCTCCTTGAAGGAGGAGGACGTGTTCAGGACGCCGAGGCCGACGTTGCTCGTACCGTCGCCCATGCCGAAGATCCAGCCGTAGCCCGGCAGCAGCCGGTCCTGCGCGCCGCGGCGGTCCCACAGCTCCAGCCAGGATTCCAGGTAGTCGTCGTCGTGCCGGGGCGAGGTGAAGTACGTACGGACCGCGACGCCCATCGGGCGGTCCTCGCGGCGGTGCAGGCCCATCGCCAGCGAGAGGCGGGTGGAGTTGCCGTCCGCGGCGACCACGAGCGGGGCGTGGAAGGTGACCGGCGTCTTCTCCTCGCCCAGCTTCGCCCGGACGCCCTCGATGCGGCCGGTCAGCTCGTTGACGACCGGCGCGCCGACGTTGCAGCGCTCGTACAGGCGCGCGCCCGCCTTCTGCGCCTGGCGCGCGAGCTGCTCGTCGAAGTCGTCGCGCTTGCGGACCAGCCCGTAGTCCGGGTACGAGGCGAGGTCCGGCCAGTCGAGCTGGAGGCGGTTGCCACCGCCGATGATGCGCAGGCCCTTGTTGCGCAGCCAGCCCGCCTCTTCGGAGATGTCGATCCCCATGGAGATCAGCTGCTTGGTGGCGCGGGGGGTGAGACCGTCGCCGCAGACCTTCTCGCGCGGGAAGGCGGTCTTCTCCAGGAGGAGGACGTCCAGGCCCGACTTGGCGAGGTGGTACGCGGTCGCCGAGCCGGCCGGACCGGCCCCGACGACGATGACGTCCGCGTGGTGCTCGGAGCGGGGGGTGGTCACGGACTCGCTCACGGACTCAGTCGCGGACTCGGTCACGGCGGGATCTCCCGGAAGTCGATATCTGGGTGCCGACCGGCACTGGGCCCCGTCAGTCTATGGGGGCACGGATGATCAGGATCTGAAGGGTTGGTTGGTCCATGCACGAGCCGCAGCCGCAGCCGCAGCCGTCGTCCCGGCCGCTGTCCGCACCGGGGTTCACGCTCCGGGTGCCGGACGAGGAGGACGCCTGGCACTGGCACCGGGTGTTCGACCACCCCGAGGTGATGGAGTTCCACGGCGGCGCCCCGGCCGAACTGTCCGTCTACCAGGAGCTGACCGCACGGCAGCGCAGACACCACGCGGAGCACGGTTTCTGCCTGTACTCGATGGTCGGTACGGAAGGGGAGGAGGCCGGGGCCGTCCTGGGCTTCACGGGGGCGCAGCCCTGGCCGCGCGACTGGGGGCCGGTGGGCGAGATCGAGATCGGCTGGCGGCTGGGCCGGGCGTACTGGGGCAAGGGGTACGCGACCCGGGCGGCGCAGGCCGCGCTGGAGGCGGTGCGGGCCGCGGGGGTACGGAGCGTGGTGGCAATGGTGGCGGCCGGCAACGAGCGGTCCATCGCGGTGACGCGGCGGCTCGGCATGCGGCACGCGGAGACGTTCCGCACACCGGGCGGGCAGGAAGGGTTCTGCTTCCGGCTGGAGTGGTGAGCGGGGCGGGGCCCGGGAAGGGCCCCGCCGCTGTCACGCGGCCGGTTTCGTCCCCCGGTGGAGGGCGACGATGCCGCCCGTCAGGTTGCGCCAGGCCACCTTCGACCAGCCCGCCCGCTGGAGGCGTGCCGCCAGCGCGGGCTGGTTGGGCCAGGAGCGGATGGATTCGGCGAGGTACACGTACGCGTCCGGGTTGCTGCTCACCGCACGCGCCACCGGCGGCAGCGCCCGCATCAGGTACTCCGTGTAGACCGTACGGAACGGGCCCCACGTCGGCTCGCTGAACTCGCAGATGACGACCCGGCCGCCGGGCTTGGTGACCCGGTACAGCTCGGCCAGCGCGGCGTCCGTGTCCTGCACGTTGCGCAGCCCGAAGGAGATCGTGACGGCGTCGAACACGCCGTCCGCGAAGGGGAGCCGCATGCCGTCGCCGGCCACGAACGGCAGCCACGCGTGGCGCTTCTTGCCTTCGCGGAGCATGCCGACGGAGAAGTCGCAGGGGACGACGTACGCGCCGGCGCGGGTGAAGGGCAGCGAGGAGGTGCCCGTACCGGCGGCGAGGTCGAGCACGCGCTCGGCGGGGCGCGCCGCCACGGCCCGCTCCACCTCCTTGCGCCACAGCCGCGCCTGCCCGAGGGACAGCACGTCGTTGGTCAGGTCGTAGCGCGCCGCCACGTCGTCGAACATCGCGGCGACGTCCCGCGGCTGCTTGTCCAGAGAGGCTCGGGTCACCCGGCCATTGTTCCCTACGGCTCCGGAAGGCGTTGGACGGGGACGGCCCGATGCCCCCCTCAGAACATCCGGGCGGTCCAGCGGTGCTGCGTCTCGTGCGAAGCATCGTGAGCGGCCGAATGGGCCGTCCCCGCGGGAAAGATCCTGCCGGGCGGAAGGGGCGGCTCCGGTTTCGTTGACGGGGTCCTGACGAGGGGGCGAAGGGCCTTGACGGGACTCTGACGGCCCAGGTCAGAGACCGACCATGCCCATCAGGTCGATGCCGATCGGGAAGGGGCGGTCGGTTTCCAGCTTGCCCTTGTGACATGGGTGTTCGGGGGCCGACACGTATTCGCCCGTGCCGGTGTGGAGCCAGTATTCGTGCACCTCGGGACAGTTGTCGGCCCCTCGCTCCACGCGCCAGAAGTACGGCGCACCCGCCGCTGCGTAGAGGGCCGGTTTGCGGACCCGGTCATCGACCGTCGAACCGGGCGACACCACTTCCACCGCGAGCCTCACGTGGGCGGCCGGTGTGCATTCCATGGTGAAGAGGTCGAGGCCACGCTTGTCGTAGATCACGACGTCAGGCTTGATCACGCAGAAGTCGTCCAGCATGACGCAGCGCTCGACGTTCATTCCATGGTCCGAATCGGGCACGGCCGACCTGAACCGATCGAGCAACTCGTCCCTGACTTCGTCGTGCCACCAGCTGGGCATCCCCCGAACCACGATCACTCCGTCCACAAGTTCCCAGTCGAAGGGGAGGTCCAGATGTTTCACCTGGTCGAACGTCCACCGCCCACCAGGCGGGTTCATCCAGGTCTCCGGAGTCGCCTTCTCCAGCCGCCGGTCAGTGCTCATCACTGCTCCCATGGACACGAGTGTGGACGCGAGTGCGGATCACGGTCCTGAATACGACAGTACCGTCACACGAAGTGACGGGCGGGCTTCTCGGCGTTGACGGCGGGCGCTCAGCGTCCCCGGTACACCAGCCGGCCGCCCAGCACCGTGACCAGGCAGCGGCCGTCCTGCGCGAAGACCGCGAAGTCGGCGGGGGCGCCGGGGGTGAGGGGGTGCGGGACGGGGCGGTCGCGCAGGCCGGAGCGGGCGACCGCGGTGCGGACGGCGGGGTGGGTGAAGGGGCCGGTGAGGGAGGTGGTGCCGGTCGCGAGCAGGCGCTGGATGCCGCGGCGGGCGCTCGCGCCCCAGCGGGTGTCGGTCATGCCGAGGGCGGTGAGCGCGTCACCCGTCAGCGGGGCCGTGCCGAGGTCGTCGGCCTCGCGCGGATCGGGATGGTAGGCGGCCTCCAGCAGGGCGGCGCCGTCCGGTTCGTGGCGGCCGGGGGACAGGGTGCCGTCCCAGTCGCGGACGCGGGCGCGCTCGCCGTACCGCTCGTACAGCTCCTCGTACGGGCCGGTCGCCTCGATGCGGTCGCCGGAGACGACGACCGCGTGCCCGGGTTCCGGGGCGCCGTCGGGGGCGCGGCGGACACCGTGCACGCGGTGGATCGTCAGCACGCGGAGCTCACAGGGCGGCTCGGTCGGCGTCGGCTCAGTTGGCGTCGACGAGCTTGAGTTCGGGGTGCGCCGTGCCGCCCTCGATGGCCGTCGAGGAGATGTGCGAGGCCACCCGCTCGTCGACCGGGTCGTTGGCCGGGTCGTCGTGCACGACCAGGTGCTCGTACGTGGTCGCGCGCTGCGCCGGGACACGGCCCGCCTTGCGGATCAGATCGATGATCTCCTGGCGGTTGGAGCGGTGCCTGGCACCGGCCGAGGAGACCACGTTCTCCTCCAGCATGATCGAGCCGAGGTCGTCCGCGCCGTAGTGCAGGGACAGCTGGCCGATCTCCTTGCCGGTGGTCAGCCAGGAGCCCTGGATGTGTGCGACGTTGTCGAGGAAGATCCGGGCGATCGCGATCATCCGCAGGTACTCGAAGATCGTCGCCTGGGTGCGGCCCTTGAGGTGGTTGTTCTCGGGCTGGTACGTGTACGGGATGAAGGCGCGGAAGCCGCCCGTACGGTCCTGCACGTCGCGGATCATGCGGAGGTGCTCGATGCGCTCGGCGTTGGTCTCGCCGGTGCCCATGAGCATCGTGGAGGTGGACTCCACGCCCAGCTCGTGGGCCGTCTCCATGATCTCCAGCCAGCGCTCGCCGGACTCCTTCAGCGGCGCGATGGCCTTGCGCGGGCGCTCCGGCAGCAGCTCGGCGCCGGCCCCCGCGAAGGAGTCCAGCCCCGCGGCGTGGATGCGGCGGATGGCGTCCTCGACGGTGGTCTTGGAGATCCGGGCCATGTGCTCGACCTCGGAGGCGCCGAGGGAGTGGATGACCAGCTGGGGGAAGGCCTTCTTGATGGCGGAGAAGTGCTCTTCGTAGTACTCGACGCCGTAGTCCGGGTGGTGGCCGCCCTGGAACATGATCTGGGTGCCGCCCAGCTCGACGGTCTCGGCGCAGCGGCGCAGGATGTCGTCGAGGTCGCGGGTCCAGCCCTTGGCGGTGTCCTTGGGCGCGGCGTAGAACGCGCAGAACTTGCAGGCCGTCACGCACACGTTGGTGTAGTTGATGTTGCGCTCGATGATGTACGTCGCGATGTGCTCGGTGCCCGCGTAACGGCGGCGGCGGACCGCGTCGGCGGCGGCGCCCAGCGCGTGCAGCGGCGCGGAACGGTACAGGTCGAGCGCTTCCTCGGGCGTGATGCGCCCGCCCTCCGCGGCGCGGTCGAGTACGGACTGAAGGTCGGCGTTCTCGGTCACCGGGCGTCCCTTCGGAGGCGGGCATAACGACCGAACCAGCGTACGCCAGGGGTCCGGCACCACCGGCGGCGGGCGGTGGCGGGTCAGCCGCCGGTCGCCCGCCAGGTCCGCCCGGCCGGTCCGTCACGGGTCCGCCCGGTGGGTCAGCCGCCCGCCTTCTTCATGGCGGCCCGCGGCCGGCCGCCCGCCTCGTCGTCCGAGGCGAAGGAGAGCGTGCCGTCCTTGCCGAGCGTGTACGTCACGGCCGCCTTGGCGCCCGTACAGCCGGGGCCGGGCCTGCCGTCCGAGCGCTCCTGGAGGGTCAGCGTGGTGGCGGTGGCGGACACCAGCTTGGCCTTGGCCGCGCACCGGGCGATCAGGAAGTCGTACGTGGTGTGGACCACGTAGTCGCCCTTGGTGCCGGGGGTGATGGTGCTGGTGATGCTGCCGTTGGGGAGGTTGTGACGGGTGATGACCGTGCCGGTCCAGGTGCCGAGGAAGGCCCGGGGAACGGCCGACGCCTCGGGCCGGGTGCCGCCGGGCGTGGGGGACTGCCCGCTGCCGGGCGGCTTCGCGGCCGCGTCCTGGTCGTCGCCGCCCTGTCCGGGCAGCAGGTGGAAGACGAAGGCGGCGGTCGTCGCGGCGGCGAGCGCACCGGCCACCGACAGGACCAGCGTGCAGCTCATCCGGCGGCGGCCGTCGGCGCCGCTGCCCAGCGCGCCTTTCAGGGTGAGACGGCGTTCCCCGGAGGGCGGCGACCCCACCGGTGCCTGCGGCGACTGCGTGGGGGCGTCGGCGGTGGGCCAGGAGGGGTGAGGGCGGGAAGGCGGGGTGGACGGAGCGGGACCGGCCGGGGCGGGAGTGGCCGGGGCTTCTGCCGGGGCGTCGAAGGGGACGAGGCCGGAGGGGGCGCCGTACGGGGGAGTGGCCCCGCCGTACGGGCCTTCCGGCGGCCCGAAGGAGCCCGCCCCCGCGGCCCCGGCACGCGCGTCCGGATACCCAGGCGCGTGCGAGGCCGCCCCGCGTGCGTCCGAAGTCCCACCTGCGTCCGAAGTCCCGCGTGCGTCCGGGTTCCCCTGCGCGTCCAGGTTCAGCAGTTCCACCGCCTGCCGGCTGACGCGCTCGACCAGCGGCGCCGGGAGCCAGCCGGTGCGGGCCGGGCCGCCGCCGGTCTCCGCCGTCCGGCCCAGCCGCCGGGCGATCTCCGCCGGGGCGGGCCGGTCCCCGGGCCGCTTGGCCAGGCAGGCCGCGGTCACCTCGCGCAGCTCGCCGGTGAGGGCGGCGCCGAGGTCGGGCTCCTCGTGGACGACCTTGTAGAGCAGGGCCGCCGAGCTGTCCCCGGTGAACGGTCCGGCGCCGGTCGCCGCGAAGGCCAGCACCGCGCCGAGCGAGAACACGTCGCAGGCCCCGGTGACGTCCTGGCCGAGGATCTGCTCGGGCGCCATGTAGCCGGGCGAGCCGACCGAGACGCCGGTGGCGGTGAGGGCGGCGCTGCCGTCCAGGGCGCGGGCGATGCCGAAGTCGATCAGCAGTGGCCCGTCCAGGGTGAGCAGGACGTTGGAGGGTTTGACGTCGCGGTGCACCAGGCCGTGGGTGTGGACGGCGGCCAGCGCTCCGGCCAGCCCGGCGCCCAGCGTCCGTACGGCGGGCCCGTCGAGCGGGCCGAAGTCCTCGACGGCGCGGGTGAGCGAGGGGCCCGCAACGTAACCGGTGGCCACCCAGGGGACGGGGGCGTCCGGGTCGGCGTCCAGTACGGGCGCGGTCCAGGCGCCGCCGACCCGGCGCGCGGACTCCACCTCGCGCCGGAAGCGGGCCCGGAACCGGTCGTCGGCGGCGAGCCACGCGTGTACGGACTTCACCGCGACGGTCCGGCCGCCCGCGCTGCGGCCTAGGTAGACCCGGCCCATGCCGCCCGCGCCGAGCCGGCCCAGCAGCCGGTACGTACCGATGACCCGCGGATCGTCCGCCCCCAGCGGCTCCATGGCATCGCCTCCCCCTGCCGGCCCGGATCACGCCCCAGCCTATGACCCAGGTCATGCCGGGTCCGGTGAACCGGCACAGCGCCTTTCGCCTCCAAAGAGGAGAACGCCAGCAACAGTCCGACTTGTCCTGCGGGGCAGCGCACCGACCGGAGTATCTCCGTGCCGCACCATTCCGGGCAGCAGCCCCCGTACGGCCACGCCCAGCGGGAGCACGGCCAGGCCCCGCAGGGGTTCGGCCCCGCCCCCCAGGATTTCGACCCTGTCCACCAGGAGCACGGCCCCGGGCGTGATGACCGGCCGCGGCGCACCCGCGCCGGCCGGCGCAAGCGGCTGCTGCTGCTCGGCGCGGCCGTCGCCGCCCTCGGTCTGGCCGCCGTCCCCGTGCTGAACGCCTTCGGCGTCTTCTCCGACAGCGGCGAGCCGATGTCCTTCGACCGGAGCCGGGCGGACGGCGGTCAGGGCGGTTCCGGCGGCACCGGCGGGTCCGCCGGTACGGCCGATCCGCGGGTGCGGATGCCCACGGGCCCGCGGGCGGAGTTCACGACGGCGAACACGCTGGACGACGGCACCCGGATCGGCGTGACCACGCTGCACGGGAAGAAGTCCGGCTTCACGGGCCGGGTCTGGGTCTGGGCCCCGAAGGAGTACTACGAGGACAAGTACGCCAAGAGCGCCTTCCCGGTCCTCATCGCGCTGCCCGGCGGCCCCGGCTACCCGGTCAACTACTGGATGGGAACCGACCTGAAGCTGCAGAGCAGCATCAGCGAGTGGTCGAAGTCGGGCAAGAGCAAGCCGTTCATCGTCGTCATGCCGGTCCTGAACGCGGACGACAAGAACTACTACGACGGCAGCGACATACCGGGACAGCCGAAGATGGGCACCTGGATGTCCGACGACGTGCCCGATCTGGTCAGGGCCAATTTCCGTACCTTCGCCTCGCGGGACGGCTGGGCCTTCATGGGCTCGTCGTCCGGCGCCTTCGTGGGGCTCAAGCAGGTGCTCCAGCACCCCGACCGGTTCAAGGCCGTGATCGCCAGCGGCCCGGACACCCGGCCGGACTCGCCGCTGTGGCGCGGGCACACGAAGGAGATGCGGGCCAACGACCCGGAGCAGCTGGCCAAGGCCCTGCTCGCCCGGCCCGGTGCGCCGGACGTCCACATCGCCTTCCAGATCGGCACCAAGGAGGGCGGCCGGGCCAAGCTGGAATCCTTCATGAAGAAATATGGCAAGGGACCGATCAAGACCCGTCTGCAAGTGATCGAAAACGGCGGTCACAATGCCAAGGGGTACATCCGGGGCATGAATGACGGGACCATGGAATGGATCAGCAAGGTCATGCCGGGCCCGACGCCCGCACCGTAATCGGGGCCGCCGGGGCGCGTGTGCATGCCCTGCCGATTCTTCCCGGTGGCGTTCCGGTGTTCTCGCGGTGGACTCGGGCGACCTTGCGATGATCTTCCGGCGGGGTGGTCCGGAAAATCCCGGGCTTCCGGCCGATTCCCGATGCTTCTCGGCACCTTCTCGGCGCCTTCTCCGTGACTTTTCGGTGGCTTCCCGGTGGCTTCCCGGTGACTTCTTTCCGTACGGCTTCCGTACGCCCCCCGTACGACTTCCGCACGTCTCCGGTATGCCGTCCGCACACCCGAGCCCGGCGTACGCGCGGAATTCGCCGCCGGAAACGGACCCTAGGCCCGCGGGTTCTCCAGGAGGTCCACCCGCACGTCCACGGGATAGCCGGTCGTCTCTCCCGTTCTGCGGGCGAATTCCGCCACACCGCGCAGCTGGTCCGGGCCGAAACGGAAGTCCAGCGTCGTGAAGTAGCGTTCCAGCACCTTCTCGTCGAAGGTCTCCCAGCGCGCGGCCTGCTCGGCCACCTTGCCGACCTCCTCCAGCGACAGGTCGCGGGAGGCGAGGAACGCCTCGTGCGCCTTGCGGACGACCGCCGGCTCGCGCTCCAGGTAGTCGCGCCGGGTCGCCCAGACGGCGAAGACGAACGGCAGGCCCGTCCAGTCCTTCCACATCTGTCCCAGATCGTGCACCTGGAGGCCGAGCCGGGGCGCGTCGTGCAGGTTCGCGCGCAGCGCCGCGTCCCCGATCAGGACCGCGGCCTCCGCGTCCTGCATCATCAGGCCGAGGTCGGGCGGGCAGGTGTAGTAGTCAGGAGTGACGCCGATCTTCTCGGCCAGCAGCAGTTGGGCCAGTCGTACGGACGTACGGGAGGTCGAGCCGAGCGCGACCCGAGCCCCGTCCAGCTCCTCCAGGGGCTTCTGCGACACGATCACGCAGGACATGACCGGGCCGTCGCAGCCGACCGCCAGGTCGGGGAAGGCGACCAGGTCATCGGCGGCCCGCAGGAACTCCACGAGGGTGACCGGGGCGATGTCGAGTTCGCCGCGCACCAGCTGTTCGCTGAGCTTTTCCGGGGTGTCCTTCGTGAGCTCCAGGTCGAGCAGCGTGCCCGTACGCGCGAGGCCCCAGTAGAGGGGCAGGCAGTTCAGGAACTGGATGTGGCCCACCCGCGGCCGGCTGCGACGGTGGTCGGCTGCGGCTCCTGCGGATGCGTCTCCAACGGTTGAATTGTCCACATGCGGAGGCTAGCCCCGGTGGGCACCGGACGCCTCGGCGGGGCCTCCCGCGGCCACCGCGTGGCCACTACCCCGCTCGGGTAAACGTGATCTTTGGCTCTTCCGCCCTCCAACCGCCCCGTGCTACGCTCAGCGCAAGTTGCAGTTTGGTTTCCCTTGCAGTACAGAGCCTGCGGAGCATGTGACGCCGCAGGCTTTTGTAGTTTTCAGACTTCTTGCAGGTTCTGGAGCAGGGCAACCCTTTGGCCCAAGGAGGGCTTATGGCTACCGGAACCGTGAAGTGGTTCAACGCTGAAAAGGGCTTCGGCTTCATCGCCCAGGACGGCGGCGGCCCGGATGTCTTCGTTCACTACTCTGCGATCAACGCCTCTGGCTTCCGCTCCCTTGAGGAGAACCAGCAGGTGAACTTCGACGTCACGCAGGGCCCGAAGGGTCCGCAGGCGGAGAACGTCACGCCGGTCTGAGTTGCCCGGTCCGACCGATCGCGGTCGACTTAGCAGTACCCAAGGGGTCCCGCTCCTTCCTTTCCGGGAAGGGGACGGGGCCCCTGCCTTTTCGCCACCGCCTGTCTTGGCCGAAGAAATGCGCGCGCCCGTGCGAAGTGGCCGGCAAGCCGTTTTTTGTGCCCTGCCGAGGCCCTGACCTTCGCGCTCGCGGCGGCTACCGTGCAGGGTCATGACCGGGCTGACCATCGCGGTGCACCATGTGCGGGCCGTGCTCAGTGGTGCGCGGCGGATGGGGCTGGACACCGTGCCGTTGTTGCAGGCCGCGCGGATTTCGCCGCTGCTGCTCGGGGACGACCGGGCGCGGGTGGCGGCGGGCGGCTTCGCCCGGCTGGTCACGGAGGTGCAGCGGGCCACGGACGACGAGTTCCTGGGGCTCGGGCCGCTGCCCAGCCGCCGCGGGACCTTCGCGATGATGTGCCTCGCCTGCCTGGGCTGTCCCGACCTCGGTACGGCGCTGGAACGGGCCGTACGGTTCTACGCGCTCTTCCCGGGCGGGCCCGAGATGGCGGTGACGGCCGCGGGCGCGGAGCCCGGCGGGAGTCCGGACGGCGCCCCGCGCACCCCCCGCGCCGCCGAGTTCTGCCTGCGCAGCGATCTGCGCCCGTACGCCGAGGCCACCTTCCTCGCCGAGGCCGTGATGATCATCTGGCACCGGCTCTCCGGCTGGCTCATCGGCCGCCGTATCCCGCTGCGCGCCGCGCGCTTCGCCCACCCCGCCCCCGCGCACGCGCGCGAGTACGAGCTGCTGTTCGGCTGCGCGGTGCGCTTCGATGCTCCGTACACCGCGGCGGTCTTCGACGCACGCTGGCTGGCGGCCCCGGTCGTCCAGGACGAGGCCGCGCTGACGGCGCTGCTGCGGCGGGCGCCCGCCGACCTGCTGAGCCGGCGGGAGTACGGCACGACCGTCACCGAGCGGGTGCGCCGCACGCTCGTCCTGGCCCTGCGCAGCACCGGCCCGGCACGGCTGCCGGAGGTGGCCGAGGTCGCGGCGCGGCTGGCGGTGAGCCCGGCGACGCTGCGCCGCCGGCTCCAGGCGGAGGGGACCTCGTTCCAGCGCCTGAAGGACGCGGTGCGCCGGGACGCGGCGATCAGCTCGCTGGCGGCGGGCCGGGAGCCGATCGCCGCGCTCGCGGCCCGGCTCGGCTTCTCCGAGGACACCGCGTTCCACCGGGCATTCCGGCGGTGGACGGGGACCACGCCGGGCGCGTACCGGCTGCGTCCGCACTCCCCTGACGCGCTGCTGGGCGCTCCCTCGGGTCAGCAAAGCTGAGCGTCCCGGTCAGCGCCGTACTTACCGGTGAGTCACTACGGTCACCCCAACTGACCCGTCCTCCGGACCGTTGGGAGAGCCGTATGGTGCCACTCGCCCCCCATGACCGGCGCGTTTCCCGCGCGCTGCGCACCACCGCCGTCGCCGCCACCACGGCGCTCGCCCTCTCGCTCGGACTCACGCACGCCGCCACCGCGCAGCCCGCCCCGGCCCCGCGGGCGGCGTCCGCCCCGGCGGCCGACGCCCGGCCGGGCGACATCGTGACGTCCTCCCCCACTTCCTTCCACCCGCTGCCGGGCCAGCCGACCCGTACCCGCGCCTGGCACATGGAATACCGGTCGACGACCGCCAAGGGCGCCCCGAACGTCGTCTCCGGCACGGTCATCGTCCCGGACGACGGCCGCACCGGCCCGCGCCCGCTGGTCACGTACGCCGTCGGCACGGTCGGCATCGCCGACAAGTGCGCGCCGTCCGCCGGATTCCCCACCGGCACGACCGTCGAGGCCAACCTCATCCAGCAGCTCACGGCCCGCGGCTGGGCGGTGGCCGTCACCGACTACGAGGGCCTGGGCACGCCGGGCGACCACACGTACACCGTCGGCCGCGCCGAGGGACAGGCCGTGCTGGACGCGGCCCGCGCCGCCCAGCGGCTGCCCGGCGCCGTGCAGGCGGGCGTCACCCCGGACTCCCCGGTCGGGATCATGGGCTATTCGCAGGGCGGCCAGGCGTCGAGCTGGGCGGCCGAGCTGCACGGTACGTACGCGCCCGAGCTGAAGGTCAGGGGCACCGCGACCGGCGGGGTCCCGGCGGACCTGCTCAAGGTCGCCGACTTCAACAACGGCAACGTGGGAGCGGGCCTGATCCTGATGGCCGCCGTCGGCCAGGACGCCGCCTTCCCCGAGCTGGACCTGGCGAAGTACCTGAACGCCAAGGGGCGCCACTACGTGGACTTCATGAAGAAGAACTGCGTGGCGATCGACGGCATCGCGGGCGCCTTCAAGAAGATCTCCGACGTGACGGTCAGGAACCCGCTGTACGAGGCCGACTGGCAGCAGCGGCTGCGCGAGTCGGACCTCGGCACCCGCAGGCCGGACGCGCCGGTCTTCCTCTACCACGGCACGCTCGACGAGCTGATCCCGTACGGCGTCGGCAAGCAGCTGCGCGCGGACTGGTGCGCCAGGGGCGCCGACGTGCGGTGGGCCACGATTCCGCTGGGGGAACACGTCATCGGCGCGATTGCGGGCGCCGTACCGGCCGCCAACTGGCTCGCGGACCGCTTCGCCGGGAAGCCGGCGAGCGGCAACTGCGGCTGAGCCAGGCCCGGTAGCGCCGCGCGGGGCGGCAACTGCGCGCCCCCGCCCGGCCGTCGGACGCACACACCGAGGAACCCCGTGCCACTTCCCCCACAGAGGTGACACGGGGTTCCAGTCTGCCGGGCCCGGCAGCCACCACGTTACCCGGAGGTCAGTTAACGCGGCATCAGTACTGACGGACGGGGGCCCGCCTCAGTTCCGCTCGTACAACTCCTCGATCTCCTTGGCGAAGTCGCGGGCGACGGCGGACCGCTTCAGCTTCATGGACGGCGTGAGGTGGCCGCCCTCCTCCGTGAAGTCCACCGGCAGCACGGTGAAGCGGCGTATCGATTCGGCGCGGGAGACCAGCTTGTTGGCGTCGTCCACGGCGTCCTGGATGTCGGCCAGCAGCACCTCGTCCCTGACCAGTTCCGCCATCGGCACCTGCTGCTTCTTCTTCATCTGCCGCCAGTGCGCCAGCCCGTCCGGCTCCAGCGTGATCAGTGCGGCGATGTACGGGCGGTCGTCGCCGACCACCATGCACTGGCCGACGAGCGGGTGCGCCCGCAGCCGGTCCTCCAGCGGGGCCGGGGCGACGTTCTTGCCGCCGGAGGTGACGATCAGCTCCTTCTTGCGGCCGGTGATGGTCAGATAGCCGTCCGCGTCGAGGGCCCCGATGTCCCCGGTCGCCAGCCAGTCGCCGTCGCGCTCCCCGTAGCCGTGCCCGGTCCCGTGCCCCGCCGGCAGCGGGCCGCCGGCCGCGGCGTCCCAGTAGCCGGTGAAGACCTGGCCGCCGCGCAGCAGCACCTCGCCGTCCTCCGCTATGCGTACGGCGGTGCCGGGAAGCGGCCGGCCCACCGTGCCGATACGGGGCCGGAGCGGCGGGGTGAGGGTGGCCGCCGCGGTGGTCTCGGTCAGCCCGTACCCCTCGAAGACCTCGATGCCCGCGCCGGCGTAGAAGGCCGCGAGCCGGTGCCCGAGCGGGGAACCGCCGCAGATCGCGTAGCGGACCTTGCCGCCGAGCGCGGCGCGGATGCGGCGGTAGACCAGCGGGTCGTACAGCCGGCGGGCGGCCTTCAGCGCCGCGCCGGGACCGCTGCCGGTGCCGTGCTCCTCGGCCTCTACGGCTTCCCCGTAACGCCGGGCGATGCGGGCCGCACGGTCGAAGGAGGCGGCCCGGCCCATCTTCTCGGCGGTGGCGCGGCCGGTGTTGTAGACCTTCTCCAGGACGTAGGGGATGGTGAGCAGGAACGTCGGCCGGAAGGTGGCCAGGTCGGCGAGGAGGTCCTCGGTGCGGATGCTGGGCGCGTGGCCGAGCCGTACCCGGGCGCGCAGGCAGCCGACCGCGACCATCCGCCCGAAGACGTGCGACAGGGGCAGGAAGAGCAGGGTCGAGGCGGGCTCGCGGCTGACCGACGTGAAGACCGGGTGCAGCAGTTCGACCGCGTTGTCCACCTCGGCGAAGAAGTTGCCGTGGGTGAGCACACAGCCCTTGGGCGGGCCGGTGGTGCCGGAGGTGTAGACGAGGGTGGCGGTGCTGCCGGGGCCGGTGGCCGCCCGCCGCTCGGTCACCAGCACGTCCGGCAGCCGCCGGCCCGCCGCGACGATCTGCCCGACGGCGCCGGTGTCGAGCTGCCACAGGTGGTCCAGGGCGGGCAGCCCGGAGCGGACGCCGCTGACCAGCCGGGCCTGCTCGACGCTCTCCACGACACAGGCCGCCGCGCCCGAGTCCCGCAGGATCCAGTGCGCCTGGTGTGCGGAGGAGGTCGGGTAGACCGGCACGGTCACCAGTCCGGCCGCCCAGGCGGCGAAGTCCACGAGCGTCCACTCGTAGGTCGTCCGGGCCATGATGGCCAGCCGGTCGCCGGGCCGCAGCCCGTGCGCGATCAGGCCCTTGGCCACGGCCAGCACCTCGGCCGCGAACTCGGCGGCGCTCACGTCCCGCCACGCGCCCCCGGCCCCCTGCCCCGCCTTCTTGCGCGCCAGTACCACGTCGTCCGGCGCTTGCGCGGCGTTGCCGAAGGGGATGTCTCCCAGTGAACCGGTCCGCACCGGCGGCACCAACGGCGGTACGGACACCTCCCGTACGACCCCGTCCCGCACCTGTATACGCGGCTCGACCGGAGCGGGCGCCGAGGGCCCGCCTTGCAGTTCCCGACTGGACACGAGCGGCTCCTCGTCCCGCGGTGAGCGCGGCGGCCGGCGCACGGAGGCGGCCGGCGGCGGCGGACCCCGGCGGACCACAGGAGCAGGCCCGTCCAGGGCCGTGGACAGCGCGGCACCCTGCGGCCGCACTCTCGACCATCACCTGACCCGACAGTAACCTTACTTCGAAGTAAATTTACGCGAGGACCAGGAGTTGGCCAATGCCCGGACACCGTCTTCCTCCGTTCGATCCGGCCCCGCGGACCTTCCTCGCCCCGCACCGCACACCGCACCGGCCGGGTGCCTGATGCCGGGCGACGCGGCGCCCGGCCGGTCCCGCCCGCCGCGGCTGCTGCCCGCGCTGGCCAAGGGCGTTCTGACCGGGATCGGCAAGCACCCGCGGCCGGACGCCGCCCTGCCGCGCACCCGCCTCGTGCTGCCCGCCGTGCGGATCGGACTGGGCCGCGCCGCCTCGTACGCGCGGGTCTGCGGGTACGAGGCCGCCGAACCGCTGCCCGTCACCTATCCGCACATCCTCGGATTCCCGCTGGCCGCGCGGCTGATGAGCGCACGGGACTTCCCGCTGCCGATGCTCGGGCTGGTGCACACCGGCATCGAGATCACCCAGTACGTGCCGCTGCACCCGACCGACACGCTCGAACTGACCGTGTTCGCGGGCGCGTTGCGGGCGCACCGGCGCGGCACCGAGGTCGTCATGACCACCGAGGCGCGCCGCGGGGGCGCTCTGGTGTGGCACGACCGCAGCACCTATCTGGCGCGGCACCGGACGCCGGGGAGCGAGACCCGGACGCCGGGCAAGGAGCGTCCACGGCTCTCGGGCACTCCCTCCCCCGGCCCGCGCGAACTGCCCGTACGGGCCCAATGGCGGCTGCCCGCGGACCTCGGCCGCCGCCACGCCGCCGTGTCCGGTGACTACAACCCGATCCACCTGCACGCCCTCACGGCCCGCCCGCTCGGCTTCCCACGCGCCATCGCGCACGGCATGTGGACCTTCGCGCGCTGCGCCGCCGAGGCGGTGCTGCCGGGTACGGCGACCCTGCGCATCTCGGCGGAGTTCCGCGCTCCGGTACTGCTGCCCGCGACCGTCTCGTACGCGTACGAAACCACGCGCACGGGCGGCACGTTCCAACTGCGCGGCGGCCCGGACGGCCGGGCCCGCGTCCACCTGGAGGGGAGGGTGGAGACGGACGTGTGACGCGCGGCGGCCCGGCCCCGGGGGCGCCCCGGCGCCGGGCCGTGCGCCTCAGCTCCCCGGCGACCACCGTTCCCCGGCCATCAGCCGGCCCAGGCCCGCCCACGCGAAGTTCATCAGCGTCGCCGCGGTGTCCTTGGCCGACGGGCGCTCCCCCGCGCCCGGGCCGCCGGCGTTGGCCCAGTCGGCGAGCGATTCGGCGGCGCCCACCAGGGCGTGCGCCAGGCCGGACACCTCGCGGGCGGCCGGTTCCCGGTCGCAGCCCGCCTCCTGGGCCGCCGCGCCGATCATCGCGGTGACGAATTCGATGATCTCGGCCCGCAGCGCGGCGACTTCGACCGCGAACGGCTCGCCCTGCGTACGGGCCTGCTGGTGCAGCACCGTCCAGCCGTCCGGATGCTCGGCCGTATGTGCGAAGAATCCTTTCAGTCCGCTCCACAGCTGCCGGTCGGCGGACGCCCCCGGCTCCACCGCCGCCCGCACGGCCTCCGCGAGCGCCGCCGCCTCCCGCCGGATGACGGCGCTGAACAGCTCCTCCTTGGAGTTCAGATACAGATAGACCAGCGGCTTCGACACCCCCGCCACCTCGGCGATCTCATCCATCGAGGCCGCCCGGTAACCGCACCGCGCGAAGGTCAGCACGGCCGCGTCGAGCATCTGCTGCTCCCGCACGGCCCGCGGCATCCGCTTGCTCTTCACAGCTCCCACGCCAATTGCCCTTCCGTCCCGCCCCTTTACCGCCAAGTAAGTTTACGTTTTCCCGCCTTGTCCCACGCCTCTTGACGTGATCGCTTCGCTTACGAGACGATACGACTCGTCTCGTTTTACTCGACGGAAGGACCTCGCATGCAGCAGGCGCACCAGCAGTTCGTGGACGCGGCCCCCGGCGTGCGCCTGTGGACCGAGCAGCGCGGCCCGGCCGACGCGCCTCCGCTGCTGCTCGTCATGGGTGCGCAGGCGTCCGGGCTGGGCTGGCCGGAGCCGTTCGTGGACGCGCTCGCCGTCCACCACCGGGTCATCCGTTACGACCACCGCGACACGGGCCGCTCCACCTGGTCCTTCGACGAGCGGCCGTACCGCATCACGGACCTGGCGCACGACATCGTCCGCGTCCTCGACGGCCTCGGCGTCGAGCGGGCGCACCTGGTGGGGCTGTCGCTCGGCGGGATGCTGACGCAGCTCGTCCTCGCCGACCACCCCGGCCGGGTGCTGAGCGCCACCCTGATGGGCACCTCGGCGATGAGCACCACCCCGTACACCCGCCCGGACGGCACCCGGGTCCCCGTCGCGGAACTGCCCGGCATCGCCCCGGAAGTGCTGGAGATGTGGGCCCGCCCCGTCGAGGACCACGGCCTGGAGGCCGAGCTGGACCGGCGCGTGGAGCACTGGCGGGTGCTGAGCGGCGGGCAGCTGCCGTTCGAGGCCGGGTACTTCCGCGCGCTGGAGCGGCGGATCATCGAGCACACCGGCCGTTACGACGTCTCCTCCGCGCCCGCCCGCGCCGACCACTCCGGCATGCTGCGCACCGAGGCCCTGGCCGCCAACCAGGTGCCCGCCCTCGTCATCAGCGCCCCGGCCGAACCGGTCTTCCCGCCGCCGCACCCGCACCATCTCGCCCAGGTCATCCGCGGCGCGGACCTGGTAGAGATACCGGGCATGGGTCATGCGCTGCCGCCGGAGGTGCAAGGGCCGCTGGCGGAGGCGATTCTGGCGCATACGGGGAAGGTGGCCTGACGCGCCTACGGGGAAGCCGGGCTGACGACCGTACGGGGATGGGCTGCCACCCGTACTCGTACGCGAAACGCCGGACGGACCGGGGAGACCCCGGTCCGTCCGGCGTTCAGGTCACCGCGGAACGCGCGGCCGGTGTCCGGCTCAGCCGACCCCGGCCGGCGCCGGGACCGCCACCTTCTGCTCGGCCTCGCTCACCACGCCGTCCTCCAGGTCCACACCGGCGGCACGGTCGTACGCGTCGCGGTCCAGGATCTTCTCCTTGGCCGCGACCAGGATCGGCACCACGACCTGGCCCGCCACGTTCGTCGCGGTCCGCATCATGTCCAGGATCGGGTCGATGGCCATCAGCAGGCCGACGCCCTCCAGGGGGAGGCCGAGCGTGGACAGGGTCAGGGTCAGCATGACGGTGGCGCCCGTCAGACCGGCGGTGGCCGCCGAGCCGATGACCGAGACGAAGGCGATCAGGACGTAGTCACCGATACCGAGGTGCACGTCGAAGATCTGCGCGATGAAGATCGCGGCGAGCGCCGGGTAGATCGAGGCGCAGCCGTCCATCTTGGTGGTGGAGCCGAACGGCACCGCGAAGGACGCGTACTCCTTGGGCACGCCCAGGCGCTCGGTGACCTTCTGGGTCAGCGGCATGGTGCCGACCGAGGAGCGGGAGACGAAGGCCAGCTGGATGGCGGGCCAGGCGCCCTTGAAGAAGTGCAGCGGGTTGGCCTTGGCGAAGACCGACAGCAGCAGCGGGTAGACACCGAACAGCACGATCGCGCAGCCGACGTAGATGTCGACGGTGAAGGTCGCGTACTTGCTGATCAGGTCCCAGCCGTAGTCCGCGATGGCGTAGCCGATCAGTCCCAGGGAGCCGATCGGGGCCAGCCGGATGACCCACCACAGGGCCTTCTGGAGCAGCTCCAGCGCGGAGCGGCTCAGCCGCAGCACCGGCTCGGCACGGTCGCCCAGCTTCAGGGCCGCGATGCCGGCCACCGTCGCCATGAAGACGATCTGCATGACCTTCAGCTCGGTGAACGGCGTGATGACGTCCTTGGGGACGATGCCGGTCAGGAAGTCGATCCAGGAACCGGCGTGCTCGGGGAGCTTGCCGTCCTTGGGGGTCAGGCCGGTGCCCGCGCCGGGGTTGCTGATCAGGCCGATCGCCATGCCGATGGCGACCGCGATCAGCGAGGTGACCATGAACCACAGCAGGGTGCGGGTGGCCAGCCGGGCGGCGTTGTTGACCTGCCGCAGGTTGGTGATCGAGACCAGGATGGCGAAGAAGACCAGCGGCGCCACGGCCAGCTTGAGCAGCTGGACGAAGAGGTGGCCGATGGTGTCGAGGGTGGTCTTCAGCCAGGAGACGTCACCGCTCTTGGCGATCCAGCCGAGCAGGACGCCGAGGACGAGGCCGAGCAGGATCTGGGCCCAGAACGGGACCTTGGGTATGCGGCGGGCGGTTCCGGCGGTCTCGGGCGACCGCTGGGTCTCGGAAGACGTGGTGGACAACGGACACACTCCGGGGACAGACAGGCGTCGAAAAGGTGAGGAAACGGCGGACAGCGCCAGGAGACAGGAGGTCCGTATCGATCCGTACGGGATCTCCGGCCGCTGCGGAACGAGGTCAGCGGCGGCAACAGGCCGCGGACATGCAGCGGCAAAGATCGACGTGCAGGCGCGCCACGAGCGGGACGCCCGTGGGGAGGTGGTGCGCTGCTGCTGTCTTCATGTCGAACACGTTAACACTTGAACTTTGGGGAACCCAAAGAAATTCTTTGGGTGGGGGAGACGGGCGGTGCCCGGTCCGTCCGGTGGAACACGTGATGCCCCGCCATGGAGGGGTTTCCTCCACGGCGGGGCATCCGTCGATGGTGCGGCGCCTCACGCGCCTGCGGGGTCCTGCAACCGGCTACAGAAGGCCGTCCTCCTGGCGGGCGTTGGCCGCGATACGGGCCTTCTGCCGGTCCACCTTGGCCACGATCTGCTCGGACATCGCGTCCCGCTGCTTGCGCAGCAGCACGAAGCTCAGCGGCGCGGAGATCACCACCGCGAGCAGCAGCAGCCACACGGCGTTGGAGCTGCCCACGCCGAGCGGGATGACGCGGAAGTACGCCAGTGCCCAGACCAGCGCGAAACACACGACGAAGATCCCCAGGCGCAGGGCGGTGTAGCGGAGCGTGGCGAACTTCTGGCTACTCACGGGCGGACCTTCTTCACGACGACAACCGAAAGGGTCTGCAACCAGTCAAGCACAGCCCGATTCGTGATCTTCCGGGCCCCTGCCCCGGAAGCGGAACGTGCCGCACCGGCCCCGGCCCGCCCCGGCTACGTCAGCTCCCGCCACATCGTGATGTCGTCCCGGTAGTCGTCGTCGGCCAGCTTGATCGCCGACGGCACCCGGCCGACCTCCTGGTAGCCGCAGGCACCGTAGAACGCCTCCAGGCCGTTGCCGCCCCGGCAGGTGAGCCGGATGCCCTCGACACCGTCGATCGCCCGGGCGGTCCGCTCGACGGCCGCCAGCAGGCCGCGGCCCGCGCCCCGCCCCTGGAGGCCGGGGTGCACCATCACCGTCGAGACCCACAGCCAGTGCCGGTGGATGCGGTGGTGGTTGAGGTGGAGGAACGCGGTCGCCAGGACCCGGTCCCGCCCGTCGCGGCCCACGATCAGCCGGGCGCGCCCCTCGGACATCGCCGCCAGGTGGGCGAGCAGGTCGCCGCGTACGTCCTCGGGCGTCACCGGCGGTACGTAACCGACGGCGCCGCCCGCGTTGGACACCTCGGCCCACAGCGTGCGGATGCCGTCGGCCAGTCCGGGGGTGACGGCGGGGTCCAGGTCGAAGCGGAGGTCCATGCCGCGGACCCTAACCGCCCCGGACGGCATCCCGCCGCCCCCGGCCGCCCCGGAGGGCAGCCCCGTCCCGGGCCTCACACCCGCATCGGCTGCGGGGCCTCGCGGCGCTGCGCGTCCGGGCCCGGGTACTCCCGGATGATCTCGTAGCGGGTGTTGCGCTCGACCGGCCGGAAGCCCGCGTCGCGGATCAGTTCCAGCAGGTCGTCGCGGGTGAGCTTGTTCGGCGTGCCGTAGTTGTCCGCGTCGTGGGTGATCTTGTACTCGACCACCGAGCCGTCCATGTCGTCGGCACCGTGCTGGAGTGCGAGCTGCGCGGTCTGCACGCCGTGCATGACCCAGAAGACCTTGACGTGCGGGACGTTGTCGAACAGCAGCCGGGAGACGGCGAAGGTCTTCAGCGCCTCGGCGCCGGTCGCCATCGTGGTGCGCGCCTGGAGCCGGTTGCGGACCTTGCCGTCCTTCATGTCCACGAAGTCGTGCTGGTAGCGCAGCGGGATGAAGACCTGGAAGCCGCCCGTCTCGTCCTGGAGCTCGCGCAGGCGCAGGACGTGGTCGACGCGGTGCCGGGGCTCTTCGATGTGCCCGTACAGCATCGTCGCCGGCGTCTTGAGGCCCTTCTCGTGCGCCAGGCGGTGGATGCGCGACCAGTCCTCCCAGTGGGTGTCGTGGTCGACGATGTGCTGGCGCACCTCCCAGTCGAAGATCTCGGCGCCGCCGCCGGTCAGCGACTCCAGACCGGCGTCGATCAGCTCGTCGAGGATCTCCGAGGCGGGCAGCCCGGAGATCTTCTCGAAGTGGTGGATCTCGGTGGCGGTGAACGCCTTGAGGGAGACCGTGTCGGGCAGCGCCTCCTTGAGGGCGCTGAGCGAGCGCGGGTAGTAGCGCCACGGCAGGGTCGGGTGCAGGCCGTTGACGATGTGCAGCTCGGTGAGGTTCTCGCCCTCCATCGCCTTGGCGAGGCGGACGGCCTCCTCGATGCGCATCGTGTACGCGTCCTTCTCGCCGGGCTTGCGCTGGAAGGAGCAGTACGCGCACGAGGCGGTGCACACGTTGGTCATGTTCAGGTGGCGGTTGACGTTGAAGTGCACCACGTCGCCGTTCTTGCGCGTGCGCACCTCGTGGGCGAGCCCGCCCAGCCACGCCAGGTCGTCGCACTCGTAGAGGGCGATCCCGTCCTCACGGGTCAGCCGCTCCCCGGACCGGACCTTGTCCTCCAGCTCGCGCTTGAGACCCACATCCATGGATGCAGTCATCCGGCCGCCTCCCATATCTCTGCCAAAATCGGGCGTCACCGAGCCTACTCCCCCGTTTTCCGGCCCCGCCGGGCCCCCGTGCCTGTACGGCCGGGAGCCCGCCGTACAGGCGCGGAAGGGGTGTCCGGCGTGTCGCCCCACCGGCGCGGAAGGGCGGGCCCGCGGGCCGCGCTACGCGTCCTCGGGCAGCTCGCCGACGCGGTTCTCCCACTTGGTGGAGAGCACGATGGTGGTGCGCGTACGGGAGACGCCCTTGGTGCCGGACAGCCTGCGGATGGTGCGCTCCAGCCCGTCCACGTCGCTGACCCGCACCTTGAGCATGTACGAGTCGTCGCCCGCGATGAACCAGGCGTCCTCGATCTCCGCGAGGTCGCGCAGCCGCATCGCCACGTCCTCGTGGTCGGCGGCGTCCGAGAGGGAGATGCCGACCAGGGCCGTGACGCCCAGACCCAGCGAGGCCGCGTCGACGGTCGCGCGGTAACCGGTGATCACGCCGGCCGCCTCCAGGCGGTTGATCCGGTCGGTGACGCTGGGCCCGGACAGGCCCACGAGCCGGCCGAGCTCCGCGTACGAGGCCCTGCCGTTCTCCCGCAGTGCCTGGATGAGCTGCCTATCTACGGCATCCATACGCCCCTGACCTTCCATTCGCTCTGCAATCCCGGCTTTTACATGTAGAATCTAAGGCATACAGGGGCTGCGACCCTGTAAACCGTCAATCTCAGTTGATCAAAGACGATCTTTCACAGGAGAAGTCACCGTGTACTCGATCGAGATGGCCTACGCCCGCATGCGTGAGCTGCAGGACCTGGCCAATCGTTCTCGTGCCCACCGTCCTGCCGCCGCCGCTGAAGGCAAGCGCCGCTTCGGCCGTACCGGCTCCGCCAAGAAGCGCTAGTCCGCCTCCTTGGAGCCCGAGCCCAGCTCCCCCACCCACCGCCGGTAGAGCCGGTGCGGCACCTGAGCCGCGTCCAGCACCCGGCCCGCGACGAAATCCACCAGATCCTGGATGTGCGTCGCCCCCGCGTAGAACGCCGGCGAGGCGGGCAGCACGACCGCGCCCGCCTCGTCCAGCGTCACCAGATGCCTGAGGGTCTGCCCGTTCAACGGAGTCTCCCGCACCGCGACCACCAGCCTCCTGCGCTCCTTGAGCGTCACGCTCGCCACCCGCTGGAGCAGGTCCTTCGACAGCCCCAGCGCCACCCCGGCCACACACGCCGTGCTCGCCGGCACGATCAGCATTCCCTTGACGGGGTACGAACCCGACGACGGTCCCGCGGCCAGGTCGCCGGCCGGCCAGTGGCGCACGAGATCCAGGTCCGCGTCCGTGACGGCGAACGTCCCCGGCTTGCCGTCCGCCCCGCGCGCCAGCCACTCCCGCAGGTCCGCGCGCCAGTGCGCGTCCCGGAAGGAGATGCCCGTCTCGTCCAGCAGCGTCAGCCGCGAGGCCCGGCTGACGACCAGGTCCACCGCCTCCCCGGCCGCGAGCAGGCCACGCACCACGGACGCCGCGTACGGCGTGCCGGACGCGCCCGAGACCCCCACCACCCAAGGGCGGCGGGGCACGTCGGCGGACCCGGCGGCCGGCCGGGCGGAGTGCCCGCCGGGCCTTGTGACACCGGGCTGACTGGGGTTGTTGTCCTGCGGTTCCACGGCATCGAGCCTATCCGGCGGAACCACCGGACCCGTCACGACCGTTGGTCGGAGTGAACGGGGAAAGGAAGGTGCCGCCGATGATGACGCGAGCGCTGGAGCGCGCGAAGCCCGCCGCCGCGCTGATGCTGGGCTGGGTCGCGCTGCTGTGGGGCCTGGAGATCGCCGACGCCGCTTCCGGGAACGCGCTGGACACCTTCGGCATACAGCCGCGGGAGCCGGGCGAGCTGGCCGATGTGCTGCCCGCCGCCTTCGTCCACTTCGGCTTCGACCACCTGGCCGCCAACACGCTGCCGCTGCTGCTCCTGGGCTTCCTCGCCGCGCTGCGCAGCGGGCTGGGCCGGTTCGCCGGCGTGGTCCTGCTCATCGCGCTGACCAGCGGCCTGGGCGTCTGGCTGACCGCCCCCGCCGGCAGCAACACGGCCGGCGCCTCGGGCGTCGTCTTCGGCCTCTTCGGCTATCTCCTGATACGCGGCTTCATCGACCGCAAGCCGCTGGACATCGCCCTCGGCGTGCTCGTCGCCGTGGTGTACGGCTCGCTCCTGTGGGGCGCGCTGCCGACGAACAGCGGCATCAGCTGGCAGGCCCATCTGTTCGGGCTGGTGGGCGGTGTGCTGGCGGCGTTCGTCTTCCGGCAGCGCCCGACCGCGCCGCTGCCGCAGGGAGAGGCCCGCCTGATCCCGTGATCCGCGGGTCGGTCCGCTCCGGGAAGCAGCCGCGTCGGAGCGTCCCGGAGCGTCCCGGGGCTCAGAGCGTCAGGCCGCGGACGAACAGGTCCAGCAGCGCACAGACGAACAGCGCTATCCCGATGAAGCCGTTGACCTGGAAGAACGCCCGGTTCAGCCGGGACAGGTCGTGCGGTCGCACAATGGTGTGCTCGTAGAGGAACGCCCCGACGACGATCACGAGACCGAGCCAGAAGAACGCTCCGGCGTGGATGGCGAGCGCGTACCAGACCAGCAGTGCCGTGGTGACGACGTGGCAGGCGCGGGCGCCGTGCAGGGCCGCCGGGATGCCGAAGCGGGCCGGTACGGACTTCACGCCGTGCGCCCGGTCCGCCTGCACGTCCTGGCAGGCGAAGATCAGGTCGAAGCCGCCGATCCAGACGCCCACGGCGAATCCGAGGATCACCGCGTCCCAGGACCAGGACCCCGTGACGGCTATCCACGCGCCGACCGGGCCCATCGCCTGGGCGAGGCCCAGGATCGCGTGCGGGAAGTCCGTGAAGCGCTTGCCGTACGGGTAGACCACCATCGGGATGACGGCGATCGGCGCCAGCGCCAGGCACAGCGGGTTGAGCAGCGCCGCGGCGCCCAGGAAGAACACCACCGCGACCAGCGCGCCGGTCCAGGCGGAGCGCACCGACACCGCGCCGGTGACCAGCTCGCGGCCGGCGGTGCGCGGGTTACGGGCGTCGATCTCCCGGTCGATGATGCGGTTGGCGGCCATCGCGAACGTCCGCAGGCCCACCATCGCGACCGTGACCAGCAGCAGCTCGACCCAGTGGATGCTGCGGTCCGAACCGTGCATCGCGGTCAGCGAGGCGATGTAGGCGAAGGGCAGCGCGAAGACCGAGTGCTCGATCATCACGAGCCGCAGGAAGGCTTTGATCCTGCCGGGCCGTGCGGGTTCGGGACCGAAGAGTTCCGGTGTCGCTGAATCGGCGCTCATGTCTAGAACCCGTACTCCTTCCAGCGGCGGTCGACCTTCGCCGCCGTCTCGGTGTCCGACTCGACCATCTCCGGCCAGCCGCCGTCCCTGGTGTACCCCTCCTCGGGCAGCTTGCGCGTCGCGTCGATGCCCGCCTTGCCGCCCCAGAACTGCTGGTAGGAGGCGTGGTCGAGGTGATCGACCGGCCCCTCGACGACGGTCAGGTCGCGCGCGTAGTCCGTGTTGCCGAGGGCCCGCCAGGAGACCTCGTGCAGGTTGTGCACGTCGCAGTCGGCGTCCACCACGACGATCAGCTTGGTCAGCGACATCATGTGCGCGCCCCAGATGGCATGCATCACCTTCTGGGCGTGCTTGGGGTACTTCTTGTCGATCGAGATGATCGCGCAGTTGTGGAAACCGCCCGACTCGGGCAGGTGGTAGTCCACGATGTCCGGCACGATGATCTTGAGCAGCGGCAGGAAGAACCGTTCGGTGGCGCGGCCCAGCGGCCCGTCCTCGGTCGGCGGCCGGCCCACCACGATCGACTGGAGCAACGGGCGACGGCGCATCGTCACACAGTCGATGGTGAGCGCCGGGAACGGCTCCTGCGGCGTGTAGAAGCCGGTGTGGTCGCCGAAGGGGCCCTCCGGCAGCATCTCGCCCGGCTCCAGCCAGCCCTCCAGGACGACCTCGGCGTTGGCCGGGACCTGGAGCGGGACGGTCTTGCAGTCCACCATCTCGATCCGCTTGCCCTGGATGAAACCGGCGAACATGTATTCGTCCATGTCGCCGGGCAGCGGCGCGGTGGAGGCGTAGGTGACGGCCGGCGGGCAGCCGAAGGCGATGGCGACCGGCAGCTTCTCGCCGCGCTTGGCGGCCACCTGGTAGTGGTTGCGGCTGTCCTTGTGGATCTGCCAGTGCATGCCGATGGTGCGCTTGTCGTGCCGCTGGAGGCGGTACAGGCCCAGGTTCCGCACGCCGGTCTCCGGGTGCTTGGTGTGGGTCAGGCCCAGGTTGAAGAACGATCCGCCGTCCTGCGGCCAGGTGAACAGCGCGGGCAGCTTCTCCAGGTCCACCTCGTCGCCCCGGAGCACCACCTCCTGGACCTGGGCGCTGTCGCCCTTGACCTTCTTCGGTGGCACGTGCGCCATGTTCGCGAGCTTGCCGAACGCCTCGCGCACCCCGACGAAGCCGTGCGGCAGCTCCGGCTTGAGCAGCCCGCCGATCTTGTCGCTGATCTCCTCGTACGACGTCAGGCCGAGCGCCTTGAGCAGCCGCCGGTCGGTGCCGTACACGTTCATGGCCAGCGGCATCGACGAGCCCTTGACGTTCTCGAAGAGCAGCGCGGGGCCGCCGGCCTTCTGCACCCGGTCGACGATCTCGCCGACTTCCAGGTACGGGTCGACCTCGGCCTTGATGCGCTTGAGGTCGCCCTCCCGGTCGAGCGCGCGCAGGAACGAGCGAAGATCGTCATAAGCCATGCTTTCCAGTATCCGGTACGCACTACCCTGGACGGGTCACCGGGCCCCGTGAGGCCCGCCCGTCAGCACAGGGGGGCTGCTTCCGCAATGCTCAGGTATCTGCCGTTCCTTCTGATCCTGGCGCTGTGGATCTACGCGTTCATCGACTGCCTGAACACGCCGGAGAACCAGGTCCGCGGCCTGCCGAAGATCGCCTGGGTCTTCATCATCCTGCTCTTCGGCGAGGTGCTGATCGGCCCGGTCGCCTGGCTGGTGGCCGGCCGGCCACGGCGCGAGCACGCCGCCGGCGGCGCCCCGTCCCCGTGGCAGCGCGGGGGCCGCGGCCCGGGCCAAAAGTGGGTCGCGCCGGACGACAACCCGGAATTCCTGCGCTCCCTCAAGGACGAGAACAAGAAGGACGAGGCGCTCCTGAAGGACTGGGAGGCCGACCTGCGGCGCCGCGAGGAGGAGCTGCGGCGCAAGGAAAACGGTTCGTCGGACGGCGAGGGGAACAACCCGCCGCCGAAGGGCTGACGGGCCGCCGGGCAGCGCCCCGCGCTCCCCCGCGCCACGGACACGCTGACCGGATCACGGCACGCGCGTTGCCGGACCGCTCCGGAGCGAGGAGAGTGGCCGTCGTGAAGGACCTGGAGCGCGAGATGCTGGCGACCGCGGTCGCCGAGGCACGGGCCGGGCTGGCCGAGGGCGGCATCCCCATCGGCGCCGCGCTGTACGGGCCGGACGGCGCCCTCCTGGGGCGCGGCCGCAACCGGCGCGTCCAGGACGGCGACCCCACCGCGCACGCGGAGACCACCGCCTTCCGCGCCGCCGGCCGCCGGCGCGGCTACCGCGGCACCACGATGGTCACCACCCTCGCCCCGTGCTGGTTCTGCAGCGGCCTGATCCGCCAGTTCGGCATCTCACGCGTACTGATCGGCGAGTCCCGCACCTTCCACGGCGGACACGACTGGCTGGCACAGGGCGGCGTACGGGTCGTGCTCCTGGACGACGCGGAGTGCGCGGCCATGATGCGCGAGTTCATCGCGGCCCGCCCCGAGCTGTGGCACGAGGACATCGGCGATGAGTGAGCCCCCCGCCCCCGCGCCCGACGACGGCCCCATCCCCACCATCGACCTCGCCCGCCGGCAGTCGGACGGCCCGGAAGCGCGCCGCGCGACCGCAGCGGCCGTCGACGCGGCCCTCCGTACCACCGGCTTCCTCCTCATCACCGGCCACGGCATCGACCCGGACCTGCGCGAGCGCGTCCGCCGCACCGCCCGTACGTTCTTCGCCCTGCCCGCCGCGGAGAAGCGGCCGTACGCCACCGAGGTCGGCGGACGCGGCTGGCTGGCCCCCGGCGCCGAGGCCAACGGCGCCGCCGAAGGCACCGCCACCCCGCCGGACCTGAAGGAGTCGCTGTCCTTCGCCTCCGAGGAGCCGACCGGCGACCCCGCCGTCGACGCCGAGTGGTTCCTGCCCAACATCTGGCCCCACCAGGTCCCGGCGCTCCGCCTCGACGTCCAAGACCTCCTGTCCGCCCTGCGCACCCTGTCCGACCAGCTCCTCGAACTCCTCGCCGACGTCCTCGGCTCCGCCCCGGACCGCTTCACCCGCCACACCACCCACCCCACCTGGGGCTTCAACATCAACTGGTATCCGGGTACGGAGACGGTGGGCGAGGCGCTGCCCGGCCAGTACCGCATCGGCCCGCACACCGACTTCGGCACGGTCACGGTCCTGGACCGGCAGCACGGCAAGGGCGGCCTCCAGGTCTGGACCGACCCCGCGCACGGCGGCACCGGCTGGCAGGGCGCCCCGTACGTCCCCGGCTCCCTGACCGTCAACATCGGCGACCTGATGGCCCGCTGGACCGACGGCCGCTGGCGCGCCGGCCGCCACCGCGTGCTGCCGCCCCCGCCCGACGCCCCCACCGAAGAGCTGATGTCCCTCGTCTACTTCTACGAGTGCGACCCCGGCACCCGCATCGGCACCCTGGCCGACTCCCACACGTACCTGCGCGCCCAGCTCGACGCCATCACCGCGGGCGGCAGCTGAGCCGGGAAATTCGATGGCCCTTCGGCCTCCGGCCGCCACACACTGACGGCTCATGAGTCACCACCGAAACTCTCGGCATCCCGAACCCCCGCGCCGCGTCCGCGCCGCCCACACCGCCACCACGGTCACCGTCTACCAGGCGTACGCCCCGGCCCTCGGCCTCCCCGCCGCCCGCGACGGCCGCTTCCCGCCCGCCTGGAAGCGGGACCGGATGACATGGATCAAGCCGTCGTTCCTGTGGATGATGTACCGCTGCGGCTGGGCCACCAAGCCCGGCCAGGAACGCGTCCTCGCCATCGAGATCGACCGCACCGGCTTCGACCGGGCCCTGCGCCACGCCTGCCTGTCCCACTACGACCCCGCCATCCACCCCGACCGGGACGCCTGGAAACAACAACTGCGCGCCTCCCCCACCCGCATCCAATGGGACCCCGAACGCGACCTGCACCTGGCCCCGCTCCCGCACCGCTCCCTCCAACTGGGCCTGTCCGGCGAGGCGTCCCGCCGCTACGCCGACGAGTGGACGGTCGCCATCCGGGACGTCACACCGCTGGCCCATGAGATACACGCCTTGGTGCGCGCGGGGGACACAGCGGCCGCGACGGCTCTCCTCCCCGAGGAACGGCCTTATCCGGCGCCGGCGGAGACGCCGGGGCTGTCGGGCGTGCCGGTCTGTTAACTCAGGCCCCGCCTCCGCTGCCGGGTCCGACACGAGTTTCAGCCATATCCGACGAACGAGTCGGCTACCCGAAGTGCTTACTCCACGACCTTCCGAGAGCATCAGCCGGTCAACTGTCGCGCCTCCATGCGTTTCCCGATCGCCGGGAGGGCAGATGCAGGGCGATCAATCAACCCCGTGAGCGCATTTGAGACACCAACTCCGATGCTGGTCAGCCGGGTTGGGCACTCCTACCGGTAAGCTTTTCGACCTGCTCAAGCCTGTCGTCAGTGAAGGACAAGATCAGGGGGTTGCACATGCAGCGCTTAGGCCACGTGGGTTTAGCCCCGTGGCTGTCAGGCGTTCGCTTCGCCAGCGATGCGCTTCGGCTACGACCTCAGCGTCTAGGCATTGGTCGTCCGGCTGGCATGTGTACCGACTCCTGCAAGATCCGGACGCCGATGTTCTAACCGAACTCGGAAGGATCGTCCTTGTCCACTCAGGCACCGGTGTGTAATCACCGCGTCTACGAAGTCGTGATCGTCTTTTTGCTGTCCGTGGTCGCAGGCTTGGTGGGCGGCCTTCTCTGGTCCGCCCTGGGCATGTCGCCGGTGTCTGCGGTCGGCACCGGGGCAGCGGTTTTCGTAGGGACCTTCGGGCTGAGCATGACGGCAGTCACCTACATCAAGAAGCAGAGCGACTGACGCTGCAGGGGCGGCCAAGCGGGCCGCCCCCGTGTCGTCACGTTCCCACGACCGCCGGCCAACTGATCAGAAGCGTTGGCGACCACCGGAATACTGAATCGGCTTACGGCACTCCGGAGCATCACGGGGCGCGGGCTCCTGGTCGAGGGCGTGGCACAGTGCGGCGTGGAGTTGTTCTGCCTCGGTTACGGTCAGCCTCAACTGGGCGGCGGCGATCGGGGACCCACAGAGGGTGATCCGGAGCAGCACAGCCAGTCGCCCGTCCGATTCACGGCTTACAGTGCTGCTCGCCATCGGAGCGAGCTCACACTCGTACAACTCCTGTCCTGTCCGGCTCATTCGGTCACCTCGTCGTCGGGGGACTGCGGCTCTTCCGACTCGGCGGCGGCGTCGTCGAGTTCGGCCAGCAGCCCGCCCCTGCTTTCAGCCACCCTGAGTGCGTCCCGCAGCGCTTCACACAGTCGGGTGCTCAAGAAGCGGAATTCGAGAGCCCCGGCCTTCCGGTCTTTGAGTATTTCGGTCGCGTGGGCGAGCAGTTCGGCCCCCATAGAGAGCTGCACTTCCTCCATCTCGTCGGCGAGCCGGGACAGAACGCCGCCGTTGTCGTCGGTCACGAGATACGAGCGCTGGCCGGCTGAACCCGTCCAGGGAAGCAGCCGTGGGTGAATGCTCATCGTGCCACCGCCGCGCGGGACGAAGCGCTCGGTAGCGGGCCGAGAGTCATGCTCATTCGGTTCCGCATGTGGACCTGCCTTCTTCAGTAGGCCATGCCCTGGGGTGCCGTCACGCATCGCCGGGCGTCTTGTCTCGACAGTCAACGACCGTCTTCGGCCAGTAGGCAGCGCTCATAACGGAGTTCACGTACACACAGGGGCCCGACATATGACTCAAGGGGGTTAACGGTGAACCCTTACCGGCACGAGCCCACCGTGACACCATGGGGGCTCACTGTGACCACCGGGAGGGGCGGCAGGGACGTGAGCAAGGAGCCGAACCACCGCTTGGCCGCCATCATGGCGGAAGCCGGAGCCTCGAACAAAGGGCTGGCCAAACGCGTTCGTGAGGTCGCGCAACGGCATGGTGATCACCTCGGCACCACGCATGTTGCCGTCCAGCGGTGGTTGAACGGGAAGGGCATCCAGCGGCAGACGGCGATGTACGTCGCCGAGGCATTGAGCAACAAGTTACGGCGGAGGGTTACGCCCCAAGAGCTGGGGTTTTCCGGTGTCCCACAGGCCCTCGACAGCTCAGTCGGTATGGACTACGCCCGCTCGCTCCCCGAGGTACTCGACGCACTTGGCGGCCTCACGCACCAGTGCGCCGATGGCGGCCGGTCGGACGAAACTCAGCTCCCGGACGCCGATGTGCATTCCGCTGTCCTTACGTGGCTGGTCTCCCGGCCGGAGGGCATGCCCAGTGGCACTCCTGCCACACGCCGAGTCGGCATGCGGGACGTCGCTGCCATCCGTACTGCCGCCGGGTTCTTCATGCAGCTGGACTTCCGCTTCGGTGGCGGGCATGCGCACAAAGCCTTCCGGCACTACTTTCGAGAAGACGTGCTTCCTCTCCTGGGGGCCTGCTACAGCGCCAAGGTGGGAGAGGCATTGTTCAAAGCCGCCTCGGAGATGACGCAGTTGTTGGCCTGGAGCGCGTACGACATCGGGAATCACGCTCTCGCCGAGCGTTACCTGCTGTCGACTCTGCGGCTTGCCCAGGTGGCGGGAGACCGCATGATGGGCGCGCGAATTCTGACCAACTTGAGCCATCAGGCCAACTACCTGGGCATGGCGCCCCGGGCCCTGACGTTGGCCCGTGCGTCGGTGGAGGGCGGCAAGGCCGGTTCCACGCCCCGCGCGATGGCGTTGTTCTCCGCTCATGAGGCCCGCGCCCTGTCCACGGCCCGGGACCATAAGGGAGCCGTTCGCGCGATGAATGAGGCGGAGAGGTTTTTCGAGCGGGCCGGAAATGCCACTGACCCGGAATGGCTCGCCTACATGGATGAAGCCGAGCTGAACGGCGAGTTCTGCCATTGCTTCCGAGACCTCGGGCAGGGGACGGAGGCGGTCCGGTTCGCCGCACGCGCCGTCGAGCTCACCGACCCCAAGTACGCCCGCTCGCTCGGGTTCTGCCGCATGGTGCTCGCCCAGAGCCAGCTGCTCGACGGAGAGCTCGAAGCCGCTCTGACCACCGCCGGACTCGCGATCGAAGCGGGGGACGCCCTCCAGTCAGCCCGCTTCCAGCGTTACGTGAGCGACTTCCGACGCGAGGTGTCCGCCCGCGCGGCGCATCCCGTCATCCAGCGGTTCGATGAACGGGTACGGAAGGCGAAAAAGGACGGGGTGGGCGGGATGGACGACGAGTGACGCGGGTCATCCCGGATTCCAGTTGCGTGGCTCGTTCTCGTTCCGCAGCGAAGAGATACGCCGGGCATACTCCGCCGCCGTTTCGGCGCTCTCGGCGACGTTCTGCATGAGCCATGTCGTCATCTTGAATTCCTGCAAGGCCCGCAGGGTGGGGAAACCCGGCCAGCCGCGCAGGTCCCGGCCATAGGCTCCGACGAAGGCACCGTACTGTTCCTTCGTCTGCCACCCCAGGCTGTGATGCTCGGTGGCGGTGACCATCAGATCCCATTCGGGGTGGTCGAAGCTGAATCGTTCGAGATCGATCAGGATGACCCGGCCACCGCGATCCACCATCAGGTTCTGCACGTGTGCGTCCCCGTGCACGGCGCATTTCCGGGATTCGAAGCGCAGGCCCGCAACACGTTCCCGGAGTTCCCGGGCGCGCTTGCGCAGGAAGGCGCGGTCGTCCTCCGGTATGCCGGCTGCTGCTGCGATGCGCCGGTCGGTCCGGCCCAGGGCCGGGTACGGCGGTAAGGCCAGCGTTTCCGGGACGGTGAGCGAGTGCAGGTCCCGGAGGACCGCGCCCAGTTCTCCGTACGTCGGCTTGCGGGGACCTTCCTCGATCACATGCCAGAACGTGACGGGATGGCCGTCCACCACCACGGGCTGTTCCAGGTCGTCGACCACGCGCGTAACGGGGAATCCCGTACGCGACAGCCAGCGGGACACCCGCACCTCCCCTTGGACCGCATCCAAATACTCCCGCGAGCGGGCGATACGGACCACCACAGGGTGTGCCGCCAGCCGGAACAGCGCGTTCTCCCCGAAGCGGATCAGGCGTGCTCCGTCACTGTCGAGGCCTGCTCGTCGGCAGGCCCCGCCCAGCACTCGGGCGGCGACGCCCGACGTGAATACGTGCCTTGTGCTCCGCTCCGCGTCGGACGGCATGCCCGTGTCCGCTCCTTCAGCGCCGGGGCCGGCGGCCATGCCGGCCGGCTCAGATCCCGGAGTAGGAGTGCAGCCCCGAGAAGAAGTAGTTCACGACGTAGTAGTTGAAGATGTACGTCAGGAAGGCGAACAGGCCCAGGTAGGCGGCCTTGCGGCCCTTCCAGCCGACGGTGGCGCGGGCATGGAGGTAGGCGGCGTAGGCGACCCAGGTGACGAAGGACCAGATCTCCTTGGAGTCCCAGCCCCAGTAGCGGCCCCAGGCCTCGCCGGCCCAGACGGCGCCCGCGATGATCGTGAAGGTCCACAGGGGGAAGATCGTGGCGTTCACGCGGTAGGAGAACTTGTCCAGGGAGGCCGCCGCGGGCAGCCGCTCCATCACGGAGGTGGCGAAGGCGCCGGGCTGCTTGCCGGACGGGTCGGCCAGCTTGGTCTCGTAGCGGTCGCGGAAGAGGTACAGCAGCGTGGAGACGGCGCCGAGGTAGAGGAACGCGCCGGAGATGATCGCGCAGCTGACGTGGATCCACAGCCAGTACGAGTGCAGGGCCGGGACCAGCTGGGAGCTGTCGGTGTAGAGCCAGGTGACGGCCACGCCGAGGTCCAGCAGGACGGTGGCGGTCAGCAGCAGGCCGATCCAGCGGACGTTCTTCTTCAGGGCCAGCAGGATGAGGTACGCGGCCACCGCGACCATGCCGAAGGTCGTGGAGAACTCGTACATGTTGCCCCAGGGGGCACGCTGCACGGACAGGCCGCGGGTGAGGACGCCGCCGAGGTGGATCAGGAAGGCGAGGGTGGTCAGCGAGATGGCGATCCGGCCGTAGAGGTCGCCCTTCTCGGTGCCGCCGTGGGCGCCCGGGCCGTCCGGGACGTCCCGGGTGCCGTTCGTCGCGCGGGTGACGACCTTGGGGCGCTCCAGTACGGCGGTGCCGCCGCCCTGCTCGGCCGTGCTGGCCGCCGCGGCCCGGGCGGGGGCGGGCACGGTGGCGGTCAGGGCCGCGGCCGTACGGCCGACCTTGCTGCGGCTGCCGAAGGCCCACTCGGCGAGGTGCGCGAGGAAGGCGAGGGTGTAGACGGCCATGGCCGAGTAGATCAGCACGTTGCTGATACTGGCCAGGTTCTCGTTGGTGGCTGCGGCAGCGGTGTTCACGCGCGCGCTCCTTCGGAGGGATCAGCAGGATCGGCGGAGTCGGAGGGCTTCGCCGGGTCTTCGGAGCCGGTGGGGGTGGGTTTCTTCGCGTCGGCGGCCGGGGCAGGGCCGGTGTCCGTACCCGCCTGCGCATCGGCAGCTGGGGCAGGGCCGGAATCCGTACCCGCTTCCGCCTCCGCGGCCTGCGGCGCGTCCGGTGCGAGGGCCGCCGCCAGGTCGGCCAGTTCCTCCGGCAGACGGGCGGACTCGCTGCGGCCGAGGCCGGCCATCTCGACGACGGTCACGCCGTCGGCGCCCCGGACGGCCCGTACCCACACCCGGCGGCGCTGGATGAACAGCGACCCGGCCAGGCCCAGCAGTACGGCGATGGCGCCGATCAGGGCGAGACCGTTGCCGGGCTGGTGGGAGACCTGGAAGGTGGCCCACTGCTTGACGCCGACGAACTTGATGCTGCCGTCACCGCCGGGCAGCTTCATCGTCTCGCCGGGCTGCATCATCTGGGCGACGGCACGGCCGTCCTGCTTGTACTGCTTGAGGTTCTTCTTCTCCAGCTGGTACACGCTCTGCGGCAGTCCGGAGTCCACGCCGAGGTCGCCGTGGTAGGCGGTCAGGGTCAGCCGCGGATTGTCCAGCGCGGGGAACGTGGAGAACATCGAGCCCGAGCCCTTGCCGCCGTACGTCGGCACGAAGAAGCCCGAGAAGCCGAGCTGGTTGCGCTTGCCGTCCGCGGTCTGCGCGTTGGGCACCTTGACCACACCGGTGGAGGTGTAGTTCTGCATGTCCTGCGGCAGGAACGGCACCGCGCCGCTGTAGACCTTCTTGCCGCGGCCGTCGGTGACCTCGACGACGGGCGCGTAGCCGTGCGACAGGAGGAAGACCTTGGAGTCCGCGATCTCCAGCGGGTGGTTGACCTCGATCTTGCCCTGGTGCTCCGTGCCGTCCGCGCCCTGGAAGTACGAGATGTTCGCGCGGAACTCGCGCGGGGTGCCCTTCTGGGGGCCGGTGCGCTCGTAGGACGCGTCGAAGCTCTTGAGCGAGAAGCCGAACGGTTCGAGGTCGTCGGCGTCGTAGAAGGCGCCCGACTTGAAGTTGTCGTACTGGGTGAGGCTGTTGGCGAAGCCGTCGCCCTCGACGACCAGCTTGCCGCCCTCGGCCTTCCACAGGCTGCCGACGGCGACCGCCACCAGGATCACGATCAGCGAGACGTGGAAGACCAGGTTGCCGGCCTCGCGGAGGTAGCCCTTCTCGGCGGCGACCGCGTCGTCGACGGTGTGGGCCCGGAAGCGGCGCTTCTTCAGCAGGCGCTGCGCGGCGCCGAGCACCTCGTCGGGCGCCCGGTCCGTACGCCACGTCGTGTACGCGGGCAGCCGGGTCAGCCGGCGCGGGGCGCGCGGCGGGCGGCTGCGCAGCTGGCCGACGAACTGCCACGAGCGCGGCACGATGCAGCCGATCAGCGAGATGAACAGCAGCAGGTAGATCGCGGAGAACCACACCGAGCTGTAGACGTGGAACAGGCCCAGCTTGTCGTAGAGCGGCGCCAGCGTCGGGTGGTCGGTGCGGAACTGCTCGACCTTGGTCGGGTCGATGCTGGTCTGCGGGACCAGCGAGCCGGGGATGGCGCCCAGCGAGAGCAGGAACAGCAGGATCAGCGCGACCCGCATCGACGTCAGCTGCCGCCAGAACCACCGGGCCCAGCCGATCGGCCCGAGGGAGGGGAAGGAGACCTCCTCCTGGGGCGCGGTGGACAGCTGCGAGCCCGCCGCGCCGACCTCGGCGTCGTCGGTGTCGCGGGGGGTGTCGGTCTTGGACATCAATCAGATCCCTGGGGTGAAGCTGCTGGTCCAGCTCTGCAGGCCGGACATCATGTCGGCCCATACGCCGGTGAGGAGCAGGACGCCCAGCGCGACCATCATGCCGCCGCCGAGCCGCATCACCCACACGTAGTGGCGCTTGACCCAGCCGAAGGCGCCGAGCACCTTGCGGAAGGCGAGTGCGACGGCGATGAAGGGCAGGCCCAGTCCCAGACAGTAGGCCACCGTCAGGAGCGCGCCGCGCCCGGCATTGGCCTGGTTGATGGCGAGGGAGCTGACCGCGGTGAGCGTGGGGCCCAGGCACGGCGTCCAGCCGACGCCGAACAGCACGCCGAGCACCGGCGCGCCGGCCAGGCCCATGGCGGGCTTCTTGTGGAAGCGCAGCTCGCGCTGGCCGAAGTTTTTCAGGACGCCGGCGAAGGCCAGGCCGAGCAGGATCATCAGGACGCCGAGGACCTTGCTGAGCAGGTCCTGGTGTTCCTGGAGCTTGCTGCCGAAGAAGCCGAAGAGCGCACCGCCGGAGACGAACACGGCGGTGAAGCCGAGGACGAAGAGGGAGGCGCCGGCCAGCATCCGGCCGCGCTTGGCGTCGGCGAGGTCCGTACCGGTCACGCCGGTGACGTAGGACATGTAGCCGGGTACGAGCGGCAGCACACAGGGCGAGAAGAAGGAGACCAGACCGCCGAGGAGGGCGACGGGCACGGCGAGCAGCAGCGCGCCCGAGGTGATGGTGGCGGCGGGCCCGGAGGCGGCGGCGAGGGTGATCACGTGATCACTTCTCGTCGATCAGCGGCTGGAGCATCTTGCGCAGCTCGTCCTCGCCGAGCGGGCCGATGGACCGCGCCGCGATCTTCCCCTCGCGGTCCACGGCGATGGTGGAGGGGATGGACTGCGGGTTGAGGCTGCCCTTGGGGAAGCGCAGCATCAGCTTGCCGGTCGGGTCGAACAGGCTCGGGTACGGCATCTTGTGCTGTTCCTCGAAGCTGACCGCCTGGGACTTCTGCGAGTCGCGGGTGTTGATGCCGATGAACTGGACGCCCTTGGCCTTGGTCTCGTTCGCGACCTTGGCGAAGTTGGCGGCTTCGGCGATGCACGGGCCGCACCACGATCCCCAGACGTTGAGGACGACGACCTTGCCCTTGTAGTCGGCGATGTCCAGCTTCTCGCCGCGGGTGGTTTCGCCGGAGATGTCGGGAACGGGCTTGCGGTCCTTCTTCGCGACCGTGGCGACGCCGTCCTTGCCCTCGACGAACTGGGTCTGTTCGGAACCGCCCGAGGTGCCTTCGCCACAGGCGCTCAGCGACAGCGCGGCGAGCGCGGCCCCTGCTGCGAGCAGGGCGGTGCGGCGACGACTGGCGAGTCGGCGGGGGACGCGGCAGGCACTCATGTGAAAAGTTTCGCATGGGGCGGTTGCGGATCTTCCGCACCCCCCTCGCCGGGTCCGTACCGGGCACGTCCGGGCACGTCAGACGGCCCGTGCCGGGCGAGCCGTACGGGCCGGAGCGCGCCGCCCCGGCCCGTACCCCTCAGGCGCCCGTGAGGAACGCCTTCCAGCCGCCGGCCGGCTTCTGGCCCACGCCCAGGCCCTGGAGCTTGGCCACGACCTTGGGGTCCTGCGCGTCCAGCCAGTCGGTGAACTGGCGGAAGGAGACCAGCCGCACGTCCTTGCGCTTCTCGTCGGCGATGTGCTTGAGCGCTTCCTCGACGGCGTCCATGTAGATCCCGCCGTTCCACTGCTCGAAGTGGTTGCCGACGAACAGCGGCGCGCGGTTGGTCTCGTAGGCCCGCTCGAAGCCCTTGATGTAGGCGCCGGTGGCCTCCTTGCGCCAGCCCGGGTAGTTGGCGGGCGGGCCCTTGGTGGAGTTCTTCGACTGGTTGGCGAGGATGTTGTAGTCCATCGAGAGGACCTCGAAGCGGTGCCCGGGGAACGGTATCTGCTGGAGCGGGAAGTCCCACAGGCCCATCTTCTTCTTCGGCCAGCGCTGTACGCCGCCCGGCGAGCTGGCGTCGTAGC
Source organism: Streptomyces sp. NPDC018019 (assembly GCF_044327805.1). Lineage (NCBI taxonomy): Bacteria > Bacillati > Actinomycetota > Actinomycetes > Kitasatosporales > Streptomycetaceae > Streptomyces > Streptomyces sp. NPDC018019. The sequence goes on along the minus strand of NZ_JBIRGD010000001.1, from coordinate 50,286 downwards.
GCCAGCCCAGCTTCTTGGCGGTGGGCAGCAGGTTGTCCTGGCCGAGCAGGCACGGCGTACGGCCGCCGACCAGCTCCTTCTTGTAGTCGAAGGGCAGCGGCTCCAGATCGGTGAAGCCGGTGTTGGTGCGCCACTTGGTGACGAAGTCCATGGCCTGGTCGATCTCGGACTGCCACTGGGCCGGGGTCCAGTGCTTGACCGAGGTGCGGGCCTCGCCGCAGAAGTGCCCGTTGAAGTGGGTGCCGATCTCGTGGCCCTCCAGCCACGCCTCCCGCACGTTCTTCAGGGTCGCCTTGATGTGCTCGTCGGAGAGGTAGCCGATGTCGGAGGCGCCGACCTTGTTGTTCGGCGGACGGTAGAGGTGCTTCTTCGACTCCGGGAGGCAGTACAGCCCGGAGAGGAAGAAGGTCATCGCCGCGTTGTGGTCCTTGGCCAGCTTGCGGAAGCGCGGGAAGAGGCCGTTGCCGACCTCTCCCGCGCCGTCCCACGAGAAGATCACGAACTGCGGCGGGGTCTCCCCCGGCTCCAGCCGGCGCGGCTTGTCCGGCTGGTTGGGCTGCGGCCCGGCGTCCGCCGTCGACCCGTCGCCGATCGGCTTGGCCTTGGCCTGCACGGTGTTCTTGCCCCCGCCGGGCTCGGAACCGGAGCCGGAGGAGCAGCCCGCGACGCCGAGCGCCGCGGCCGCACCCACTCCCATGCCCAGCAGGTTCCGCCGACTGATCGCGCGCATACCGTCGTCCCCATCCGTACTCGTCACACTCAATATCCGTATAAACGGACATGGAGTAAGAGGTTCTGTCGAACACGGAGGTTCCGGGCTATTGGTTCAAAATAATTATTTTGCTCGTCAGTGACCTCACGTCACACCGGCCTCTCGCGTCCCTCACATCACAAGATGCGAAAAGCCGGTCCGACGTCACGCCCCGAACGCCTTCGATTTGCCCGCCTGCGGCTTGGCGCCCGCCCGCAGGTGCACCGGCACCAGATCGAGTGCCGGCTCGCTGTACCCCACCGAAATGATCTTGTCCCCGCGGAAGGTGAACGAGGTCAGCGAGGCGAGCGTGCACTGCCGCTTGCGCGGGTCGTGCCACAGCCGCCGCCGCTCCGCGAAGCTGCGCACCACCCAGATCGGCAGCTGGTGGCTGACCGCCACCGCCTCGTGCCCCCGCGCCGCGTCGCGCGCCGCGCCGAGCGCCGCCATCATCCGTACGACCTGCTCCAGGTACGGCTCGCCCCACGACGGCCGGAACGGGTTGGTCAGGTACTTCCAGTTGCCGGGCTTCTTCAGCGCGCCGTCGCCGACCCCGAAGGTCTTGCCCTCGAAGACGTTGGCCGCCTCTATCAGCCGTTCGTCGGTGGCCAGGTCGAGGCCGTGCGCCTTGGCGATCGGCGTCGCGGTCTCCTGCGCCCGCTCCAGCGGGGACGCCACGACATGCGTGACGTCCCGGCCCGCCAGATGCTCGGCGACCCGGTCGGCCATGCTCCGGCCCAGCTCGGAGAGGTGGTAGCCGGGCCGCCGCCCGTACAGCACGCCCTCGGGGTTGTGCACCTCGCCGTGCCGCATCAGGTGGACGACGGTGATGTCTTCGCTGCTCATGTCACCCATCTTCCGGTCCGCCGGGCCGCCCGCCCCGCTCACGCGACCGCTTCGGCGGCGGCGCGCGCGGCCGACGGCAGGGCGGCGGCGATGCGCTCGACCGCCCGCGCGTCGTGCGCGGTCGAGACGAACCAGGACTCGAACGCGGACGGCGGCAGGTACACGCCCTGGGAGAGCATCGCGTGGAAGAAGGCGGTGAAGCGGAAGGACTCCTGCGACTTGGCCCCGTCGTAGTCCGTCACGTCCTGGTCGGTGAAGAACACCGAGAACATGTTGCCCGCGACCTGGAGGCGGTGCGCCACGCCCGCCTCGGTCAGGGCGCCGGTGACCAGCGCACGCACCTCGGCCGAGACCGCGTCCACCTTGTCGTACGCCGCCTGGTCCAGCAGCTTGAGCTGGGCGACGCCGGCGGCCGTGGCGACGGGGTTACCGGACAGGGTGCCCGCCTGGTAGACCGGGCCGGCCGGGGCGAGGTGGGCCATCACGTCGGCGCGCCCGCCGAACGCCGCGGCCGGGAAACCGCCGCCCATGACCTTGCCGAAGGTCATCAGGTCGGGCCGGACGCCGTCGATGCCGTACCAGCCGGTGCGGCTGACCCGGAAGCCGGTCATGACCTCGTCGGAGATGTACAGCGCGCCGTTCTCGGCGCACAGGTCCTTCAGGCCCTGGTTGAAGCCGGGCAGCGGCGGGACCACGCCCATGTTGCCGGGCGACGCCTCGGTGATCACGCAGGCGATCTCGCCGGGGTGCGCGGCGAAGGCGGCCCGTACGGCCTCGATGTCGTTGTACGGCAGCACGATCGTGTCCCCGGCCTGCGCGCCCGTGACACCGGGCGTGTCCGGCAGCCCGAAGGTCGCGACGCCGGAGCCGGCCGAGGCCAGCAGCGCGTCCACGTGCCCGTGGTAGCAGCCGGCGAACTTCACGACCTTGGCCCGGCCGGTGAAGCCGCGCGCCAGCCGGATGGCGGACATCGTGGCCTCGGTGCCGGAGGAGACCAGGCGCACCTGCTCGACCGGGTCGATCCGCTCCACGATCTGCTCGGCGAGCTCGACCTCGCCCTCGCCGGGCGTGCCGAAGGAGGTGCCGCGGGCGACGGCCTCCTGGACGGCGGCGATCACCTCGGGGTGCGCGTGCCCGAGGATCATCGGGCCCCACGAGCACACGAGGTCGACGTACTCGCGTCCGTCGGCGTCGGTGAGGTACGGACCGGTACCGGACACCATGAACCGGGGCGAACCGCCCACGGCGCGGAACGCGCGCACGGGGGAGTTCACCCCGCCCGGCGTCACAACGGCCGCGCGGTCGAAGAGCGTCTGCGAAACTGGGGCTTCATAGGGAAAAGGCACTGTGATCCTGACCTGCACAAACGTAGGAAGGGGCGACGGCCGGCGGCGGCACCCGGGCGGACGGCGAAGCGGGAATCGGCTCGCTCTCGACCAGGTGTCAGACCCCGCGAGTCTGCAAAACTGGGGCAACGTACGAGTAAGTCACGCAAGCAATGGTCTCAGAGGCGCACGGGGGCGCGCGGCCGGGCGTTTCGCGCGCCGGTGACGGGGGAGGTCTCTGAGACGATGATCGGGTTGCGCGGCTGGGGCTGCGAGTGGTCGGGTGGAGATATGCATCGCGGTGGCGAACTGGGCGAGGGCACCGATGACCGGGGACCTGAGCGCGCCCAGCGGGGCCGTCACCGGCGCGAGGAGACCAAGGGCGGGGGAAACAGGGGCGGCCGCATGGGGGTGACGTACAAGTACTTCGGCGCGCCGAACGGTGCCACGGCGGCGCGCGTGCCGATCTCGATGCGGCCCGAGGAGCTGGGCGGCGACGAGCTCGGCATGGGCGGCATGTTCACGAAGATCAAGCCGGAGACGATGGCCGCGATGGTCCTCACCGGCATAGAAGGCATACCGCTGCACAAGGTCCCCCCGCTCGAACTGGTCGTCCTCCATCCCGACTACGCCGTCGTCAAGCTCCCCATGACGGTCGTCGACCCGCTGCGCGGCGTCGGCGAGGAGTCGGTCGGCGCCGCGGCCTTCATCTGGTCCACGGTCCCCGACCGCGGCGGCCCCCGCGACGCCTTCACCGTCTACCAGCTGCTCCACGAGTGGCAGGACTTCTCCCACCGTCTCCACGAGGCGGGGCATCAGGCGTACTGCCTGGTGTGGCCGTGAGGCGCGGGGCGCACTGACGGGGCGGCCGGGGCCGCGGGTCCCGGCCGCGGACGGGACGCCCGCGGCCTTACGACCTGGCATCGGGACGGCCCGCTGGTACGGCACAACGGCGGCACCCACGCCTCGACACCGGGCGGCGGGGTGACGGCGTGTCACCCGCGTCGGCGCGCCGCCGTAGCGGCTGACGCCCTGTCACTCCGATTCTGTACGCGCTCCGTCGGTCACATATGCCGCTCGGATCGGTCACGCATGCTGTTCGAGCCACCCGCCCCGGACTACTCTGGAAGAGCAGCCCGAGTCCCCGGCAGCGTGGCAGTCCCGTCCGCACCGAGGAGGCGCGTGGGTGATGGCAGACCCCGGAACATCCCTCGACTTCCCCCGCGTCGGCGCGGTGGGTTCGCGGATGCCACCGCCCCGCCACCGTGCCCGGTCCGCGGCACAACGGACGTCCGTACCGGACGGACAGCCGGCACACCCGCCGGACCCGGCCCCCGCGAACAGCGGTGCGGACCCGGACTTCGCGGTCCTCATCGTGCGCGGGAAGATGGACCTGGCCACCCTGCCCACCCTGCGCGAACGCCTGTGCCGCCTGCCCCGCGGCCCGGGCAGCCTGTTGATCGTCGACCTGTCCGAGGTCACCGTCTGCTGCCCGCTCGCCCTCGGACCGCTCGTCGCCGCGGCCAGGCGGGCCCGCGCCCAGGGCGGTGACCTGCGTCTGGTCCTGCCGAGTCCCGCCGCCCGCACGGCGTTGCAGACCAGTGGGCTGAACCGGCTGCTTCCGGTCTTCCCCGGCCTGGACACCGCGACCGGGACCACCGCCGTCGGCCCGCCCCGCCCGCCCGCGGGGGCCGTGGCCTAGGAAGCGTTCCGGGCGGAGCGCTTCCGACCACCGAGCCGCCTGTGGAGGTGCGCGGTGTTTCCGCTCCTTCTCGTCTCGTCGCTGATCACGATCGCCGCCGGTTTCGCCGATCCCGTGTGGTGGGTGGCCACCGCCGTCCTGGTCTACCTCGCCGTGCGCTACCGCCAGGGCTACCTGGGCTACGACGCGGAGTACCGCGCCTACCGGGAACGCCGCATCCGCCAGGACCGCTGGGACCGGCGCTACCGCGCGGAACGCGGCGGCGCCGCGAAGGGCAAGTAGGCCGCGGGCGCCGGATGACCGCGGTCACCCGACGGGCGGTCACCCGACGGGTACGGTCCCGCGGCGGGCGCGGTCACCAGGCCGGCCGGGCCGACACCCCGCCGTCCACCACCAGGTCGTGGCCGGTCACCCACGCGGCCATCGGCGAGGCGAGGAAGACGCACGCGTCGCCGATGTCCTCGGGGCGGCCCAGCCGTCCGGCCGGGGCCGCCCGCCGGTAGCGGGTCACGCCCTCGGGCCAGGCCTCCGCCAGCCCGTCGCGGTCGATCAGGCCCGGCGAGACGCTGTTGACGCGGATGCCGTCGGGCCCGTACTCCAGCGCGGCCGAGCGGGCGTGCATCACGACGGCCGCCTTGGACGCGCAGTAGTGGGCGTGCCCGGCCGCGGGCTGGTGCGCCTGGATGGAGGCGATGTGGGTGACCGACCCCCCGCCGCCGTCCCGCATCACCGCGGCCGCCGCCTGGGTGCAGGCGAAGGTGCTCAGGACGTTGGTGTCGTTGACCGCGCGCCAGTCGGCGACGGTCATCGCCGCCAGATCCTGGTCGGGCTGTACGCCCGCGTTGTTGACCAGGGCGGTGAGCCGGCCGCGCCAGTCCGCCGCCGTACGCACCAGGCGGTGGCACTCCTCCTCCGCCGACAGATCGGCCTGTACGGCAAGCGCGCTGCCGCCCTGCTCCTCGATGCGGGCGACGAGCGCTTCGGCGGCGGTGGCGTTCGTACGGTAGTGGGCGACGACCGCGGCGCCCGCGGCGGCGAAGCGCAGTGCGATGCCGGTGCCGAGGCAGCCGCCCGCGCCGGTCACCAGGGCCACCTGACCCGCGAGGGACGGCAGTGCGCTGCCGTCGGGCGCGCTCACGGGCGGCACAGCGCGGTGATCCGCGCCGCCTCCTGGGGATAGCGCGCGGCCAGTTCGGCGGCGTCCCCGTGCTCGTAGTCGTCGAAGGTGAAGCCCGGCGCCATGGTGCAGCCGAAGAGCGACCAGGCACCGCCGTCGGCGACCTCGGCGGCCATCCACGTGCCGGCGGGCACCGTGAACTGGACGTGCTGACCGCCCAGGACATCCGGGCCGAGGACGACCGTACGGCTGTCGCCGGACGGCTCCAGGAGGAGCAGCGTGAGCGGGTCGCCGAGGTAGAAGTGCCAGATCTCGTCGGTGGGCAGCCGGTGCAGAGCGCTGTAGTCGTCCGGTTCCGCGGTGAGCAGCACGACGATCGCGGAGCCCTCGGGCCGCCCGTCGGGGCGTTCAGGGCCCGCCCAGGTGCGCCGGTAGCGCCCGCCTTCCCTGGGCAGCGGCACCATTCCGTAGAACTCGGCGAGCGCCTGGGGTGACGGCGGTGACACGGGGGTGTGGCGGGCCATGCGTCTCCTTCCCGGTCCACTGCGGGAACGGCGGTGCGTACGGCTGGTACGGCCACCACCGTAGGCACGGCGGCGGCGCCGCGTCCGGAGATCACGGAAGCCGGGGCGGCGGACGGGGTCCGACGCCACGCCCTACGGGTGCTCGGCGGTCAGATAGCGCTGGAGGGTGGGGGCCAGCCAGGCGACGATCTCCTCGCGGGCGAGGTGGACCGCGGGCGGCAGGAACAGCACGTAGCGCAGCATGCCGATGCCCACCAGCTGGGAGCCGATCAGGGCCGCTCGGGCCGAAACCTCCTCCGGGAGCGGGCAGACGGTCGCGAGCATCGGTCTGATCTGCTCCGTGAAGACACCGCGCAGCCGCTCGGCGCCCGCCTCGTTGGTGACCGCGACGCGCACCATCCCGGTCAGCGTCTCGTCGTTCTCCCAGCGGTCGAGGAAGTGCCGCACGAGCCGGGCGCCGAGTTCCTCGCGCGGTACGGCCGTCAGGTCCGGCAGCCGCAGGTCGATCTCGGAGGCCGCCGCGAACAGGCCCGCCTTGTTGCCGTAGTAGCGCATCACCATCGACGGGTCGATGCCCGCGTCCTTGGCGATGGCGCGGATGGTGGCGCGTTCGTAACCGTCGGCGGCGAAGCGGTCGCGGGCGGCGGCCAGGATCGCGGCGCGGGTGGCGTCGGAGCGGCGGGGGCGGTCCGCCGCGGGCGTGGAGGCCGGCGGGGCGGAGGGGGCGCCGGACGGCTCGGAGGACGGCTGGGAGGGGACGGTATCGGCCATGCCCACGACTGTAGGCCAACAGGTGTTGACCCGCCAGCAACGACGGTTCTATCGTTGCCAACAAGCGTTGACCAACACTTGTTGGCATTTGGAGGCGGCCATGCAGCACCGCAAGCCCGGAACCACCGACCACCACTCCCCCGCCCGCGCCGGGGATGCCGCCGACGTCATCGTCGTCGGCGCCGGCCCCACCGGACTGCTGCTCGCCGGGGACCTCGCCGTCGCCGGCCTGCGCGTCACGCTGCTGGAGCGCCGCGCCCCCGGCATCAGCAACCTCACCCGCTCGCTGGCCGTGCACGCCCGCAGCCTCGAACAGCTCGACGCCCGCGGCCTCGCCGACGAACTCGTCGCGGGCGGCCACCCGCTGCCCAGCATCCAGCTCCTGGCCGGCGCGGTCCTGGAACCGGCGCGGCTGCCCACCCGCTTCCCGTTCGTGCTGATCACCCCGCAGTTCGAGGTGGAGCGGCTGCTGGAGCGGCGCGCGCAGAAGGCCGGTGTCACCTTCCGGTACGGGGCCCGTGTGACCGGGCTGGACCAGGACGCCGACGGTGTGGACGTCCACGTACAGGAGGAGGACGGCGCCACCACGTACCGCGCGTCCTACCTCGTGGGCACGGACGGTGTGCGCAGCACCGTGCGCGAGGCCCTCGGCCTGCCGTTCCCCGGCCGGTCCGTGGTCCGCTCCGTCGTGCTCGCCGACGTACGGCTCGACGAGCGGCCCGCCGTCCCGCTGGTCGCCAACGCCACCGCCGACGCCTTCGCGCTCATCGGCAACTTCGGCGACGGCTGGTACCGCGTCATCGGCTGGGACCGGCACCGGCAGATCCCCGAGGACACCCCCGTCGAACCCGACGAGATCCGCACGTACATGCGCCTCGCCCTCGGCAGCGACTACGGGATGCACGACGTGCGGTGGTCCTCCCGCTTCCACAGCGACGAGCGCCAGGTGCCCCGGTACCGCGTCGGCCGCGCCTTCGTCGCCGGCGACGCCGCGCACGTCCACTCCCCGGCCGGCGGCCAGGGCATGAACACCGGGCTCCAGGACGCCGCCAACCTCAGCTGGAAGCTGGCCGCCGTGCTGCGCGGCGACGCGCCCGACAGCCTGCTGGACAGCTACCACGGCGAACGCCACCCGGTGGGCCGGATGGTGCTGCGCAGCAGCGGCGCGATCATCCGGATGGCGCAGCTGCGCACCGCACCGCAGCGGGCGCTGCGCGCACTGGCCGCCCAGGTGCTCAACAGCGCGCCGCCGCTGGCCGACCGCGCGATAGGGATGATCAGCGGCATCTCCATCTCGTACGGGGCGGAGCGCGGCGCCCACCCGCTCGTGGGCAAGCGCGCCCCCGACCTGCGGCTGGCGGGCGGCACCCGGCTGTACGAGGCGCTGCGGGGCGGCACGTTCGTCCTGGTCACTCCGGCGGACGAGCAGGTTCCGGCGGCCGGCCCCCACCTCGTCCGGGCCTCCTGGGAGAGCGCCCGGCGCACCGCGCTGCTCGTCCGTCCCGACGGCTACATCGCCTGGGCCACCGACGCCGCCGACCCGGACGTGCGCGCCGAGTCGCTGCGCGGCGCGCTGGCCCGCTGGACCGGGGCCGGCCGGGCCGCGACCCGCACCGCCGCCCGGCCGTGACCACCACGCCCTCGCGCACCCGGCGCGGCCCGCGCGGGCCCGGCCCCCGGCCATGAACGGGGGCCGGGCCCGCGCCGTCCGGCCGTCCGGCCGTCCCCGGGCCGGGCGGCCGGACGCTTGCCGGGCCCGGCGGCGCCGGACCGGATCCCGCAGCTGCCCGGCCGCGCCGCCCGCCACCGAAGTCCGGTGCGGTCGTCACGTGATGGGAGGTGGAACCGCTCCCCGGGACACCACGGGATACGCCGGGTACTCCGGTAACGCCGCGGAATTCGGGGTGGGCCACCAGTTATGCACCGATCAACGAAAAGCTGCGTTTTCCCGCTGCTCCGCCGTCCGCCGATCAGTGTTACGTCCCCCGGTAAAAGGGGAATCTAAGGAGGCGCATGTCTCATGACAAGGGGCCCGGCCAGGGGATGTGACGCACCGTACGGTTTTTGGCCAGTGGTTCGCGCTTCATGCAGCGGCCGTCTCCGGAGCGTTTTCCTTTTCCGTCAACGCCCGCTTCCGGCCCTTTTCCCGGCGGGTGCGTGAACCGTGCAGCGGGACCGCCGCTCCGGGGCGAAAGACATGGCTCGCGCGGGGTGGACGGCGTACGCGGACCGGCGTACCCATAACCGGTCGGGCCGCAGTGCGCATCGCGGCCGGAACCCTCCTTCAAGGCCCCTGCCAGCGTCGATGCACCGACCCGCCCCCACCCACGGGGAAGGGGACCGGCGCGCCGGATATCAGCCCGTCCGCGACCAACCGGCACCCGCGCACAACCGTCCAGGGCCGGTCCTCCCCGGTCTCCCCCGCCGCCCCCTCGGAGCGGTCCGCGTACGCGCGTTCGACGAGCATGTCCCGAAGCTCTCACACACCACTGACAACGGCCCCGCGCCCCGGCGACCACCACCGGCCGCACCGCCCCCGCGGGACCCGCCCTCCCTACCCTGTTGCCCATGCTGATCACCCGCTCCGTCGCCCTGTTCGTCCTCGCCGCCCTGTTCGAGATCGGCGGCGCCTGGCTCGTCTGGCAGGGCGTGCGCGAGCACCGCGGCTGGCTGTGGATCGGCGCGGGCGTGCTCGCGCTCGGCGCGTACGGCTTCGTGGCCACGCTCCAGCCGGACGCCGACTTCGGCCGCATCCTCGCCGCGTACGGGGGCGTCTTCGTCGCCGGGTCGCTGGCCTGGGGCATGGTCGCGGACGGCTACCGGCCCGATCGCTGGGACGTGGCCGGCGCGCTGATCTGCCTGGCCGGAATGGCCGTGATCATGTACGCGCCCAGGAGCCGCTGACCGCGCGCATATCCTGCGTACGCACCCCGCCCGACGCCCGCAGTGCCCGAGGAGCCGCCGCATGACCGCCGTACCCGACGCGCCCGCCGCCCGTACCCGTACCGCCGTGGTCACCGGAGCCAGCAGCGGCATCGGCGCCGCGACCGCCCGCCGGCTGGCCGCGGACGGCTACCGCGTCGTCCTCGCCGCCCGCCGCGCGGACCGCATCGAGGCGCTGGCCGCCGAACTGCCCGACGCCGAGGCGTACCGGCTCGACGTCACCGACCGCGCCGCGGTGGACGCCTTCGCCGCCCACCTCCAGGAGCGCTACGACTCGGTGGACGTGCTGGTCAACAACGCCGGCGGGGCCCTGGGCGCGGACCCCGTCGCCACCGGCGACCCGGCCGACTGGCGCACGATGTACGAGGTCAACGTCCTCGGCGTGCTGCACGCCACGCAGGCCCTGCTGCCCGCCCTGACCGCCTCCGGCGACGGCACGGTGGTCGTCGTCTCCTCGACGGCGGGCCACGGCACCTATGAGGGCGGCGGTGGCTACGTCGCCGCCAAGCACGGCGCGCACGTCATCGCCGAAACGCTCCGGCTGGAGCTGTGCGGCGAGCCCGTACGCGTCATCGAGATCGCCCCCGGCATGGTCAGGACGGACGAGTTCGCCACCACCCGCTTCCGCGGCGACACCGCCAAGGCCGCCAAGGTCTACGAGGGCGTCGCCGAGCCGCTGACCGCCGAGGACGTCGCCGACACCATCGGCTGGGCCGTCACCCGCCCCGCCCACGTCAACATCGACCTCCTCGTCGTCCGCCCGCGCGCCCAGGCCGCCAACCACAAGGTGCACCGCACCTCCTGACCGCCGGGTGCGTCGCCGCCCCGGCGCCCTGCCGGGGCGGCGACGGCTCCGCACCCGGACGCCGCCCCGAAAAACCGTTGGCGCCGTGGCCGTCCCCGCCCGTACCGTTTCCCGCGTCGTCGCAGGCGCGTGTCCCGCGCCTGCCCCCTCACTCGGGCCCCGCCCTGGAAAGCAGTGTCTATGCCCCGGCCGGCGCTGAGCGCGCCTCACCACCGCGCGGACGAAACCCGCCGCTGACCTTCGCCGTCTTCGGCCGTCGTCCGCTCCGCCGGCACGGCCCGGCCGCACCCGCCTCCGGCGGTGCCGCCCGCTGCCCGTACGACCGAGGCCGCTCGGCCTGCTCCCGCTGCCATCCCGACACGTTCCGGCAAGGAGTCCCCGAGTGCTGTCCAACAGCCCCAACAGTCCACACCGTTCGAAGCCGCTCCCGCGCACCGACACCTTCACCTGCGTACGGTGCGGCCTGACCGTCACCACGCTCGACCCCGGCGGCCACCGCCGCAACCACTGCCCCAGCTGCCTCCACTCGCAGCATGTGCACGACGCCGTCGAGGGCGGCCCGTCCACGTGCCGGGGCCGGATGTCGCCCATCGCCATCGCGGTGCTGCGCACCGACGACTGGATGGTCGTGCACCGCTGCACCCGCTGTGACGAGCTGACCTCCAACCCGGTCTCCCCGGACGACAACCAGCTGATCCTGATGCGGATGGCGGTCCGGCCGCTGGCCCAGCCGCCGTTCCCGCTCGAAGCGTTCGGCGATCTGTGAGCGGGGGGACGAGACCGTGCCACGCCGCCGTACACCCCGGCAGCAGCGCCGCGCCCAGCGGCCCAAGGACGTGCTCCACGGGCCGGGCGGCGCGTCGGGGGACGCGTTCCGCTGCGTCGAATGCCGCCTCGCGGTCCCGCTGACCGCCCCGGGCACCGCCCACCGCAACCACTGCCCGCACTGCCTGGCCAGCCGGCACGTGGACGGCCGCGTCCCGGGCGACCGGGCCGCGGACTGCGGCGGCCGGATGCGGGTCCTGTGCCTGGCCACCCGGCCGGACGGGGAGTGGCTGCTGATCCACCAGTGCCTGGCCTGCGGTGTCCTGAGCGCCAACCGGCCGGCGGGCGACGACAACGCCCTGGCGCTGGTACGGCTGGCGGTCCGTCCGCTGGCCGACACGAGCAGGCCCGTACGGGCGCTGATCAGCCTGTGACACACCGGAGCCCCGGACCGGTCACCTGATGACCGGCCCGGGGCTCCGGCCCGTACTCCCCCTGTGACGCCGCGGCCCCGGACCGGCGGGAAGCCGTCCGGGGCCGCGGACCGGCCGTGCGCGGCGTCAGCCCTTGACGCACACCACCTGCTTGAGCTTGGCCACGACCTCCACCAGGTCCCGCTGCTGCTCGATCACCTTCTCGATCGGCTTGTACGCCCCCGGGATCTCGTCCACCACGCCGGAGTCCTTGCGGCACTCCACACCCCGCGTCTGCTCTTCCAGGTCCCGCGCGGTGAACCGCTTCTTCGCCGCGTTCCGGCTCATCTTCCGGCCCGCGCCGTGCGAGGCGGAGTTGAAGGACGCCGGGTTCCCGAGGCCCTTGACGATGTACGAACCGGTGCCCATCGACCCCGGGATGATCCCGTACTCACCGTTTCCGGCCCGGATCGCGCCCTTGCGGGTGACCAGCAGGTCCATGCCGTCGTACCGCTCCTCCGCCACGTAGTTGTGGTGGCAGGAGATCACCGGCTCGAACGTCGGCTTGGCCTTCCTGAACTCCTTGCGGACCACGTCCTGGAAGAGCGCCATCATGATCGCGCGGTTGTGCTTGGCGTACTCCTGGGCCCAGAAGAGGTCGTTGCGGTACGCCGCCATCTGCGGGGTGTCCGCGATGAAGACCGCCAGGTCGCGGTCGACCAGGCCCTGGTTGTGCGGCAGCTTCTGCGCCTGGCCGATGTGGAAGTCGGCCAGCTCCTTGCCGATGTTGCGGGAGCCGGAGTGCAGCATGAGCCACACCGAGCCGGACTCGTCGAGACAGAATTCGATGAAGTGGTTGCCGCCGCCGAGCGAACCCATCTGCTTGACGGCACGGTCCTGCCGGAACCTGACCGCTTCCGCGACCCCGTCGAACCGGCTCCAGAAGTCGTCCCAGCCGCTGGTCGCCAGGCCGTGCAGCCGGTCCGGGTGCACCGGGTCGTCGTGCATGGCCCGCCCGACCGGGATGGCCTCCTCGATCTTCGAGCGGAGCCGGGACAGGTCGTCGGGGAGGTCGCCCGCGGTCAGCGAGGTCCGCACGGCGCTCATCCCGCACCCGATGTCGACACCGACGGCCGCCGGGCAGACCGCTCCGTGCATGGCGATCACCGACCCGACCGTCGCACCCTTGCCGTAATGCACGTCCGGCATCACGGCCAGGCCCTTGATCCATGGCAAGGTGGCCACGTTGCGCAGCTGCTGCATGGCCTGGCCCTCGACCGTGGACGGATCCGCCCACATCCGGATCGGAACCTTCGCTCCGGGCACTTCGGTGTACGCCATAACTTCCTCATTCCCCCGAAAAACAATAAATAGCAAAAGCCGGACAAGAAGCCTGATCAAGGACAGGGAACCGGCGTCCGCGGCAGAACGTGCGATAGACATTGTGTCCACCGGCCGCCTGGCCGCGGCAACCAGATTTCCTACGGAAGGAGCCGGTTACGGTGCAGCGAAGGTCGTTCGTACCGGGTGCCGCGCTGGCGACCGCGGCAGCGCTGGCCGCCACGCTCACCTCCTGCACCGGCGGCTCCGGCTCCGACAGCGCCGCCGACGACACCAAGAGCGGCGACACGGCCGCCACCACGCAGTCCGCCGAGCCGGGCAAGTACAAGACGCTCCCCGAGCCCTGCGGCCTGCCCTCCAAGAACACGCTGCGCCGGCTGCTGCCGCCCGGCAGCACGGGCCCGGAGAGCCCGCAGGACGCCGAGAAGGTCTACGCGGGCACCGCCGACATCACGTACGACACGGACCGGCGCGTCGGCTGCCGCTGGAAGCGCGAGGCCCCGGACGGCACCCGCCACCTCCGCCTCGACTTCGAGCGGGTGGTCTCCTACGACCCGGCGGTCAGCGACGACGACAAGGCGCAGAACGTCTACGGGAAGAAGGAGCTGGCCGCCCAGCTGCCGGCCGGGACGGGCTCCGCGAAGCCCTCTCCCGGCGACGGCAAGGGCGAAACCGGGAACCAGAAGCCCGGGGACCAGAAGCCCGGGGACGACGCGGGCACCGGCAAGGTCACCGACGGCGGCAAGGCGTCCCCCGCCCCCACCGGTTCCCCGACCGGCCCGCCTAGCACGGGCCCGAGCGCGACGCCCGGCCCCGACACCGCCCCGCGCGTCCTGGACGGCCTCGGCGACGCCGCGTTCCTCAACGACAAGCTGATCACCGCGGACAGCGGGGTGCACCGCGATGTGACGATCGTCTTCCGCTCCTCGAACGTCATCGTGACCATCGCCTACGACCAGTGGTCGGCCGACAAGGCGGCGCTGCCCGACAGCAAGGACCTCCAGGACAAGGCCCAGGCGCTGGCCCAGGAGCTGGCCGACCGCTTCAACGAATAGTCCGGTTTGTCCGGCGAGTAACGTCACGAATCGCCCTCCGGCCGCCCTTCGCCGCGTACCGTGTGCCCCCGAGCCCCGCGCGCGGCAGCGCCGCCGCGCGCCCCGAAGGACGTACCGCGCCCGGACCGCGCCAGGTCCGTACGCGGTGCCCGACGGCGTCCCACCGGCGCGCCGAACGACGACGAACAGCGAAGGAACCATGCACCGTTCAGCCAAGCGACTCGCCAGCCTCCTCGCCTGCGCAGCCGTACCGGTGATGCTCGTCGCCGGCTGCTCCTCCGACGACTCCGGCAAGAAGGACTCGGGCGGTGGCGCGTCGAAGAGCGCCTCACCCAGCAAGGCCGGCAGCGCCTCGCCCAGCGTCACGCCCGCCAAGATGAAGAAGCTGCCCAACCCCTGCCAGGCCGTGTCCAAGGACACGATCAAGAAGCTGGTGCCCAAGACCAAGAACGAGAACGGCGAGCAGGGCAAGTCCTCCGACGCCATGGCCCGCGGCTACTGCGCCTGGAACAGCTCCGACTCCCAGGGCGTGGACGGCACCCAGTACCGCTGGCTGGACGTCGGCTTCCAGCGCTACGACTCCGACCCGACCCTGGGCACCGGCGAGAAGCGCGCCACCGACTTCTACACGAAGCAGGTCGACGCGGCCAAGGCCACCCAGGACGCCAAGAACGTCAAGACCGGCACGGTCGACGGCACCGGCGACGCGGCGGCGTGGGTCACGTACGACCTGAAGAAGGAGGACAACGACTTCAAGAACCAGACGGTGATCGCCCGCACCGCGAACGTCGTGGTCACCGTCAACTACAACGGCGCGGGCCTGGCCGGCGCCGACGCCCCCGACCCGAGCGACCTGCTCAAGGCCGCCGAGACCGCCGCCCAGGAAGCCGTCACCTCGGTCGCCAAGGCCAACCAGTAGCCGCACCGCGCGGGGCGGCCGTGCGCGGACCGGACGTACAGGCCGGTGAGAGGGTGCGACGGGGGCCACGGGCGCGGCCGACACGATCCTTTCGTCTCCACCGAGCGGGATCGTGACGGCCACGCCCGCCGGGCATCCCGTGCCGCGCCGCCTCAGTGGCGCCTCATCGGACGGCGGCCCGGGGGCTGGCTCGGCTCCGGGCGGGCCGCCAGGGCGGGGATGTCCCGCTTCTGGGGGCTCTTGTCGGAGACGGTGAGCGGTTCGCCGTAGTGCCTTATCTCCAGCGGCGCCCCTTCGGCCAGCGTGTACGTGGCCACCGCGCCGGTGATCTCCACCCGGAGCCGCCGCCCCAGCACCTGTACCGAGAAGGCCAGCCTGCTGAGCTTCTCGGGGAGGCGCGGCGCGAAGGACAGCGTCCGGCCCGTGTGGCGCATACCGCCGAACCCGGCGACGAGGGCGATCCACGTACCGGCGAGCGAGGCGGTGTGCAGGCCGTCGCGGGTGTTGTTCTCCAGGTCCTGGAGGTCCATCAGCGCCGCTTCGCCCAAGTAGTCGTAGGCCAGGGCCAGATGGCCGACCTCGGCGGCCATGACGGCCTGGCAGCAGGCGGAGAGGGAGGAGTCGCGCACGGTCAGCGGCTCGTAGTAGGCGAAGTTGCGCGCCTTGTGGTCCTCGTCGAAGCAGTCGCCCCGCTTGTACATGGCCAGGACCAGGTCGGCCTGCTTGATGACCTGCTTGCGGTACAGGTCGAAGTACGGGAAGTGCAGCATGAGCGGGTACTGGTCGCGACGCGTGCCGGCGAAATCCCAGACCTGGTGGTTGGTGAAGCCCGCCGACTGCTCGTGCACCCGCAAGGTGCGGTTGTACGGTACGGCGACCGCCTCGGCCGCGTCCCGCCAGGCCGCGCTCTCCTCGTCGTCCACACCCAGCGCCTCGGCCTCCCGCGGGTGGCGTTCGACGACGTCGGCGGCGGCCCGCAGGTTCGCCTGGGCCATCAGGTTGGTGTAGACGTTGTCGTCCGCGATGGCGCTGTACTCGTCGGGCCCGGTGACGCCGTCGATGTGGAACGTGCCGTGGTGGTCGTGATGGCCGAGGGAGTGCCACAGCCGGGCGGTCTCCACCAGGATCGGAACGGCGGTCTCCCGCTCGAACTCCTCGTCGCCGGTGGCGCACACGTAGCGCACGACCGCGTCCGCGATGTCGGCGTTGACGTGGAACGCGGCGGTCCCGGCCGGCCAGTACGCGGAACACTCCGAACCGTCGATCGTCCGCCAGGGGAACGCCGTGCCGCGCAGGCCGAGTTGGGTGGCCCGCTCACAGGCGGCGGGCATGGTGTCCTGCCGCCAGCGCAGCGCTTCGGCGACGGCGCCGGGCGAGGTGTACGTGAGCATCGGCAGGACGAACGTCTCGCTGTCCCAGAACGTGTGGCCGTCGTACCCGGAACCGGTCAGGCCCTTCGCCGGGATGGCGCGCTGCTCGGCCCGCGCGCCCGCCTGGAGGACGTGGAAGAGGGCGAAGCGCACCGCCTGCTGGATCTCCGCGTCCCCGTCGACCTCGACGTCCGCGCGGTTCCAGAAGTCGTCGAGGTACGCGCGCTGCTGGTCGGCCAGGCCCTGCCAGCCGATGCTGCGGGCCCCGGCGAGCGCGGCGTCCACCTGGTCGCGCACGGCGGGCAGCGACCGCGCGCCGGACCAGCCGTACGCCACCGTCTTCTCCAGGCGCAGCCGCTGGCCCTGCCGCAGCAGCGAGGTGACCGTGAAGCGGGCCACGTCGTCGCCGCTCTCGCCGTCGGTGGTGGTGCCCTCGGGCCCGTCGACGGTGTGGTCGGCGGCGGTGGCGACCCGCAGGCCGCTGCGCCGGGTGCAGTGGATCAGCCGCAGGCGCGCGTCGCGGGCGAAGTGCTCCTCGGGCTCCAGCGGGTTGTGCAGGGCCGAGGAGACCCGGGGGTCGCCGCCGGCCTCGGGCAGTTGCTCGTTGGTGACGAGTTCGGACTGCAGCACGACCCGGACCTCGGAGTCCAGCGGCTCGACCTCGTAGGCGACGGCGGCGACGGCCCGCTGGGTGAAGGAGACCAGGCGGGTGGAGGTCACCCGTACCGTGCAGCCGGCCGGCGAGGTCCACTCGCAGACCCGGCGCAGCACCCCGGCGCGCAGGTCCAGCACCCGTTCGTGGTGGCGCAGCCGCCCGTAGCGCAGATCGAACGGTTCGTCGTTGACCAGCAGCCGGATCAGCTTGCCGTTGGTGACGTTGATGATCGTCTGCCCGGCTTCCGGATAGCCGTAGCCGGCCTCGGCGTACGGCAGCGGGCGCAGCTCGTGGACGCCGTTGAGGTAGGTGCCGGGCAGGCCGTGCGGCTCGCCCTCGTCCAGGTTGCCGCGCCAGCCGATGTGCCCGTTGGACAGCGCGAAGACGGACTCGCTCTGCGGCAGCACGTCCAGGTTGAGGTCGGTCTCGCGCAGCAGCCAGGGTTCGCAGGAGTACGAGCGGTGGGTGATCATGCCTGGCCGTCCTCCTTCAGCAGCTCGGCGAGGTCCTGGACGACGATGTCGGCGCCGTGCCGCCGCAGCGCCTCGGCCTGGCCGACCCGGTCGACGCCGATGACGTACCCGAAGCGGCCGGCCCGCCCGGCGTCCATGCCGGCCAGCGCGTCCTCGTAGACGGCCGCCTGCGCGGCGGGGACGCCCAGCTCCCCGGCCGCCTCCAGGAAGGTGTCCGGGTGCGGTTTGCCCGGCAGTTTCCGCTCGGCGGCCACGTTCCCGTCGATGCGTACGTCGAAGAGGTTCGCCATGTGCACCGACTCCAGGACCTCGCGGCAGTTGGCGCTGGAGGAGACGACGGCGGTGGCCAGGCCCCGGTCCCGTACGGCGTGGACGTAGCGGCGGGAGCCCTCGTACGCCTCGGCGCCCACCTCGCGGAGCTTCTTCAGCAGCAGGTTGTTCTTGCGGTTGCCCAGCCCGTGCACGGTCTCGCGGTCCGGCGGGTCGTCGGGGCCGCCCTCCGGCAGCTCGATGCCGCGGGAGGCCATGAAGGTCCGGACGCCGTCGGCGCGCGGGCGCCCGTCCACGTACTCGTCGTAGTCGGTGACCGGGTCGAAGGGGGTGAACCCGGGGCCGTCCCGGTGGCGCAGGAAGTCGTCGAAGGTCTCCTTCCAGGCGGCCGTGTGGACGACGGCCGTCTTGGTCAGGACGCCGTCGAGGTCGAACAGACAGGCCCGGACCGTGTCCGGCAGGCCGAGTGGGGTCAGCGAATCCGTCATGGGAGACGAGTCCCCGCCGAATGTTCTTCGTATGTCTGTTCCGGATGTTTCCCGCCCGGAACGCGGCCGGGCGGGCCGGTACGGCGGATGCGGCAGGCGGCTACGCGCCCGCGCCCGCCCGCTTCCTGCGCTTCTTGCCCGCCTCCCCCCATACGCAGAGGGCCAGGCCGGCTGCGGCCATACCGGCGTACGCGACCGTCGGCAGGTCGAACCAGTGCGGCAGGATGCCCCAGCCCGTGCTGTCCGTGAAGATCCGGCCGAGGGCGCCCATGGCCCCCTGGATCAGGACGATGATTCCGAGGACTTGGATGATTTCTCGCATGGTTCCAGCCTCACGCGAGCGGCCCCGGGGATCGTCGTCCCCGGGGCCGAACCGGACCTCGTTCGAAAGTGGCAGCCGCGCGGGCCGGGCCTCATACCCGTACGCGCGAGCCGCCGGACGTACCGGCGCTCACGCCCCCAGCAGCTTGCGCACCCGGTCCGCGCCGACCGCGAGCAGCAGCGTGGGCAGCCGCGGGCCGGTGTCGCGCCCGACCAGCAGGTTGTAGAGCAGCGCGAAGAACGCGCGCTGCGCCACCTTCAGCTCCGGCGTCGGCTTGGCGTCCGGCGTCAACCCGGCCTGGATCTTCGGTACGCCGTAGACGAGCGTGGTCAGACCGTCCAGCGACCAGTGCTCGTCCAGCCCGTCCAGCAGCAGGCGCAGCGACTCGCGGCCCTGCTCGTCCAGCGAGCCGAGCAGCTCGGTGTCCGGCTCCTCGCGCACGATCGTGCGCTGGTCGGCCGGGACCTGGGTGTTGATCCAGTACTCCGCGCGGTCCAGCCGGGGGCGGGTCTCGTCCAGGGACGTGACCGGGTTGGCCGGGTCCAGCTCGCCGAGGATGCGCAGGGTCTGCTCGTCGTGCCCGCCGGTGATGTCCACGACCGAGGCCAGCGTGCGGTACGGCAGCGGGCGCGGGGTGCGGGGCAGCTCACCGGCGGCCGTGCGCACCGCGCGGGAGTGCGCGGCCGCGTCGGCGGGCAGCACCGAGCCGTCGGCGACCTTCGACTCCAGCTTGTCCCACTCGTCGTAGAGCCGCTGGATCTCCTGGTCGAAGGCGATCTTGAACGCCTGGTTGGGCTTGCGGCGCGCGTACAGCCAGCGCAGCAGCGGCGCCTCCATGATCTTCAGCGCGTCGCCCGGGGTCGGCACGCCGCCCTTGGAGGAGGACATCTTGGCCATGCCGCTGATGCCCACGAAGGCGTACATCGGGCCGATGGGCTGCGCGCCGCCGAAGACCTCGCGCACGATCTGCCCGCCGACCACGAACGACGACCCCGGCGAGGAGTGGTCCACACCGGACGGCTCGAAGATCACGCCCTCGTACGCCCAGCGCATCGGCCAGTCGACCTTCCAGACCAGCTTGCCGTGGTCGAACTCCTTCAGGAGCACGGTCTCGGCGTGGCCGCAGGCGGTGCAGGTGTAGGCCAGCTCGGTGGTCTCGTCGTCGTACGAGGTGACCTGGGTCAGGTCCTTGGCGCAGGCGGTGCAGTACGGCTTGTACGGGAAGTACTCCCCGCCGGCCGCGCTGCCGTCGTCCTCGCCGGCCGCGCCGGAGCCCTCCGCCGCCGCCAGCTCGGCCTCGTCGACCGGCTTCTGCTGCTTCTGGACCTGCTTCTTCTTCGGCTCGCCGGTCGCCTTGTCCTTGGTGCGGTAGCGGTCCAGGACGGCGTCGATCTCGGCGCGGTGCTTCATCGCGTGCAGGATCTGCTCGCGGTACGCGCCGGAGGTGTACTGCGCGGTCTGGCTGATGCCGCGGTACTCCACACCCAGCTCGGCCAGCGCCTCCTCCATGGCGGCCTTGAAGTGCTCGGCCCAGTTCGGATACGCGGAGCCGGCCGGGGCCGGGACCGAGGTCAGCGGCTTGCCGATGTGCTCGGCCCACGACTCGTCGATGCCCGCGACGCCCGCCGGGACCTTCCGGTACCGGTCGTAGTCGTCCCAGGAGATGATGTGGACACACTCATGGCCGCGGCGCCGGATCTCGTCGGCGACCAGGTGCGGGGTCATGACCTCGCGGAGGTTGCCGAGGTGGATCGGGCCGGAAGGGGACAGGCCCGAGGCGCAGACGATCGGTTTGCCGGGGGCGCGGCGCTCCGCCTCGGCAATGACCTCGTCCGCGAACCTGGAGACCCAGTCGGTCTCGGTGCTCTGCTGAGCCACGATCGGCCCTTCCTCTTCTCACCACTCGACGTGCCTGACGGCCCCATTCTCCCAGACGGAGCCGCGGCCGGATTTTCCCTGTGGAAAACCGATGGAACCGCCGTGGGATACTCGTCGGCAAACCCTTTCCACTTCAACGGAACGGCCTTCATTCCATGACTTCGGTCCCTTCCCTCGCAGCCACGGTCAACCAGCGCGTCGCGGACGCCCTCTCGGCAGCCCTGCCGGAGGCCGGTGCCGCCGACCCGCTGCTGCGACGAAGCGACCGGGCCGACTTCCAGGCCAACGGCATGCTGGCGCTGGCCAAGAAGCTCAAGGGCAACCCGCGCGAGCTGGCCTCCCAGGTCGTCGGGCAGCTCGCCGCCGGCGACGTGATCAAGGAGATCGAGGTCTCCGGCCCCGGCTTTTTGAACATCACCGTCTCCGACGAGGCGATCGTCCGGACGCTGGCCGCCCGCGCCGCCGACGACCGCCTCGGCGTGCCGTACGCCGAGACCGCGGGCACCACGGTGATCGACTACGCGCAGCCGAACGTCGCCAAGGAGATGCACGTCGGCCACCTGCGCTCCGCCGTGATCGGCGCCGCGATGGTCGAGATCCTGGAGTTCACCGGCGAGAAGGTGGTCCGCCGCCACCACATCGGCGACTGGGGCACCCAGTTCGGCATGCTCATCCAGTACCTGATCGAGCACCCGCACGAGCTGGACCACAAGAGCGATGACACCTCCGCCGAGGTCTCCGGCGAAGAGGCCATGTCCAACCTCAACCGCCTCTACAAGGCGTCCCGCGCCCTGTTCGACTCCGACGAGGAGTTCAAGGACCGCGCCCGCCGCCGCGTCGTGGACCTCCAGGCCGGCGACGCGCAGACGCTCGCCCTGTGGCAGCGCTTCGTCGACGAGTCGAAGGTCTACTTCTACTCGGTCTTCGACAAGCTGGACATGGAGATCCGGGACGCGGACGTGGTCGGCGAGTCCGGCTACAACGCCATGCTGGAGGAGACCTGCCGGCTGCTGGAGGAGTCCGGTGTCGCGGTCCGCTCCGACGGCGCGCTCTGCGTCTTCTTCGACGACGTCAAGGGCCCGGACGGCAACCCGACCCCGCTGATCGTCAAGAAGTCCGACGGCGGCTACGGCTACGCGGCCACCGACCTGTCCGCCATCCGCGACCGGGTCGGCAACCTCGGCGCGACCACCCTGCTGTACGTGGTCGACGCCCGCCAGTCGCTGCACTTCAAGATGGTCTTCGAGACCGCCCGCCGGGCCGGCTGGCTGGGCGCGGACGTGCAGGCCGTACAGCTCGCCTTCGGCACCGTCCTCGGCAAGGACGGCAAGCCGTTCAAGACCCGTGAGGGCGAGACGGTGCGGCTGGTGGACCTGCTCGACGAGGCGGTGGAGCGGGCGACCGCCGTGGTCCGCGAGAAGAGCGAGAAGATCGGCCTGTCCGAGGCGGAGATCGTCGAGAACGGCGCCCACGTCGGCATCGGCGCCGTGAAGTACGCGGACCTGTCCACCTCGGCCGCCCGCGACTACAAGTTCGACCTGGACCAGATGGTCTCGCTCAACGGCGACACCAGCGTGTACCTCCAGTACGCGTACGCCCGTATCCAGTCCATCCTGCGCAAGGCCGGGGACACGGCCGCCCCCAAGGCCCACCCGGAGCTGGCGCTGGCCGGGCCCGAGCGCGCGCTGGGCCTGCACCTGGACCAGTTCGCGGAGACCGTGCACGAGGCGGCGGCCGGCCACGAGCCGCACAAGCTCGCCGCGTACCTCTACCAGCTCGCCTCTCTCTACACGACCTTCTACGACCAGTGCCCGGTCCTGAAGGCCGAGGGCGGCAGCGAGCAGGTCGAGAACCGCCTGTTCCTGTGCGACCTGACGGCGCGCACACTGCACCGCGGCATGGCGCTGCTGGGCATCCGGACGCCCGAGCGGCTCTGACGCCCGCCCGGCCCGGACGTCAGAAGGCCCCGCCGGAGCTCCGCGGCTCCGGCGGGGCCTTCCCGTTGCCCGCCGTCAGTTCCCGGTGGGCTCCCAGACGTTCTGGTCGTACCGGTAGAGGTAGGCCGGGCGGCCCTTCATCGCGCTGGTGCGGAACGGTCTGCCGTGATCGTCGAGGCGCAGCGTGCCGCGCCGGCCGCCGCTGCTCCACTCCAGCTCCAGGTACCAGCTGACGTCGTTCGCCGCCGCGTGCGCGTCGACGTACAGCATCTGCGGGTCGGACGCCGAGACCTTGAACGGGAAGTCGGTCGCCGGGATCTTCCGGTCCCCCTGCTCCCCGGCCACCGGCCGCGTCCGCGGCTGCGCCGCGTCCAGGCCGACGTCGAACGAGGCCGGGGTGAGCCCGCCGCCGCAGCCGTTGCCCATGGAGTACGCCGATCCGGCCGCCGACGCCGTGCGCGCGGTGGTGCGTACGGTCAGCGAGTGCAGGACGACGGCCTCGTCGCCGGTGCCCTGCACGGCCAGCGAAACCCTGAGGTGCCCGCCGGGGACCGCGCCCAGCGCGTTCGCCCAGCCGCGCGCGTCCGGCCCCGAAGGCGGCGGCGGTACCTCGGTGGGCGGCTTGTCGAGCATGTACCAGCGGTCGCAGGGATCGTCCCAGTTGTTCGTACGGACATCGACGGTCAGCGGGGTGCCGCTGGTCCGGCCGCTGCTGCCGCCCGCCTCGCCCTTGCCCTCGCCGGAGGGCTTGGCGTCACCGGACGGGGCCGGGGCGGCCGGCGTGCGGTCCGGCGCCGGCGTGCCGGTCGCTCCGGAGGCGGACGCGGACGGCATTGCGGAGGCACCGCCGTCCGGGACCGGCCCGCGCCCACCGGCCGCACGGTCGGCCACCTGGGCATCGGCCGGTCTCGTACGGTCCGGCCCGGAGGAGGACGTGGTGCCGAGGACGACGACGGGCACGGCCAGCGCGACGACGGCGGCAGCGGCGAGGGCGAGGCGCAGTTTGGGGCGAGTGGGGTGGGCGGGGGTGGCCACCGGGGTTGGGGCGGGGGCGGACTCGGGGGCGGACTCGGGTGCGGGTGCGGCCCCGGAAGGAGCGTCCGTCGCTGTCTCGGCGCCGGGTACGGGCTCCGGCGTGGGCTCGACCGGTACGGCCTCCTCTGGTACTGCCTTCTCCGGGGCGGGCTCCACCGGTACGGCCTTCTCCGGTACGGGATTGTCCGGCGCGGGCTCCTTCGAAGCAGCCGCCGCCGTAGCGGCCCCCGCCGTACCGGGCTCCTCCGCTCCCCGCCGCCCCCGTGCCGCGTCCGCCAGGATCCACCGGCGGTGCAGCTCGACCAGTTCCTCCGACTGCGCGCCGCACACCCGGGCCAGCCGCTCCACGGGCGCGTAATCCGTCGGCACCGCGTCACCGTTGCAGTAGCGGTGCAGCGTGGACGTGCTCATGTGCAGGCGTTTGGCCAGGGCGCCGTAACTCAGCCCTGATCTCGTCTTCAGCGTGCGCAGCAGCGCCGCGAAACCCTCCGTGCCGGGAGCCGTGCCCACCGTTCCCCTCCTGACCTCGTCCCGGAACCGCGTTCCAGGGACCCCCGTTTCCCCAGGTCAGCGTACGCGTATTCGTTCCAGCGTCCCGGATGTCCGGACGGCCGTTGTGCCCGGGACGGACCGTCACCCAGGCTGTGACCACCGACGACGCCCTGACCAGGGCCTTACCGGGGAGCAACCGTGCGGACCCGTTTCCGCTGTCCTCTCGAACCGGCCGATCTCGCGGCACTGGGCGTACTCGCCGTCTGTGTCGCCGTCATCACGGCCGTCCTCCACGCCACCTGACCGCACCCGTCTCACCTGACCCGCCTGACTCTCCTGCCTAGTCCTGTCCCGCCTGACCCACCGTTCATCCGTCACCACCACCCTGGGAGCACCACCCATGCGTTCACGTCTCTTCACCACCCGTACCGCCCGTGTCGCCGCCTCCGCCGCGGCCGTCGCCGCCGCCCTCTCGCTGACCGCGTGCGGCGGTGGCGAGGACGGCAAGAAGGCCGCCGGCGCCGAGCGGCCCGCGGCCTCGGCCGGGCCGGACGCCTCGGCCGGGTCCGCCTCCCAGGGCGGTGCGGACAGCCCGGGCGGTACGGGCCCGTCGGGGAAGTCCCCCTCGGGGTCGGGCGCGCAGGGCGGCCAGGGCTCGCACGCCACCCCGGCCAAGTCCGGCGCCGCGGGCAAGCACGACACCGCGCCGGGCGGAAAGTCCACCACCTGCACCGCGGCCAACACCAAGGTGACCGTCTCCAAGCTCAGCCGCCCCATCAACCACCTGCTGCTCACCCTCACCAACACCGGCTCGGCCCGCTGCGACGCGTACCACTACCCGGCCCTCCGCTTCGACGACGCCCAGGCGCCCACCGCGGTCGATCAGAACAGCCGGCCGCAGGCCGTGGTGTCCGTCGAGCCGGGCGAGTCCGCGTACGCGGCCGTACGCACCTCCGACGCCACCGGGGAGGCCGACGGCGGAAAGACGGTGCACCGCCTCCAGGTCTTCTTCGCGAACCGGGACGGCGGTTACGGCGACCGCCCGGCCCGGCCCGTACTCCCGAAGGGCACGTACATCGACGACTCCGCCGAGGTGACGTACTGGCAGAGCGAACTGAACGACGCCCTCTGAGCGTCACCCCACGCCCCACGCCACCACACGGCTTGCGCAACCGCCCCTCTGTCCCCAACGTCCCCACCAGCAACAGCCACCCGGGGAACCGGGAAACCGGAGCCCCGGGGAACCGCGGAAAGGACACACCATGCGCAAGTCCACGTCACCGCTCACCCGGCGGACGCTGCTCGGTGCCGGCCTCGGCCTCGGCGGCGCGCTCGCCCTCGGCACCACGACGGCGAGCGCGGCCCCGGCCGGCACCTCCGCGGCCCCCGCCGCCACCCGCCGCCTGCGGGAGCTGGAGCGGGAACACGAGGCCAGAGTCGGCGTCTTCGCCCTCAACCTCGCCACCGGCGCGTCCCTGCTCCACCGCGCGCACGAGCGGTTCCCGATCTGCTCCGTCTTCAAGACGCTCGCCGTGGCGGCCGTCCTGCGCGACCTCGACCAGGACGGCACCGAGCTGTCCCGCCGCATCCACTACACCGCGGACGACGTGCAGAAGGCCGGGCACGTGCCCATCACGAAGGACCACATCGGCACGGGCATGACCATACGGGAGCTGTGCGACGCGACGATCCGCTTCAGCGACAACTGCGCCGCCAACCTGCTCCTGCACGAGCTCGGCGGTCCGACCGCCGTCACCCGCTTCTGCCGCTCCGTCGGTGACCCGGTCACCCGGCTCGACCGCTGGGAGCCGGAGCTGAACTCCGCCGAGCCCGGCCGCCGTACGGACACCACCACGCCGTACGCCATCGCCCGCACCTACCGGCGGCTCGTCCTCGGCGACGCCCTGGACGGCCCCGACCGCGCGCTGCTGACGGACTGGCTGCTGCGCAACACCACCAGCGTCGAGCGCTTCCGCAAGGGCCTGCCGAAGGACTGGAAGGTGGCGGACAAGTCCGGCGGCGGCAGCACGTACGGGACGAGCAACGACGTGGGCATCGCCTGGACCCCGGGCGGCACCCCGATCGTCCTCGCCCTCTTCACCCACAAGCCGACGCTCCCCAACGCCTCGGGCGACACCCCCCTGGTCATCGAAACCGCCACCGTGATGGCCGAGGCGGTCGGCCGGGCCTGAACCGCTCCGCCCTCCCCACCAGCCGCCCGCTGCCCCGGCCGTCACCTTCGGCCGGGGCAGTCGGTCAAAAGGCCGCTCGCCGGGGCCGCATCCCGAAACCATTTGCCGGGGCACACGCCATCCCGTAAATTCCTCTCCTTCCGCCTGAGGGCGGGCATTTCCCTGTTCAGGAGAGTTACTCAGCCATGTCTCACATACCCGTCGGCCCTCCGTACGACGGTTTCCCGCCCACCGGCGGTCCGGCACTCCGCCCCACCAAGGGCCTCGCCACCGCCGTCACCACGCTGCTGTACGTGGTCATCGCCACCGACCTCCTCGCCGTCGGCGCCGACCTCAACATCCGGGCGCTGCTCGGTGATCTGGCGACCGCGACCGAGCAGAAGGCCGAACGGGCCGACGCGCTGTACGGGCTCGCCGCCGTCCTTCAGGGCACCGCCCTCCTCGCCACCGCCGTCGTGTTCATCATCTGGTTCCACCGCTCGCGGGTGAACGCCGAGCACTACACCCGGGATGTGTGCACCCTGGGCCGCGGGTGGGCCATCGGCTCCTGGTTCGTACCGATCGGCAACCTGTGGCTGCCGTTCCGCGTCGCCAAGGAGACCTGGCAGGCGAGCGCCCAGTCGGCGCCCGACGGTTCCCGGCGTACGGTCTCGGCCGCGCCGGTACGGGCCTGGTGGACGCTGTGGGTCGTGTCGCTGATCGTCGGCCGGACCGGCAACACCCTCTACAAGAGGGCCGAACTGCCGGACGCCATCCGCCAGGCCGTGACGGTCGTCGCCCTGTCCGACCTCCTGGACATCGCCGCCGCCGTCCTCGCCATCCTTTTCGTCCGCAAGCTGACGCGTATGCAGCAGCTTCCCGCCGCCCCGTACGCATTCACGCCGACGGGCCCCGCCCCGTCCACCCCCGTCTGACCTTGCCGGCCCTCCCCCAGGGCCGGCCCCTCCTCACCGGTACGGCGACCGCCTCCCTCACCCGAGCGCGCACCCGCCTCCGCCGCTCCACAGCGGCCCCTCCTCCCCCAACTCGAACCACATCACCTTGCCTCCCCCCGACCCCAACGCCCCCGACCCGTAGGCGAATCCGCCGAAGCTCTCGGCACACAGCCTGACCAGCCCCAGCCCCCGCCCGGCCTCGGCCGCCGGTCCGGCCACCGCCGCCGCCCCGAAGATCGGCAGCTCCGGATTCCCGTCCCACACGCTGACGCGCAGGCGCGCCCCGATCCGCTTCACCCGCACGTTGGCGGGCCCCTGCGCGTACCGGTGCGAGTTGGCGATCAGCTCCGACGCCAGCAGCTCCGCCCCGTCGGCCAGTTCCGTCTCCCCGTGCTCTTCCAGCACCAGCCGCACCACCCGCCGCGCGACGCGCGGAGCACGGGGGTGGTCGGACATCTCGAACGCGTACTCCCAGCCACCGGACATACGACGCCTCCGTTGCGGATGCGCAGTTGGCGCCACTGTGTGAGTGACGCGACACACACCATAGCGTCTACGGATGGATAGATTCCACCGAATCACTAGAATCCATCGTCCTGGTGTGATGGCGTTGCCCACGGCAGACTGATCGCGGGCGAAGAGAGGGGCACATGGCCGCGAGGACACACCCGACGGCGCGGCAGCGACGCCTCGGGGCGGAACTCCGGAAGCTGCGCGAGAAGTCCGGCATGACCGCGACCGTGGCGGGCGCACTGCTCGGGGGCAACCAGGCCCGCATAAGCAACATCGAGACCGGCCGCGTGCCCATCAGCGCGGACCGCGTGCGCACACTCGCCTGCAACTACGACTGCGCGGACGAAGCCCTCATCGACGCCCTGGCCTCGATGACCGGCGGCCGCACCCGCCACTGGTGGGAGGAGTATCGAGGCGTCCTGCCACCCGGCATGCTCGACTTGGCCGAACTCGAACACTACGCCGTCGAACTGCGCACAGCACAAACCTCAAGCCTGCCGGGACTGCTCCAGACCGTCGACCACGCCCGCGTCGTCTTCCAACAGGGCGTTCCCGCACTGCCCCCTCCGGAGATCGAGCACCGCATCTCCCTGCGCATCAAACGCCAGACGGTTCTTTACCGGCAGGACCCCGTGCCGTACACCGCCATCATTCACGAAGCGGCCCTTCGTATGCAGTTCGGAGGCGCGGCCATCACCAAGGCTCAGCTCAAGCACCTGCTCGAAGTGAGTGAACGGGACAACGTCACGATCGCCGTCATCCCTTTCACGGCGGGCGCCCACCCAGGTTCGGGACAGACTGTGCTGTACGCACACGGCCCCGTGCCGCAGCTCGACACCGTGCAACTCGACCAATCGCACGGCCCCACACTGCTCGACACCGAGGCCCAACTCGCCAAGTACCGCACGGTCCTCGACCGTCTTCATGCATTGTCGCTCAGCCCAGAGGCGTCACAGAATTTTATTCACGCCATCGCCCGAGACCTCTGAAAGGCAGCCCGTGTCCGCGCCCAACTGGCAGAAATCCTCGTACTGCGCAGAAGGAAACAACTGCCTGAACGTCGCCGCATCCCCCGACCACACCATACGTATCCGGGAGAGCGAGACCCCCCACACCGTACTCACCACCAGCCAGACCCACCTCGGCTTCCTCATAGGTGCCATCAAGCGCGACACCCTCACCCCGGACGCCTGACCCCTGCCGCACCCGCCACACGGTCACGTCCCGCACGGACTCTCCGCAGGAGCGGTGCGAGCCCCCAACTCCTTGTAGAAGAACGCGCAGTCCCGCAGCGCCCCCGCCGCGTCCTCCCGGCCGAAGGGCGCGCATGCGCGACCCGGGCCACCCACACGCGTGGCCCGGGTACGCGTCCGCTCAGCTCATCAGCTTGTCGGCGGCCTTTTCGATCTGCGCGGAGAAGGCGCTCACCTTCGTGTAGACGCCGGGCTTGCCCGGCCGCGCGCAGCCCTCGCCCCAGCTGGTGATGCCGACCTGGACCCAGTCGCCGTCCTCGTCACGGCGGAACATCGGGCCGCCGGAGTCGCCCTGGCAGGTGTCCACCCCGCCCTCCGCCATGAAGCCGGCGCAGATCTCCTCGCCCGGGGTCAGCTCGTCCCCGTACGCCTGCTTGCAGGTGGCGGTGTTCACGAACGGCACCCTGGCCTTGCGCAGGTAGCGCTGCTGGGCGCCGCCCTCGCTGCTGGCGCCCCAGCCCGCGATCGTGAACGTGCCGCGGTCGAACGTGTCGTCCTCGGCGAGATGCAGCGTCTCCTGGTTCTTGATCGGCGCGGCCAGCTTGATCAGGGCCCAGTCCTTGCCCTTGCCGTTGTAGCCGGGGGCCTGGGCGACCTCGGTGGACTTCACCTTGATGGCCTTGGGGTTCTGGAGGTCCACGACGCCCGCGGTGACGGTGATGGACGTGTTGGGGCCGCTGCCGTCCACGCAGTGCGCGGCGGTGAGCACGACGTCCTCACGGATGAGGGAGCCGCCGCAGCCCATGGACAGCCGCACCATGAACGGGAACTCGCCCTGCTTGGCGGGCGGCCCGCCGATGATCGACTGGCCGGGGGGCGGCGACGGGTTCGGGGCGGCCTGGGCGCCGTCGGCCGACTGGAGTGCAACCGCCGCCGCCACGGCGGCGCCAACGGCTATGGATCGCTTGATACATCTCGCGGAGCGCTTCAAGGACTTCCCTCTCGCGTCGGAGGCACATCGGTGTCCAGCACGTACGCACAGCACACCGGGACACCACCGCAGCGCGGAACCGCGCCGGAAGTGCCACGACGTGCTGGAGCGTTGTGATTATGTGGACGCGCACCAAAGACGCACAAGGTTCTGAAACAGGCCAACTTCCCGAGTACGGCGACGTATCCGTATCTGGGCGGGTCGGGCCGGTACGGGCGGGTGGGCGGTAAACCTTCCGACCACCCGTACCCCGCCTGCCCGCCCGGACCCGCCCGCCGTCCTCGGTTCGCCTTCCTCCGACCGGCGCCCCGCGACCGGCCTCAGCGCGTCACAGCTGGTCCGCCGCCTTCGCGATGGCCTGCGAGAAGGCGCTCACCCGTGTGTAGACGCCCGGCTTGCCCGGCCGCGCGCAGCCCTCGCCCCAGCTGGTGATGCCGACCTGGACCCACGCGCCCGCGTCGTCCTTGCGGAACATCGGGCCGCCGGAGTCGCCCTGGCAGGTGTCCACCCCGCCAGTCCGCATGATCCCGGCGCAGATCTCCTCGCCGGGTATGTACGCGCTGCCGTACGCCTGGCGGCAGGTCGCGGTGTCGACGAACGGCACCGTCGCCTTGCGCAGGTACCGCTGCTGGGCGCCGCCCTCCCGGGTGGCGCCCCACCCGGCCACGACGAAGTCGCCCTGGTCGTAGCGGCCGTCCGTGGTGGTGCGCAGGGTGGGCAGGTTGATCGGCCGGGCGAGCTTGATCAGCGCCCAGTCCTTGCCCGAGCCGTTGTAGCCGGGCGCCTGGAGCACCTTGGTGGACCGCACCTTGATCGCGCTGGAGCTCTGCAGGTCCACGACGCCCGCGGTGGCGGTGATGGAGGTGTTGTTGCCGCTGCCGTCCACGCAGTGCGCGGCGGTGAGCACGACGTCCTGGCGGTAGAGCGCGCCGCCGCAGCCCATGGACAGCCGCACCATGAACGGGAACTCGCCCTGCGCGGCGGGCACGCCGCCGACGACCTTCGTACCGGGTGTGCTGCCCGAGGGCGCCGGCTCGGTGGCCGCGCTCGCCGCGCCGGGCTGGAGCGACAGGGCCGCCAGGGCGACCGCCCCGAGGGCAACGGATCTCTTCAGGAATCTCACGGAACGGGTCAACGGACTTCCTCTCCGAGGGGGTGGTACGCCGGCGGCCACCGCCGGACAGCGATTGACCGGCTCATGCCAAGCACACCGCCGCAGTGCCCACCGGAACGGGAAGTACGTGGGGAAAGGGGCACCACGACGCGGCAGAGCGTTGCGATTATGCGGACGCCACGAAGGGTGCACAAGTCACTGAACCGGCCAACCGCCTTCGGTGGGGCGCCAGTTGAGAGGCGTGGCGCAATCGGGCGCCACACTGGCCGGGAGCGCTCTCACAGCACGGAACCAGCCGCCCGGATTCCACCCGCGCCGGTCACCGCCATTCCGGCCCCCTCCCCCGGCACCGAAGCCGCGCACCCGCATGCGCACTGGCCGATGCCCTGCCGCCGGGCCGCCGCACCGGCCGGAAGCCTCGGACGGCCCCGCCGGCAGCCCCGGCAAAGGGCGGTACCGGCCAACCCGGCACCCCGCCGGACCCGTTGACGTTGAGCGGTTTTGGCCCTGCCGGACCACCCGCCGGTCCTGATTGGCTACACCTCGCATGTACGACACACCCGACAGGTACGACACAACCGACATGCGCCACCCCTGTCCCGAGCTCCAAGGAGAGCCATGAAGCCCGTCCTCAGACCCGCGCTGGCCGTCGCGGCCCTCGCCCTCGCCGCCACCGCCACGGCCGTCGCCCCCGCCACCGCCGCCGCCGCCCCACAGCACACCACCGCCACGCAGGGCAAGTACTGCACCTACATCGTCGACACCGGCCAGGGCGGGTGCTTCGACACCAGGGCCCAGGCCGCCCGCTTCGGCGGCACCCGCGCCGACTACAAGGTCCTCGGCAAGATGTGGACCGACGCCAACTCCGGCGGCCGTGAGCTGGCACTGCGCGGCAGCGTCGGCTGCGGCTGGCGCTATCCCGAGTTCAACGCCCTCAGCAAGTGGGACTTCAACGACAACATCAGCTCCGTCGAGGGCGTGACCTGCCCGATCACGCTCTGGGAGCACGCCGACTTCCGCGGCGCCAAGCAGACGTACCACGGGTACGTCCCGTACATCGGCGACGCCATGAACGACAAGGCCAGCTCGGTCAGCTTCGATCTGCGCTGACGCGGCCCACGGGCCGTCCCGTCCGGGAGGGGCGGCCCGTCCGCCGCCCCGCCGGGCCCCACCCCCGTACACAACGCGACGGCGGCGCCCCCTACGGAGCGCCGCCGTCTCTTCAGGCGATACGGACAGGGCCCTAGAGCTTGCGCGCGACCTCCGTGGCCCAGTAGGTCAGGATCATGTCGGCGCCCGCCCGCTTGAACCCGGTCAGGGACTCCAGGATCGCCGCGTCGCGGTCGATCCAGCCCTTCTCGGCGGCGGCCTCGACCATCGCGTACTCACCGGAGATCTGGTACGCGGCGACCGGTACGTCCACCGAGTCCGCGATCTTCGCCAGCACGTCCAGGTACGGCATGCCGGGCTTGACCATCACCATGTCGGCGCCCTCCTGGAGGTCGAGCGCCAGCTCGCGCAGCGACTCGCGGGAGTTGCCGTAGTCCTGCTGGTAGGTCTTGCGGTCGCCCCTGAGGGAGGAGCCGACGGCCTCGCGGAACGGGCCGTAGAACGCGGAGGCGTACTTCGCGGTGTACGCGAGGACCGCCACGTCCTCGTGGCCGGTCTGGTCCAGCGCGTCGCGGATGACGCCGACCTGGCCGTCCATCATGCCGCTCGGGCCCACCACATGGACGCCCGCGTCCGCCTGGACCTGCGCCATCTCGGCGTAGCGCTCCAGCGTCGCGTCGTTGTCCACCCGGCCCTCGGCGTCCAGGACGCCGCAGTGGCCGTGGTCGGTGTACTCGTCCAGGCACAGGTCCGACATGATCACCAGGTCGTCGCCGACCTCGGCGCGCACATCGCGGATGCCCTGCTGGAGGATGCCGTCCGGGTCCGTACCGGCCGTACCGAGCCCGTCCTTCTTCGCGTCCTCGGGCACCCCGAACAGCATGATCCCGGCGACGCCCGCCTCGACCGCCTCGACGGCGGCCTTCCGCAACGTGTCACGGGTGTGCTGCACGACGCCCGGCATGGCGCCGATCGGCACCGGCTCGGAGACCCCCTCCCGCACGAACGCGGGCAGGATCAGGTCCGCCGGGTGCAGGCGGTGTTCGGCGACCATCCGGCGCATGGCCGGCGTGGTGCGCAGTCGGCGCGGCCGCCCACCGGGGAAGTTGCCGTACGTACTGCTGCTCAACTGCGAGCCCTCCTACGCGATCCGGGCCGGCGCTCGCTCGGGCGGGTGACCGGGTCACCGGCCTCCAGCGCGGCGTCCCGCCGCGCCGCGCCGAACTGCGCGAGCGCTTCGGCCAGCTTGTGTACCGACGGCTCGGGCGACATGACGTCCACGCGCAGCCCGTGCTCCTCGGCGGTCTTGGCGGTGGCCGGGCCGATACAGGCGATCACGGTCACGTTGTGCGGCTTGCCGGCGATGCCGACCAGGTTGCGCACCGTGGAGGACGAGGTGAACAGCACGGCGTCGAAACCGCCGCCCTTGATCGCCTCGCGGGTCTCCTGCGGCGGCGGCGAGGCCCGTACGGTCCGGTAGGCCGTGACGTCGTCGACCTCCCAGCCCAGCTCGATCAGGCCCGCCACCAGCGTCTCGGTCGCGATGTCGGCGCGCGGCAGGAACACCCGGTCGATCGGGTCGAAGACCGGGTCGTACGGCGGCCAGTCCTCCAGCAGCCCGGCCGCCGACTGCTCGCCGGACGGGACGAGGTCCGGCTTCACGCCGAAGGCGATCAGCGCCTTGGCGGTCTGCTCGCCCACCGCGGCGACCTTGATCCCGGCGAACGCGCGGGCGTCCAGCCCGTACTCCTCGAACTTCTCCCGGACCGCCTTGACGGCGTTGACCGAGGTGAAGGCGATCCACTCGTAGCGGCCGGTGACCAGGCCCTTGACCGCGCGCTCCATCTGCTGCGGGGTGCGCGGCGGCTCCACGGCGATGGTCGGCACCTCGTGCGGCACCGCGCCGTACTCGACGAGCTGGTCGGAGAGCGAGGCGGCCTGCTCCTTGGTCCGCGGGACGAGGACGCGCCAGCCGAACAGCGGCTTGTTCTCGAACCACGACAGCTGGTCGCGCCGGGCCGCGGCACCACGCTCACCGACCACGGCTATGACCGGCTGCCCGCCGTCCGCCGACGGCAGCACCTTGGCGGCCTTCAGCACCTGGGCGACCGAACCGAGCGTCGCGTTCCAGGTGCGCTGGCGCGTGGTCGTACCGGCGACGGTGACCGTCATCGGCGTGTCCGGCTTGCGGCCCGCCGAGACCAGCTCGCCGGCCGCGGCGACCACCGAGTCCAGCGAGGTGGACACCACGGTGGTGGCGTCGCTGGAGCCCACCTCCGACCAGCAGCGCTCGTCGGCGGTACGGGCGTCGATGAAGCGCACGTCCGTACCGTCCGCGTCGCGCAGCGGCACACCGGCGTACGCGGGCACGCCGACCGCGGCGGCGATGCCCGGCACGACCTCGAAGACGACCCCCTCGGCGGCGCAGGCCAGCATCTCCTCGGCCACATGGGCGTCCAGGCCGGGGTCGCCGGACACCGCACGCACCACCCGCTTGCCGGTGCGCACAGCCGACATGACAAGATTGGTGGTGTCCCTAAGCGCGGGGACACCGGCGGTGGTTGACGCCTCGTCAGCCGTCGGCTGCTGCGGCGTGTCCACATTCGCCCGCGCATGCGCGCGGACGACGTCGAGCACCTGCGGATCGGCGATCAGCACATCGGCGCGCGCCAGTGCCTCGACGGCACGCAGCGTCAGCAGTCCCGGGTCTCCGGGACCGGCGCCGATGAAGGTGACCTGGCCGGCGGCAGGGTGGTTCGGGGCGGTGGGGTTCAAAGTGCTCGCTCCCCCATAAGACCGGCCGCACCCTTCGCGAGCATCTCGGCGGCGAGTTCGCGCCCCATGTTCACGGGGGCCGCCGCGTCGCCGAGAGAGGCGGGTACGTGTCCGGTGGTGGACAGCTGCACCAGCGTCGAGCCGTCGGTCGTGCCGACGACGCCACGCAGGCGCAATTCGGTGACAGCCTGCCCGTCGGCCTGCAGGTCGGCCAGCGCACCCACAGGTGCGGAGCAGCCGGCCTCCAGGGCGGCGAGCAGGGAACGCTCGGCCGTCACGGCGGCCCGGGTGAACGGGTCGTCGAGCTCGGCGAGCTGGGCGGCGAGCTGCGCGTTGTGCGCGGCGCACTCCACCGCCAGGGCCCCCTGGCCGGGGGCGGGCAAAACCAGGTCGGGCGACAGGTGCTCGGTCGCCTCGTCGATCCGGCCGATCCGGGTGAGCCCGGCCGCGGCCAGCACGACCGCGTCCAGCTCGCCCTTCTCGACGTAGCCGATACGGGTGTCGATGTTCCCGCGGATCGGTACGGTCTCCACCCGCCGGCCCAGCGAACGCGCCCAGGCGTTCAGCTGCGCCATGCGGCGCGGCGACCCCGTACCCACCCGGGCACCGTCCGGCAGCTCCTCGAAGGTCAGACCGTCCCGGGCCACCAGCACGTCGCGCGGGTCCTCGCGCCGCGGCACGGCCGCCAGCGCCAGCTCCGCGGGCTGCGCGGTGGGCAGGTCCTTCAGCGAGTGCACGGCGAAGTCGATCGTCCCGTCGAGCAGCGCGTCGCGCAGCGCGGAGACGAACACACCGGTGCCGCCGATCTGCGCCAGGTGCTCGCGGGAGGTGTCGCCGTAGGTGGTGATCTCCACCAGCTCTACGGGACGCCCGGTCGCCTCGCGCACCGCCTCGGCCACCATCCCGGACTGGGCCATGGCGAGCCTGCTGCGCCGCGTGCCCAGCCGCAGTGCCCGTGGATTGCTGTCAGTCATGCCCGCTCCCGTGCTGTGTGCGGGCGGTGGCCCGCGTGTCGGCCCGGCTGACGGCGGCCACCGTCTGCGGGTCGAGGTCGAAGAGTTCGCGCAGTGCGTCCGCGTAACCGGCGCCGCCGGGTTCGCTGGCCAGCTGCTTGACCCGCACGGTGGGCGCGTGCAGGAGTTTGTCGACGACCCGGCGCACGGTCTGGGTGATCTCCGCGCGCTGCTTGTCGTCCAGGTCGGGGAGGCGGCCGTCCAGCCGGGCGATCTCGCTCGCCACGACGTCCGCCGCCATGGTGCGCAGCGCGACCACCGTCGGCGTGATGTGCGCGGCCCGCTGCGCCGCGCCGAACGCGGCCACCTCGTCGGAGACGATGCCGCGCACCCGGTCCACGTCGGCCGCCATCGGCGCGTCCGCGGACGCGTCGGCCAGCGACTCGATGTCGACGAGGCGCACGCCCTCGGTCCGGTGGGCGGCGGCGTCGATGTCCCGCGGCATGGCGAGGTCGAGCAGCGCCAGCTCGGGGGCCGGCGCGACGGCGCTGCCGGCGCCGCCCGCGGTCCCGGCGTACCCGTCACCGGCCGCGATACGGGCGGCGCGGGTCTCGGCGGCGGTCTCGATCGCGTCGCCGGTCAGCACCAGGCCGGTGGCGCCCGTGCAGGAGACCACGACGTCGGCCAGGGCCAGCTCGGACTGGACGGCGGCCATCGCGACGGCGCGGGCGGTCAGCCCGTTCAGCGCGCCCGCCGAGCCCGGCTCGGTGAGGATCCGCGTCAGCCGCTCGGCCCGCTCCACCGTCCGGTTGGCCACCGCCAGCTCGCTCACCCCGGCCCGTACGAGCGTGGTCGCGGCCAGCGAGGACATCGAACCGGCGCCGATGACCAGGGCGCGCTTGCCCCGGGCCCACTCGGCCACGTCGGTGGCGCCGGCCAGCTGCTCCAGCCCGAAGGTGACCAGCGACTGGCCCGCCTTGTCGATGCCGGTCTCGCTGTGGGCGCGCTTGCCGACCCGCAGCGCCTGCTGGAAGAGGTCGTTCAGCAGCCGGCCCGCGGTGTGCTGCTCCTGCGCCACCGCGAGCGCGTCCTTGATCTGGCCGAGGATCTGGCCCTCGCCCACCACCATCGAGTCCAGGCCGCAGGCCACCGAGAAGAGGTGGTGGACGGCCCGGTCCTCGTAGTGCACGTACAAATAGGGGGTCAGCTCGTCCAGGCCCGCGCCGCTGTGCCGGGCCAGCAGCGTGGACAGCTCGGCGACACCCGCGTGGAACTTGTCCACGTCGGCGTACAGCTCGATGCGGTTGCAGGTGGAGAGCACCGCTGCCTCGGCGGCCGGCTCGGCCGACACCGTGTCCTGGAGCAGCTTGCCGCGCGCCTCGGGGGCGATGGCGGCGTGCTCCAGCACGCTCACGGGGGCGCTGCGATGACTGAGCCCGACAACGAGGAGGCTCATGCTTGCACCTCGCTTCGCGAGGCACAGTCTTCGCCTGTGGCGCACCTTTCGATGGTTCTCCCCCAGTCTCCGACCGGGGGGACCCCCATGCTGCGCTCGCTCATGCCGGCATCACGGCGGGCACGTCCCCGTCGGGTCCCTTGCGGCCGGAGGCGGGGGCGTCCGCGGCCGGGGCCGCCTTCGCCGCGGCCTCGCGCACCTCGCGCACGGCCCGGCGAGCCTCACGCGCGGCGACGGCGCGGGCATCGTCGGACTCGTCGTCGTGCCCCGCGTCCTCGCCGGCCTTGCGCTGCTCGTGGAACGCCAGGATCTGCAGTTCTATCGACAGGTCGACCTTGCGCACGTCCACGCCGTCCGGAACGGTCAGCACGGTCGGCGCGAAGTTCAGGATGGACGTGACGCCGGCCGCGACGAGCCGGTCGCAGACCTGCTGGGCGGCGCCCGCCGGAGTCGCGATCACGCCGATCGAGACGCCGTTGTCCTTGATGATCTTTTCCAGCTCGTCGGTGTGCTGCACCGCGATGCCCGCCACCGGCTTGCCCGCCATCGCCGGGTCGGCGTCTATGAGCGCGGCGACGCGGAACCCGCGGGAGGCGAAGCCGCCGTAGTTGGCCAGGGCGGCGCCGAGGTTGCCGATACCGACGATCACGACCGGCCAGTCCTGCGTCAGGCCCAGCTCACGGGAGATCTGGTAGACGAGGTACTCCACGTCGTACCCGACGCCCCGGGTGCCGTACGAGCCGAGGTAGGAGAAGTCCTTGCGCAGCTTCGCGGAGTTGACCCCCGCCGCGGCGGCGAGTTCCTCGGAGGAGACCGTGGGGACCGAGCGCTCGGAGAGCGCGGTCAACGCGCGCAGATACAGCGGTAGCCGGGCGACGGTGGCCTCGGGAATCCCTCGGCTTCGGGTCGCCGGTCGGTGAGTTCGGCCAGTTGCCACGGTGCTCCTGCGGGTAGAGCGGGGCTGTGGACGGCCGTAGATGTCCCGACCGCCCCGTCGACAGCAGGCTATGTCTTTGTGAACGCGTGCACAAAGATGGTGTCCGCTTTGTCCGGCCAAAGTGACCGGGGTCACGCGGCTTTTACGGCCCTTCGCGGAACCAACTCCCCCAGCGCACCGTTCACACGTTTCGCACCGGTAACAACGGAGTGCCGACGGCAGCACGCGCCCTCACTCCTCATCGTTATCGCCCCGGAAACCTACAAATCGCCCATCGATGGTAGTCGACCGAGGCGACTTTCCCCGCCGCGCGCCGGAGGCACAATGACGGGTATGGCCTCCCTCTTCAGCCGCAACAACCGCAGGAATCCGGCGGACAGCACGGTCACGCTCATCGGCAAGCCCGGCTGCCATCTGTGTGATGTCGCACAGGAAGTGATCGAAAAAGTGTGCGCCGAGACCGGCGCCTCCTGGGAGAAGAAGGACATCACCCAGGACGAGGAGCTGTACCGCAAGTACTGGGAACAGATTCCGGTCGTCCTCGTGGACGGCGCGCAGCACGATTTCTGGCGGGTCGACCCCCAGCGGCTGCGCAAGGCCCTGGGCGCCTGACGGCACGAGCCCCCGGCCCGGCGCCGGTACGAGACCGCCTACGCCCGGCCCGCCCCGCCGCGTACGGCACCGGGACCGCCCGGCGTACGCCCCCGCGGCGGCGGCGCGGCCCGGCGGTCCGGCGCCCTCACCGGGATGGCCGTAACGCAACCGTCCGCCGGACCACGGCCACCGGACATCCGCCCGTAACCGGCCGCACCGAACAACCTGGCTACGCTAGCTACATGGCCCACCCGTCGCCCGCCCGCCGTCCCCGTAGGAACTCCTACGGCGCGCACCTCCCCACGGGGTGGTTCACCCGCCGTAGGCGCCCCGCCACCGCGCGCAGCGTGCTCGCCGGCGAGGCCGCGGCCGAGGCCGCGCGCAAGTCGTCGCTGGAGCTGGAGGCCGAGGCGCAGGAGGCGGCCGCCCAGGCGAAGGGCGCGGAGGAGCCGGAGTTCCCGGTCGTCGGGGACACCTCCGCCGCCGCCTTCTTCGACCTCGACAACACCGTCATGCAGGGCGCGTCGCTCTTCCACTTCGGGCGCGGCCTGTACAAGCGCCGCTTCTTCCACAAACGCGACCTGGCCCGCTTCGTCTGGCAGCAGATCTACTTCCGCTTCATCGGCTCGGAGAACCCCGAGCACATGGCGGACGCCCGCAACAGCGCGCTGTCCATCGTGCAGGGCCACCGCGTCTCCGAGCTGATGACCATCGGCGAGGAGATCTACGACGAGTACATGGCCGAGCGGATCTGGCCCGGCACCCGCGCCCTCGCCCAGGCCCACCTGGACGCGGGCCAGAAGGTGTGGCTGGTGACCGCGGCCCCGGTCGAAACCGCCACGATCATCGCCCGCCGGCTCGGCCTGACCGGCGCGCTCGGCACCGTCGCCGAGTCCGTCGGCGGCGTCTACACGGGCAAGCTGGTCGGCGAGCCGCTGCACGGCCCCGCCAAGGCCGAGGCCGTCCGCGCCCTGGCCGCAGCCGAGGGCCTGGACCTGGAGCGCTGCGCCGCCTACAGCGACTCCGCCAACGACATCCCGATGTTGTCCCTGGTCGGCCACCCGTACGCGGTCAACCCCGACGGGCGGCTGCGCAAGCACGCCCGCGAGCAGGGCTGGCGGCTGCGGGACTACCGGACCGGCCGCAAGGCGGTCAAGATCGGCATCCCGGCGGCGGCCGGCGTGGGCGCCCTCGCGGGCGGCGCCGCCGCGGCGGTGGCCCTCCAGCGCCGCCGCCGCTGAACCGGTTCTTCCGGCCGGTGGCAGCGAGTTCCGGTGGGACGGCGGATTCCGGTGGCACGACGGACACCGGCGGTACGTCGGATGCGGACGGCGATGCGAACACCGGCGGCTTCGCGGATTCCGGTGGCACGGCGTCCTGGGAGTCCTGGTCGCCCTGGGATCCGGCCGCGGTCCGGTCCCGTGTGGCCGAACTGGCGCGCCGGGACCCCGGCTGCACCCGCTTCGGCGCCGACCAGCACCGCTACCGGCTCGCGCCGCCGCTGCCCGCCGCCGAACTCCACGCGTTCGAGTCGCTGCACGGCATCGAGCTGCCGGGGCCGTACCGCGATTTCCTCCTGCGCGTCGCCAACGGCGGCGCCGGTCCACAGCACGGCCTGTTCCCCCTGACGGGCCCCAGCGCCTATCCGGGGCCGCCGGACGACTGGGCGGCGGAGGACGTCCGCGAGCACGACCGCAGGCCCGGGGCGCTCGCGACGCCCTTCCGGCTCACCGAGGCGTGGCGCCCCCGGCCCGGCGAGCGGTTCGACCCGGACGCGCTGGTGGCCGGGACACTGGCCGTGGCCGAGGCGGGCTGCGGGGAATTCGTACGCCTCGTCGTCACCGGCGAGCAGCGCGGCCGGGTCTGGTTCGCCGACCTGGAGGTCTGGCCCAGTCTCACGCCCGGCCCGGATTTCGGGGCCTGGTACGCAGCGTGGCTGACGGACGCGCCGGGGCGCGGCTGAGCGCCGTCGCGCCGGGCGGCGGCCGTTCACAGGGCGTGTCCGCCGGGCGCCCGTCCCGCCCGCCCGGCCAATCCGTGGTGCATACCCCCGCCCCGTCCCCCGCAGTCCCGTTGCGAACGGTTCGCCACAACACGCCCTGCAACCAGGCAGATCACGTTCCTTTCTGATCAATATCTGCTCAGGAATCGATACTTGAACGGGCATGAACTCGTAACGGACCAGAAGTAATCGATGATTTGAGCAACTGGGTGTAGCGCTGCCTGTACGAAGCGTTATTCTCCTCAGACGCAAACCGGTACCCACGCGTCCCTACGACGGGTGAACGGTCCCGCACTGCACGTGATGGAAGCTCTGCCTCTGGGAGTCCCGTGTACCCACACGTCGGGGTTGACGCCTCGGGCCTGGCTACGCTGCGTACGACACTCGTCGACCACCTGCGCAGTTTTGTCCCCACCGCGATCGCCGTCCCCGCATTCGCCACCGCCGCCCCCGCCGGACCGTGCTACGCCCTGGCCGACGGCAGCACCACCACGGTCAGCAAGACCGGCGGGAGAACCCGCCGCGGCGCGGGCACGCCCACCGCCCGGCGCCCCGCCGACAGCGACAGCCGCCGCATGATGGACCTCGTCGAGCGCGCCCAGGCCGGCGAGGCGGAGGCGTTCGGCCGGCTCTACGACCAGTACGCCGACACGGTCTACCGCTACATCTACTACCGGGTGGGCGGCCGGGCCACGGCCGAGGACCTGACCAGCGAGACGTTCCTGCGGGCCCTGCGCCGCATCGGCACCTTCACCTGGCAGGGCCGCGACTTCGGCGCCTGGCTGGTCACGATCGCCCGCAACCTGGTCGCCGACCACTTCAAGTCCTCGCGCTTCCGCCTGGAGGTGACCACCGGCGAGATGCTCGACGCCAACGAGGTCGAGCGCAGCCCCGAGGACTCGGTCCTGGAATCCCTGTCCAACGCCGCGCTGCTGGAGGCGGTCCGCAAGCTCAACCCGCAGCAGCAGGAGTGCGTGACGCTGCGCTTCCTCCAGGGCCTGTCGGTCGCCGAGACCGCCCGCGTCATGGGGAAGAACGAGGGCGCGATCAAGACGCTCCAGTACCGGGCCGTACGGACCCTGGCGCGGCTGCTCCCGGACGACGCCCGCTGACCGCCGCCCCGTCCTCCCGGACCGTCCACCGTGCCGCACACCGGCCCCGCTTCCCCCTCCCCGCTCCCACCTGCGTGTCCGCCTGTCCCGTCGCCCCGGCCCGTCCGCTCCGTCCCACCGCCAGGACTAACGCCTGGAGCACCGCCCCGATCGCCTGAATCTCCTGGATCCGCATTGACGGGCGGAGCTTTCCCCAGGCCGGCCGCGCCCGCCGGACACGCCCGGCGCCGGCCACCGCGACTTTTGACTGTCGGTGATCGTTCGTGACCGTTCGGTCAGATCATCGTGCGTGCGTAACCCAAGTGCCGCGGCGCTCGTTGTGCGGATTGCAGACTCCCCGCGGTCGCGCCCGGCCCGCGCCCTCTCACTCGATCGAGTGGACGTGAGCCAGGCGTGCAACCTTCCGGCCAGTCTGGATAGTCAAGCCAGTCCGGGGAGTCGAGCGGGATGACGAGAGGAGGTGCCGCCCGTGATCGCGAACGTATCGGTGCACCGGCGGGCTAACGCCTTCGCCCAAGCCCTGGAGGAGCAGGTCCTCCCGGGCGCGGCGGCCGAGGACGAGGCCGGCACACCGGCGGAAGCGTGCGGAGAATCACGGCTGTTGGCGGTAGCCGGCGCCCTCGGTGAACTCCCCGGGCCGGAGTTGGACCCCGAGGTCAAGACCGTCCACCGGGCCCAGCTCATCGCGGCGATGGAGGCGGCCTTCGCCGAAGGCGGCGCCACGTCCGACGACGGCCGGGTGCCGCAGCAGCGCGGCACCCGCGGCGCGCACCGCGCCGCCAAGTCCCTGGGGCGGCTGCGCCCGAGGTCCCGGCTGTCCAAGGGCCTCGCGGCGGGCGGCCTGACGGTGGGCGTCGCCGCCGGCGCCTTCAGCGGTGTCGCCGCCGCCAGCTCCGACGCGCTCCCCGGCGACTCCCTCTACGGCCTCAAGCGCGGCATGGAGGACCTGAAGCTGGGCATGGCCGACGACGTGTCCGAGCGCGGCCGGCTCTTCCTCGACCAGGCGTCCACCCGCATGTTCGAGGCGCACCGCCTCATGGAGCGCGGCCGGGTCGGCGACCTCGACCACGAAGCGCTCAGCGAGGTCCGCAAGGCGCTGTCCGGCGTCAAGCAGGACGCCGGCGAGGGCCACCGCCTGCTCCACGAGGCGTACGAGCGCGACGGCTCCCTCGGCCCCATCCAGACGCTCAACTCCTTCACCAAGTCGCACCGCGACAGCTGGAGCCGGCTGCGCGACCGCCTGCCGGCCCAGCTGACGGACGTGCGCGACGAGGTCAGCTCGGTCTTCGACGCCATAGACGAAGAGGTCGGCCCGCTGCGCTCGCTGCTGCCCAAGCCCCCGGGCGGCGAGAGCCACCACGAGAGCGCCCCCGAGGCCCCCGCGCCGGGCGCCTCCCAGGGCCGTACGGACCACCCGTCCCCGTCCGGCGAAAGCGCCTCCTCGTCCGAGCGGACCGACGGCTCCCAGGCACCGCGGCACCACCCGTCGGCCACCTCCCCGGCCCAGCAGGACGACGGGCTGCTCGGCGGCAGCACGGGCGGCCTGCTCGACCCGCCCGCCGACGCCGCCACCCCCGCCCCGGACGGCAAGGGGCCGGGCAAGGGCAAGGAGACACCGCACGAGCCCGACGTCACGATCCCGCCGCTGCTCCCCGGCCTGCTGCCCGACATCGGCCTGGACGGCAAGAACCCGCTGGGCTGACCCCACCCCGCGGCGGCCCGCCGCGCGACGCCCCGGTGCCACCACACGGCGCCGGGGCGTCGCGCGGGCCGGGCGCGGGCCGTTC
Source organism: Streptomyces sp. NPDC018019 (assembly GCF_044327805.1). Classification (NCBI taxonomy): domain Bacteria; kingdom Bacillati; phylum Actinomycetota; class Actinomycetes; order Kitasatosporales; family Streptomycetaceae; genus Streptomyces; species Streptomyces sp. NPDC018019. Next base: position 6,425 of record NZ_JBIRGD010000001.1, on the reverse strand, counting down.
CCGGCCTGCTGGCCCTCCAGAAGAACACCGTTTCCTCAGAAGCCCACCGCTCCCTCAGAAGCCCGCCGGCCCCTCAGAAGAACACCGAACGCCGCTGCACCAGCAGCTTGTAGAGCGTGTGCTGGATCGTCTCCCGCACCTGGTCCGTCAGGTTGAACATCAGCATCGGGTCGTCCGCCGCCTCCGCCGGATACCCGTCCGTCGGGATCGGCTCCCCGAACTGGATCGTCCACTTCGTCGGCAGCGGCACCAGCCCCAGCGGCCCGAACCACGGGAAGGTCGGCGTCAGCGGGAAGTACGGGAAGCCCAGCACCCGCGCCAGCGTCTTGGCGTCGCCGATCTTCGGGTAGATCTCCTCGGCGCCCACGATCGAGCACGGCACGATCGGCACCCCGGCCCGCAGCGCGGTGGACACGAACCCGCCGCGCCCGAACCGCTGGAGCTTGTAGCGGTCCGCGAACGGCTTGCCGATGCCCTTGAAGCCCTCCGGCATCACCCCGACGACCTCGCCGCGCTCCAGCAGCCGCTGCGCGTCCTCCGCGCAGGCGAGCGTGTGCCCGGCCTTGCGCGCCAGTTCGTTGATCACCGGCAGGACGAAGACCAGGTCGGCCGCGAGCAGCCGCAGGTGCCGGTCGGCCGGATGGTGGTCGTGCACCGCGACCTGGAGCATCAGCCCGTCCAGCGGCAGCGTCCCGGAGTGGTTGGCGACGATCAGCGCGCCGCCGTCGGCTGGGATGTTCTCGATCCCCTTGACCTCGACCCGGAAGTACTTCTCGTACAGCGGGCGCAGCAGCGACATCAGGACCTGGTCGGTCAGCTCCTCGTCGTACCCGAAGTCGTCGACCTCGTACTCGCCGGTGAGCCGTCGGCGCAGGAAGCGCAGACCGCCGGCGATCCGCTGCTCCAGGGAAACCCCCGGAGCCCCCTGCGGCCCTTCCGCCGCCTGTTCCCGCCCGTCCTGCCGCCGCGGCTCCGGTACGGGCGACAGGGCCGTACGGCGGCCTCCACGGCCCGGCCGCTTGGTCTTCCTGCGCGACCGGGGCTCCTCGCCGAAGGGAATGACCTTGGCGTCCGCCATCGTGGGTGAACTCCTCACAGGGTCGGGCCGCTGCGTGCGGGCAGCACGGCGGCGAGCCGGTCGACGGTACGGGCGAGGACCTCGGGCGGCAGCAGCCCGCGTCCACGACTGCGGGCGAACTCCGCGAAGGTCTCCGCCGTCGTGTATTTCGGGTGGAACCCCAGTGTCTCGCGCATCTGGGTCGTCTGGACGACCCGGCCGTGCGTGAGCATCCGGATCTGCTCCGGCGAGAAGTCGGTGATGCCGAGGGAGCGCAGCGCGGTGCCGGCCCAGGTGACGGTCGGCAGGAACAGCGGCAGCGTGGGCCGGCCCAGCCGCCGGGAGCACTGGGAGAGCAGCAGCGCGCCGTCCCCCGCGACGTTGAACGTGCCGCTGTTGAGGGTGCCGCGCCGGGGCTTGCCGGAGGCCATGCACAGCGCCTCGATCGCGTCGTCCTCGTGGACGAACTGCAATCGCGGGTCGTATCCCAGGACGGTGGGGAGCACCGGCAGCGAGAAGTACTCGGCGAGCGGCGAGTCGGCGCACGCCCCGAGGATGTTGGCGAAGCGCAGCACGCACACCGCGACGTCGGGGCGGCGCCGGGCGAAGCCGCGTACGTAGCCCTCCACCTCGACCGCGTCCTTCGCGAAGCCGCCGCTGGGCAGCGACTTCGGCGGCGTGGTCTCGGTGAAGACGGCCGGGTCGCGGGGCGCGGACCCGTACACGCTGGTGCTGGACTTCACCACCAGCCGTTTGACGTGCGGTGCCTTCTGGCAGGCGCCGAGCAGCTGCATGGTGCCGATGACGTTGGTCTCCTTGACCGTCGTCCGGCTGCCCCGGCCGCCCCGCCCGCCGAGCGGCGTGCCGTTGATGTCCATGTGGACCACCGTGTCCACACCGGTCTCGGCCAGCACTTTGGCAATGGCCGGATGCCTGATGTCGGCCTTGAGGAAATCGGCCCCGCCCAAATGGTGCTCGGGCGCCACCGCGTCGACTCCGATCACCCGGTCGACGTCGGGGTCGCGCTGAATGCGTCGTACGAACCGGCCCCCCAGTTGCCGTGCGACTCCAGTGACGAGCACGACCTTTCCCAAGATCAGCCCTTCCTTCCCACCCTTTGTCCCTCGCGTGAGCCGAGCTGTGACGCCACGCTATCGGGTCGTCGTTGTGCTGTGACGACCACGGGATGCCCGGAGCGACATTTCAAGCCTTGGCCCGAGCTTTGCCCGTCCCGTCGGCCGGTTTTCCTGCCCCGCCGGGCCCTTGTCCTCATACGCCCCGCGCTTTGTCCGGAGCCGCGCGTGAGCCACCGCACACCGCTTCCGCCGACGCCGCCTCCCTGTCCGTACGACGGCCGGTAATTCGGGCGCCGCCCCGCACGCGGCCGGCAGCGCCCGTACGGCCGGAGTTCCAGCAGATACCCCCGCGCGCCGTTCACCCGGCCGCCCCGCCGCGCGTACCCCCGAATTCCACCGCTCGCCCCGCCGTCACTGCGGCCGCGCCCACCGAGTGCGCCGCAAAGCCGCCCCCGAAACGCACCGCAGCCCCCCACCGCATGGTGCGGTGGGGGGCTGCGATATCGCGATCAGCGTCGCTTACTTCTTGTTGCGACGCTGAACACGGGTGCGCTTGAGCAGCTTGCGGTGCTTCTTCTTGGCCATCCGCTTGCGCCGCTTCTTGATAACAGAGCCCACGACTACCCTCGCTCACTTCGTATCACTCGGTGCGGGGCGTCCGAGCCCACACTACCTACATCGGGCCAGCCTACCTGGCACCGAGCCTACGGCGTAATCCGAGGGTCTTCTCGGGCCCCTCAGGCCGATTCCACCCCCACATAGGACTCACGGAGGTAGTCGTGGACCGCTTGCTCCGGGACCCGGAACGACCTCCCCACTCGGATCGCGGGCAGATGACCGCTGTGCACCAAGCGGTACACGGTCATCTTCGACACTCGCATCACCGTGGCGACTTCCGCCACGGTCAGGAACACGACCTCATTGAGAGGCCTTTGGTCTGCAGCCATGACACACCTGAACCTTCCGCACATGACGGGCACCGGCTTCCCCTCCGGTGACTCCCCGTCGCTGTGCGCTCACTCCCCAGGTTAGGGGCGGGTGATGCGAGTGGGGAAGAGGAGCAGCGATCGGCCGCCTACTGTGACAGACACGCTCGATTGAGTACATAGCGAGTAAGCGGTCGGTAGTAATCAGACCGCACAGCGTCATCAAGCGGAACTACGGCGGACACCCGCCCCTCCGCCTGCCCGACGAACAGCGCCGGATCGTCCGTATCCGCCAGTCCGATGGCCTCAAAGCCCAGCTGACCTGCTCCGCAGACCCAGCCGTGGTCACCGATCACCAGCTCGGGAAGCGGCCCTCCGGCGTCTGCCGCGGCGTCGAGGGCGGTACGAACCGGGAGGGGGGAGTGGGTGTGTACGCCCGGCTCACCGGGGGCGCGCCGCACGCCGGGTTCGCGCATCAGCGCGACTCCCCGTACGTAGTCAAGGTTGTACGTGCGTACCCCGAATCGGGTCGCTATGTCGACACAGCGGCCATACGCCGGGGTGAGGACGGTGCACCCCGCCGCCGACAGGGCGTCTGCCAGGCCGCCGTAGAAGCCCAGCAGCCGGTGCGGGTGCCCGGTGCCGATCAGTACCGCAGCGTGCCGGGCGGCCGCCGCGCCGAGCCGGTCCGCGAACGCATCGAGCCCGGCGAGCGTCCGGTCCGGATCGATCGAATCGGGGCCGGAAGTGTGCCCGGGATCGGCCGAAACTCCACACTGCTCAGCCATCACTCGAAGCACTTCACCCACGGACCAGTCATTCGCGGGCTCCAGTCCGATCAGTGCGCGCGGGTCGCCGGCCGCGAAGAGCCGGTAGCGCGTCAGGCTCTTCTCCCGGGATGTCGCGATCGTGCCCGCGAGCCGCACCCTGACCAGATACGCCTTCAGCGCGGCGGCCTCCGCCGCCACGTCCGCATCCGTACCGGAGCCCCACACGAGACCCCATGCTGACGCCCCGGCAGCCGCCCCGGGCCCGAAACCGCCCAGTAGTCACACATCCGGGCGCATCCGGCCGAAGTGACGCCCCTTCGGGACGAACCCGGCGCTATGGCAGCAACCCATGCGCGGGGAACACCGCGCGGCGCGTCGCCAGCACCGCCTGGTCCAGGCGGTCGGCCGGGTCGTACCCCTCGCCGTGGAAGTCGCGCCACCCGGTCCCGCGCCCGTCCGTCATCCGCAGCGGCCCGCCCTGGCGCGTACGCCGGTAGACCTCGTGCCGCCACTCCTCCGGCACCGGCGCCGCGGGGTCGATCGGGCGGCCCGCCGCGATCGCCACCAGGTGCGTCCAGCTGCGCGGTACAACGTCCACCACCGCGTAACCGCCGCCGCCCAGCGCGACCCAGCGCCCGCCGGCGGTTTCGTGCGCGAGGTCGTGGCAGGCCGCCGCCACCGCCCGCTGCGCGTCCAGGCTGACCGCCAGGTGCGCGAGCGGGTCCTCGAAGTGCGTGTCCGCGCCGTGCTGCGTCACCAGTACGTCGGGCCGGAACGCGGTCAGCAGCTCGGGCACCACCGCGTGGAAGGCCCGCAGCCAGCCCTCGTCGCCGGTGCCGGCCGGCAGCGCGACGTTCACCGCGCTGCCCTCGGCCCCCGCGCCGCCGGTCTCCTCGGGCCAGCCGGTCTGCGGGAAGAGCGTCCTGGGGTGCTCGTGCAGGGAGATTGTCAGGACGCGCGGGTCGTCCCAGAACGCGGCTTGTACGCCGTCCCCGTGGTGCACGTCCACATCCACATAGGCGACGCGCTCGGCACCCAGCTCCAACAGGCGCGCGACGGCCAGCGCCGCGTCGTTGTAGATGCAGAAGCCCGCGGCACCGCCCGGCATCGCGTGGTGCAGGCCGCCCGCGAAGTTCACCGCGTGCAGAGCGTCGCCGCGCCACACCGCCTCCGCGGCGCCCACTGATTGCCCCGCGATCAGGGCCGACGCCTCGTGCATCCCGGCGAACGCCGGATCGTCCTCGGTGCCGATCCCGTAGACCGGGTCGGCCGCCTTCGGATCGGCCGACGCCTTCCGTACGGCGTCGATGTAGTCCTCGCGGTGCACGAGCCGCAGCGTGGAGGTCCCGGCGGCCTTGGCGGCGACCACTTCCACCGCATCGGGCCCCCGGTCGAGCCCGTACGCCTCCACCAACCGCATGGTCAGCGCGAGCCGGACCGGATCCATCGGATGGCCGGGCCCGAAGTCGTAGCCCGTAACTGCCTCGTCCCACATCAGCTGTGCACGGCCGCTCATGCCCGTCACCGTATCGGTAGGGCCGTACGGGCACCGTGGGGCGTACGACCGGGGGCGGCCGGCTGTCCGGGCAGGGCCTAGGCGAGCAGTGCCGGCAGCTCTTCCATGCGCGCGAAGAGCCCGGTCACCCGGCCCGCCGCGGTGAGCTTCGCGGCCGGCGTCATGGCGGTGAAGCCGTATACGTCCATCCCGGCGGCGACCGCGGCCTGGACGCCGAGCGGGCTGTCCTCGATGACGGCGCACCGCTCCGGCGGCACGCCCATCGCACGCGCCGCGTGGAGGAAGAGGTCGGGGGCCGGCTTGCCCTGGCCCACGTCCTGCGAGCTGAAGATCCACTCCTCCTCGAACCACTCGTCGAGGCCGGTCGTGCGGTGTCCGACCCGGATGCGTTCATGGCTGCCGGAGGAGGCCACGCAGTACGGGGTCCCGTCGGCCGTCAGCTTCCCCAGCACCTCGGACACGCCGGCGACCGGCTCCAGCTCCCGCTCGAAGGCTTCGAAGACCCGCGCGTGCAGTGTGGCCTCGAAGGCTTCGGGGAGGAGCTGCCCCGTCCGCTCCTTGACCAGGTCGTGCACGCGGTGCACCGCGGCGCCCATGTAGTCGTGGAGCGATTCCTCGTAGGTGGTGGGATGGCCGAGTTCGGTGAGATAGGCGGCGAGGATCGTATTGGAGATCGGCTCGCTGTCGACGAGTACGCCGTCGTTGTCGAAGATGATGAGGTCATAACGCATCCTTCGAGCGTAAACGCCGACCGGGCCCCGAAATGCAGGAAGCCCCGCACCATACGGTGCGGGGCTTCCCACATTCACAAATAGTTCGGCGGCGTCCTACTCTCCCACAGGGTCCCCCCTGCAGTACCATCGGCGCTGAAAGGCTTAGCTTCCGGGTTCGGAATGTAACCGGGCGTTTCCCTAACGCTATGACCACCGAAACACTATAAAGTTGAACTCCAGCCGGAACAGGCGAGTTCGTTACTTCAGAACTAACACAGTGGACGCGAGCAACTGAGGACAAGCCCTCGGCCTATTAGTACCAGTCAACTCCAACCGTTACCGGTCTTCCATATCTGGCCTATCAACC